>JAPULZ010000234.1 GCA_027294455.1 Gemmatimonadota bacterium
GAGATGGTGATGCCGGGGGACAACACGAAGATGGAGATCGAGCTGATCACGCCGATTGCCATGGACGAGGGCTTGCGGTTTGCGGTGCGGGAAGGTGGTCGGACGGTGGGGGCCGGGGTGGTCACCAAGATTAACGAATAGAGAAGGCCCATGGCGAGAGACAAAGTCATCATGGAGTGTTCTGATTGTAAGGAGCGGAATTACTTCACGACAAAGAACCGGCGGAAGCACCCGCAACGCGTGGAGTGGCGGAAGTACTGCCCGCGGTGCGGCACGCACAAACTACACAAGGAATCGAAGTAATGTCGAAAGCCATGGCCATGGCGACGCGGTCGTTCAAGTATTTTCAGGACGTCCGGTCGGAAGTCAAGAAGATCACCTGGCCGACCTGGGAGGACCTGCGGCAGCATACGGTAGCAATAATCATCGTGGTCACGATCATCGGTGTGATTATCGGATTGATGGACTGGTTTTTCAGCATGACGCTGATCCGGGGGTTGGGCGGCATCCTCGGATGATCGGAGCAACCATGGAGCACCGGTTTTACGCCATCCAGACCACTTCGGGACACGAGAACAAGGTGCGCTCGCTGGTCGAGCGGCGGATCCACGACGACCCGCGGCCGGAGGACGAGCGTCTCATCCGGCAGGCGCTGGTCCCGACGCAACAGGTCGTCGAGATCAAGAATGGCAAGAAGGTAAACGTCGAGCGGAAGGTCTACCCGGGGTACGTGTTGGTGGAGATGGTCCTCAATCAGGACACGATGCACGTCATCAACGGCATCCAAGGGGTCATCAAGTTCGTCGGTCATGGATGGACCCCGCAGCCGCTCCGGCAAGAAGAAGTCAACCGCCTGCTCGGCGTCGAGGAGGAAGTCACCGACGAACAGCCGCAGGAAGAGATCCCCTTCCTGGTGGGCCAGGTCGTCGAGATCATGGAAGGACCTTTCTCTGATTTTAGCGGTACGGTGGAAAAGGTGATTTCAGACAAAGGGAAAGTATGTGTGAGCGTCAGCCTGTTCGGACGTCCGACGACGGTTGAGTTCGACTATTTGCAGTTGAAGGCGCACTAGATCCACGCGCCCCCCCACCACTGGGTTTGTGGGAGCTCGGGCTCTGACCCCAGCGTTAGAGGAGAAAAATGGCGTCGAAGAGAGTCATCGGCTTTGTGAAGCTGCACGTGCCGGCCGGCCAGGCCACCCCGGCACCTCCTGTGGGCACCGCTCTCGGACCGCACGGCGTCAACATCATGGACTTCTGCAAACAATTCAATTCCAAGACTCAGGGTGATGCGGGGATCATCACGCCGGTCGAGCTGACGATCTACCACGACCGCACGTTCAGCTTCGTGACCAAGACGCCCCCGGCGGCCGTGTTGCTGAAGAAGGAATTGGGACTGGACAAGGGTTCCCCGGTCTCCAACCGCGAAAAGGTCGGCAAGGTCACCAGGGCGCAGCTCCAGAAGATCGCCAAGATCAAGATGCCCGATCTTAACGCGACGAGCATGGAGGCGGCCGTCAAGATCATCGCCGGCACGGCCCGATCCATGGGCGTGGAAGTCGTGGGCTGATGCGACGAGGCAAGAAATTTGCAGCCGCCGCGGCCAGCGTCGACGGCTCGAAGCTATATGCGCCGGCCGACGCGCTGAACGCGATCAAATCAAGTGCGTTCGCGAAGTTCGACGAGAGCGTTGATGTGGCGGTGCACCTCGGCGTGGATCCCCGGCACGCCGATCAGATCGTGCGGGGCACCGTGGTGTTGCCCCACGGCACCGGGAAGACGGTGCGGATCCTGGTCATTGCGCAGGGTGACAAGGCCAGAGAGGCGGAGGCCGCGGGCGCGGACTTCGTCGGCCCCGAATACGTCGACAAGATCAAGTCCGGCGATTGGCTGGAGTGCGACGCGGTGGTTGCGACGCCGGACATGATGAGCCAGGTGGGCAAGATCGGCCGGATTCTCGGTCCCCGGGGCCTCATGCCCAATCCCAAGTCCGGGACGGTGACCCAGGATGTCGCGTCCGCCGTGAAGGAGATCAAGGCGGGCAAGATCGAGTTTCGCGTGGACAAAACGGGCAACCTCCACGCCCCCATCGGCAGGGCGTCCTTCTCGCAAGAGCAGCTCGCCGAGAACTTCGGCACCTTCATGGACTCCGTGGTGCGGGCCAAGCCGGCGGCGGCCAAAGGGACGTATGTGAAGCAAGTCTCTGTGTCGACCACGATGGGCCCGGGGGTGAAAGTCGAAACGGCGGGGTACTGATGAAGCTGAAACGGGAGCAAAAGGACGCGCTGGTCACCGGTCTCAAGGATCGGCTCACTCGGGCGTCCACGGTTTATCTGACGGACTTCACCGGGCTGTCGGTGAAGAACATGACCGATCTGCGTCGCCGGTTCCGTGAAGCCGGGGTCGAGTATCTCGTCACGAAGAATACTTTGGCGATGCGCGCGTTGCATGAGGTTTCCATCGAGACGCTGGACGACGTGTTGGAGGGTCCGACGGCGTTCGTGTTTGCTCAGGATGAGGGGGTGGGAGCGGCGAAGGTGCTCGCCGACTTCCAAAAGGAGGCCAACAACCGGCCGGCTATCAAGGCGGGCCTCGTTGATGGAAAGCGGGTCACGCCCGAGGAGGTGAGCAGGCTGGCGGCGCTCCCGACCCGGAACGAGTTGATGAGCCAGGTTGCCGGAACCCTCCAGGGTCCGTTGCAAGAATTCGTCGGCGCGTTGAGTGGTCTGCTCAATCGGTTCGTTGGCGCCCTCGAGGCGCTTCGCGCCCAACGTGCGGAAGATGCCTGAGTTGGGGCGCCGTACAAACCACAGGTGGTGAGAGAGAGAACATGGCAACGAAAACTTTGAGTCAGGAAGAACTGCTCGAAACCGTCGGCAACATGTCGGTCATCGAGCTGGCGGAGTTCATCGAGGCGTTCAAGGACAAGTTCAATGTGACGATCGCCGCTGCGCCGGTGGCGGCCGCGCCGACCGGTGACGGCGGCGGCGGCGGCGGCGATGCGGCGGAGAAGACCGAGTTCACCGTGGTGCTCCAGGGCATTGGCGGCAAGAAGATCCAGGTGATCAAGGCCGTCCGTGAAGTCACGTCACTGGGACTCAGGGAGGCCAAGGAGTTGGTCGACAGCGCTCCGAGCAACGTGAAGGAAGACATTTCAAAGGACGAAGCCGAGAGCATCAAGGCCAAGCTCGAAGAGCAGGGCGCGACCGTTGAGCTGAAGTAGGTGTCTCGGGCCGCCGCCGCCATTCGGGCGGTGGTGGGAGAGAGGACCTTCTCCGGCGACGACGGTATGTCACGAAACTGCGGTTTCTCAATAGTAACTCGCACAGCGAGCCCCATCGTTGCCCGTCCGACGCGTGGTCGGAAGGTGTGGGGCCGTTTGTGTTGGGCGAGGGGTATCTAAGACAATGATCAGAACAACGCCGATTCTCTCGTTTGGCAAGCTGGAAACGGGCATGCCGATGCCCCATCTGCTGGATATCCAGCTCCGCTCCTTCGAGGTCCTCCTGCGGGTAGGGGGGGATGAAGAGAACACGGATCTAGGGCTTGAGCGGGTTTTCCAGGAAGTGTTTCCGGTGGCCGACGTCAATGGCAACTACTCCCTCGAGTACGTGAGCTATGCCCTGGGCGAGCCGAAGTACACCGTCGGGGAGTGCATCGAGCGCGACATGACGTATTCGGCGTCCCTCAAGGCCACGTTGCGGCTCCATATCAACGAGACGCTCGAGAGCGGCGAAAAGCGGCCGAAAGACATCATCGAAAAGGAAGTCTATCTCGGCGAGCTGCCGATTCTCGCTCCGTTGGGGACGTTCGTGATCAATGGTGCCGAGCGCGTGGTGGTGTCCCAGCTCCACCGGTCTCCCGGCGTGGTGTTCGAAGAGTCGACGCACCCCAACGGCCAGCGGCTCAACAGTGCGCGCATCATTCCGTTCCGGGGTTCATGGGTCGAGTTCACGGTCGATATTCACGACGTCGCGTACGTGCACATCGACAAGAAGAAGAAGTTCCCAGCGACGGCGCTGCTCCGCGCGTTTGGATACAGCACCAACCTGGACATACTAGGGCTGTTCTACGCCAAGCGCACGCTTGATCTGTCGAAAGACATGGACGAGCGTCGCCTCCGCCGTGACGTCCTGGGCGCCTTGCTCGCCGAGACGATCCCCAACTCCGAAGACGCCGAGGGCGAGCCGCTCGCCAAGGAGGGCGACGAGCTGACGCAGGAGCTGTACACCGCGCTGCGCACCGCCGGGACCAAGAAGGTACAGGCATTCGCCCGCTACGCGCAGGTAGATGTGCGGGATGACGAGCATCCCACGACGCGGCGCGACCCGGATGAGAACTACATCCTGGCGTTCGACGTGCCCCATCCCAATACCGGCGAGGTCCTCGCGTCGGCGGGCAAGCCGATCACCGAAGTGCTCAAGAAGAAGCTCATCAAGGCCGGAGCGTACAAGGTCGACGTGTTGCTTTCGTCGGCTCGGGGCGAATCGCCGATCATCAAGAACACCCTGGCCAAGGATCCCACCTCCTCGGAGGAAGAGGCCCTGCAGCAGATCTACGCGCTGCTTCGTCCCGGAGAGGCGCCGAATATCGCCACGGCCCGTGCTGCGCTGGAGCGCTTGTTCTTCAACCCGAAGCGGTACGACCTCGGTCGGGTCGGGCGATACAAGATCAACCAGCGCCTCAAGGTCCAGGTGCCTGAGAACCACACGGTGCTCACCCAGGAAGATTTCGTCGCGATCATTCGCTACCTGCTCGACCTTTCGGAAGGCCGCGGGTACACGGACGATATCGATCACCTCGGGAACCGACGGGTACGCACCGTGGGCGAGTTGATCGCGAATCAGTTCTCGGTAGGACTGTCGCGCATGGCGCGGCTCATCAAGGAAAGGATGAGCATCAACAACGATCCGGACAGGATCACGCTGGACGATCTGGTCAACGCCCGGACGGTGAGCGCCGTCATTCAGGCGTTCTTCGGCAGCTCGCAGCTGTCTCAGTTCATGGACCAGACCAATCCGCTGGCCGAACTCACCCACAAGCGGCGCCTGTCCGCGCTCGGTCCTGGGGGCCTCACCAGAGAACGAGCGGGCTTCGAGGTGCGAGACGTCCACTACTCGCAGTACGGCCGCATGTGTCCCATCGAGACGCCGGAAGGCCCGAACATCGGGCTGATCACGAGTCTCTCGACCTATGCGCGGGTCAACCCTCTCGGCTTCATCGAGACGCCGTATCGCAGAGTGAAGAACGGACGTGTCACCGACGCAATCCAATGGCTATCCGCGTCCGAAGAGGAAGAGTATGCCGTTGCCCAGGCGAATGCACCGCTGGAGGCGGATGGCCGCTTTTCGCGAGATCTCGTCCTGTGCCGAAAGCGGGACGACTATCCCTTGTTGTCGCCGAATCGCATCGACTTCATGGACGTGGCTCCCGAGCAACTGGTGTCCATCGCCGCGGCGTTGATTCCGTTCCTCGAACATGACGACGCCAATCGAGCACTCATGGGAAGCAACATGCAGCGGCAGGCCGTGCCACTGCTCTTCCCCGATGCCCCATTGGTTGGAACGGGGCTCGAAGAGAAGGTGGCGCGCGATTCTTGCGCGGTCGTGATCGCTCGTCGCAGCGGGACCGTCGGGCGGGTTACCGCGGACGAAATCATCGTCGATACCGGCGCGGCCGACCGCAAGCACGTCGACGCCCCGCTGGGGCGGTTGATGCAGCATGATCGTTACCGGCTGCGAAAGTTTTGGCGGACCAACCAGGACACGGCCATCAATCAACGGCCGCTGGTGAAGGTGGGCCAGAAGGTGGAGACGGGAGAGATCATCGCCGACGGTCCCGCCACCGACGAAGGGGAACTGGCGCTGGGCCAGAACGTGATGGTCGCGTTCATGCCCTGGTACGGGCACAACTTCGAGGACGCCATTGTCATCTCGGAACGGCTCGTGAAGGACGACGTCTACAGCTCCATTCACATTCAGGAGCTCGAACTGCACGTCCGTGATACGAAGCGTGGCCAGGAGGAAATCACGCGGGAGATTCCGAACGTTTCGGAAGAAGCGTTGGTCGACTTGGACGAGCGCGGGATCGTACGCGTCGGTGCCCACGTGGGACCGGGCGACATCCTGGTCGGAAAGATCACGCCGAAAGGCGAAACGGAGCTGTCGCCGGAGGAAAAACTCCTGACCGCCATCTTCGGCGAGAAGGCCAAGGACGTCAAGGATTCGTCGCTCAAGGTACGCCCGGGCATGGCGGGCGTAGTCATCGACGTCAAGATCTTCTCACGCATCGAAGACCAGGTGGTGGAAAAAGATCGCGGCGAGCGAATCGGTGAGGTGCGCCAGTTGGAGAACGACGAGAAGGCGCGTGTCACGGCCGCGCTGTTCGATGAGCTCCGCGACTTGCTGGTCACCCAGGAAGTTGCCCTCATGCTCAAGAACGGTACCGTCGAAGAGCATACCCAGGCGGGCACCAAGCTGACCAAAGCGATGCTCGTGGACCTCGACTTTGCCGGTGTGGATCTCAAGACGCTGCGGGTCGGGTCCAGGGCCGCAAATGAACGCGTGCGTGCGGTCATCGATGCGGCCGATGCGGAACGCGCCAAGCTCGAGGAAAAGGCCGAGGATCAGATCGACAAGATCTTGCAGCCGGACGAGCTGCCGCCCGGCGTCATCCAGTTGGTGAAGGTGTATCTGGCACAGAAACGCAAGATCGCCGTGGGCGACAAGATGGCGGGTCGGCATGGGAACAAGGGCATCATCGCCCGGATCGTTCCCGAGGAAGACATGCCGTTCCTGCCAGATGGCACGCCGGTCGACATCGTGCTGAATCCGCTGGGCGTGCCGAGCCGGATGAACGTGGGCCAGATTCTCGAGACTCACCTCGGCTGGGCCGTTCGCATTCTGGGATTCGAGGCCAAGTCTCCCGTGTTCCAGGGGGCGAACGAGTCGGAGATCGGTTTCTTGCTTCGCTTGGCCGGGTTGCAGTGGTGTCCCAAGCCTCTGGGATTGTCCCCACGGCCCCCCGAGCTGACACCGGAGATAATTGGACGGTTGGTCGATGACCTCGAGCTGCTTCCTTCAGAGAACGGCGCAGGACACGATCTGGAGGCGGTCCGGTTGGACACCCTGTCGAGCCGCGTGCTGAGCCAGGAAACGCGTGACTTGTTCCGTGGCATGCGCGACTTCCTGCAGGCGGCGGCAATGGAGTTGGCGGAGAGGGAAATCGCCGAGTTGGGAGCCCAGGCGGCGTACCACAAGGCGCGCCTCGAGGATGAAGAAGAGCCGCCCACGGAGCGGCAGGTGGCCGAATTGAAGGGGGGCCTGAAGGCGATCAAGCATGCGGCCGTCCGGGACCGAGCCAAGGTCCTGGAAGGGGCGGGGTTGCCCCACCTGGCCGCCATGCTCGGGCCCAAGAGCGGCGCGGACGTGGAAGATGCCGCTCGGGAGTTGATGCGCTTGGCGGGATTGATGCCCACCGGCAAGTGCAAGCTGCGCGACGGGCGAACTGGGGGCTGGTTCGACTCCGAAATCACGGTGGGACCGCTGTACATGATGAAACTGTCACACCTCGTAGACGACAAGATCCACGCCCGCTCGATCGGACCGTACAGTCTGGTGACGCAGCAACCTCTGGCCGGCAAGGCGCAATTCGGCGGCCAGCGGTTCGGCGAAATGGAAGTGTGGGCGTTGGAAGCCTACGGGGCTGCGCACGTGTTGCAGGAGATGCTCACGGTGAAGTCCGACGACGTGAACGGCCGGAGTCGGGTCTACGAAGCCATCGTCAAGGGGCAGAACCTGCCCGAACCGGGCATCCCTGAGTCATTCAACGTGCTCGTGAAGGAATTACAGGCGCTTGGTCTCAAGGTGACGTTGGGCTCCACCGAAAACAGCGACGAATAGGGAGAGGTATAGATGATCGATTTTCGTAGCGTTCGCGAGCAGCGTGGCCCGAGCTTCGACTATATCCAGATCCGCATAGCGAGCCCCGAGGAAATCCGTGGTCCGCGAGATGCCAAGGAACGCGAGCGTCTGGAACTCCAGGGCCAGCGCTCGTGGTGGTCGTGGGGCGAGGTCACGAAGCCGGAGACCATCAACTACAGATCGTTCAAGCCCGAAAAGGACGGCCTGTTCTGCGAGCGGACGTTCGGTCCGGTGAAGGATTGGGAGTGCCACTGCGGGAAGTACAAGCGGATCCGCTACCGCGGGGTGATCTGTGACCGCTGTGGCGTCGAAGTCACGTTGTCGAAGGTGCGCCGCGAGCGCATGGGTCACATCGAGCTTGCGGTGCCGGTGGCGCACATCTGGTTTTTCAAGACGTTGCCGAGCCCGATGGGCAACCTCCTCGACCTCACCCTGCGGGATCTCGAACGGGTCGTGTACTACACGAACTACATCGTGATCGACGTTGGTGAGCAAGAGGTGCAGCAGAACGAGTTGCTGGACGAAGACAAATACCTCGAGCTGAGAGCCAAGGCCAAAGAAGAAAAAGACACGGCCTTCCACGCTGACATCGGTGCACCGGCGGTGCGCGAGCTGTTGAGTCGGATCGATATCGATAAGGTGTCCGACGAGCTGCGCGCCGGGGTGATTACCGAGACCAGCCAGCATCGCAAGAAGCAGACGCTCAAGCGCCTCAAGATCGTGGACGCATTCCGGCACTCCGGCGAAAAGAAGGAAGACCGCAACGATCCCGCGTGGATGATCCTCGACGTGGTGCCGGTCATTCCGCCCGACCTGCGTCCGCTGGTCCCGTTGGACGGCGGACGGTTTGCCACGAGCGATCTGAACGACCTCTATCGCCGCGTTATCAACCGGAACAACCGGCTCAAGAAACTGATGCAGCACCGGGCTCCGGAGGTCATTCTCAGGAACGAGAAGCGGATGCTCCAGGAGGCAGTTGATGCCTTATTCGACAATGGCCGTCGCGCCAAGGCGATTCGCGGCCGTGGCAAGCGCCCGCTGAAGTCCCTGTCCGACATGCTGAAGGGCAAACAGGGGCGTTTCCGGCAGAACCTGCTCGGCAAGCGTGTCGACTACTCGGGCCGTTCGGTCATCGTGGTCGGGCCGGAGCTGCGCTTGCACCAGTGTGGGCTCCCCAAGACGATGGCCGTCGAGCTGTTCAAGCCGTTCATCATCCACAAGCTGGTGGAGAAGGGCATCGCCGAGACGGTCAAGCGCGCCAAGAAGATCGTGGAGCGGGAGAATTCGGAGGTCTATGAGATTCTGGAAGAAATCATCCAGGATCACCCGGTGATGCTGAATAGGGCACCGACGCTGCACCGCCTGGGCATTCAAGCGTTCGAGCCCGTGCTGGTGGAGGGCAAGGCCATCCGGGTGCACCCGCTGGTCTGCGCGGCGTTCAACGCGGACTTCGACGGCGACCAGATGGCGGTGCATGTGCCGCTGTCGTTCGAGAGCCAGCTCGAGGCGCGCGTGCTCATGGTCTCGAGCAACAACGTCTTGAAACCGTCCGACGGGAGACCGGTGGCCGAGCCGACGCAAGACATGGTGCTAGGCTGCTATTTCGTTACGACGGAATCTGCCGATTTTGCCAAGGGCATGGAGCACGCGCCCTACCTGGGGTCGCTGGCGGAAATGGAGATGGCCATCTCCACGGGCAAGCTGTCCTATCGATCGCCGGTGCATTTCTGGCACGTGCCGCCGCCGGGGGCGACGGATCCCGAACCGGGGTGGGTCGATACGACGCCGGGGCGGGTGGAGTTCAACAGCATCCTGCCGAAGCAGGTGGTGGCAGAGCTCGGGTTCCACAACATCGTGCTGCGTAAGAGAGCGCTGTCGACCGCCGTGTTCGAATCCTATCGCCGCGCCGGAATAACCGAGACGGTCGCGTTCCTCGACCGCCTCAAGGATTTCGGGTTCCGGCATGCGACGATGGGCGGGGTGTCGATCGGGGTCGAAGACCTCGTGGTGCCCCACGAGAAATCGGAGATCCTGGAAGCCGCCAATCAGCGGGTCGAGCGGTTTCAACGGGCATATGCCACGGGGCAGATCACCTTCGGTGAGCGCTACAACAAGGTCATCGACGCGTGGACCCACGCCAACAACGACATCGCCGAAGCGATGGTCAACAATCTGTCCCGCGCGAAGAATGGCTTCAATTCGGTCTGGCTCATGTACGACTCCGGCAGCCGAGGCAGCCGCGATCAGATCCGTCAGCTGGCCGGGATGCGTGGCCTGATGGCCAAGCCCCAGAAGAAACTGACGGGTGGCATCGGCGAAGTGATCGAGAGCCCGATCAAGTCGAACTTCCGCGAAGGACTCAGCGTGCTCGAGTACTTCATCTCGACACACGGAGCGCGAAAAGGACTTGCCGACACGGCGCTCAAGACTGCCGACGCGGGATACCTGACGCGGCGCCTGGTGGACGTGGCGCAAGACGTCACCATCGCCGAGGAGGATTGCGGCACGATCTTGGGCCTCGATATCTCGCCGCTCAAGGAAGGCGAGGACGTCATCGAGGCGCTCGGCGAACGCATCGGCGGCAACGTCGCCGCCGACGACGTGTTCGATCCGCACGAACGCGACGAGCACGGCGACCCCAAATTGCTTTGTATGGCGGGCGGGTTGATCGACGAGGAGATGGCGCAAAGCATGGAAGACGCCGGCCTCGAGAGCGTTAGGATTCGTTCGGTGTTGACGTGTGAATGCCGCCGCGGCATCTGCCGGATGTGCTACGGCCGCAATCTCGCGACCATGGCCATGGTGGACCTTGGGGAAGCTGTCGGGATTCTCGCCGCTCAGTCAATCGGTGAGCCAGGCACGCAGCTGACGCTGCGGACGTTCCACATCGGCGGTACTGCCGCCCGTATCGCCGAGCAGACGTTCCGCAAGACCAAGCTCGAGGGCAAGATCGGATATGGCGACCGTCTGCAGCTGATCAAAACGGAAGAGAACAAGACCATCGTCACGGGTTACGAGGGCGAGTTGGTCCTCTATGACGAAGACGGGCAGGTCCGTTCGCGGTTCCATGTCCCGCTGGGCGCCACGCTGGATGTCGAGGATGGACAGCATTTGAAGCGCGGCGATCTGCTGTTCGCATGGGATCCGTACACCAATCCGATCATCACCGACCTCGGCGGAACCGTTCGGTTCGCCGACATCGTCGAGGACGAGACGGTACGGGAGGAGCTCGACGAGATCACGGGTTTGCGGCAGCGGGTGATCATCGAAGACCGTGACAAGAAGTTGCATCCGCACATCGAGATCGTACAGACGATCAAGGGTGGTAAGCAGCGTCGCGTGCGCAACTACGTCATTCCCGAGGGCGCCCAGCTCACGGCGGAGGACGGCAAAGAAGTGCCCGCCGGCTTCACGCTGGCCAAGATTTCGCGGGAGGCGTACAAGACCCGTGACATCACCGGTGGTCTGCCGCGGGTGGCGGAGCTATTCGAGGCCCGCCGGCCCAAAGACCCTGCCACGATTGCCGAAATCGACGGCGTGGTCACCTTCGGCGGCATCAAACGTGGCAAGCGGGAGATCTTCGTGACGCCGGAGTCGGGCGAGCCCCAGGGTTACGACGTACCCGCGGGCAAACACCTTCGCGTCCACGAGGGCGACAAGGTGCGGGCCGGCGACCGCCTCACCGAGGGCCCGGTCAATCCGCACGATATTCTGCAGATCAAGGGACCGCGGGCGGTTCAGGAGTACCTCCTCAACGAGGTGCAGGAGGTATACCGCCTGCAGGGTGTGAAGATCAACGACAAACACATTGGGGTGATCGTGCGGCAGATGCTGCAGAAGGTGAAGGTCGTCGATCCGGGCGACACCGACTTCCTCGAAGGAGAGAGCGTGGACAAGATCAGCTTCCGCGACCGCAATAAGGAAACGGTGGCGGCCGGTGGCAACCCGGCGACGAGCGACCCCTTGTTGCTCGGAATCACCAAGGCCTCACTCACGACGCAGTCGTTCATCTCGGCGGCCTCGTTCCAGGAGACCACCCGCGTGCTGACCGATGCGGCCATCCGAGGAGCCAGGGACGATCTGTTGGGCCTCAAGGAGAACATCATCATCGGTCACTTGATCCCGGCGGGCACCGGAATCTATCGGTACTCGGATATCGAGATCGAGCCGCCCGAGGGCTTCGAGCCGCCGGCGGCGCCTCCTACGCCGGAGGAGGAGGGCGCCGCCCCGTCGCGATTCGTGACGCAGAAGCTCGCGGCAGTCGCCAAGTCGGCTTCGTAGGGGAGACCGCAGCACGCAGACGAAAAAGGCGGACCGCGTGTCCGCCTTTTTCTTTTGGCCTGTGGCTCAACCCCTAAACCGTCACCGGCGTGCCCCGCCCGACCGCCTGTGCCAGGGTCCGAATCTCGTCCATCATCTCCGCGAAGGCCGGCAGGGTCATGCTCTGGCGCCCGTCGCTCACGGCGGTGTCCGGGTCTGGATGCACCTCCACGATCAATCCGTCGGCCCCCACCGCTACCCCCGCTTTGGCCAAGGGCGGCACGATTTCGCGGCGTCCGGCGGCGTGGCTCGGGTCGATGATCACCGGCAGGTGGGTGCGTTCCTTGAGGACGGGGACGGCGCAGATGTCCAGCGTGTTGCGCGTGGCCTTTTCGAACGTGCGGATGCCCCGCTCGCACAGGATGATCCGCGGGTTCCCGGCCGCCATCACGTACTCGGCTGCCAACAGCAGTTCCTCGACGGTCGCCATCATGCCCCGCTTGAGCAATACCGGGGTTTGCTGTTCGCCGATGGCGGACAGCAGGCGGAAGTTCTGCATGTTCCGGGCGCCGATTTGTAGGACGTCGGCAAAGCGCGCCACCAACGCTATATCCTCCAGCGCCACGACTTCGGTGACCACCCTCAGTCCGGTTCGCTCACGGGCCTCCGCGAGCAGCTCGAGGCCTTCCTGGCCCAGACCCTGAAACGAATACGGCGAGGACCGGGGCTTGAACGCCCCGCCGCGGAGCATGCTCGCGCCGGCCGCGGCGACCGCGTCCGCGACCTCGAAAATCTGCTCTCGGGACTCTACGGCGCACGGGCCGGCGATGACGATGAGGTCGTTGCCGCCCACGGTGATATCGTCGATCTTCACCCGGCTCGATTCCGGGTGCTGCTCTCGGGACACCAACGGATACGGCGGCGCCATCGGCCGGATTTCTCGAACGCCCGGCATCGCGGCGAGCTCGTCAGCGAGTCGCTCGGCTCCGGGACCGATTACCCCGACGAGGCTCTGGTCTGAGTGCTCGCTGACTTGCACGCGGAATCCGGCCCCCTCGACGAAGCGGACGATGTCTGCCTTTTGCTTCAGTGGACAACCCTTCTCCAGTACGGCAATCATGAATCTCCCTCCAATGGAGCCCCCGCATGGCGGCGGAGCTGGCGGAGAAAGGCGATCGCGTCGTCGCCTCGCCCCAGTACTTCGATCAATGCGCTCCCGACGATGACGCCGTGGGCGTGGGCAGCGACCGCGTGGACATGCTCCGCCCGGCGGATCCCAAAACCGGCCAACACCGGAACGGGGGACAGGTCACGGACCCGATCCAAATAATCGTACATCGCTTCGGTGCGGCTGACATCCCCGCCCGTGGTTCCGGTCGTGGTCACCGCGTAGACGAATCCCCGGCTCATCCGGCAAAGCTTCTCGATGCGATCCCGCGGCGATACGGGTGCGACGAGCTGGACCAGGGCCAGGCCGGCTTCGTCCAGCGCCCCCAGCGCCGGCGCGCTTTCCTCGTACGGAAGGTCCGGCACGATGAGTCCGGCGACTCCCGCTTCGGCCGCGCGGTGCGCGAATTCCACCAGTCCCATCGCCAAGATGGGATTCAGGTAGCTCATGAGGACGATGGGTGTCTCGGTCGCGGATCCCGCGACGATGTCCAGAATCCAGGGCAGGTTGACACCAGCTTCGAGGGCGCAGCGGCTGGACTCCTGGATCGTGACACCGTCGGCCATGGGATCGGTGAACGGCACGCCGATCTCCAGTACCTCCACTTCGGCGGCGATCGC
The DNA here is from genome assembly GCA_027294455.1 of Gemmatimonadota bacterium. GTDB lineage: Bacteria > Gemmatimonadota > Gemmatimonadetes > Gemmatimonadales > GWC2-71-9 > B3T1B10. The sequence continues at coordinate 13,970 of JAPULZ010000234.1, forward strand.
ATCGACGAGTGCTCCGAAGGACGCCTTGTCGGGGAATCCGGCCGTGAGGAACGCCGCCATGGCGGGACGCCCCGCGGCCCCGGCGGTGCGAATCGACCGCTCGATGTCGGCGCCGGGTGCGCTGACGGTCGTCATGTCGCCTCACCGCCGCCCGCCGCCATGAGGGTCGCGAGGTCCTTGTCGCCCCGGCCCGACATGCCAACGAGAATGCACGATCCCGGGTGACGCGCCGCCCACCGTTTCGCGCCGGCCATGGCGTGCGCCGATTCCAGAGCCGGCAGGATGCCCTCCAACGCGCAACACTCGTCCACCGCCGCCAGCGCCTCCTCGTCCGACGCCGTCTCGTACGTCACCCGTCCGACGGAATCGAGAAATGCGTGCTCCGGGCCGACGCCGGGATAATCCAGCCCAGCCGAAACGGAGTGTGTTTCTTGGATCTGGCCGTCTTGGTCCTGCAGCAACACGGAGTACGCTCCGTGCAACACGCCGGGAGTCCCGTAGTGGATCGTCGCGGCATGCTCTCCGATACGATGGCCCATGCCTCCGGCCTCGACCCCCAGCAGCGCGACCTGTTCGTCGCGGATCAAGGGATGGAACAACCCAATGGCGTTGGACCCGCCGCCCACGCACGCCACGGCCAGATCGGGTAGCCGGCCGTGCTGTTGGAGGATTTGCACCCGGGCTTCGGTCCCGATCACGCTCTGCAGCACGCACACCAGCCACGGGTACGGGTGTGGGCCCACCGCCGATCCGAGGAGATAGTACGTGGACTCGGGGTCCGAAACCCAATCCCGTAACGCTTCGTCGATGGCCGCCCGGAGGGTCTGGTCGCCAGCGGTTACCTCTTTGACCTCCGCACCCAAGCGATGCATGCGGTCGACGTTGGGGGCCTGCCGCTTGGCGTCGACGGCCCCCATATAGACCGTGCAGGGGATGCCGAGTCGGGCGCAAGCGGCGGCCGCGGCCACGCCGTGCTGTCCGGCGCCGGTTTCGGCCACCACGCGCGACGCGCCCAATCGCTTGGCGAGGAGGGCCTGCCCGATGGCGTTGTTGATCTTGTGGGCGCCGGTATGGGTGAGGTCCTCGCGCTTGAGATACACGGTGACGCCCCAGGACCTGCCGAGCCGTCTGGCGGGCGTCAGCGGAGTGGGCCGTCCCACCCACTCGCTAAGCTCTAGATCCAGCTCCTGCACGAACGAGGCGTCGTTCAGCGCCCGGCGCGCCTCTTCTTCCAGTCGCACCACGGCGGGCATCAACGTTTCGGGAACGAAGCGGCCGCCGAAGGCCCCGTAGCGGCCCTGCTCGTCCGGCAGGCGCCCGGCGATGAGGTCCTCGAGGGTGGCCTCGGAGGCGGTGAGCCGCGGCGACGGCGCCGCGCTCATTTGGTAGTCTCCAGCGTGGGATCCAGATCCAAGGTTCTCTCCACGGTTCGGACGGCGGCGATGAACTCGGCGATCATGTCGGGGTCCTTGATCCCCGGGGCCGATTCGACCCCGCTACTGATGTCCACTCCAGCCGGACGCACTGCGCGAATCGCGGCCGCCACGTTGTCCGGTGTCAGGCCCCCCGCCAAGATCAAGTTGCAGCTCTTGGCTACCTCGGCGGCTCGGTGCCAATCCGGCGCGACGCCGCGCCCGCCCACGCCGGCGGCCTCCAGCAAGATAGCCGGCTTCGCGGCGCCGTCGGCCGCGAAGTCCACCGCCCGGTCGGTGACGTCGTCGCCGTCGTGCAGCACGGGGAGGAATTCGGCCCGACCGGCCACGGCGGCGACGAGCTCGCTGGACGGTTCGGCCTGGACGACGTCGGGACAAAATGTCGCGACGACCTCGGATACCGCTGCGACGTCGGGGTGGCGGAACACGGCAACACGTGTCACGAACGGGTGCAGATGGCGGGCGATGTCACGCGCCGCGTCGACCCCGACGCAGCGTGAAGAGTCGGGGAACGCGAAGATGAATCCCACGGCGTCCGCCCCCGACGACGACGCGGCCCGCGCGGCTTCCACGGTGGTGATTCCACAGATCTTTACGCGGAGGTGCACTCGTTCCTCACTGCGGCACGCCCGGCGTGAATCATGGCCGCGGCGAGTTTCGTGGGCTGGGCCGTTCTCATGAGGGCGCTGCCGACCAGGGCGAGTTGGTACCCCGACTTAGCTGCGCGCTCGGCGTCCTCCGGGGTGTCGATGCCGCTCTCGGCGACACATGGCACCGTCTGGGGGAGCTGCTCCGCAAGGTCGGCGAGCCGGGCTGGATCGACCTCGAGCGACTGGAGGTCTCGCGTGTTGACGCCGACCAAAGCAGTCGTGCCGGCGGATGCCAAACCGGGCAGGACGCTGCCGGCTCTCGCGAGATCGTCTGGGCCGAACGCCTCGAGCAAGACAAACAGGCTCATCTCGGTCGCCGCCGCCATGAGCTCGCCGAGGCGCTCATCGTCGAGGATCCGCATGATCAGCAGCACACCGGCAGCACCGGCCGCGCGCGCTTCGAGCACTTGATACGGATCGGTCAGGAAATCTTTCCGCATGACGGGGGCAGGGACCGCCCGGGCCGCCGCGGACAAATCGGCCAATGTGCCGTGAAACCGATCCGGCTCCGTGAGCACCGATATCGCCACTGCCCCGCCCCGCACGTAGGCGTCGGCCTGCCGGGCAGCCAACGCCGGGCCGGTGTCTGGGTCGGCGAGTGGTCCGCCGGAGGGCGCGTGCCGTTTCACTTCGGCGATGAGATCGAAGCCTCCTGGATGAAGCTGAAGCGCGGGAGGTGCGGGCACGTCGAGGGCGCGAGTGCGAAGCGCACTTTCTCGTTCCGTTTGCCTGGCGTCGGCCACCCGGGCGGCACTGCTTCGCGCCATCGCGTCGAGCAAATCAGACATCGGTTTCCGCCTGCGTGGCCGAGACCTCCCGGAGTCGGTCGAGGAGCGCCGTTGCCGACCCGTCGTCGAGGGCGGCGCCGGCCTGCTCGATGCCGGCGTCGGGGGAGGGCGCCGTACCCGTCACCTCCAGCGCGAGCGCCGCGCCGAGGATGAGGGCGTTGCGATGCGCGCCGCGCTCGCCCGCGAACACGGCCCGTATTCGCTTGGCGTTCTCCGAGGCGTCACCACCGAGCAGGTCGGCGGTCGAGGACGGGGGAATCCCGAACTTTGCCGGATCGCGTTCGGTCATCGTGACGGATCCCGGCGTCACGTCGAAGAGCAGAAAGGGCCCCACCGGGGTCGCCTCGTCCCACGACGCAGCCCCGTGAACGACGAACGCCCGCTCGATCGCCAACCCCGAGAGCGCGTCCGCCATCAGGGCTGCGACGTCCGGGTCGAACGCCCCGATGACGTAAAACGGGGGCTGTGCCGGATTGCAGAGCGGCCCCAGAATGTTGAAGATCGTCCGGATCCCGAGCGTCCCACGTACCGGGGCGATGGCCTTCATGGCCGGGTGGAACGACGGTGCAAACAAGAAGGTGAATCCGGTCTGCTCCAGGTAGGCGCCCGCCGACGCGGGATCCAGCGGTAACGCGACACCCAACGACTCGAGGACGTCGGCGCTGCCGGAGCGGCTGGAGATGGATCGGTTACCGTGCTTGATCACGAGCTGGCCGCAGGCCGCCGTGAGCAACGCGGATCCCGTCGACAGGTTGAGGCTGCCCGAGTGGTCGCCACCGGTGCCCACCACGTCGACGCCCGAGGTGTCATCCGGGATGTCGGGGCGAACCGCGAGACTCCGCATGCCGCTAACGAAGCCCCGCACTTCCGCGGCGGTTTCGCCCTTGCATCGCAATGCCGTCAGCAACGCTCCTGCCCTGGCCGGCGGGAACGATTCCTCCGTCAGCGCGACGAGCAGCTTGGTGGCTTCTGCTTCGCTCAGGTCGGTGCCTCGGATGAGCCGCTCGAGCAATTCATTCATCACGCTGCACCATTGGGAGCTTCGAGATCGAGAAAATTGCGAAGCAACCGATCTCCCTCCGGCGTGAGAATGCTCTCCGGATGAAACTGCACGCCCTCGGTGGGGAGCGTCTTGTGACGGACTCCCATGATCTCCCCTTCGGATGTGTACGCCGAAATCGTCAGGTCGTCGGGCAAGTTCTGTTCGGCCACGGCGAGCGAGTGATACCGTCCGGCGGTAAAGGGGTTCGGCAGTCCCTCGAACAGGGTGCGTCCGTCGTGATAGATCGGGGATGCCTTCCCGTGCATGAGCGTCTGCGCTGCGCCGATGGTGCCGCCGAGGGCCTGTGCGATGGCCTGATGGCCGAGGCAGACGCCCAGGACGGGAATGCGGCCCATCATGGCCTTCACCATTTCCACCGAGACGCCGGCGTCCTCGGGCCGTCCGGGACCCGGGGAAATCATCAGATGCGTCGGCGCGATGGCCGTCGCGTCTTCCGGCGTGATCGCGTCGTGGCGGTGGACGGACACCTCGGCGCCCTGCACCGCCAAGGCCTGCACCAGATTGTAGGTGAACGAGTCGTAGTTGTCGACGAGAAGCACGCGCTTGATCATAGCTCTTCCTCCGCCAGGGTGAGCGCCGCTTCCAACGCGGCGCTCTTGGCGAGGACTTCGGCAAATTCGCGTTCGGCTACGCTGTCGGCGACGATCCCGGCTCCGGCCTGGTACGCGTACATGCCGTCTTGAAAGACGAGCGTGCGAATGGCGATGGCCTGATCCATCGCTCCGCCGTGCCCGAAGTATCCGACGGTGCCCGCATACACACCCCGGCGGCGCGGTTCGAGTTCCTCGATGATCTGCATCGCCCGAATCTTTGGCGCACCGACCACCGTGCCGGCCGGAAACGCCGCGGCAAAGAGATCGAAGGCGTCGGTGTCGGGTGGCAGCACACCGCGTACCCCGCTCACGATGTGCATGACATGGCTGTACCGCTCGATGGTTCGGTAGGGATCGACGTGGATGGACCCGGGCACACCCACCCGACCCAAGTCGTTTCGCGCGAGATCGACCAACATGATGTGCTCGGCATTTTCCTTCGGATCGGCCAGCAGTTCCTTTTCCAGCGCCGCGTCTTCGGCAGCATCCGATCCGCGCGGCCGGGTCCCGGCGATGGGCCGCAGCGAGGCTTCCCGTCCACTCAGTCTCACGAGGGCTTCAGGGGACGACCCGACGACGGAGAAATCGCCGAAATCACAGAAGTACATGTAAGGCGACGGATTGAGCAGCCGCAAGGCGCGATAGACCTCGAAGGGTGGCACGTCGCACTCGCCGCGAAAGCTGATCGAGAGTACCAGTTGATAGACGTCGCCGGCGGTGATGTGATCTTTGACCGTACCGATCGACGAGAGAAACGCCCCTTCCTCCAGACTGGGCGTCGGTTTGGCGTGGCGCGTGATGGATGGTCTCGGCGGGAGCGGTCCCCGGAGGGCCTCGATCACCTCGGCGCGCAACCGGGCGCGATCGTCATCCGGGCCGTCGTACAAGAGGGCCGCCCGCCGGGTGAGATGGTCGAACGTCAAGACGGACCTCGGGGCGAGGTATACCGCATCGAGCTCGTCGTCCGTCCTGCCGTCGCCCGTCTTGTCGAACCGCTGGTTCATCCCGAAACCGGTGGAGCCCACGAGTCCGCCCGCGAAAGGCATCCCGGGAATGTCGGGCCGGAGGCGTGGGGCCCGGTCCAGGGCTTGGCGCAACTCGGACAGCAGGGCGTCCCGGGTGGTCGGGGCGGGCCGGGTGTTTCCGTTGAGGGAGAGCTCGGCACCGTGGAGGCGAATCTCGTCGGCCTCGCCGAACCCAATAAAGGAATAGCGTCCAAGACGCTCGCCCCCCTCCACGCTCTCGAGAAGGAACCTGGGGTGGAACGGCTGCAGTTTCAGATAGGCTGAAACCGGCGTGTCGAGGTCAGCCGCGATGTCAAACGCCGAATTCATATGCGTCCCCTTGGATCTTCAAAGCACCGAGGATTGGTGGTGAGCACGAAAAAGCCCACCCCCGGCGGCCGAAGGTGGGTTGGTCCTGCCTGGTCACGAGACGACTACCGAACCGGGCCCACCTCCGCACAGGCGCAATACCACCACCAGGTGTTGGCCTTGGAGTCCGGAGCCGCAATCAGGGTCGTCATGGACCGATCAATCAATGCTCCGGCCGACCCGTGGTCAAGGGGCGGGTGGGGTAACTTGGGGGGTGACCCCCTCTCCGGGGTGTCAGGCCCTTGTCGGTGCGGTTCTGGAGGCGTATTCGTAGGGACATGAGCATCGATGCGGAGCCACGCGACACGGTCCAGGCCGAGTTCATCGCTGTTGCCAAGGCCGAGTTCACCCGCTACAAGGAGCTGGCCGAGCAGGCGTTTTCCCAGCTCGACGAGGCGGATTTCTTCTTCCGGCCGGACGAGGAGTCGAACAGCATCTTCGTTATCGTGAAGCATCTGGCCGGCAACATGCGGTCCCGGTGGACGGATTTCCTGACGACGGACGGCGAGAAGCCGGATCGACACCGGGACGGGGAGTTCGTGGAGGATCGAGAGCTTGGCCGCGAGGAGATCCTGTCACTGTGGGAAGCGGGTTGGCGCCACGTGTTCGACGCGCTCTCGCGGCTGGAGGAGGACGATTTGTTGCGGGTTATCTACATTCGGCGGGAACCGCATTCGGCGCTCCGGGCCATCGCGCGCCAACTCGCGCACTACGCCGACCATGTTGGGCAGATCGTGTACCTGGCGAAGCACATCAAGGGGGGTGACTGGATTTCCCTGTCGATACCGAAAGGAAAGTCCGAGGAGTACCTACGCGAGCACTAATGGTCGCCGGTGTTGGACTGTCTTCTGGGTACACTAGCCCTCGAGCGGCGGCCCGGCGATCTTAAATAGTTACGTTCCCTAGCATCACAGGCTCAACTACCGGATGGCTGATTCGCAACAGGACATACGTGACGTGCTGCCGGACCGATTCACCATCCTTCGGGAGATCGGTCGGGGCGGCATGGCCACCGTCTATCTCGCGGAGGAGCGTCAGCCACGCCGCTTGGTGGCGATCAAGGTGCTGCGGGAGGACCTCGGCGCCCGGATCGGCCGCGACCGGTTCATCCGAGAAGTCGAGTTGCTCTCCACGCTCGCCCATCCCCACATCGTTCCCATCTTCGCCTCCGGCGATGCGGACGGACTGCTGTATTACGTCATGCCGTATCAAGAAGGCGAGAACCTGCGCGACCGCATGCTCCGTGAACGCCAGCTCCCGCTGGAATTCGCTCTCCGGATCGCGCGCGAGATAGCGGATGCGCTGGAGTACGCCCACGGACGCAACGTCGTGCATCGAGACATCAAACCCGAAAACGTGTTGATCTCTGGAGAGCATGCCGTAGTGGCAGATTTCGGGATCGCCAGAGCCATCAGCGCCGCCGGCGGCGACGAGCTGACGGAAACGGGCCTGTCGGTCGGTACCCCGGTCTATATGAGTCCCGAACAAGCCTCGCTGGGAGAATCCCTCGATGGCCGCGCAGACATTTACGCGCTGGGCTGCGTGCTGTACGAGATGTTGGCCGGACACCCCCCGTTTACTGCGGCAAATCCCCAGGCCGTCATGGCCAGGCATGCCGTCGACCCGGTTCCGTCGTTGCGCACGGTGCGAACCTCCGTGCCAGCTGAGGTGGAAGCGGCCATCGTCAAATCGCTGGCAAAGGTACCGGCGGATCGCTACACCCACGCGGCCGAGTTCAGCGAGGCACTTACCACGGCCAGTGCGATGGCAAGACTGGAGATGTCCACGCCGCCCGGTACGGCACCGTTTCCGGGCCTTGTCCGCTCGCGCGTCAAGCGATGGACTGCGCCCGTGTCGGTGATCCTGATCGTGCTTGCGGCGGCGGTGGGATTCTGGTCGTGGAGAGGTGTCGGGGGGACTCCCGCGGTGGCCTCGTCGGTGTACGAGGACTCGGTGGCCGTCCTGCCGTTCGAGAAGATCGGCGGCGACGAGGAGTTCGAGCATCTGCGTGACGGGCTCATGTACGAGATCACGAGTCGACTGGCGCAGTTCGGCCGGCTCAAGGTGACGGCGCGCACGTCGGTCATGGCGCTGGCGAATTTGGGTCTCACGGCCGGGCAGCTGGCGGACAGCTTCGGGGTGCGGTATCTGGTGGAGGGTTCCGTGCAGCCGTCGGGCAACCGGGTGCGCGTGAGTGCCCAGCTCATCGAAGCGCGAAGCGAAACGATACTCTGGTCCGGTCAATACGAACGAGAATTCACCGACGTCCTCGATGTGCAGGAGGACATCGCGGACGAGGTAAGCGCCGCCCTGCTTTCCACGGTGGCCGCGGCGCGGCCGGGCGGCGGCTCGCGACGCCACAGCCCGGGCCATTCGGCCTATCTTGAGGGACGGGATCTCCTGGCCCAACGCACGCCGCAGGCGTTTGCGGCGGCCATCGAGGCGTTCGAGGAAGCCATCCGTCTCGATTCGCTCTATGCGCGCGCGTACTCGGGACTGGCTTCGGTGTACGCCTTGTCGGTCACGTACCGGTATCGCATCGGGGCCAACGCGAACGAGGCGGCAGGAACGGCCCTGGCCATGGCCGACACGGCAATTGCCCTGAACGCGCGGCTGGCCGCGGCGTACTCGGCGCGCGGGTACGCGTCGAGCATCGCCCTGGCGCCGACCGATTCGGTGCGCAGGGACTTCGAGCGGGCCATGGCGCTGCAGCCCAATTCGCCGGATGGTCCAGCCTGGTGGGGGCACCTGTTGGTGCGGGAGGGCCGGTTCTCGGAGGCGCTGGCCACGGCGCGGCGCGCCGTGCGGCTCGACCCGTTTGCCGCCTCCCGAAGAATCAGTCTCGCATATGAGGCGTTGCGTGACCGGCGATATCCACTCGTGGTCGAGCAAACCCGCGCGGCACGTCGCTTTGCTCCGCAGCTCTTGCTCCCCCGGGAGCTCGGCGCGCGCGCCATGCTGATGTCGGGCCGTGCCGACGACTGTGCCGCCATGGAACTGGGTCCGCACGCCGGTTTGGTCGCCACGTGTCTCCATGAGCTGGGACGGGTGGCGGAAGCTCGGCGCATCGTCGACTCCCTGGAGACACGACTGCGGGCTGGCGAGCAGCTCGACACCTTGTTCACCAACGTCGTGGCCGCACAGGATTTGGCGAGTTTCTACGGTTGGATCGGTGACGTGGACGGCGCGTTGGACTGGTTGGCGGAGGCCTATGCGCAATCACCGAGCGGCGTGGATCTACGCACCATCGAATCGGGGATGTTCGACAAGGTGCGGAATGATGCGCGATTCGATGCCGAACTCGAGCGGCTGCGCAAAGACATCTGGCCGCGCGTGAGTGCCGAACGGCGGCGGGTGAAGGAGCGGGGATTGATTCGGGATTGAGCGCAGCATCTCGGCTCCTATTCACTCTCTGCCTTGCGCGGCATATGGTGCACACGTAGACTAAGCGCGATTGTCCGATTCTCATCTCCCCTATGACCAGGATGGACATGATCGTCTGTTTTGGGACGACCTTTCGCGAGGCGCCGGTCGCTCTCCGGGAGTGTCTGGTCGCGTCGGTCACAGATCTTCTCGACGTGCTCCTGGGCGACGGGGCAGACCAGGAGGGGGCGGAAGGTCCGTGCCACGAGCTGGTGTGTCTCTCGACGTGCAACCGCACCGAGATCTACGTGGTCGTGGCCGATCCGGTGGCTGGACCGGACGCGGCGTTCGAGGCGCTGGTCGGGTGGTTCGTCACGCACCGCGAGCTTCCGCGCCAAACTCTGGAAAAGAGCTTTTACACCCACAGGGGTCTGGATGCCGTGCGGCATCTGAGCCGGGTAGCCGCCGGACTCGACTCGCTCGTCCTCGGTGAATCCGAGATCGCCAGGCAGGTCTCCGATGCCCTGCAGCACGCCAGGTCGGTCGGAGCCGTCGGTGAGGTGCTGTCCGAGGCGTATCGCTCCGCAATTCGGGCCGGCCGCCGCGCCAGGGCGGAGACGGGAATCAACCGGAAGCCGGCGAGTGTCAGCTCCGTGGCGGTCGGCCTCGCCGACGAAGCGTGCGGCTCGCTGGATGGCAAGCAGGTGCTCCTCATTGGCACCGGCAAGGTCGGAGAACTCGCCTGTAAATCCCTGCGCGTCCGGGGCGCGACGCCGTTCAAGGTCCTGAGCCGCAACCCCGATCACGCCGCCGAGTTGGCCGCGCAGTTTGGAGCGGCCGCCGGGACGCTCGCGGATCTCTCCAGCGCGCTGGCGGAGGCGGACGTGGTTATATCGTCCACCAAAGCCCCCGGCGTGATTATCGACCGCGACATCGTCGATGGCGCGATGCGTCGGCGCCCCGAGCAGGAACTGACACTCATCGACCTCGCCGTCCCGAGGGACGTCGACGTGGCAGTGACGGACGTTCCGGGCGTTCGGTTGTTCGACATCGACGACCTGCAGAACCGCATTGCCGACCATGTTGCCGCGCGACAGGGCGAGGTTTCGTTGGTGGAGGACATCATCGACCAGGAGTTGGCCAACTTTGCCGAACGGGACGAACAGCGCGGCGTTCGGCCGCTGATCGCAGATTTGCGAAGTCGCGCCGAAGCCATTCGGCGGCGCGAGATCGCCCGGACGCTGCAGCGACTCGGCGATGTGGACGAGGCCACCCGCACACAGATCGAACACCTCTCACGGTCACTCGTGAACAAATTGCTCCACGAGCCCACCATTCGCCTCCGCGCGGAGGCGGGGCGGTATCAGAGCGAGGAAGTGGCCCAAGTCGCCCGGGAACTATTCGGCCTGGCCCATGAGTGAGCCGCTTCCGAGGTCGCTGAACCATTTTTGCAATTTTCGCTTCACGCAGGACTATTGGCGTCTTGCGCCGCAGGACAGGCTCGACGTGCACGCGTCGTTCCTTGCCGGTCTCAAGGACGCAGCCGAGACCGTCCACTGCTACCAGCTATTTCCCACCGAGACAGCGTCTGATTTCCTGATCTGGACGGCGATTCCCGCCGAGACGAGTGACGTGCCGTCGACGTTTTTCCCAAAGTTTGCCAGGGGGACTGTGCCGGCCCGCCGGTATCTGGAGCCGACTACCGTGTTGTGGGGTTTGACCAGACCTTCGCAGTACAGCAAAGCCCGATCGCGGCAGGCCATGGATCCCTTCGCGCCAAACCGGGCTCCATACTTGATCGTGTATCCGTTCACCAAGACATCCGAGTGGTACCTTCTGGATCAAGAGGTCAGGCAGCAGTTGATGAACGACCACATCCGAATCGGAAAGCAATATTCCTCGATCACACAGCTCTTGCTCTACAGCTTCGGCTTACAGGATGAGGAGTTCGTGGTCGTCTATGAGACCAGCGATCTCTCGGAGTTCTCGATGTTGGTTCACGATTTGCGCATGACCGAGGCGCGGCGCTTCACGCTCAACGACGCGCCGGTGCACACCGCCCTGCACCGCCCGGCTGAAGCGCCGCTCGCGTTGTGGGAATGAGAACCGCAGGTGTTGTCGCGGTGATGGCCGCGACGGTCTCCTGCCTCCCCGTCCCGGCATTGCGTTTTTTCACACCACGACCACAGGGTCAGAATGTGACCATGCCGATGGCGATTCCAACCGCCCCGGGCGGAGCACCGTCCAACGAGACCCGGATCGTGTTCCGGTTCGCCCCCGCCGAAAAGCTGCTTCATCAGCGGCGGCCCTGAACAACGGCCGTGAGGTGGCCGACGCCCCGGTCGTTGATGGTGATCGGATCCAGCCACGCGTTGTAGGGGCCGCGTCCGGTGGACGGGTAGAGGTGTGACGCGAACTCGTGCAAATCGTGCATGATCTGCGGGTGGTACTCGAGGAACGTGCGGGTCACATGCTGGGATAGCTCGAGGGACAACCCAATGCCGTCGCGGTTGTTGTCGTGTGCCACGTACCGTCCCCAGTAGAGGGGCCGGCTGGGGCCCTCGTAGTCGGGATCGCGGCGCGGCGCCATGTGCAGATCGACTTGCTCGGCCCGGCCGTCCACCTCGATGATGGGCGTGATCATCACGATCGCGTTGCGGCGAATGTCCCGTATGAAAACACTTTCCTCCACCGCGAGGCGGTAGGCCAGCTCCATCAGCATCTCCGGCGAGCCGGTCTCCGGCGAATTAATGGCTCCCGTGGCCCAATAGATCGGCTTGGCGATCTCCGCGAGCCGATCCGCCTCGTCTGGAGTTATCTTCCGTGGGTCCGCCAGGCGTCCCAGCATGGCCTTGTATTCGTTGAGGTTTGCGATCGTCTCCTCGTCGGAGATCAGTACTGAGGATCATCTCGCGGCCCTCTTCGGTTTGGCCCATAGAGAACACCTTCACCCGGGGCAACGCGTCGGCCACGGCGCGCATATACCCGTAGACCTCTTCGGGATAGCTGAGCACGTCGGGTGCGCCGACGATGTGCCCCAAGATCTCCAGTGGGGTGGGGACCGTGGCGGACGCCGGCAGGTGGT
>JAPULZ010000235.1 GCA_027294455.1 Gemmatimonadota bacterium
GTCCGGTCCGGGGTGAGACCACCCGCATAACTTTGCAAGTCCAGATACGGAACTTGGATCGGAGTGGTCCACAGATCTCGGTAGTCGCCTCCGAAGAACAATCGTTTGAGCCAGCCGGCGGAATAGTCCCCCGCGACGACCGTGACCTTCTCTTGCCCCGACAAGGGGATCGCCAAGACCAGCCCGAGAAGCAAGCCCGCGAGACCGATTCGTTGACGCACATACATGCCGCACCTCAATTCGTCTCGAGCCAAACCGAGTACTCTTCCCTCTCTACACCCCGCTCGTCCACCGCAAACACCCCAAGCCGCGCGCGGCCCTGAGTGGTGAAGTCGATCCGCATGAACCCGGTACCGGCCCGCGCATAGCGGGTTCTGTCATCACGTCCAACGGGCGTAAAATGACCTATCGTCGACGCACCCGATACCAAGAAATAACGCGCCGTTTGACCTTCGAACACCTGTAAAGAATGGTCATGTCCCGCCGCGTAAATCAATGGTCTATGAATGGCCATCACCGAATCGAGGGCCGCACGCATGTGACGGTTCTCCCCGTTCGAAAAGTCTTGGTCGCTCACGCCGGAACCGCGTATCAGCGGGTAGAGCGAACCCACGATGGGCAGCGGCAACCATAACCAGCCGGCGATGTGACGCAGCGGAAAAATGTGGTCTTTCCACGTAAAGTGGCCGGCGTGCGCTCCCCGCGACGCCAGAGGATGGTGTCCAACGACGACGACACGCCGCCCGCCGGCAGTCGCGAGGGCGTCGCCAAAAGCGGCGAGCACTTCAGCCTCAGAATCCGCCTCGCAATCCGAGGTAGGATCTTGGGGTTTGGCATGATCGTGAAGCCACCACTGGGTGTCCAAGGCTATCACCCGGACTTGCGACCCGGTATCCAGAACGCCGGGACCCGGGCACCCCCCAGCCGGCAAGAGTTCGGAGCCGTGAGCTTCGAGGAACCGACCCTGCTCCCGTATTTCGTCCCACCCGTTGACCCCCCCATTGTCCCAATCATGATTCCCGGGGACGAATATCGTTTGTGCTCCACCGCGGCCCACTTGGAGCTGGGCCGACAGGAGATCCTCGGCTCGCTTGTGCTCCAAGCCTGCGACCGGCATGCCGTCGGGATACACGTTGTCGCCAAGGAAGATGACCGAGGTTCGGTCCGGACGTTGCGAGGCGTGCGCCGCGACCCGGGCCAGGACCGGGTCATCCGGCTCGGCCCAGCCGGCGTCTCCCACCAACAACAACGTGGTCTCGACCTCGTCCGCCGCAGCCACGCCCGCTCGACCGCCAATCGGAAGCACCGTCGACGGCTCTGCCCCCTGAGAACCCGAGGCACAGCCCAGTGAGAAGGCAGTGAAGCCCTTTATTAAGGAATGGCGGAGACCCATCCAACTCCTTCGCCCATCAGTCATCCTAGCGCTCGCATCCGGTCGGGAAAATTGGTAAGGATGCCGGCGACCCCATACGATCGCAGGCGCCGCGCCGTCTCGAGATCGTCGACGGTCCACACGTGCACGGGCCGGCCGATACGGGCTGCGACGCGCACCAACCGGTCATCGACCACCCGGAGTCGGCCGCGATATTCTGGTAACGAAAACGCATCGTACCGGCCACCCGTTCCCGACCAGCCCAACCGGCTCCCGATCCAAAACCAGCGTGCCTCGCCCGAGCTCGCGGTGGTCGACATGCCGGCGGCGCGCACGCCGACTAGCGGCTCGGACTCAAACGATCCAACGAGCACACGGCGATCGGCGCCTCCGGCGCGTATCGTCTCGGCCACGACCGGACCCCCTTGACGATCCTTGATCTCCACAAAGAGCGGGGTTCCCTCCGTCGCTTCGAGTACCGTTTCCAGCTTCGAAATGGTCTCGCCACCGCCGGCATTCAGCTCTTTGATGGCGTCGCAGTGCATCGCGCCCACCACACCCACCCCATCCGTGGTCCGGTCTACCGTAGAATCGTGGATGACTACGGGGATACCGTCTGCGGCCACCCGGACATCGAGCTCGATTGCATCCGCACCGAGTTCGATGGCTTTTTGAAAAGCGAGTAGTGTGTTCTCGGGAAAGAGACCGCTCGCCCCCCGATGGGCGATGACCGGGCGGGCGAGCGGATCAACCAGGATCATGAAGCGGGGTTAGACCGCCTTGGTGCAGTGTTCGTCAAAGGCCTCGACGAGCTTGTCGGCGATCGCGTTGGCGTCGCGGCCCTCGATGTCCTGCCGCTCCATCAGGTAGACCACCTGCCCCCCTTTGAGGAGCCCAATTTGCGGGCTCGAGGGTGGGTATCCAGAAAAATAACTTCGGACCCGATCGGTCGCCTCCATCTCCATGCCCGCGAAGACGGTTATGAGCTTGTTAGGAATCCGATCGTGTTGCACCGCCAGCCTCACCCCGGGCCGCGCCTTACCCGCGGCGCAACCACAAACCGAGTTCACGACGACCATGACCACACCGTCCGATTTGACGGCCTCGTCCACCGCGTCCGGCGTCAAGACTTCCTCAAAACCGAGCGTTGTCAGCTCCTCCCGCATCGGCTGAACCATCCTAGGATCGTATCGCACTGTACTGCCTCCTATGTCCGCTGCTCCCAAAAGGAATACCACATTCCCCAAAAAATGTAATCACCCGCCCGACGGGTGGCGCCCCACTCTTGACACCCGCCACAGGCCGGTTTAAAGATACGGCCTACTCTGGGCCACCCGTAGAACTGGGAGCGTGAATGACATACATCATTGCGGAGCCATGCATCGATACCTTGGACCGAGGCTGTGTGGACGTTTGCCCCGTTGACTGCATTTACGAGGGCGCGGACATGCTGTACATACACCCCGACGAGTGCATCGATTGTGGCGCCTGTGAGCCCGAATGCCCCGTCACCGCGATCTTCACCGAAGAGGATACCCCGTCGGAGTGGACGAGCTATATCGAGAAGAATAAGGTGTATTTCGAGACCGGAGAGGAACGGGTGGTGGCCCAGGGGCGGGGGTAGCCCTTCGACTAGATGGGATAGGGCGGGCCTCGGTGATGATTGCCGGGGCCTTTTTCTTAGTGACCAGTGATCAGTGATCAGTAGTCCAACATAGCCACTGACAACGGGTTACTGGTTACTGGCCACTGGCTACTGATCACTGTTCACTGTTCACTGATAACGGAGCGACAGCTTGGAAGTCCCCAGGAAATGGAAGGTCCTCCTCCTCCTAGCCCTCGCCCAGCTCCTGGCCATGAGCCTGTGGTTCTCGGCCACGGCGGTGACGCCGGCGCTGGTCGAGGAGTGGCAGCTCAGCCCGGGCAGCGCCGCGTGGCTGACCATGACCGTCCAGCTGGGGTTTGTCACCGGCGCGCTGCTCAGCGCGCTGCTCAACGTGGCAGACATCTGGGAACCCCGAAAAGTGTGCGCGAGCGGTGCCATCTTTGGTGCCGTTCTCAACGCCCTGATCCCGCTCCTGGGAGCCGGATTCGTCGCGGCGCTGGCCCTCAGATTTGCCACCGGTATGGCCCGCGCCGCGGTGTATACGGTGGGGATGAAAATCATGGCCACGTGGACCAAGGAAGATCGGGGCCTCGGCCTCGGACTCTTGGTGGGGGCCCTGACGGTCGGCAGCGCTTCACCCCACCTCATACGGGGTCTCGGGGGCGGGGGCATCGGCGACTGGCGCCCCGTCATGTACGTCGTGTCCGCCCTCGCCATGGCTGGTGGCTTGCTGATGTGGTTCTATGGCACGCTCGGACCCTATCGCTCACCCGCGCCGAAATTTCGCTGGAGTTATCTGGCGCACGCCCTCACGAAACGAGAACTGCGGCTCGCCAACTTCGGATACCTGGGCCACATGTGGGAGCTGTACGCCATGTGGACCTGGATTCCGGTATTCCTCGCTGTCGCCTACTCCCGCGCACCCACGACCTCGATTTTTGGAACGTTGGGACCCGAGAGAAGCGCCGCCTTCGTGGCGTGTCTTGCGATTGCCGCCGGCGGACCCGGGAGCTTGCTGGCGGGCAACCTGGC
>JAPULZ010000236.1 GCA_027294455.1 Gemmatimonadota bacterium
TGACGATACCTTCCTGGTGCGCCAGGGCCCGGATTTCTATGGTGCCGGGACGTTTTGGCAGATCGGGTTTCGCGGTGGCTTCCGGTTCGATACGCGGAACCGCTCCGTCGCGGCCACCCAGGGCGTCGTGTTCGACGGCGGGGGAACCTTGTGGCCCTCCTGGATGTCTGTGGACGCAACCTTTGGTGAGGTGCACGGCGAATTGGCCACGTATCTCACCGCCGGGCCCACGCTGGCGCTTCGCGTCGGCGGGCAACGGGTGTTCGGGACCTTTCCCTTCTTGGACGCCGCGTACCTCGGCGGCGCGAGTACGGTGCGCGGTTTCAACGAGAATCGATTTGCCGGACACGCATCATTGTTCGGCAACGCGGAACTGCGATTCCGGCTGGCGCGCACGCGCGTCATCTTCCCCGGCGGTATCGGCGTTCTCGCGCTCGGGGACGTGGGCCGCGTGTATTCGGATGCCGATACCCCGGGGGAGAACACGCTGCACACCGCGTTCGGCGGCGGCCTGTGGTACTCCGTACTGAATCCCGCGAACACCCTTGCGCTGGCCATCGCGCGGAGTGACGAACGCACGGGATTGTACATCACTGCGGGGTTCATGTTCTAGCGCCGATGCGACAAGCAGCCGGAACCATCCTCGACGTACCCGACCGAGGCGTCTTCGACCAGCTCCTGTCCGACGATTTGCCCCTCGGGCTACGCGGCACGGCCCTCGAGCGTTCCTTGTACCGCGACGTGTATTTCGACACCGCCGACGGTGCCCTCGGCCAGCGTGGCGTGCGGTGCCGGTTCCGAACCGGTGCGGACGACCGGCGCACGCTCTCGATCGCCATCGAGGAACGCGCCGGCCCCACCACGGCCGCGCCAACCGGCGGAGTGCGGGTGTATCGGGCCGACGTGCCGGAAGTGGACCCGGCCGAGGCGTTGCGGGGGAACTCCGATCCTGCGCGACGGCTCCGAGGACTTGTCGATCCGGATCGGCTCCGGCCCGCGGTCGAGCTGGAGACAGAACGCTACCGGCGGAGGGCCCGGCACGGGTGGTTTCCCTTTTGGACCATCGAGGTCCGATACGATGTCGTCACCGTGCGCGACGGGACGGAGTCCGACGTCTTCTACGAGGTCCAGGTACGCTCCCGCGGTCCGGGGAAGACGATGCGGGGCCCGTTGGTCAAGGCGATCCAGGACCGGTACGCCGTGCGGCCGACCTTGTCGGACAAGGTGACCCGTGGCTTGCAGCGTGCGCTGGCGCTAAAGCGTACGCCGCCTGCCGCCGGGAGCCGCCGCCGCCGGGCGCTCGCGGGTGAGGCGCGGGAACCGCGCTCCGGCGTGGCCGCGGCGCCGGCCGGGCCTGTTCCCGATGCCCCGTCGGTGCTCGGTCGGTTCATCAACGCCGAGCTCAGTTGGCTCGAATTCAACACGAGGGTGCTGGAAGTGGCGGAGGACCCCGGCACCCCGCTCCTCGCCCGATTTCGGTTTCTCGCGATCTTCAGCTCCAATCTCGACGAGTTCGTCATGGTGCGGATCGGGACGCTGAAGCTCGAAGCGGCTCACGGCATCACCGAGCAGAGCCTCGACGGCCTCACGCCGCAGGAGCAGCTGGACACGATCGCGGCCCGGCTTCCCACGCTGATCGCGCGGCAGCAGCGATGTTTCCGGTCGATCCTCCCCGACCTGGAGCGTCACGGTGTCGGTCTCCGGCGCTGGCAGGAGTTGGCAGACGGAGACCGGGAGGCGATGAAGAATTTTTTCTTCGAACAAATCTTCCCCGCGCTGACGCCTCAGGCCCTCACGCAAGCGCCGGGGCACCCCTTTCCCCACATCACCAACCTGAGTGTGTCGCTCGCCGTCATGATTCGCGACGAAGAGGGGGGACCGGTGCATTTCTCTCACGTGCGGGTCCCCGCGGGGCTGCCGCGGTTCGTACTGCTGCCGAACAGTCGGGATCGGGTGCCCATCGAGGATGTCATAAGCGCCAACCTGGGATCTTTGTATCCCGATCGCAACATCGTGGAGGTGCGACCGTTTCGGATAACCCGCAGCGGGGATATTCAGGTCGACGAGGAGCACGCCGCCAATTTGCTGGACGCCATCGAGGAAGAGGTCAAGCGGCGTCCCTTCGGTGCCGTGGTCCGTCTCGAGTTGGACCACGCCATGCCCGCGGCGATGCGCGACCTGATCGTGCGGGAATTGCAGTTCGAGGAGCCGGAGCAGCACACCTTGCTGACGGAGAGCGACATCTACGAGGTGGACGGCCTGATCGATCTGACTGCCGCCAACGAACTCGCGTCCCTGCCCCTGCCACAGCTGGACTTTCCGCAGTTCACCCCGGCCACGGTGTTGGAGCCGGCGGCGTCGATCTTCGAGCTGATCACACAGCGCGATATCCTCGTGCATCATCCCTACGATTCGTTCGAATCGACGACGGAGCGATTCATCGTCGAGGCCGCGGACGATCCGGATGTCATCGCGATCAAGATGACGCTGTATCGCAGCGGCAACCAATCACACATCATCGATGCCTTGACGCGCGCAGCGGCTGCGGGAAAGGAAGTCGCCGTCTTCGTCGAGCTGAAGGCCCGGTTCGATGAGGAGCGCAACATCAACTGGGCCAAAACGCTCCAGCGAGCCGGCATTCATGTCGTATATGGATTCGTGCGGCTCAAGACGCACGCCAAGACGACATTGGTCGTGCGCCGTGAAGGCGACGCGATCCGGCGTTATTCCCATATCGGAACCGGAAACTACAACGGTGCCACTGCGAAGTTCTACACGGACCTGGGATTGCTGACGTGCCGGAACAAACTGGGAGTGGACCTGAACGATCTGTTCAACGAGCTCACCGGATCGTCCCGTCCCCCACAGGGCAAGTTCCGGCGCCTCCTGGTGGCGCCCAAACGCATGTGCAAGCGGTTCGTCAAGCTCATCGAGCGGGAGGCCGAGCATGCGCGAGCCGGGGACGGTGGCCACATGCGTGTCAAGCTCAACGGATTGGCGGACAAGGAAATCATCGAAGCGCTCTACGACGCCTCGCAAGCCGGAGTCCAGATCGACCTCGTCGTGCGAGGGATCTGTGCGTTGCGGCCCGGCGTGCCCGGGCTTTCGGAGCGCATCCGGGTCTTCAGTATCCTCGGCCGTTTTCTCGAGCACGCCCGCATCTATCATTTCGCGAACGCCGGCGAACCGGAATATTTTATCGGCTCGGCCGACTGGCGACATCGCAACCTTCGCCGGCGGGTCGAGGTGGTCGCCCCCGTCATCGATCCTGACGCGTGTGCGCGCCTCGATCGCATTTTCTCCCTGGAGTTGGACGATCCGTCTGCCTGGCAGATGAACGACGACGGCACCTACGCCCGGCGCCCGCTGCCGACCGGCGTCGACCGGCTCACGGCGCAGGAGCACTGGCTCAACGAGTTGACGCTCGACGCGTCGCCGCGCGACGTGCTATAGGTAACGCGCGATCGCCATCGCCCCGACCGAGAAGGCCAGCAGGACGGCGACCCAGTGGGCGCTGGTCCTGGCGCGGCCCTGCAGCGCCTGCACCCGGGCCTGGAGCGCAGTTCGGGCGTCGCCTTCGGCAGTTTGCATATCGGTGCTCAGCCGTCCGGCCCGGAGCGCGGACCGCCGCATGACGAAGACGCCGATGAAAAAGGCGATGATCGCCGCCAGCCCCCCGATGCTGTAGCCCATCCCGACGGGGGAGGCCGCCCAACCGGCAGCGCGGCCGGCCGAGAGGCGCATGAAGAGCACGAGGCCGGTGAGAAGGGTGAGGCCGGCAATCACCGGCAGGATCGTCATGTAGTGCCGCTGTTGAATGCCCTTCATCACCTTGGCCCCGTCAGGGCCCGCCGCCCGAACGGCCGGCTCGAGGAACAACACGAAGAAGAAGATGGCTCCGGCCCAGACCACGCCTAGGCCGATGTGGAGGAGCCTGAGGACGATCATTTCGGCGTTCATCGGTCACCTTGCCATGGTTCTCTTGCGTCCGTCGCGGTGCTGACGGCGACTTTCCGTGTCTTGCGGAGAGCGTTGCGGTGCGACGGTCGGAGATGGTTGGCCACCTTCTCGATGCGGGCGATCAACGCCTCGGCGTGTCCCTTCAGCCAACGTTTCTTGGCGCGATCGAACTGGCGCTGCTCTTCCCGCCGCACGCGCTGCATCCCGGCTGCCAGGGCGTAGCACGTCCGTGACTCCGGCGTACCCCGAGTGATGGCTGCCACGCGCGGGTCGTGGGCGCCCGTGCGGACGAGCTGGTCCGACCAGCGGCCGGCGGCCCGGCCGACCTCTACGGTGATCTGGGTCTCGAGAATCTGCAGATCGCGCAGGTCGCCGAGGATGTCCTGGAGCTGTTTCATTCCCTCGATCACGCGGGGAGCGCCTTGTGCCTCCAATCGGAGCGGCTCCAACAGGTAACGCAGTCGCTTGACCGCGAGGCGGGCTCGATGCGTCGCCTGCACGTCGTCGACTGAGCGGATCCGGGCGAGCTGGGTGCGCAGCTTCCTCAGGTTCTTGCAGATGGCCTCGTGGGCCGCGGCGGTCATGCCCTGGTCCGTCGCGCCCGTGGGGCCGTCGGCTGCGGCCAGCCAGTCCTCCGTCTCCAGTTGCTGGCAAATCCTGGTAAACTCGCTGCGAATGAGGGCGGTCGTCGCCTGCCGCAGCGCCGGATCCTGTTGCGAATACCGCTCCGCCAGCATCCACTCCAGTCCCTCCCGCTGCAGGGTGGGGAGTCCCTTCTGACTGATCTGTTCCTGGAGCCATTCCCGGTGCACCTCGAAGTCCCGGCTGGCGTTGGTGCTCGTCACGAGGTCGCTCAGGGCCTTCCGGAGCCGCTTGGAGCGGCCCCTGCCGAGGTGGTCCCGCTGCGCCTCGAGGTGGGTGCGCAGCCGCCTGGCGGCGACCCGGAAATCGTGCAGCGCCTCATCGTCGCTCGCATCGGCCAGACGGTCGCAGGTCGCCTCGGTGGCTCGTAGCAATTTTGGGGCGATCTGCCGACAGGTGGATTCGAAACGATCTCGAGCTCTGGTGCGTGACATTGCGGCGGGGTTCCCCTCAGAGGAATCGCGTGTTTACCGGGAATAGTCCGCGGAGCATTCCCGCAGCCCCCGAGCTCGGCGACGAACCCGGGGGGTCGGAATAGTAGCCCAAATACGGGTCGCCCGACAACTATCGGGGGCGGTAGAGGGTCAGGCGGGCCCGGCGGTTGCCCCCCTCGTCGGCCAGGAACAGGGTCCCGTCGGAGGTGAACGCGATGCCCTCGGTCTGTCGGTGCACCCGCTGGTCCAGCTGCACGCCGCCGACCACCTCCCCGTCGGGGGTGATCTCGACGAGGGCGCCCTCCCGCGCGGCGACGATGAAGTAATGCCCGCTGGTGGGATGACGGGCGATTCCGGACGGATGGATGGTGCGGGAGTCGATCATCTCTCGCAGTGGGGCGACGGGAACGAGCAACGGCGGTCCCGTCACCTCGCGCTCCGCGAGCGACCACCGGAAGATGACGATGAAATCCTCCAGGTCTTCGTCCCCCCTGACCGTCTTGCAGAGCATCAGCAGCGTTCGGTCCGACGGCTCGAATTCGAGGCCCTCCACCTCACAAAACTCGCCGACGCCTGTGCGGTACGTGTTGTACAGCATCCGGTCGCCGTCGGCCCCCTCCCGGCTCTCGTATATCCGGCCGGAACTCGTCACCAGATAGAACCGCTCCCCCACCACGGCGATGCCCTCGAAATCTCTCCGCTCCGGGGGATCGCCCATGGCGAACCCCTTGATCACGCGTCCTTCCCGATAGTCGATTTCGTAGATCACCGCGCGTTCGTCGTCGTGACCGAACAAGCGGTCGCCGGATGCCCAGGCCAGGCCCGACAGCTCCCGGAGTAGCCTGGGGAGCCGCCATTGGCCGTCTTCCTCTGCGACGAGGGAATAGTCCTGCAGTCCCTGGCCGAGCGTCCCCCTCGGGACCAGCACGACCAGGAGAAGTGCGATCTCCAGGGCCGCCCGCAACCGCCCCGGGGACATCAGCCCGGTGGCGGCGTCCAATTGGGTGGGCGCTGTGCTTTGGATTTTCTGGACTTGCCCTTCAGGTTCCGGTACTCGGCGGCCACGATGTGTTTCGCGGCCCGCGCGCGCAGGGTCGACACCAGCTGGGTCGGGGTAACGCCCGAGGGCAAGCCGATGAGGTACTCCAGAGACGAATTACCGTCCGGGGTGGGGGCCACCTCGGCCAGCTTGAAGTCGCTGGTGTGCTGCTTGAGGACCTGATCGATGACGTCGAGGGTTTGCTCGTCCGCCTGGGCCAGGACGATCAGCAGCCCGTCGTAGGTGCCCTTGCCGGCGCTGTCGATGTGATCGCGAATGCGGGCCTTCCGCTCGGCGATCTCGCCGAGCGTATCGGGCGTCAGGGCCTGGAGCATGGCGGGATCCCCGATCGTCAGGTTGCCCGAGCCCGCGCCGGGTGTCTTCCCCACGCCGGCCAGCACGTCGCCGAGGCGCAGTTTGGGTGTGCGTCCCTTGACGGCATCGGCGTAGATGTTGCCGATCTTCCGCCGCCACATCGTGAGGACCAGGTAATTGAAGATGATGGACGTGACGAACGCGATGCCGAGCGCCCCTGCGCCGGCCGCCATGGCGGTGCCGACGGCGAGGAAGATGTAGACCGCGTCCTTGGTATCCTCCAGCGTGTTGCGGAACCGCACGGCGGCCACGATGCCTGCGAGGCTGAACGCCAGCGCCACGCTGTTCTGCACCACGATCACGAGCCCGATCACCGGCACGGGCAGAATCAAGACCGTGTGCACCACCGACTCATCGTAGCCCTTCTCCTGCTTGGTGAGCATGTAGACCCAGGAGACGGGCGCGAGGACCAAGAGCGCTCCAAGGATCGACGTGACGGCTTCGAGGGCGGTGGTAAACGGATTGATTGCTTCGAACCGGCCCCCACTAGCTCCCCGGGTGAAATCCAGGGTGGCCCCGAGGGTGGAAAGCCGCTCGAGCGTGAAGGCGGTCTCGAGGATCGGGAAGGTCTTCACGAGTGCCGCGCCCACCAGCACGAGGAAGATATAGTACGCCGTCAGCGAGAGAAACGGAGATTTCGACCAACCGGGTCTAGGAGGCATCGACGCAATCTCTTCTGGTTGCCATGGCTACACTTGTCCGAGCTTCTCGAGTTGCACAGGGTTCAACGCCCACTTGAGCCAAGCCGTTCCCGCCGTAGGGTGATCCGGCCACGTGATCAGGCAGGCCCCGCCTTTCTTGAACGCCATGAAGTGATTCAACGGCGAGGCGAGGAGCCAGCTGGTCAACAACCCAAGATGTGGCTCGTGACCCACAATCGCCACCGTCTCGGGATCACTCCGCTGCTGGAGCCACGCGAGAACCTCTTCCCGCGATCCCGCCGGCTCCAACGCCTGGAGCTCCTCCGGTGACGTGTCCTCGTACTCCGACGCGACGACCTTGGCCGTCTGGACCGCGCGGCGCAGCGGGCTTGTGGCCAGCGCGTCGATCTCCGGGACAAGGGTGACCAGTCCCCGCGCCACCCGTTTCATGGTGCGTTTCCCTTTGCCCGTCAGCGGCCTGGCTTCGTCGTCTTGGCCCGGCTCGGGTTGGGCGGCGAGGCCGTGGCGGATGACGAGGAGATCCACGGTGGCTTAGCGGATATTCCTGGGTTTGATGACTCGCGGCTTACGCTTCTTGAGCCGGGTGGCCTCAAAGTGGCGCGCCTCGGCCCACCCGATGAGGGTCTCCTGGCTTCCTTGGGCGGGTTCGTCGCCCTCGGACTGGCGCTGCACGTAGCTGCCATCGGGTCGCATGTCCCACGCGTTGCGCTGATCTCGGAGGCAACAATCCAGCAGGAAGCGCAACTCGTCTCGCAGCGAGGGCTCCTCGATGGGCACGAGGATTTCGACGCGGCTGTCGAGATTGCGCTTCATGCAATCCGCGGATCCGATGTAGTATTCGGACTCACCGCCGTTGTGGAAATAATACACGCGGCTGTGTTCCAGGAATCGGCCGACGATGCTGATCACCCGGACGTTCTCCGACAACCCCGGAATGCCCGGGCGCAGCCGGCAGGTGTCGCGCACGATCAGATCGATGCGCACTCCGGCCTTGGCGGCTTCGTACAAGGCTCTCGTGATATCGCCGTCTTCCAGCGCATTGATCTTGAACTGGACCAATCCGGGCGATTCGTCGCTGTGCACCATCATCTCGCGGAAGATCTTGTCCAGCAGTGACTGCTTCAGGGGTTTCGGAGCCGGCAACATCTTGATGTAGTTGCGCTTTGGCTTGTAGCCCGTGGTCAAGTAGTTGAACAACTCGGTGACATCGTGCCCGAGGTCCTCGTCGCACGTCAGCAGTCCCAAGTCGGCGTACGTTCTGGCCGTTTCCTCGTGGTAGTTCCCAGTGCTGGCGTGAAGATACCGGCGCAGCTTGTCGTGGTCCTGGCGCACCACGAGGAGGGCTTTGCAGTGCGTCTTCAATCCGACCACGCCGTAGGTGACGTGCACCCCGACCTGCTCCAGGTGGTTCGCCCAGCGGATGTTGGCTTCTTCGTCGAAACGAGCTTTGAGCTCCAACACGACGGCCACCTGTTTGTCGTTCTTCGCCGCATCCATCAGATAGCCGACGATGCGCGAGTTTGTCGAGGTGCGGTAGAGCGTCATCTTGATCGCCCGCACCTTTGGATCCCGGCTGGCCTCCTTGAGGAATCGTTCCACGGACGTCGCGAACGATTGGTAGGGATGATGGATCAGGAACGGCCCGAAGTCGCGGATGGCGTGGAAGATGCTTCCCTCGCGCGTCATGTCCGGGTGGTCGACTGGGCGGTGTTGTGGGTACCGCAGCGCGGGGTACTTGAGCTCGGCCAGCTGCATCAGGTCTGAGGTGCCGATCATGCCTTCCACTTCGAACACGTCGTCTTGCTCGTCGAGACCCAGTTCGGCGGCGAGGCGACCTCGGTGGTGGGGAACCATCCCCGGGGGGACCTGCATGCGCACCACGGGGGCGAATTTGCGCTCCCGCAATCCCGTTTCGATGAACGCCAGCAGGTCGTCCGCGGTGTCTTCCTCGAGCATGGTGTTGGCGTTGCGAGTCACGCGGAATATTTCACAGTTCTCGATCTCCATTCCCGGGAACAAGAGATCCAAGTTGCCCGCCATCACGCTCTCCAAGGGGACGAAGGTGTCGCGATCGGTCAAGCGGAGGAATCGTGGGATGCCTGCCCCGATGGGAACCTTGACTCGGGCGAGGGAGGCCGCCGTCTCGCCCGGATACCGCAGGCTCACCAGCAGGTTCAGGGAAAGGTTGGAGATGAATGGAAAGGGATGGGCGGGGTCGGTCGCCTGGGGCGTGACGAGCGGGAAGATATTGGCCGTGTAGTAATCTCGCAGGTAGGTCTGCTCCGACGCCGCCAGGTCCCCGTACGATTTGATCTCGATGCCGTGGGCGGCGAGGGCGTCGAGTGCGCCGGTCAAGGCGTCCCGTTTGCGGCGTTGGAGCTGGCGCACCAAGGGGTAGCAGGCGGCGAGCTGCTCCTCGGGCGTGCGGCCGTCGAGCGTGCGCTCCTGGAGGCCGGCCCCGACCTGCTGCTTGAGGCCGCCGATCCGCTTCATGAAGAACTCGTCGATGTTGGATCCGACGATGCTCAGGAAAAACAACCGCTCCAGCAGCGGCGTGCGTTCGTCCTCGGCTTCGTGCAGAACGCGGAAGTTGAAGTTGAGCCAGGTCAGCTCTCGATTGAGGAAGTACTCGGGCCGGTCGATGTCGTGGCGTCCCTGGGCATCGGGCGTCGGAACGAGGGGCGCCTGGGCCGGCGTCGTGGGGCGCTCGAGGCCGGAGGTATCTTGGGCGGCGGTCTCCGGTGTCGCCTCGGATGCCCTAGGATCCCCCGTTTTCTGGCCGCCGTTTTGTATCGTGTCTACGTCTGGTTTCATCGCCTGCCCGAGTCACAAACCGGCACCGAAAGAGAACGCGTACAGAGCCGAAAGGATCTCTCGTACGCGTGGCCCCACGGGCCGATCACGGTTTTTCCCGAATCTCTAATATAATGCCACAATTGAAGTTGGGAGCCACCGGAAGGCGACTGGGCCCTCCGGGTCAGTCCGAGATCAGGCCTTCCAGTCCGGCGCGGAGGGCCTTCAGCGCTCCCTGGAAATGGGTGGTCTCGTCCCCGAACCCGATCCGAAGCGAGTTGGTGAGCCCCACGTGAGCGCCCGGGACCACGAGCACGTCGTGGGCCGCGCGGAGGTGCTGGACCAGGTCGACCGAGTCCATCGCCAAGGCGTACTCGGCCAGGCAAATCGCCCCCGCATCGGGCCGCCGCCAGGTGAACAGCTCGCCCCAGGCTTGGAGCCACTCCTCGAGGATCCCATAGTTGTGGCGCAGTATCGTCCGCGTGCGCTCGAGGATACGCTCCCGCACCGCCAGGGACCGCACCGCCAGAAAGTCGCTGATGGCGCTGGGACAGATGACCGTGTAATCGTGCCGCTCCCAGGCCGCCCGGATCAAATCGGCGGGGCCCACGATCCAGCCGATGCGCAGGCCGGGAAGGGCGTACGCCTTCGACAATCCGTTCGTTACGATGACCCGGTCGTAGCGTCCGAAGCAGGTTTCGGTCCGCGTGTCGTCCAGCTCGGCACCCTGATAGACCTCGTCCACCAGCAACCAGGCCCCGACCTCCCTGACCCGCTTGATGATTGCCCCGCGCGCTTCGTTGGTGAGCACCCGGCCGGTGGGATTGTTCGGGTTGGTGACGACGACCAAGCGGGTGTCCGGGCGGATGGCGGTCTGGATCTCGTCGAGATCCGGGTTCCAATCGTCGTCGGGGCGAAGCGAGAACGTATTGACGTCGACCCCCATGCTGCGGGCCACACCCCACGTCTGGAGGTAATTCGGTACTTGGAGGGTGGCGAGGTCTCCGGCCCGCAGCAGCGACCAGCAGGTGATGAAGTTTGCCTCCGAGCCCCCGGTGGTCACGAGCACATTGTCGGCGGTGGCCCCGGGATACGTGGCGGCGATCGCCGCCCGAAGCTCATCGCTGCCGTTGCTCTGGCCGTAGCCGAGTCGCAGCGTCTCGAGCGCCGGGAGATCGGTATCGGTGATCTCCAGCAACTCGTGGAGCGACAACGGGTGCACGCCGCTTTCGGACAGATTGAACCGAACGCGGTGTTCCCAGACGCTTTGCCATCGCTCGAGTTCGAATGGAACGAAAGACACTTACCCGCGGGTTGGAGGCATCGGGAATCCCATGTCAGGGTCGGACCGCACGCCAGGCTTCCCTTCGGTGGCGTTGTAGTATAGCCGTTGGGTGGGGTAGGCGAACTCGATATCGTCGTGGTCGGCGAACGCAGTGAGGATATTCTCCCAGATTTCCTCCGTGCTGTTCCGGCGGCTTCGCGGAAAGCAGAGATATCTGATCGTGAGCAGCACCCCGCTGTCGACGACCGAGGTATACACGGTGGGGGTCAACTTGTTGTAGGAGATCAAGAATTTCCGGGACGCTTCCTCTACACGCTTCTTGGCTTCTTCGCTGGTCTTCTCCGATTGCCGCTGCGCGATGTCGAGGAGGATGTCTTTCGCCCTGCGCCAGTCGCTCTCTAAGGTAATGAGGACCGGCACTTCGTTCCAGATGTATTGGAACCCGCGACTGTAGTTGGCCAGGACTTCGCTCAGGACCTTGCCGTTGGGCACGTGGAGAATGCGGCCCGTGCTCTGCTCGGCATGGACCCAATTGCCGATTTCCATCAGCGTGAACTGAAAGATGCGAATGTCGATGACGTCGCCGGCGCTGTCGCCGATCTGAATACGGTCTCCGACGTTGAAGGGCCGGCGTGAAAGGATGAACGCCCAGCCGGCCAGGTTGACGATCAAGTCCTTGAGCGCGATGGCCAGGCCGGCGCTGAGCAAACCGAAGAACGTGGCGATGGACTGCAACCCTTCGAACCAGATACGGCCCACCAGCAAGATGCCCATGGGGACCGCCGCGTACATGGAGGTCTTGCGTATCCGGTAGCGCGCCGCCGCATCGTCGACGTGCCGGAACGCGAGGACCAGCACGATGCGGCGCACGAGCCACACGGTGATGATCGCGAGCAGCGACGCGAACAAGCGGCTGCATGGCCGGGGAGAGCCCGAAAGTTTGCTGGAGCCAAGCGGCGGCGGTGTTCATGGAGCCATCGGCGTGGGGTGGGGGGAGCGCTGCCCTAAGGTGGGAAGAACGAACCTAAGGCGCCACCCTTTCACGCCGCTGGGAGTTCGTCCTCGCCGGATGGCGGGAGCCGGGCGAGAAACCGGTCGAGTCGGCCGGCGGTGCTGTGGGCGTCGGGGCCCAGGTAGTCCCGGCTCGTGTCCTGCAGAGCATACCGCAAGACGGTCGCGCGCGCGGCCGCACCGGCGTAGACCTCCGCTGCGCGCGGCACCGCGCGTTGCAGGTTGCGGGCGGCCAGGTCGAATGCTCCTGAGGCAAAGTCCACGTACGCGCGGATCATGTTGGGGCCCAGCCCACGCCGGCTCACGCGCTCGGGGAACACACCGGCCCACCAGAGAGCCAGCGCACCGCAATACGCCGCGCGCTCGCCTTGAGCCACGGTACCGGCCGGTAGCGAGTGGATTTCCTCCCTCCAGGCGGCGAGGGTGGCATCACTACGGGCCACACGCCGCGTGGCTTTGGCGAACAGGAACGCCACCGGGAGCGTGGCGGTGAAATCGGCCAAGTCGATGTTGCCAATGCCTCGATCGCGCAGCGTCGCGCGAATCGGCACGTACCACAGGAGTGCCAACGGAAGTGGAGCCGGGGCGCCGCCGCGGCCGCGCACGGCCGCAAGGGCCACGGGGGAGTCCAGCAGCGAATCGACCTTGCCGGCTTCGAGTTTCCTCGCCGCAGGGTAGGCTTCAGAGGGATCCGTGCTGGCGATCTCATCCACGAGACGGACAAGGTCTTCTCGACGCAGCATGTTGTGGATCATCGGCGTGATCATCACGTGTCGATCTCTCCAAAAAAAGTCTTTCCTACCTAGGTTTCCATTATTCGCAATCTCCGTCCGTGATGTCGATCACACGAACCTTGGCAGTCGTTGACGGGTATTGCTAACGCGTACCGCAATGGTGACACGATGCACTACTGTTAAACACCAGAGGTGACACGATGGTTTCCGGCTGCCGACATGGGGCCCTTTCACAACTGGACGGACCGTGTCACCTTTCATTCGTGCCAGCCGGTGGGCTACCCAAGGAGATTTCGTCATGTCGGTTATTCGCCCCACGATCCTCTCGTTGTCCGCTGCAGCCTTGTTTACCGCAACGGCGGTCGCTCAGAACACCTGGCAGCCGTATCAATTCAACGGCACCGAGAAGTTCGGGTACGACATTGCCTTTACCCAGGGCGGGGAGGTCAATGAAGGCCGGCTGGTGTTGGATTTCGAGCAACAGGATGGCCGGACCTGGCTCAGCATCGATGGTGCGGTCGGTGACATGTCGTGCAGCGGCCGCTCGCCGCTCGACAACGCCCAAGCCGCGCAGCAAGCGCTGATGATGCAGTGCTTCACCATGGCCCCCATCCTGGCGGCGATCTACACCCCGGTTTGGAGCATGTTCATGGGCCGCAGCTGGGAACTGGGCAGCCGATGGAGCATGGGATCCGGAGACCAGGGGGTGAGCTTCGAGGTGACGGACACTTGTGCGTATGCGGGAGTCGATGGCCTGCTCGCGGTGATTGTCACGCAAGGCAATCGGATGGAGAGTTGCGTCGCCACGGACGTAGCCTTGCCGCTCGCCATGAGCATGGAGCAGGATAATTTCTCGATCTCGATCGAGCTCACGGAATTCCGACGGTAGGTGCCGCTCATGACCACGTTGTTACTCGCCGCCCTCTTGGTACTCGGTCCGCCGCCACAGGACGATGCCTACCTCTACCAGGTCACCCTCATTCGGGCCGCGCCGGGGCATTTGCTGGACGTTATAGAGGAATACCGGGAACGAATCCCCGTGTACGATGCGGCGGGCGATCCGCGTCCCGTCCTGGTGCGCCACAGCCAGGGAGACCATTGGGACCTGATGGCGATCACCCCGGTGCAGAGCCTCTCCTCCTACTATTCGGCAGAGCGGGTGGCCCGGAGGGTCGCGGCCGGCGAGGCGGCCGGCGTATCGCCCCACCAGTTCGCCGCCCGGCTGCAGGAGATCGTCTCGTGGAGGGAAGACACCTTCTTCTCCGGCGTCCATGTCGACGAGTTTCGCCGGCAGTTCAATGCGGCGGGTTATTTTCATATCGAGATGTTCGTAGCGCTCCCCGGCAAGGGACCGGAGCTGTATCGCGAGCGGGTCATGGAGAACGAATACCTGCGGCGGATCGGCCGGCCGCAGAACCTCATCTTTGCGAAAGCGCTGGGCGGGGCCTGGGATGCGTTCACCCTGGGTTTCTACCGAAATTTGCAGCACTTCGCCGAGAGCGTGGACATCCCCGCCGAGCTCCAGGCCGAGGCCGCGGTCGCCGCCGGGTTCGAGAGTGCCAGCACGATCGGGACCTATCTGCGGGAACTCATCGCGCGGCACAATGATACCCTTGCCAATAAGGTCGTCTTGTACTGATTGGAATCTTCACGGTAGGGGCGAGGCATGCCTCGCCCCTACCGTCCGATAACCGACCACACGACTCCAGACCATGTTCCTTCGCAAACGCAAATCCGAGCCTCCGCTTCTCCATACCAGGTTCCAGGCCGCCCTGGCGTACGCGGCACGCCTGCATGTCGCGCAGGTGCGCAAGGGCACAAGGATACCCTACCTGGCACACCTCCTCGGCGTGTGCGCTTTGGTGGTCGAAGCCGGCGGCGATGAAGACGAGGCCATCGGGGCTCTGTTACACGACGCCATCGAGGACCAGCCCCGGGGGGGCAAGACCGCCCCGGAGATCAAGCGGAAATTTGGCGACCACGTGTTGGAAATTGTCATGGCGCTGACCGATGCGGAGACGCATCCGAAACGACCGTGGATCGATCGCAAACGGGATTACATCGCGCGGGCGCGCACTCACACGGCCGCGGCCCGGCGCGTGTCGCTGGCGGACAAGCTCCACAACACGCGGGCGATCCTGGCCGACTATCGGGAGATTGGCGAGGTGGTGTGGGAGCGGTTCTCCGCGAGCCGGGACGACGTGTTGTGGTACTACCGCAGTTTGGTCGAGGCGTACGCCGACGCGGACGATAACGGGAGACTGCACGAGGAATTGGCCCGAGTCGTCGACGAGCTGGACCGGGTCGTCGGTGCCGGACGCTGAGTCAGTTCCCAAGATGCCGGTGCGACCAGGGATCAGTGTGCTGCTCGAGGACGGTGGTCACGATCTGCGGAGGGCGCGCATCGGGTTGATCATGCACCCGGCATCCGTGACGCCCACCCTCTCGACGTCCGACGATGCGCTCCGCCGCGCCGGCTTCACGATCGCTTCCCTGTTCGGCCCGCAGCACGGGGCCCGGGGCGAGAAACAGGAGAACATGGTCGAGAGCGCCTCCTTCGTGGATCCGCGCTTCGGCATTCCGGTACACTCGCTGTACGGCGACGAGCGCAAGCCAACGCCCGCCATGCTCGACGGATTGGACGCGCTGGTGCTGGACCTCCAGGACGTGGGAGTGCGCGTCTACACGTTCGTGTGGACGATGACGTTGGCCATGGAAGCCTGCCGTGATGCGGGAATCCGGTTCGTGGTGCTCGATCGGCCCAATCCCCTCGGGGGCGTCGTGCGCGAGGGGCCGCTCCTGCGGGAGGGGTTCGAGTCGTTCGTCGGCCTGCATCCGGTGCCCCTGCGGCACGGGCTGACGACCGGAGAGCTGGCCCGGCTAGCCAACGACGCGTTCGGGATCGGATGTGATCTGGACGTCGTGCCGTGTCAGGGATGGGAGCGGACTGCCTGGTTCGACCGCACGGGATTGCCGTATGTGCTTCCGAGTCCCAACCTGCCAACCCTCGATTCCTGCGTGGCCTATCCCGGCATGGTGTTGCTGGAGGGAACCAATCTGTCGGAAGGGCGTGGCACCACCCGCCCGTTCGAATTTGTGGGTGCCCCTTTCCTCGACGCCCACGCGTTCGCGAGCGCTCTCGAGGAGCGGCGACTACCCGGCGTGACGTTTCGGGCCTGTCATTTCGAGCCGACCTTTCACAAGCATGCCAATGTGTCGTGCGGTGGTGCCCAGCTGCACATCATCGACCGCGACGCGTTCCGGTCGGTGGAAACGGCGGTGACGGTGCTCCGCACCGCCAAGGACCTTGCCCCGGACGCATTCGTTTGGCGCTCACCCCCTTACGAGTACGAAGCCGAGAAGACGCCTATCGATATTCTTTGGGGAAGCGAGGCGCTTCGCATCGGCATCGACGGCGGTGCCACGGTCGCGGAGATCATGGCCGGGGTCGGGGAGGAAATCGCCCGGTTCGAGGCGACCGCGGCCCCATACCTGCTCTACTGATTGGATTCACCTGCCCACTGTCCTACCGTCTCCCGTCGCTCCCGATGGGCCGCGCGGGTCGTGTCACGAAGGGAGTCTCGACGACGCTCGGCCCGATCCCCTGCTTCGAGTTCGCCACCATTCGCTCGACCTCTTCCATCAGCCGCGTATTGTTGATCACGATCCCGTCCTTGATGGTGTGGACGATGCCGCGGGTGCGGATCATGTCGCCGTTCTCGTCCAGCCGTAGGGCCCCGAACGAGTACATGAAGCGGAAGTTGTAGGCGGGGTTGCCGTCCACCAGCACGAGATCGGCCAAGTAGCCTGGGCGCACCAGGCCCAATTCTGGTTGGCGCAGCGTCTCGGCGCTGTTCAAGGTGGCAGCCTTGATCACTTCCAGCGGGTGCATGCCCGTCTCGCGCGTCAACTGGAGCTCGCGGATGTTTGAGAATCCGGGCGTCGCCCAGATGTAATTGTCATCCGTTCCATACGCCACGCGGCCCCCGCGTTTGTTGAACTCGTAGATCAAGTCGCCCCAGAGATCGAACGCCGTGTACCAGTAGTACTCGTCGTCCGACGTCCAATCGTAGTGATACGATCCGTGGAACGCCGGGTTGGGCAGATTCCAGTTGATCAAGGCCTGGTGCGTGTATTTCTCGTGCCAGGGGAGGCTCTGCGCCCGGATGATGTCCCGGTTGGCCTCGTAGACCACCCGCGTGGGCAACATGGTTGCCCCGTAGGCTACCAGCGAATCGGCAACCTGGCTGAGCAGCAGTTCCTTGTCGGTATCGACCCACACCTTGCCGGCGTGGCGAAACCGGTCGTTCTCGTTGTTGTAGTTGTATTCGCGCGGGAAGTTCTGGACCGACGACGGAAGCGCCGACTCGGCGTAGCCGTAGTGAGGCTCGATCATCGTGGCGCCGAGGCGGGCGGCGTCGACGGCCTGAACCACCGCGTTGGTGGACGGTGGCAGGTGGATCGTCGTGATGCCTCCCGCGTCCCACACCGCGTGCGCCACCGCCCCGAAGAGCTCGTCACTCCAGGTGACGCTGCCCAGACTCACGACGTGCGCGCCCTGTTGGACCATGGCCTGGGCCACCTGCGGCGCCATGGCCGGGTCTTCTCGCTCCGCGCGACTGAAGTCGGTGTTCGAGCCCCAACCCCAGATGGGGAACAACCGCGGCGCGAGGATCTCGTTCCGCGCCGACAAGGCGGCCTGCTCCATGCCCGCGTCCAAGCCGCGGTCGGCGGCGGGCACGATTGTCGTGACCCCATGGGCGAGCTTGAGGTAGTAGGGGTACTCGATCTCCATCGGCTCCTGGCGGAGGTGCGTGTGGAGGTCGATCATGCCGGGCATAATGTACATGCCCGTGGCATCGATGATCCGGTCGCCGGTCATGCGGCCGTCGTCTCCACGGCGCTCCGCCGTGACCTCATCGAAGGGCACCATCTGCGAGATCCGGTTTTGCTCGATCAGGATATCATACGGGCCGACCGGTGGGCCGCCGTGTCCGGGGATCACCATGGCGTTGCGAATCACCAACCGGTCGTAGGGCCCGTCGGCCAGATCGCCGAATCGGCCGGTCTGGGCGGCGGTGGGCAGTGAGAAAACCAACCCGAGGCTCACGAGGAGCGCCAGGCGGAGGGTCGATCTGTGCCAGCGGGAAAGCATGGGATCAGCTCCTGTCGTACGGGATGCGACGGGATATGATGGATGTGGCAGGACCTGTCAATGTCCTAGTCTTTTTCTTTATTCCTCCTTGGATTTCTTCCCTTTTCCACCGGACTTGCCACTCTGCGATTTCTCGGCTTTGGCCTCCGTGGCGTCGGACGAGTCGGCGGTCTTTGACTCATCGTCCTTCTTCTCGGTGGACTCCTGGATCCACTCCACGAGGAGGATGGCTCCAAGGATGAGAAGCGCCAGGTGCGGCAGTGAGCGGATTTTCATGAAAGCGGCATCCGTGACTGGTTGAAGTGGTGTCCTTCATCTTACCATACGACCCGAGCCAGGCGGGGTTTCAGGCCCGTGGCGCGGATCGTCGGCGTCTCGGGCAGTACCCCGTCCGATTTTCGGTATACAATCGCCGGGTTCCTGGTTAGCCTCCGTCCGCCATGTCCGCCCGTACCCGACTCCTGGCCGCTTTCGCGGCGGTCTACGTCATCTGGGGATCCACGTATCTGGCGATCCGGTTCACGGTGGAGACCCTTCCCCCGTTCCTGATGGCCGGCGTTCGCTTTGTGGTGGCCGGGGCGTTGCTCTATGGATTCCTGCGATGGCGGGGGGTCGGCAAGCCGACGAGGACCCAGTGGGGTGCCGCCGCGGTGGTGGGTGCCCTCTTGTTGCTCGGTGGCAATGGCGCGGTCGTGTGGGCCGCATTGCGGGTCCCGTCCGGCCTGATTGCCCTCCTCGTGGCGACGGAGCCACTCTGGGTGGTGCTGGTTGACTGGGCACGGCCCGCGGGAGCTGCTCCCCGGCCGGGCGAGGCGCTGGGCTTGATGCTCGGGCTTGCCGGCGTCGGGGTGCTGTTGGTGCCGGCCGATCTGATCGGTGGCGTGTTCGAGATCGACTTGTTCGGCGCGGCTCTCGTGGTGTTCGCGGCCGTCAGTTGGGCGATCGGGTCGGTGTATTCGCGACACGCCCCGACCCATCCGTCTCCGTTTCTCGCGACGGGGATGAAGATGCTGACCGGGGGCGCGTTGCTGCTGGTGGCAGGCACGATGAGCGGGGAGTGGGCCCGCGTCGTCTGGTCGGAGATCTCGCTCAAATCTCTGCTGGCGCTTATCTATCTGATCGTGTTCGGGGCGCTGATCGGATTCACCGCGTATATCTGGCTGCTCCAGAACACCACGCTTCCCCGGGCCTCGACGTACGCGTATGTGAATCCGGTCATCGCGGTGTTGCTGGGTTGGCTCTTCGCCGCAGAGCCCATGACGCCGCGGATCGTCGTGGCGTCCGCCGTCATCGTGGCAAGCGTCGTCATCGTCGTGCGAAGCCGCGCCCAGCAACTGGAAAGCGGAGCGTGACCATGGACCACTTCATCGCTGGCGGCGCCGGAACGGCGTTCATCACCGGCGCCTCCTCAGGAATCGGCGCCACCTTCGCCCGGACCCTCGCCGAACGCGGCCACGGTTTGATCCTGACGGCTCGCCGGGAGGAACGGCTGCAAGCGCTCGCCGGGGAGCTGCGGGAACGATTCGGAGTGCACGCCGAGGTGGTTCCGGCGGACCTCACCCGCGACACCGACCTGGACCGTCTGGTCGAACTGGTTTCCGGCCGAGAAGATTTGTCGTACCTCGTGAACAACGCGGGGTTCGGTACCATGGGGCGGTTTGTTGACATCGACGCCGCCAAGCCCAGAAACATGTTGCGGGTACATTGCGAGGCGGCGGTTCGTCTGAGCCACGCGGCGCTGCCGGGCATGATCGCACTCGGTCGTGCCGCGATCATCAACGTGTCCTCGGTTGCCGGATTCGTTGCTGCCGGTGGTAGTGCGATGTACGGATCGACCAAGGCGTTCCTCATTGCCTTCTCGGAAGCCTTGGGCCTGGAGTTGCGTGACACCGAGGTGCGGGTCCAGGCCCTCTGTCCCGGGTTTACCTACACCGAGTTCCACGATTCGCCGGAATTCAAAGCCAGATGGGATCGTTCTGACATTCCCAAGATGCTCTGGCTTTCGGCAGAGCGTGTGGTGCACATATCGTTGAGAGCCCTAGACCGCAACCGACCGGTCTGCGTCACCGGATTCCGCTATCGGCTGATCATCGCGTTAGCGCGGAATCCGTTGATGCGTCCGCTGTTGCGCCGGTTTTCCAAGCGCCGGGAGAGATAGCCCCCGTCCCCGCACCGCAGTGCCCTGCACGGTCTCCGGGCCAGGCGTCAACCATCTCGACGCTTCTCCAGTCTAACCAAGCGCTCCACCACTTGGGCACCTAGCAACTCGACAGGAGACACAGCGTCATGAATCGCACATTGAGTTTGTTCGCGGCCGCCGCCGCCTTGGGAATGGCCGTCCCCGCCGCGGGGTGGGCCCAGCAGCAGGGAGACCCTGACGACGAGTGGTGCGATCGCCGAGGCAGGGGTCGGGACCGGGACGAGCGCTACTGCGAGGTTCGGGAGTTCACGCTCGATGCCCGCGATCTGGTGACGGTGGATGCCGGGCCGAACGGGGGTATCGAGGTCGAGGGGTGGGATCGCAACGAGATTTTGGTGCGAGCGCGGGTGCAGACTTGGTCGGAGGACGACGATCCGGCCGACATCGTTCTGGAGATCGAGATCATCACCGGGAGCGAGATTCGTGCCGAGGGCCCCCGGTTTCGGGGTCGGAGTGGGAATCGGTGGTCGGTGAGTTTCGCGATCATGGTCCCCCGGGAGTCGGACCTCTCCCTCGAATCGGTCAACGGCGGGATTGGAATCTCGGCCGTCACTGGCGACATGGATTTCCGGACCACCAACGGCGGGATCAGCTTGGTGGGCGTCTCGGGGGACGTCCGTGGATCCACGACGAACGGCGGGCTGCACGTCGAGCTCGACGGTGAGGAATGGGTTGGCAGAGGCCTTGACGTGAGGACGATCAACGGGGGTGTGAATCTGGAGATCCCCGAAAATTTCCGGGCCGACCTGGAGATCGGCACGAGGAACGGCGGATTCGAGATCGACTTCCCGATCGTCCTGCAAGGCCGCATCAATCGCCGGCAGATTCGCACCGAACTGAACGGCGGCGGGACGCTGATCCGGGCGGTCACGACCAACGGCGGCGTGCGGGTCCGCCGGCGGTAGCAGGGCCCAGGCCTTCCGACCGCCCACTCCAGAGGCGAGAATACTCCTGGCGTCGTCCACTCACAGGAGATTCTCGTCATGCGTAACTGCCGTGCCAGGCTGGCTACCTGTTTCGTGCTGTTCTTCGCCCTCAACCCCCCTTCCGTCGAGGCGCAGACGCTCGACGAGTTACGCGACGAGGTGCGTCGCGAAGTCGAGGGCATGGCCAAGCTGTCCCAAGAAATCGTGGACATGGTCTTCAGCTTCTCGGAACTCGGTTTTCAGGAACAGTGGACCGCGGAGTACGTCACCGGCCTGTTGCGCGATGAAGGATTCTCCATCCAGATGGGCTTGGCCGGCATGCCCACCGGGTACATCGCCTCGTGGGGCAGCGGCAAGCCCGTGGTGGGGATCATGGGCGACATCGACGGGCTCCCCGAGACGTCGCAGAAGCCCGGTGTCGCGTATCATGATCCCCTGATTCCCGGGGGGCCCGGGCACGGAGAGGGCCACAACAGCGCGCCGGCGGTGGACGTGGTGGCCGCCATCGCCACCAAGCGGGTGATGGAGCGCCATGGACTGTCCGGCACGATTCAGGTGATCCCGGGCGTCGCCGAGGAGCTGGTGTCGAGCCGCACCTACATGGTGAACAGCGGCGTGTTCCAGGACATGGACGTGATGCTCTCGACGCACATCTCGCGCGACTTCACGACCGCGTGGGGTGTGAGTGGATCGGGCTTGGTCTCGACCTTGTTCACCTTCCACGGGGTCTCGGCGCATGGCGCGAGCTCGCCATGGCTCGGCCGCAGCGCGTTGGACGCCGTGGAACTCATGAACGTGGGCTGGAACTTCCGGCGCGAGCATTTGCGGCTGCAACAGCGGTCCCACTACATGATTCCCAACGGTGGCAGCCAGCCCAACGTGGTTCCCTCGGAGGCGTCTGTCTGGTACTACTACCGCGAGCTGGACTATCAGCGCATCAAGGAACTGCACGAGCTGGGGCAGCTGATGGCCCAGGGCGCCGCGATGATGACCGGGACGACGGTGGAGGAGCGAGTGCTGGGTGCGGCCTGGCCTTCCACGATGAGCAAACCCCTCGCCGAGCGCATGCACGCCAATATCTTGGCGGTTGGCATGCCGGAGTGGTCGCCCCAGGACATTCAGTTGGCCGAGGCGGCACAACGGGAGCTCGGGGTCGAGGTCACGGGCCTGCCCACGGAGATGCGTGAAGAGCTACGCGAATCCGACCAGGGCATGGGCGGCGGCAGCGACGACATCGCCGAGGTGTCGTGGAACCTCCCCACCATCCGGTTGCGCTATCCCGGCAACATTCCGGGCATGACCGGACACCACTGGTCCAGCGGTATCGCCATGGCCACCCCCATCGCCCACAAGGGAGCCAACGCCGGCGCCCAGGTCATTGCCATGACGGCCATCGAGGTCGTCATGGATCCCGACCTCGTCGCGGAAGCCTGGCGGTACCATCGGGAGGTGCAAACGGCGGAGCACCAGTGGGTCTCGTTGATTCCCGAAGGGGTGGAAGCGCCGATCTTCTTGAACGAAGAACGCATGGCGCGGTTTCGACCCCTCCTCGAGGGACTGAAGTACGATCCCGCTCGCTTCGCGACCTACCTGGAACAACTGGGGATTACTTATCCCACGATTCGACGGGAGGCCGGCGGCGGGAGCAACTAACTCGCGATGATCCTAATATGCCTCGCCGAGGATTCACCACGTTATTGAAGATCGAGCCGAAGCGGAACGTGAGACCGAAGCTGAGGTCGTGTTCGAAGTCGGTTCCCAACGCTCGGCGCCGCAACAGGATCTCTTCCGCGGAGATTCCTCCGGCCGGTCGTTCACGTAGTTGACGAAGGGAACTTCGCGCCGAAAGTGCCGGCTATCGCAAAAAAAGCAGTCGAGAAAAACCCGGATGGTGCCGCGCTGGGTCTCGGTGGAATCTTGGGCTGACAGGGGAGGCGGTTGTATGAGCAGGCCGGCGACCGCGATCACGACGGCTGGGAATCTCGATTTCATGAAGTGGGGCCGGCGACGCCAGGGTAGGGGTGAACCAGCTGGGCAGTAGTAGCATACGCGACTCGCGGATGTGACTCGATCGTTTGACTCTTCTACGCATGTAATTGTTTACGCGTTGCGTCCGCAGCAAGCGGTATTTCATAGAAGTGACTGCTCACACGCAGGCAGAAATGTGGCTCTCCACCATTCGAGGTTGCAGATCACTCACGATGGATTCGAACGCCGCCACACAGGCTGGATCGAACTGGCTGCCGCACGGGCGGACCGGAAAGGTCATCGCCCCCGTCTCAGCCGGCCGACCTGGATTTGGCGGATCTGATTGATCCGGGCGGCTTGCTCGATTTCCTAGCGGTGACGCATGTCCAGTTCGTGGCGCCCGTGCTCCGCGTGCATCGTTTCGCGCAGCTGCTCCTGTTGTTGCTCCGTGAGCAGGTTCTTGATGCGGAGCAGCATGCCGAGATGGGCCTGCTTGACGCGACTCTCCACGTCCATCACCACGGCGGCCTGCGCCAACGCCGCGGTCTCGTCGACGGTTGAGGCGCGTATCAATTCCACCAGCCGCTGAGTTTCGTCCTGAATTTCCCACTCGAGCTCCAACTCCGTGCGTTGAAAATCTCGAATGGCCTCGGTGATGGCCGCCCGTTGATCGCTGCTCAAGTCGATGTGGTCACCCGCCCGCATCACGACTTCGGGCGTAAACACGTACTGCTCCAAGCTCTCGTGGTTGGTGTGCTGCGCCGCCGCGCCGGCGGGCAACAACAAGAGCCACAGTGCGCCGAGGTGTCGCGTCATAACTGCATCCTCCGTTCAGCCGAAGTGTCGGTGGTTGTGGGTGTTTGCTCTGGGTCGGTGAAAGTGACGGTCGGGGTCGATGGACGTCCGAATACCGGGGCGGCACCGAACGCCCGCGTGGACGATTGCAAGAGGAAATCGGTGGGCGCCTCCCAGCGCGCCACGTTGTACGCATCAGGAATCGACGGGTACTTGTCGTGCGATGCGAACCACCATGACGTACCAGCGATGACGGCCACGGCGGCAGCGATCGGCACCAGCCGCCGCGGCATCAGGGGCGAGTGCTTGGTCCGCGCGCGCCGCAACACCTGCTCGAAGGACGGAGTGCGGGCACGCGTTTCGTCGCGCAGCTCGCTAAACACTTCGGTCAGCACTTCGTCTTCAGGCATCAACCCGTTGTGCTGGATCATCGTTGCAACGCCCCCGCCAGTGCTTCCCGCAGCCTGGCCTTTCCACGTTCATAGTGGGTTCGGGCGGTCCCCAGGGAGATCTCGAGCACCGCGGCAGCCTGTGCGATCGTCTGCCCCTGATAAAACACGAGGTGCAACACCTCGCGTTGGCGCCTGGCCAGTGCCGCCAGGGCCTCGAGCAGCCGCTCGTTGGCATCGGTCTGGGTGATGAACACCTCTGGGTTCATCGCCGCTGGCGGCTCGAGGGCCCGTTTCGCGATCCCGCGCAGGAGCCCGGTCCGCTGCATTCGGGTGCGACGGGCGTGCTCGAGCGCCGTTCGATGGATCACCGCGAACAGCCAGGTGCGGAAACTCGACCGGCCGCCGAATCGCGCCTTGCCTTCGAGAACCTTGAGGTAGCTCGTCTGCAATACGTCCTCCGCCTCGGTGCGGTCCCACCCGCAGCAGCTGAGGGCCCAGCCGAA
The DNA here is from genome assembly GCA_027294455.1 of Gemmatimonadota bacterium. Taxonomy (GTDB): domain Bacteria; phylum Gemmatimonadota; class Gemmatimonadetes; order Gemmatimonadales; family GWC2-71-9; genus B3T1B10. Next base: position 24,875 of record JAPULZ010000236.1, read on the forward strand.
TCCGTCGGCGTGATGACGCTCCAACTCCGCGTGCAACTCATCCTGCCTCATCCCCCGGGGATCTCCCTCGTCATGTGCCCACATTCTCCCAATTAGTGGCTCCGATCCGCATTTCATATGACATCTCTTTCAAATCATCCCACTGAGTACCGCCGGCGCGGGCCGGCGGCCTGAAACTCTACCCAGACCTCCACCGTAGGCTATAGCATCACATGCTATAGTCCATCATGGACCAGGAGAACGATTCCGTGGAGCAATCGCATAACCCGAAGAGCCACTTGCCGTTGCAGTCTCACGTCTTCCAGATCCTGGTGTCGCTGTTGGAAGATGGGCTGCATGGCTACAGCATCATCAAGGACATCAGCCGTCGCACGCAGGGCGAGCTGGAGTTGGGGACGAGCACCCTCTATGCGGCGATCAAGCGGATGGTCCAGGCGGGGCTCCTGGAGGAAACGACCAAGCCCGATGGGGTGGAATCGGCCGATGTTCGCCGCCGGTACTACGTGGCCACGGACCTGGGCCGGCGGGTGGTGCAGGAGGAGGCCCTGAGAATCCGACGGCTCAATCAGATGGTGGCGGACACCAACCTCCTCGAAGAAAAGGCGAGGTAATCGTGGCGTCGCCATCGGCCTGGCCGACCCGCCTGCACGCACGACTCGTGCGGGTCTTGGTCCCGTCCCTCGGAGCGGACTATGCTGAGCAAGCCTCGGTGGCGTTCGCGGACATGCACGACGAGCTGCGCGAGGGCCCGTTCCGCCTCCGAGTGCGTTTCTGGAGACGTGAGCTGGGTGCCTTGCTGACGACCGCTGTGGCGGAGCGCAGAGCGGCCAAGGGCGGCGGGCCGCGACCCCCTCGGCGCTCGCGACCCCGATGGCAGGGTGCCGTCGACGTGCTGGGCCTCGACGTGCGGTATGCGGCGCGCAACCTGCTGCGCGAGCCTGGATTTGCGGCAGTCGTCGTCGTGTCGCTGACGCTCGGGATCAGCATCACGACGGCCCTGTTCAGCATCGCCAACGCCATGCTGTTCCGGCGCGCCCCGCACATCGAAGCGCCGGAAGAACTCGTGACTCTGTACGTCGGCAAGTACGGGAACACCTCGTATCCGGACTTCCTCGACTTTCGCGAGCAAACCGATGCGCTGGAGGACGTCGCCGTCTTCTCGACGAGTGACGGCGTACTCGAGCTGCCGGGGCACGCGCCTCGCCGGGCCATCCTGGATCGGGTGAGTGACAACTATTTCGACATGCTGGGCGTCTCGATCCCATACGGGCGCGGGTTCGTTACGGAGGATGCCGAGACGGGGATGGTGGCCGTGGTGAGCCACGCCATGTGGCAGCGCGATCTCGGCGGCGCGGCAGACGTGCTCGGGCAATCCATCGAGATCGAGGGACGGGCCTACACCATCGTCGGCGTGGCTCCGGCCGGCTTGTTGTCGCGGGAGATTCCCGTCGTCCCCGAGGCGTGGTATCCGATCGAGACGAAACTGCGTGATCTGCGCGGCACGCGGAGCTTGCACATGGTCGGCCGCATGCGCCTCGGCGTTACCGTGTCTCAGGTGCAGGCCCAGGTCGATCTCATCGCGCGACGATTGTTCGACGAATACCCGGAGCTGTGGTCGACGCTACTGGACGAGCCACAAGCTGTCACGGTGTTGAGCGAACTCGAAGCTCGGCTGCCGCCCGACGACCGAGGTGCCGTGATGGGCGTCCTCACGATTCTCATGGTCATCGTCACTTTGGTGCTCGCCATCGCCTGCTCCAACGTGGCCAATCTCCTGCTGACGCGCGCGTCGCGCCGCCGCACGGAGATCGCGGTGCGCGTCGCCTTAGGTGCGGGGCGCCGGCGCCTGGTCACGCAGCTGCTCACGGAGAGCGTGCTGCTCGCCGGCACGTCTGCCGGTTTGGCGTTTCTCTTGATTCACTGGGTGACGGACCTGTTTGCATCTGGACAGCTGGCGTTTGGCCTGCCGATGGCGATCGACGTCGGCGTCGATTGGCACGTCGCGGTCTTCGCGGGCCTGGTGGGCATCGGTACCGGGATAGCGTTCGGGTTGGTGCCGGCGTTGCAGGCGTCACGCCCGGATCTCGTTCCGGCGCTGAAGGGGCTCGGCGAGAGCGGGCGGGCGAAACGCTTCGGGGCTCGCAATCTCCTCGTCGTGGCGCAGGTTGCGGGCTCGCTGGTGTTGTTGGTGGGCGCGACGTTGTTTCTGCGAAGCCTGCAGGAGGCCGCCAAGGCGGACCTGGGTTTCGATCCACACGACGTGGCCGTGATTCGGCTCGATCTGGAGCAAGGTCAATACACACCCGAGGCAGGTGCACAGTTCTACGCCGATCTGCTGCAGCGGCTTCGCGGCATCCCATGGGTCGAGGCCGCCGCGCTCGGGTTTACCGTACCGCTGGCCCAGGGCGGACTACAGCGCGGAATGCTGCAGGTGGAGGGCTACGAGCCGGCCGCCGGAGAGAATGTGATCGTGGCCCAAAACGTCGTGACACCCGGGTACTTCGAGCTGATCGGGATGCCGCTGGTGGCCGGACGCCAGTTCCACGATGCGGATCGGGACGGCGCCCCGGGTGTCGTGATCGTCAACGAAGCCTTCGCCGGTCGTTTTTGGCCGGGAGAAGATCCCCTTGGGAAGCGCGTCGAAAGCTGGGAGGTCGTCGGCGTCGTCCGGAATGCCAAGTACCGCACACTCGGCGAGGAGCTCCGGCCGCACATCTGGACACCGTACGCCCAGGGAACCATGCTGGCCATGCGCGTGCACGTGCGCACGGCCGGAGACGTGCACACCCGCCTGTCGGCGCTGGTCCGGACGGTGCGCGCAATGGACGCGGACTTACCGATCGTGAATCCGTCGGCGTTCGAGGATCTCGTGCGGCAAGCGGTCCTGCCGCAGCGGATCATGTCCGTCGTGCTGAGCGTGGCCGGGATTCTGGCGCTCGGCATGGCCGTCATGGGCATCTACGGCGTGATGGCCTACACGGTGAGCCAGCGCACCCGCGAAGTGGGTCTTAGGGTGGCGTTGGGCGCGCATCCCCGCCGCGTCGTGAGCATGATCGTGCGGGAGGGGATCGCGCTATCGAGCGCGGGCATTCTGGTAGGCGTCGTGTTGGCGAGTTTGCTGACCCAGGGTCTCACGATGCTGCTGTACGGGGTGACCCCGTTGGATTCGGTGGCGCTCTTGGGAGGCGTGGCCGTGCTCGTCGTCGCCGCGACGGCTGCGAGTTTCGTCCCGGCCTTGCGTGCGTCGCGTGTAAGTCCGATGGAGGCGTTGCGGGCGGAGTGAGTGACCAAGTGTTCACCTCCCCCGCAAGCGTCGCCGTAATCCCAGATTCAGTATTCGTCGTACCAGCTGCTCGTATGGAATCCCGGCGGCTTTGGCGGATCGCGCGAAGTCCTCGTTCTTGGCGAGGTCCGGATTCGGATTGGGTTCCAGCAGGGAGAGTTTCCCGTCCTCGGTCAGTCGAAAATCCATGCGGGCGTACCCGTTGAGGCCGAGGATGCGGTAGATGCGCCTGCACAGCTTCCAGACGCGTTCGTCCGTACCTTCGGGGAGCCCCTTGGCGGCGCCGGTCTTGATCCCGCGTTTTTTCTGATAGTCCAGATCCCATTTGATCCGCTCGGTGGCAATACGCGGCGCGCCTTCTGCGAGATTCTCGAAGCGCATCTCCCAAACCGGAAACGTTTCCAGGCGCTGGTTCCCCAGCACGCCGGCGTACAGCTCTCGTCCTTCGATATATTCCTCGGCCATGGCGTCGGTGCCGAGCTGGGCATGAATGAACTCCACGCGCTCGGCGAGCTTCTCGTCGTTGGTGACGAGCGAGGCTTGCGCGATGCCCATGGAGCCGTGCTCGGTGCTCGACTTGACGATCAACGGGAAAGACAGCCGACGGGGTCTCCTGTTCTTTCGGCCCCGGAAGAACACGGCGAAATCCGGCGCGGGAATGCGATGGTATCTCAGGAGTTTCTTGGTGAGCGCCTTGTCGTCCGCCAGCTGGAGACCGATGGGGTTGCAGCCCGTAAATGGTTGGCGCATGAGCTGTAGGTACCCCAGCACGTAGGGGACGTAGATCCCTTCACCTCGGAATTCTTCCATGAGGTTGAAGGTTATGTTCGGTTTCCACTCGGAGAGGGTCGTCCGAATGTCGGCGAGTTCTTGAGCTCCTCCCAAGAGCTTCGTTTCGTGACCCAACTTCTTGAGCGCGGTGACCACGTCGTATTCGGTTTTCCAGGGGGCTTTGTCTTTTTCGGTCAGTCCTTTCACGCTCTCGGGTAGTTCCACGCGTTGGTGCGTCAAGACGAGGACGCGCGTCACAACGGTACCCAGTTGTCGGAGCGACGCAGGTCGTCGATCACCTGCGCGGTGAGGTTGATCAATTCGGGCCGGATCGCATCGTCGCCGGCGGCAACGCGGAGTCTCAGTTCGCGGCAACGATTTACCAGCTCCCGCAATGCCATCGTGACGACATAGTCCTCCTCTAAATCTCCCGCCGCGAAGTGCTCGCTGAGGGCCGTTCGCGCCCGCCGGATCAAGGCCGTTGCGCGCGGGGACCCCGGGGGTGCGTCGGCAGAGAACAGCCGATGGAGCGGGCCGTCGTACATGCCCCGGTCTTCGGAGAGATATCGCGCCCGCTTCTCCCGATAGTGTGTCCGGAGCGTTTGCCGCAACCGGTGCAGCGGGTCGATCCGGGCCCGGGACGCGACGACGGGGTGCTCGGTTGCAAGGCCCGTCATCAGCTCGTCCACGTACTCGAGCTTGGTGAGCACGGGCCAGTCCTCGTATTGCTGTCGCCAGCGGGAGCGCGGATTGAGCCACACGGCGAACGTCTCGGCAAAGTCCTCTGATGGATGGCTTTGGGAATACCACCAGTCGAGATGGAGCACATGGTCCCGGCTGAAGGGGTCCGGGCAATAGTAGTCCGGGTAGGCCTGGGAGGCTCGGCCGAAGATGCGCTTCCACTCGGGGCGTTCGTGAAAACGGAATGCGGACTCCAGCGCGTGCCCGGCTTCGTGCCGCAGCAACCGCATGCACCACGCCTTCGTTCCGCCCTCCACCTCGAACATCCGGTGGCGCTCCAGCCTCATGAGGCGTGGATGGGCCAAGTAGAAGGGTGCGGCGATGCCCGGGACGAGTACGGGGACGAACCATTCGTCGGAGAGCCAACACGCCGGGCGAAACCGGATCTCTTTCTGGGCCAGTTCGTCATAAAGCCGGGCCAGGCGGCGCTCGAGTGGCGTTCCTTCGAGGGAGACGCCCAGATCGCAGAGCCTGACGTCCAAGAGCGCATCGTCGGGGAGGTCGATCCAAGGATGCGGCTCCCGGAGGCGGCGGGGACGAGTGTGGTGACGCCGTGTCTGGGTTTTCCGGCTTTGCACAGCGGGTTTGTGGTTCAGAGTTGGGAAGGGGTGGCGAGGAAACTCGCAGGCTGGACCTGGAAGGGCAAGGGTGATTGGGACGCACGATTACAGCTCTCGTAGGGCGATCATGGGATCGACCCGACTTGCTCTTCGTGCCGGGAGGTAACTGGCCGCCACCGTTATGACGATGAATCCGAGCGAGACCACAACGTAGGTCGCGGCATCGTGCGCGGTTATGCCGAAGAGCAAGCCCTCCAGGGCCCTGCCGGTCAGGGCCGAAATGCCAATGCCTCCCCCCACGCCGACCGCGGCCAGTACGGCACCCCGCTTGACGATCGCCCCGACCACTCCGCCCTGCCCGGCGCCGAGCGCCATGCGAATACCGATTTCCCTCGTCTGTTCGGTCACGGTGTAGGAGACGACTCCGAACAATCCCACCGCCGCCAGAACGACCGCCACGAGCGACGCGACCCCGAGCATGATGGCATTGAAGCGCGGATTGGCCGTGGAGCGGCCCACATAGGCTTGCATCGTGCCCATGTCGCGAATGGGTTGGTCCGGGTCGATTGCGAGGATGATTTGGCGCATCCGCGGCCCGAACCCGGCCGGATCGCCTGCCGTATGGACGAGGAAAGACTTGGTGGTCAGGAATTCACCGGTGTATGGCTGATACACCTCGGGTTTGGGCGGCTCGTCGAGGCCGTAGTGTTTGACATTGCCCACAACGCCCACGACCGTGAGGTTCACATCGGTTCCGAAGATGTTGAATCGCTTTCCGATTGGACTTTCGTCAGGCCAATAGCGTCGGGCCATCATCTCGTTCACGACGGCGGTCTGGGGGTTGGCCAGATCGCGTCGGTCGAAGTCTCTCCCCTGCAACAGGGGGATCTCCATGGTGCCAAAGTACCCCGGGCTCACCCCCCGGAAGGCGACCACCTCGGCGCGCTCGGGCGCGGGTCGCGGGTGGCCGTCGATCCAGATGGGTTGAAACACATTGGAGCCCGTGAACGGCAGCGAGTTAATCATCGCGGCGGAGGTCACTCCCGGTTCCGCCTCGAGGCGGGCAAGGACGTTGGTGACGAACGCGGCGCGGGCCTCGAGCGTGGAAACGCGATTCCATGGTAATGCGACCGTGGCCGTGAAGATTTGGTCGGGATTGAGACCCGGAGACACCGACATGAGGCGTACGAGACTCTTTCCCACGAGCCCAGCGCCCAGCAGCAGGGTAAACGCCAGGACCAACTGGACGACGGCGATCGCATTCCTCGTGTCGCGCCGCCCATCGCCGAGCGCCCGCATCCCACCGTTGCGGATGCCCGCCGCGAGATCGGATCGCGCGGCGTAGAGCGCGGGGAGCGCACCGAAGAGGACGCTTGTGCCGAGCACCATCGCGAAGGTCACGCCAAGCACCGGTAGACTGATCCCGACACGATCGATCAGGGGGATATTGCCGGGATGCACTGCGAGCACCAGCTTCACCGCGCCAACCGCGAACGCCGAACCCACGAGGCCTCCCGCCAAGGCCAGGACCATGCTCTCGGTGAGGACTTGGCGCATGAGGCGCCCGCGTCCGGCACCGAGCGCCGCCCGGATCGTGATCTCGCTGCGCCGCGATAGCATGCGATTCAACTTGAGGTTCGCCACGTTGGCGCAGGCGATGAGCAAGACGAATCCCACCGCGGCCCAAATGAGGAGCAGCGGTGCCCGCACGTTCCCGACGATGACCTCGTGCCAGGGAATCAAGTTGGTGATCCAGTTCGCGTTCGCTCCCGGATACGCGTCTCGCAGTTGCGCCGAGATCACGTCCAAGTCGGACTGGGCTCGGTCCAGGGTTGCGTCGCCACGCAGGCGGCCCACGACGAAATACGACCGGTTGACACGCTCGGTGGCCGCCAGGTCGATGGTAAACGGCAGCCAGAGATCCATGGATACATCCGGATCGATCCACCGGGCCGGAGCGCTGAAACCAGGGGGCATGATGCCCACCACGGTTGGGGTTTGCCCGTCCAGCTCGATCGTCTTGCCGACCATGGACGAATCGCTTCCGTAACGACGCTTCCATAACACGTGACTCAAGACGACGACTTGATCGGCGCCGGGCTCGTTCTCGGACGGCGTGAATCCCCGCCCCAAGAACGGTTCCGTGGCAAAGACGTCGAAGAATTCGGCGGTGACGAACGCCGTGTAGATGTACAGCGGCTCGTCTCCGCCGGTGAGGGCGCGGCTTCGTCCGCGAAAGAGAGCCATGAACTCGAACGCCGCCGATTGTTCCTTCCAATCCAAGTAATTGGACACCGATGCCCACTTTGGAGGGATGTCGATCACAGGGCTCGTTTCGGCAATCGTGACGATGCGATCGGCGTTGGGGTACGGCAGGGGCGTCAGCAGCACGCCGTGGACGATGCTGAAGATGGCAGTGTTGGCTCCAACGCCCAGGGCGAGCGTCAAGATCACAGCGGTGGCGTAGCCGGGGTTCTTGATTAGCGATCGAAGCGCGAACCGTACGTCGTGAACGATTGGGTCGAACACGAGTGGCTTGGTCGCGGAGCCTGGTCGGCGGTGGGATCGTGGTTTGTGTGGCAAACGTGTGTCGTTGTTGGCGGTTGGCCGGACGTGAGCCATCCATTCCTGTGGGGCACGACGGCACAGGTCGCCCAGCGCGTACACGGCGGATTGCACCAGGCCCGGGAGCCCGCGCTCGGCGTAGGCGCGCCGGCAGATGTCGGCAAAGACCTGGGCCATCTCCGATGTGAAGTTGCCACCCGAACGACCGGGCCACGCCATGAGCAACGCGCGGTAGATGCGCACGGCGACCGACACGGCCAGCGGTTGTTTGGCGGGATGTTTCACACGGGCCCCGTGGAATCCAACACGTCCTTCGCCCTGGCCATCTCGACGATTTGGGCGAGCCGGGCCGTCTCGCTCGCGAGGACCTGCCGGCCCCGCTCCGCTAGGCGGTAGTACTTGCGGCGCTTATCGTCGGACGCCGGATCGGGACGCGTGGACTCCTCTTCGATGAGTCCAGCGGCCAGCATGCGCTTGATGGCGCCATACAGCGTGGCGGGCCACAGGTTCACCTGGCCGCCGGTCCGCGCTTCCACCTCCCGCATGATGCCATATCCGTGGCGCTCGCCGTCGGCGAGGGCCAGCAGGATGTACACCCAGGGCAGGCTCAGAGGAGAGGAGGCTTCGTCGGTAAAGGATCTGGGCCGTTTGATGGGGACGCTCCTTCCTTCTCGTAGGACGTCACTGAGCGCTGTTTTGGCGCCCAGAGGTGAAACGCACAACTTAATATCGATAATAATACGTTATATATAAAAGTGGTAGTTTTCTTTTCTTCTGTTACATAAATAGTTTATGTAAACCTTTTATGAGATCGGATGGTCCAATCAGTCATGGCATATCCGGAAGGCAGAGCAGGGGCCGGCGGCCTCTACGGCACCCTCGAAGTGCTCATCCTCAGGACACTGAGCGCGGGTGGGCCCCTGCACGGACTGGATGTCGCACGGCGGATTCATGAGCTGTCGCAAGACGTACTGGACGTCGAGGAGGGTGCGCTATATCCCGCGCTCCATCGATTGCAGCGGCAGGGCCTGATCGAGGGCGAGTGGCGCATTTCGGACAAACGCCGGCGGGCCCGGTTCTACGACATCACCGACACCGGGCGGGGGGCACTCCGCGACGAAATAGCCAACTGGATCCGGCACACCGACGCGGTGAGCAAGGTGCTCGGCCTCTCGGAGGCGAAGGCACCATGAAGCCGGTGGAAGGGTGGAGACCCATGCGTCGCGACCACGCCGACCTGGCCGGTGACGTCAACACGGAACTGCAGGCCCACATCGAGGGACGGGTGGAGGAATACATGTCGGTCGGCATGAGTGCGCAGGACGCCCGGACCAAGGCCGAATCACAATTCGGCGACATCGGTCAGATCGCCGCGGCTTGCCGCCGGGAGGGCCGGGGCAGGCACGAACGAACAACACCAGAGGGAAGAGACTTCATGCAATCGATTCTTCAGGACGTCCGGTTCGCCATCCGCACGCTCATCAAGCGGCCGGCATTCGCGGCGACGGTGTTGCTGACCGTGGTGCTCTCCATCGGGGCGACCACCGCCATGTTCAGCGTCGTGAACGGTGTCCTGCTGCACCCGTTGCCCCATCCGGATCCGGAAGAGTTGGTCTTGGTATACGAGGTTGATCAGCGCGGCAGGTTTCTCGAGGACCACAACAGCGTGACACAAGCCGGGTTCGACGCCTGGCGTCGGCAGAATAGGGTTTTCGAGTCCATGGCGGCGTTTCAGATGTTTCCGTTGACGTTTCGGGGCGAAGGAGATCCCGAGAAGGTATCGGCGGGATCCGTCACCCCGGCGTTCTTCGGCATCCTCGGGCTCAACGCGGTGGTCGGGCGAACCTTCTTGCCCGAAGAGGAACAGCCCGGCACAGCCCGGGTCGTCATTCTTGGCCATATGTTCTGGCAGAGGCGGTACGGAGGCGACCCCGCCGTAGTGGGTACAACCGTGGGGGTCGGCTCGGGGTCGTACGAAATAGTCGGAGTGCTACCCCCCGGTTTCGAATTCCTCGATCAGGATATTGCCCTGTGGATTCCGCGCAGACTCTCCCAAGACGCATTACAGAATTGGCGCTCACATACACTGAACGTCGTCGCACGGTTGCGCGAAGGGGTCACGCTCGACCAAGCGCAGGCCGACATGGAGCGAGTGGTGGACGCCCTGCGGCAAGAGCAGCCCGCGTTCTTGACCGGCTGGAGTGTCAACGTCGTATCGATGACCGACGAGGTCGTGGGCAACATTCGGCCGGCGCTGTTCGTCCTGCTAGGCGCCGTGGGAATCGTGCTCCTAATCGCTACCGTCAACGTGGCGAATTTGATGTTGGCGCGCATGACGGCCGAACAACGGGAGTTCGCCGTGCGAACGGCCCTTGGGGCGGTACGCAGCCGGCTGGTACGACAGAAATTGACCGAGAGTCTCGTGTTGGCCGTGGCCGGAGGAGCGGCCGGCGTGCTCGTGGCCATCGGAGCGACCCGGCTGTTGTTGACGGTGGCGCCGGAGAGTCTCCCGCACGTCGACCAGATTGCCGTCGACGGCCGCGTGCTGGCCTTTGCCGCGCTCATGTCCCTGCTCACCGGCTTCGTGTTCGGCATCGTGCCCGCGTTGCACTCGTCGAGGCCGGATGTGGCGGGGTTTCTCAAGGAAGGCAGTCGGTCAACCACGGGAACACGAGCGCAACATCGGCTCCGCACCGGGTTTGCCGTGTCGCAACTGGCCTTTTCCCTCGTGCTCCTCATTTCCGCCGGCCTCATGATGAGCACATTCCTGAGGCTGATGCGGGTCGATCCCGGCTTTCACGCCGCCGGCGTCATGACGATGAAGGTGACTTTGCCCAGGTCGCGCTATCCGGACGTGGCGGCGCAGGCAGCCTTTCTCGACCAGTTGATCCCGGAACTGCGGAGGGCGCCCGATGTGCAATACGCCGGTGCGACGAAGTTCCTCCCGTTCGGCGACGACGAATGGACCTGGAGCGTCCAAATCGACGGCCAACCGGTCGAACAGGAGGGTGAAAAGCGCGACTACGGCTACCATCTCATCAACGCGGAGTACTTCCCGGCGATGGGCATCACCCTTGAGCGGGGGAGGGCCTTCAATCAGTTCGACGCTCTGGATGCTCCACTCGTCGCGATCGTCAACCAATCCTTCGTCCGCCGGTTTTTTGCCGACGGCACGGACCCCATCGGCCAGCGGATGGCGATCTCGGGCTCCGGCGAACGGTGGATCGAAATCGTGGGGCTCGTGGAGGACGTCAACCAATATTCGTTGGACATCGATCCCGAGCCCGCCTATTACGCGCCGTACGGCCAGGCCCTCTACCCGTGGTTGATCGACGAGATGAACCTCGTCCTGCACACCGCTGGTGATCCAACCGCCACCGTCTCGCGGGTGAGACGAGCCGTGCGCACCCTGGATCCTCAAGTGGTGGTGAGCGACGTGGCGACGATGCACGAGCGGGTATCCAAGTCCGTCGCGCGTTCCCGATTCGCCCTAATTCTACTGGGTGTCTTTGCCGGAGTCGCATTGACGCTCGCTCTGGTCGGGATCTACGGTGTGATTTCCTACTCGGTGGGGCAGCGTGCCCAGGAGATCGGCTTGCGTATCGCGCTGGGCGCGGAGCCGATGCACATCGTCGCCCAGATACTCAAGAGCGGGGCGTGGCTCGCCACCGCGGGCATCGCGGTCGGTCTCGTCTTCGCCGCGGCATTCACCCGCTTCCAAGCGAGTCTGTTGTACGGCGTCGAGGCGATCGATCCGCTGGTGTATGGAACGCTCGCGGTTGTCCTCGGGCTCGTCACGCTGCTCGCGACCTACGTGCCCGCGCGGCGGGCGAGTCGGTTGGACCCCATGGCGGTCTTGCGAGAGGAGTAGGCAATGGGGGAATGCGACATTCCCCCATTGCTATTCTTCCCGCAGCGCCACCACCGGATCGATCTGCGTCGCGCGCCGCGCCGGCAGAAGGCAGGCGATCAACCCCACGCTGGTGAGGATCACGCTCACCCAGAGAATGGGCATGACGGCCGAGCTGTTCAGTTGGGTGGACGCGCCGGGGATGTCGACCGGCAGACCGGCGATCATGCGGCTGACCACGATCGCCAGCGGCGTGCCGATCACGATCCCGGCCCCTGCCAGCAGGGCGCCCTGCCGGGTGATCTGCATGAGAACCTGGCGCGGCTTGGCGCCGAGCGCCATCCGCAGCCCGATCTCGCCGGTTTGTTGCGTGACGGAGTAGGCCATGACGCCGTAGATCCCGATGGCCGCCAGCGCCAGCGCCACGAACCCGATCAGGAACATGATTTTTCCGAGGAGATCGATCGCAGCCATCTGCGTCTCGATGAACTCTTCCAGCGTCTGCACGGCCGCGATGGGTTGGTCGACGTCCACGCTCCAGACGGCGCGTTGTGCGGGCGCCGCCACCTCGTACGGGTCGCCCTGGGTCCGAATGGCTACCAGCATGGTGCGGGAGGGGAGCTGGGGCAACGGGAAGTAGACAGCCGGCTGAATGGGCTCCAGACCGGCGAGGCGCGTCTGCGCGATGTTGCTCGCCACCCCGACGATCTCGCGTGATTCCCCGCGCACCGTGATGCGGCGGCCGATGGGGTCGCTGTCCTCGAAAAACCGATCCGCAAACTGTTGATTGACCATCACGACGGGCGGTGCGTCGGCTCGGTCGGCGTCGGTGAACGTCCGGCCGTCGCGGAGCGGGATACCCAGGGTCGCGAAATACGCTGCGTTGAGGGTGAGCCATCGTGCCCGGGGCTCTTCGTTTCGTTCCACCGGCTGGCCGTCGATGGTAAACGATGTGCGTGGAAGGCCGAAGGAGCGTGGCAGTTCATTCATGAACGCCAGGCCGCGCGCGCCGGCGAGTTCTTGGAGCTCACGCTCGATGTCATCGAAGAACCGGGCCATGGCCGGGCCGTCTTCGTATTTGTGTTGTGGAAGCGTGATCTCCATGGTCAGGAGATTTTCGGCGTCGTACCCTGGATCGATGTCGAGTGTGCTTGTGAAGACGTCTGTCAACACGGCGGCCGCGATGAGAATCGTCAATGCCATGGCGAACTCCACCATGACGAACGCGCCGCGAAGCCGTTTCTTGAATTTTGTGGCCGTGCCTCCGCGTGTCGTCTCCGTCAGCGCGGCTCGCAAGTCGCCCGAGAAGGCCTGTAATGCTGGCGCCACCCCGAAGGTGAGGCCGGAGGCCACGGACAACACGACGCCGAAGGCCACGACGCCCCCGTCGAACGTGGGGAGGAACACGCGGGGCAATATCGCCGGGATGACGGCGGCGAGGGCACGGACGCCCCAAATCGACGCGACCATGCCGATGGTTCCGGCGATGAGGGCCAGGAGCACGCTCTCCGTGAGAAGCTGCTGGACGATGCGGCCCTTGCCCGCGAAGAGGTCGCTTCGCACAGCCAGCTCCTTGTGCCGCGCTTCGGTCTTGGCCAGCAGCAGGCTGGCCACGTTGGCGCACGCGATGAGCAACGCCATCAACACGACGGCCATGAGGATCGTGATCAATCCCCGGTCGGTCGTCTGGGGAAATTGCTCTCTGATGGGCCGCACGGTGACGCCCCAGTTCTCATTGGTCGCGGGATACTCTTCCTCGAGGCGTGACGCGATGGTGGCCATCTCCGACCGGGCTTGCTCGAGTGTCACGTCACCGCGGTACCACGCGGTCACCGTGAGGCCCCGGGTTTGGCGGTCGTCCCGCGCGTCTTCGAACGTGGCGGCAATCCACAGCTGCACGCCGCCGATAATGAAATCGAACGTCTCCTCGACGACGCCAACGACGGTGTGGGCCTCGCCATTCAACATGATGGTGGAACCCACCAGCGCGGTGTCGCCACCGAACTGAGTGCGCCACACGGTCTCGCCCAACACCGCCACGGGAGAGCTGCTCGGACGTCCCTCGTCGGGCAAGAACGTTCGGCCCAGCATGGGTTCCTGGCCCAGGGCCGAGAAATAGTTCGGTGTGACGTTCGAGATGACGAGCCGCTGCGGCTGATCGACCCCGGTCAGGCTGCCCCGCCGAAAATTGGAGGCGATCCACGTGTCGAAGGATGTGGCCCGCTCCCGCCAGTCGAAGAAGTTGGCAGTGGCTACCGGGTCGGCATCGTCCGGGTCGTTGCGACTATCCTCGTAGATCAGCACCATGCGGTCGGCGTTGGCGTAGGGAAGGGGACGGAGCATCCACGAGTGGAGCAGGCTGAAGATCGACGTGTTGGCGGCGATGCCGACCGCCAGCGACACGATCGCGATGAGCGTCACGACTGGGGTCTTCACGATCATGCGAACGGCGTAGGCAAGATCGCTGCGCAGGGTGCTGAG
>JAPULZ010000237.1 GCA_027294455.1 Gemmatimonadota bacterium
GGTGTGGTGCAGTTGGTGGTGGGTTTGGGAGTCGGACTAGGCCTGGCAGTCGCTGCGGCCGGCCCGCTGCAGCTCGTACTCTTCGAGGTGAACGCACGCGACCCTGTCGTGTTCGGCACGGTGGTGGCGACCTTGGCGGTCATCGGTCTCCTGGCGAGTTTCGTGCCGGCCCGTCGCATCACCAGTGTCGAGCCGGTGGCGGCCCTGACACCGGAGTAAGGCCGACGAGCGCAATCGGAATGACCGAAGGCCGTACACGTCCCGCTACTGGCTACCGCGAGTCCCAGGGCGTATTCTAGGCCCTCGTCAGCGAGGACATGCAGCGCTCCTTCACAGCGAGGTCTTCCATACCCAGGCCTACATGACGAAGGATCCGAACTACATGGCCGACTGGGAGGAGAATGACGTGACGCTGTCGTTTCGCATCGAGGGGGGCACGCTGCATGTCACGTGGCCCGAGACGTTTGGGATCGGCACCCAGTTGAAAGGGACGTTCCGTAGAGTCGAGTAGGCGCACGAGAGCTCGGGAGGATCTTGCCCCATGATGCTAGAAATCTGGTGGAAGGTTTTCCTCCTCGGGCTGGTCATCGCGGCGGTGGCAAGACTGCTCGGAAGTGGAACGAATTTCGTTGCCCTGTTTTTCCTCGCGTCCGTCGTCGTACTGGTGCTCTTTATCGTCGGCATGGTCGTCTACGGTTTCTTCAGCGAGCGGAAACGGTCGAAAGATGAGGGGTAGGGCGTGAGACCCAGGGCGGTCCAGCCCCGTCGTCTCACGCCTCCGCCTCATGTGCTATCTCAGAACGTCACCGGCGAATCCGAACACGCGGCCGACGCCGCATTCCGTCCGGGTTCGGGCATCCCCCCATGGTAATGCGCTCCCGGTCGATCGTGGCCTACTCGTGCCTCGGCCACCTCTACGTCCACCTCTGCACCGCCTTCTACTTCATCATCGTCTTGGAGTTGGAGCGGGCATGGCAACTCCCGTATCACCAATTGATCGGTCTGTGGACGCTGGGGTCCCTCATGGTGGGCGTCGCCGCCCTCCCGGCGGGGCTACTCAGCGATCGCGTCGGCGCCCCGGTCATGATGGTGCTCTACTTCTTCGGGATGGGCGCCTCGGCCGTGGCAGCGGGGCTCTCCTCCACCCCTGGGGCCCTGGTAATGGCGCTCACCGGAATCGGCCTCTTCGCGGCCATCTATCACCCGGTGGGCATTCCCTGGTTGGTGCAAAACGCCGGGCCCAAACGGGGGAAGGCGCTGGGGTTCAACGGGATCTTCGGATCATTCGGGACCGCCGGGGCGGGGTTGACCGCCGGCATCCTGATCGACGCGGTGAGCTGGCGGGCGGCGTTCATCGTTCCGGGTATCGTCTGTGCCCTGACGGGCGTGTCGTTGCTCTTCCAGATGACGAGTGGGGGACTGACCGGAGAGGTGGCGGGTACCACGGAAGAAAGTGGTGAATCCCGCGGAGACATGATCCGGGTGTTCACCATCCTCCTCGTCACGATGTTCCTCGCGGGTCTCGTGTATCACACGATTCAGACTGCGCTGCCAAAGCTGTTCACGGAGCGGCACGACGGCTTGCTCGGGGAAGGGACCGCAGGTGTAGGGTTGCTGGTGGCAGGTGTCTACGCGGCCGCGGGTGTGATGCAGGTGACGGGCGGATACCTCGCCGATCGCTATCCCCTCAAGACCGTGTACGTGACAGCCATTCTCATTCAGATCCCGGCCATTTGGCTTGCCGCCTCTTTCACCGGGATCCCGCTCGTGTTGATCGCCATGTTCATGGTGATGTCAGGAGCGGCGCAGCTTCCCGCCGAGAACATGTTGCTCGCACGCTACACTCCCAACCGGCGGCATGGGCTGGCGTTCGGGATCAAGTTCGTCTTGTCGTTCGGGGCCGCACCGGTGGCGGTGCAGTTGGTGGCCATCATCAGTGGCCGCACGGGCGGGTTCTACTGGGTGTTTGCCGTGCTCGCGGGGGTGGCGTTGGTTGCATTTGCCGCGGCCGTCTTTTTGCCGGCCGCGGTTCAACGGACGGTGACACGGGCGCGCGTCGCGTGAGGGCGCGCGCCCGTGGCGCGGGTTCGGTCTAGTCAGACGCGGTCAGCTTACGGTACATCCCGCGCACATTCAGCTCGCGAAACTCCTCGTAGCGATTCCAGTCGCGATAATCCTCCAGCATGACGCTTGCGGCCGACTCGTCTTCGCTCAACCCCTCGGCGATGGCCGCCCGGACGGCCGCATCGAGGTCACGGTAGTACTTGAGCTGCCGGTCGATGGTTGCTCGGTCGCCCGAATCCCCGTGCCCGAACACGATCTGCTCGTACGGGATTTCCTGGAGGCCCTCAATGGCCGTGAACATGTCCGGGAAATGGAACGACGCGAGATCCCGATAGCCCAGCCCGTCCTTGGAGACGAAATCCACGGCGAAGGCGATGCCCTTGGCCGGCAGAAAGCCAACCAACATGTCATCGCTGTGGCTCCTGCCCAGGTAGTGCAGCTCGATGGCCGTCTCTCCCTCTCCAATGGTCATTTGGTCTTCGACGACCACGGTGGGGACGGGGAGATCGGGGTTGGCCGCTTCCTGCAAAGGCTCGATCGAGTTCACGTGACCGTAGATCGGAGCGTCCACGCCGAACGCTTCGCGAAGCACAGCGGCGCCCGTAGCATGATCCGCGTCGCGGTGGCTGTAGACGATCGCGGCCAGTTGGGCATCCGGCACGAGTCGTTTGATTTCGTCGGCGTAAATGGCGGCCGCCGTCGTGGAGATGGGGTCGAATGCGACCACGCCCTCTGGCGTGGCGACGAATAGCGCGTTGTGACGATTGAAGCGGAACCGGTAAACGTCGTCGGCGACCTGCGTCGTTTCGAAATCCGGTGCGTCGGACTGATCGGCCGGTGGTGCCTCTTCGCCGCTGCACGCCAAGAACACCACGCCTGCGGTCATCGCGATCCAGGGCTTCATACGTCCTCCCTGTGAGAGAATTCTAGGGAAACCCCGCGGGGCCGGGGCGTCATGGGAAAAACGATAACGCGACGTCCGTGCCGTCACAACCGAGCGGTCTCTCCCGTTGAGGGCTGCAAAGCGGGCGGCCTGGGCGGACTCTCGGAGCCACTGTCATGGGCCTTGCCTCGACGTTGGTAGTTGCATATAACAACTGTATGGTTGTCCATTACGACTTGTTTCCCGGCGGTCAACCCTGGGCGGGGGGCTCGCCTCCACAGTGTGATTGGCTTCACAGCGGTGTGGCGGTAGCCCACGGTATGGTTGCCGTGAAATCTCCTTGTCGAGGCTGCTATGAAGACCGTCACCGCCCGCTCCCTCACGCCAGCATTCCTGGCCGTCGCACTGGTCGCGTTTCCAGATGCCTACGCGGTCGCCCAATCCGGCGTCCCGTCTTTTCTGGAGGTCGGGAAGGACTACTCCCTTCTGATGGCCGGCTCGACCGAGAACGAGGACTTCTTCAACATCAGGGTTGTCGAGATCGGCACGGACGGATGGTTCAGGGTTCACGAGGAATACGACGAAGATGAATTCTTCTGGATCAACACCAGTGCACTGGTGATGATCGTCGACCTTCAGGAAAAGGCTGAGCTGGAGGCGGCTGAACGGGCCGAGCAGGAATCCCTCATGGCGAGTTGGGACTCGCTGTTCACGGTCGCCGCTCCGGCGGCCTTGCGCCGGCTGGTGCATGGCCAAGAGGCCTACTACGCCGAACACGGAACGTACGCGACCCATCCGGGAGCTGACTATTTCATCTCCGGCAATGACGTGACGGTCCACATCATCGCGGCCGATTCCACCGGATGGAATGCGATAGCCATCAACCGGACCAGGGGACGTCCCGGATGTGCGGTATCGGTTGGGACGGGGCCGGCGACTTCTAGCGAGATACCGGAAGGCGAGATCGTCTGTACGGAAAGCTGAGTCGATCGTCGACACCGCCGGCTCTTCCCGATGTCGATACCGGGACCTACGAAGTCGTGGGGGGCATCATCACCATCGCTGAGTCGGGGCAGGGGAGCCCTACAGAGTTCACGGCGGTGCGGGACGGTGACGAATAGACGTTGACCTCGTTGGACGAAGAGATGGATTGGGATGACGACGGCGAGGAGATCCTGCCACCATGAGGGTTGTGCTCTATCGGTAGGACGCTCCAGGGCGGTTAATGAACAGGAAAAGCGCGCGCCGAATTCGGCGCGCGCTTTTTGGGTACTGTCGACTCGGGCGACGCATCGCGTCGCACCACAAGCGCGTTGGACGGCAAAGGTTTCGGCGATGGCTTTCCCGGCGTTGCTTCATAGTCGGAGGTAGTGGCCGATCCAAATCGTGAAGAATTGCATGTGATCACTCGGGATGCCGGCCGACGGTCCGGGTCCGACGGTGCGGTGATAACGGAAACCGACGTCGAACGCTACGTTCGCCCTGAGATAGTACTCGACCCCCGCGCCGGCGCTCCATCCGAAGTCCCACCCGGAGTTCACCAACTCTCCTCCAGTGGCCTGTCGCACTCGAGATTGCCAGCCGTACAGCCCTCCCCCACCGGTAGCGTACGGTCGGAAGAGCGCATCGGCGGTGCGGACGACGAGGTTCGCGGTGAGCGGGTAGACGAACATCGATCCCCCGTCCCGGCGGCCAAATTTTTGATAGCCGCCCAGTAATTCCATGGCCCCGAATCGCATTTTCATCCAGAAACCACGCCAAAAGGATATGTTCGTCGAGTTGTCGAACGCATCGGAGAAATCCTTGGTGGGGTAGGCTAGGTGCACACCGAAGAGGGTCGTACCGATCCCTCGTTCTCGCCATCCACCGCGGGGGACCAACCCCAGCCGCTCCAATTGATCTCGACTCATGGCTCCGCCCCGTACGTCGTGTACGTAGCGGGGATGGCGGAAGATGTACAGCCAATACCAGGGCTGGAGGATGTCCTCAATGGCGGAGCGTGCGAAGCTGATCTTCTTGACCGAATACGCGTTGAAGAGCATCCCCGGCGCCGTGCGATTCCACCCAGGATGGTACCCAGGGCCGAACCAGGCGCGGTTTCCGACATCGACCCCTAACTCCGAGCCCAGCGATACCGCGTTCGGAAAGCCGAACCGCACCGGTAGGAGTAGCCACGCCCATTCCTTCAACACATCCGGGTGTCGCTGGTAGTCGAGGCGGCTCGGTTCGGGAGTGAGCACCACGTTGAAGAGATCGTGAGGCACGACGCGCGCGGAATCCTTTCCGGGGCCCTTGACGCTCTCGGGTGCCCCCATGCCGCCGGCCGCTTCCCACTCACCTGCGTACGGAAACGTTCCGTGCGACCCCTCGTTCTTCTCGTGAGCGAAGATCCGGATCGGATAATCGAGGATATTGTACATCCGCCCACCCGTGTACACCACAGGATGTGTGCCATCGACGATTTCGGGCTCGTACTCGCCTTGCGGCAGATTCACGCTCCGCGCGTGAAAGTAGTAGTGCACTTCCGCGATGCTCGAGCGATCGGGCGTCAGCACTACGTTGATTCGCTCCCAATCCCCCTCGTGGTTCCCGATGAAATCATTGAAGGGATAGAACATCCAGTATTGAATCACGACGCGGTTGTCGAAGTCGAGGAAGGGATGTGCGTACACAGTGGGACGGGCCCACTGCGCGCTGTCCGATCCCGTGCGCAATTTGCCGTAGGCCTCCCACCACTCTTTCGGTTTGGTCCCCGGAAAGTCGAAGTACCGAACGGCCAGGACGTTTGGGTCGGTTTGATAGCCCATGATGCCTTCGCTCAACGCGCGCAGCGAGTCGCCATCGAGCGTTTGGAAGGCGATGTCAATCGAATCGTCATACGTGTACGGCGCCGCGCGCATCAGATCTATCCGAAGCGTGTCGGTAAAAAGGTGGACATTGATCGGAACTAGGTAGTACTTGCGGTCGTCGACGGTGACGTGATCGTTCTGAGGAAGCACCAGCGTAGGGGCGTAGCGCTTCACCAGGGCTTCGAGCTCCGCGCGGCGGAGTTCGCTGATGCCGTCACCGCGCCCACTTTCGTTCGCCGGCCCCCACAGGGAATCGGAGTTGGGAGGTGCTCCGACGAGGGGAGGTCGCAAATCGGGGCGGATGAAATCCATATACACATTCCGCGGAGTAGCCACGGAGCACCCAGCGACCACGGTGCCAACGAGCACAACGTAACCCAGAGTCCAAACGCGTCCAAGCAAGGTCATGTGCGCGGCAGCACTGGACTGGCGTCGGGAACACATCTTTTTCATGGGATACCTCACAGTTTTTGAAATGGTGGTTCGCGGAGACCACCGGACTGAGTTTTCTTGACTTTTACATGGCGTGGGAAGCCGCTAGGGTCCCACGACAACGTAACTTACGCACCGCCGGCCCGATAGGGCCGGGTTCACGGGAGGCATGCTTCGCCCCACAATTCGGAAGGTGCGTCCCCGCCATTCGGGCTAGCGTAGCGGAATTACGAAATAGTTCTGCAACGAATACTCCGTCAACGGCCCGATCAACTGTTGTGCGGCGTTCGAGATCCCGCCGAACCCGGGCCCGAGATACCAGATGGCGGCGCCCAACATCTCCGGATGCGGCGCGTAGAGTTGCGCTGCCCACGGGATGTCGACCCCAATCGCCTGCTCGGGGTGGGGAACGTCGTCGTATACCCAGCCGAACTCGGTGATCACCACCGTGGGCCGCCTGAACCCGCTCACGTCTGCCACGTCGTATAACGTCTGGAATCGGCCCACGAGATAGGGATAGAGCCGATCCAGGTTGTTCCGCACGTAGCTGTACTCGTGAAGCGCCACGGCGACGCGGTTGGGGTTGTTGCCGGCCAGCTCGAGGAATTTCTGCATCCACGGGCCTTCCCAGTGCTCACGCTCAGGTTCGCCGGACGACCACCCAAACGCCGCATAATTGAATCCCTGCTCCATCGCGATCAGCGCGGTGTGGTAGGAGAACTCGCCCAGCCATTCGGACCGGTTTTTGTCCACCTCGTTGATGGTCTCGAGCCAGATGATGTGCTTGAACTGTTCGAGTTCCGGTGGAAACACCCCCCGGTGCCAGTCCCAGTGCTGTATGGCGGCCTGGAGCGGCGGCAGGTTGTAGTCGGGCACGTCCGGATTCCCGTCACCCACGCTGCGCCGATACACCAGGGTGTGCGGTACGCCGCTGGCCTGCTTGATCTGGGCGGCCTCCCAGATCGGCCCGGCCGCGTCGGCGCTCTTCAGGAAGAAGGGCACGCGGGCCGCATCCAGGCACCGCATCCAGTCACCCAAACCGTTTGCGTTGCCTCCCGGCCCGGTATGGAATCCGATCTTCACGTGCGCCAGGTCCTGGCCCTGCGCGTTCAACTCCTGGCGGATGGCCGGGAAATTGAGCGCGGCCGGACAGTAGGGGGGCATCTCGATGAATTCGCTGGTGACGCTGATGATCAGGGTGGCGTTGTCGGAGCCGTCCTTCCCGTCACTGACCGTGAGGGTGGCGACGTGCGTACCAGCTTGCGTGTAGGTGTGCGATACGCTTGGCCCCGCGGCGCCGCTTCCGTCCCCGAAATCCCAGCCGAACGACAAGGCGTCGTTATCGGGGTCGCTCGACGCGGTGCCGTCGAAGTCCACAGTGAGCGGTGCGATGCCGCTCGTCACATTGGCGGTCGCGACGGCGGTGGGCGGGGCGCCGTCTCCCGGTGGTGGTGGCGGATCGATCCCATCCGCCGACATCGCGACGTCGTCGAACCAGGCCACCGAGCCTCCGCCAGCGGCCCACTTGCGCCACGATTGCAGATAGATCGTCGTGGCCGGCCCCGTCGCGGTGAACGCGCGTTCGAGCTCGTGCCAGGCGTCCTTGGCCGAGTTGAATTCGTGCCATTGGACATCGGCGGACGTGAAGTCTGTGCCGCCCGTACGATCGATTCCCAGCCGGGCGATGTGATCCCAGGAGTTGCCACCGGCGAAGTGGGTGCGGCTCCAGGCGCGTATGGTGTAGACAGTCCCCGGCGTGGTGGAAGCGACCTGGTAGACGCCCGCGTATCGGTCGGACCCACTGGGTTGGGGCGTGTGGATCGCCTGGCTGTGCGTGCCCCCGTGCACCTGGTCGGTGGCCACGACGTACGCGGCGCCGAAACCGTCGGTGGCGAAGGCCGTCCAGCCGTTGGCCACCTCGGTACCACCAGTTTCGAAGCCCGTGTTCGTCAGAAGATCGCCGGAGGGGGGTGGCGGTGGCGGCGGCTGGCCCACCGTGATGGTGGTCGTCGCCGTGTCGGTGGCACCGCGGCCGTCGTCGACGGTCAGTGTGGCGGTGAACGATCCGGCCGATTCATACGTGTGCGAGGCAGTCGCACCCGTTACGGCCGCGGGGCCGTCACCGAACGTCCAGGAGAACGTGAGGGCGTCACCGTCAGCGTCGCTGGAGCCGCTCCCGTCGAAGCTCACCGAGAGGGGGGCATCCCCGCTCGTGGGCGTTGCCGAGACGACGGCGGTGGGCGGTTGGTTGCCCACCGGTGGCGGGGTGTTGCTCGACACGACCACATCATCGTACCGGGTGCCCGTCGTCGTGCCCCCGCCGTTGCCGCTCTTGAGGATGATGGTGGCCACGTCGCCCTGCGCCACGAACGATCCCACGGAGGCGACCGGCGAACTCTCCCGAAACGATCCCGACCATCCGCCGGGGCTTGCCCAGGTGTCGTTCTTGTAGATCATGACGACATCGGACTGCCCGTCGTTCACGTCGGTCCCGTTCTGGGGCAGGCGGGGCCCGTTGATCACCAGCACCTCGGCCCACTGGGCGTTGGCCACAGTGGGATCGCTGGCCCACGATCCGGCGATACTCACCTCGGCCCCGGCTCCACCGGTGTTGAACTGCTGGTACACGCCCCCGTTGTGGTTGGCGCTGCGCAGGTGGAGCCGGCCGGCGATCACTTCGGGATTGAGGCTACCCCGCTCGGTCCAGGTGGACCAACCAGCGAGGCCGTTCTCGAAATTCCCGTTACCGATCAGGTCGTCGCCACCGGGCTCGATGGGGGTCTCCGTGCCGTAGACCTCGAACTCGGGTATCCGTGCGTAGTGGTCGGTGCCGGCGTCCGTGACGTAGAGTCGCACCCAGCGGGTGGTGACTGCGGTTGGCAGCTCCGTGACGTTGCTGTCGTCTCGCCCGCTGTTGTCGACGGTGGCGAGCACGGTCCAGGGTCCGTCCGCCGACGCGCCGGATTCCAGGCGATACGTCTGGGTGTTGTACATTGCCGGCTCGCCCGCCGCGCCGGCGTGCCGCACGGCGAACGTCGTGATGTCGTAGCTCCGGCCCAAGTCGAGTGCCAGCCACGATTCCGCGCCCGAGCCGTCGCTGGTCCATTTGCTGGCCGCGGACAGGATGCCGTCAAAGGCCTTGTCCCCGCCGAACGACGCGTTGAACAAACTGCTCGCCGTCCACGATACGGTTCCCAGGGCCACGTTGCCGTCCGGGGGATCCACGGGTGCCGGCGCGCCGTACACCTCGAATTCGGGAATACGAGCATAGTTGTCCGTGCCGGCGTCGGTGATGTAGAGCCGTATCCACCGAGCCCTCGCGGGCGCTGCCAGCACCGTGACGCTGGTGTTGTCCTGCCCGGCGTTGTTCACCGTGGTCAAGGGCGTCCACGGCCCGCCCAGCGACGTTCCTGACTCCACGCGAAACGCCTGCGTGTTGTAGCCGGTAAGCTCGCCGGCCGCGCCGGCGTGGCGGACGATGAAGCCGGTCACGTCGTGGTCCCCGCCGAGATCGAGCGCGAGCCACGACTCGGCACTTGCGCCGTCGCTCGTCCACTTGCTCGTGGGAGTGAGCACGCCGTCGTACGCCTTGTCGCCGCCGAAGGAGCCGTTGAACGAGCTGCTCGCGGCCCACTCGACGGTCTGCAACGCCACGTTGTCGCCGTCGGGCACGGTCGGATCGCCGTCGCCGTCGCCGCTTCCGCCGGTCGGCCACGTGTAGCCTGCCGCCACGGCCTGCTCGAGGTCCGTCAGGATTTGACCTTTGTACGGACTGTCATTGATGTTCCAGCCGTCACACCAGGCGCACCAGCGATACATGTTCACGGCCCGGTAGATGGGCTTGCCCGCGGTGGCGGCCGCTTGGTTATACCGATCGATCTCGGCGTAGATCTCCTGCATCCACCCGGGCTCATAGTGGGAGCCGGGACTCTCGGGGTGCCCGCCGGACCAATAGAAGATGCCGTTGGCTTCGGTGGCGTAGAGCGGGAGATGGTAGAGTGATTGCGGAATCCCGAAGTCGACCCAGTCCTTGTAGACGTAGAAGCTGGAGTACAGGGTTTGCCCGGCGGCCGTGATCGTCCCCGTGCTGTGAATCGCGTCCCAGGTGTAGCCGCGAGAATTGATGTGCAACGCAATGCCGTCGATCCCGCCGGTCGATTCGATGGCCGTCAACATCTGATTGAGGTACTGCACCCAGTTGATGGGGTTGCCGTCGTGGGGATACCCGCAGGCGGTGCCCTCACCGTACGGTCCCGCGAAGGGGGCGAGCGCTTGGGAGACGACCTTGTCGTCCGGGCGCACGGCCTTGATGGCGTCGTAGACCTTGCGAAAGAGGGTCGCGTAGGCCTGCGGTGACACGTATGACTTGCGTCCGTTCGGGTGCGGCCACTCGCCGGCCAGGTTGGTTTCGTTGCCGATGATCCAGATGTGCGCGCCTCGGGATGCCGCGACGTAGTTGGCGGCGCGTTGTGCGAACGCATCGTACCGGTCCGGGATGGGAATTGTGCCGTCACCGCAGTACCCGTTGTTCAACCGCACGATGACGGTATGTCCCTGATTGCTCCACTGCGTGAAGTCGTCGCCCCCGGTGTTGTTGGGATCGCTGCCGATAGCGATGGTGGCGGTGAGCCACCCGGTGGCTCCACCGGCGGCGATGCGATCCATGTACTCCTGGGGTCCGGTGTCGAGATCGTGGATGCCGTACAGGTAGGGGCTTTCGGGGAACACGTCCCCGGCCGCCGCCGCCGGCACGAACGGCGCCGACGGGGGTTGGCCCGGCTCCTGGCACGCCACGGCCAGGAGGAGCGAAGCGGCAAGGAAACCGGCCAGGAAGGTGGATCCGCGGGTCGGATGCATGTAATCCTCTGCTATTGCTTGTGATGACGACGATGTCTGGGGACGTCTGGTGTAGCGCTTGTACTACAGTTTCTAGACAACAATTCGATATTCCATCGCCGAATCCTCGACATACCATCCCGGGAAATGTCGCGGCCTGACCCAATGGACCCCGGACCGGCGAATGTCAGCTGCAGGGCCCGTGCCCTCGGGAAATCCGGAACCTTTCCTTTAAGAAGCGCCCGGGAGCTTGAACTTGTAGGGAAACTCTGGCAGATTCAGGCCCCGTCGTTCATCTTTTCTCCTGGACCCTGTTCGGGCGGACATGAAATTACTGTACGAAAAGCGACGACGCAGGGAGCGGGCCGAACGCCGAGAGAAGGACGGGCGTCGGCAAGGCGATCGCCGGATGCTGGTGACCAATCGGCTTCCGAGCCACTTGACGGCCGACCGTCGCGACGGGATCGACCGCCGCGTACTGGCAGACCGGCGACGAAGAGGTGTCGGGGTCCTGGCGCAATCCGCCATTCCCATGCCTTCCCAATCCAAGGACGTCCCTTGGGAATTCTTGCTGTACCTGACGAGCTGGGTCATCCTGGTGCTCGTGCTCCTGGGTTTCGTGGGATCTTGGGTCGGCTAGCCCCCAACAGCTCTCCCGTCCACCGGGGCCCGGTTCGACTCGGTGGAACGTTTCGGCAAAACCAGTGCTATCACGGCTGTCTCCAAACCGCGTCGACGTGAATGTGGCGATGAAACCTATTTCCGTATTGTTGGTGTGCGCCGGGGTATCGCTCGTGCCGAGTACCGGTTCGGCGCAAACGGTGCAGGGCGTCGTGCGCGAGGTGGTCACCAACCGCCGGTTGTCCGACGTCATCGTGTCCCTCACGACCACGTTGGGCGACTCGGTGGCCGCCTTCCGGACGGATGACTCCGGAGGGTTTGCCGTGGTCGCACCGCGCCCGGGTCAATTCTTCGTGTCGGCACGCAGGATCGGGTACGACGTGATGGTCGATGGGCCGGTGCGGCTCGCCGACGGTCAGATCATCACGGTGGTGCTGCATATCAAACGCATCGGCACCGAGCTCGACCCGGTGACCGTGACGGCCGAAGCCGAAGTCCCTCATCTTAGACGGGTGGGGTTCTACCAGCGGAAGGCGACCGGCCTCGGCTTCTTCATCGACCGGGAGTACATCGAGGAGCGGTTCGCCGCGCGGGAGATCGCTGACCTCCTGCGGGCGGTTCCCGGTGTCACCATCCAGCGGGTGACCGCGGGCCGGGCCCGAGTGCAGATCACCGGATGTCCCAACACGCGGGTTCTTGTGGACAACCTCGAGATGGGAAGCGACTGGCAAGAGGGACTCGGCCCGGGCGATATCGAAGGGATCGAGGTGTTCCGTCGTATCACGGAGATTCCGGTGCAGTACGCCGGGCCCCGTTCGGGGTGTGGTGTGATTCTCATCTGGACCCGCCTGGGCCGGAACCGCGATTCCTAGCGCGCCAATTTCATTATCTTTTGTGGTCAGGCGCCCGTAGCTCAGCTGGATAGAGCAACGGACTTCTAATCCGTAGGTC
>JAPULZ010000238.1 GCA_027294455.1 Gemmatimonadota bacterium
CCTTGGAAATCATCCTGAGCTTGCGCGTCGGATTCCGCAGGTCATCGCCGTGGCCGGTCGGCGCCCGGACCAGCCATTCATCACCGGCGAGGCCATCGGGGTCCCGCATCGAGACTTCAACTTCGAGCTGGATGCCGACGCGTTTCAGGTCATCTTGGATTCGGGCGTGCCGCTCACGCTGGCGCCGTGGGAACTGTCGTCCAAGGTCTGGCTTCTCCCTGAGGACCTCGATCGTCTCGCGGCGGGACCACCGGGAGCTCAATGGCTCACGCAGCCGGCGCGGGATTGGTTGGCGCTCTGGACGAAACGCTTTGCGGTCGACGGGTTCAACCCATTCGCCACGCTGGCGGTCGGGTACGCTACCTCTCCGCACCTGATCACCTGCGAGCCCTTGCCCATCGTCATCGGCTCGCTCCCGGACGACCGAGCAATTGCGGCCGGCGAACCGGAGATTCCCGAGAAACCCTATCTGTTCGTCGCCGCCAACATCAGATCGACGAGCCACGCGCGCTACTGCTACGACACGACCGACGCGTTCAAGACCGACTTGATGGCACGGCTCCTTCGCAGCCCGGTCGCGGCGCCATGACGCTGGGGCGAGGAGGGACGGGCAGGGCACGTAGGGCGGGTCGGGCGTGGGGGGCGAGTGAGAGGCGCTAGTTCCCAGTTCGTAGCTGCACGCAGTGACACCCGCCATGTTATCCTGTGCGCGTGAGTGGTCTGAGTGAGGCAGCAAGTCAATCAACGAAAGGGCTACGCCAATGATGCGTACCGTGCCGGCGAGGACGGGCCTGTGGCTCGCCTTCGTTTCCTTGGGCTTTGCGGGCACCGCTGCCGGCGCCGCTGCCCAAGACGACGTGACCTTCACGGGAGACGTGGCGCCGATCCTCTATGAGAGCTGCGTCAGGTGTCATCGACCCGGAGAAGTCTCCCCGATGGCGTTGAGAACCTATGAAGAAACGCGGCCCTGGGCGAACGCGATCAAGGAGAGCGTGCGCACGCGACAGATGCCCCCGTGGTTCGCGGATCCCGCGTACGGAACGTTCGCCAACGACCCCAGCTTGAGTGAGGAGGAGATCGACACGATCGTCAGATGGGTCGACAACGGTGTCCGAGAAGGCGACCCCGCGGACCTGCCTGAGCTGCCCCAGTTTGTCCTCGGCTGGCAGCTCGGCGAGCCGGACTTCATTATCGCGCTGCCAGAGGTGAGCGTTCCTGCCGACGGCCCCGACTATTTCCCCAACCTGAACGTCACGGTCGATCTGCCGGAGGACCGGTGGGTGCGCGCGATCGAGGTGCGGCCGAGCGCGCGGGAAGTCGCTCACCACATCGTGTTGTTTTCGAGCCCCGGCGGCGCCGGCCGGAGCGGGTTCTTCAACGTGCTGGCGGTGTGGGCGGTCGGAACGCCGCCAACCGTCTATGCCGACGGCATGGGGCGGTGGCTACGCAACGGGCAAACGATTAACACCAACATGCATTATCACCCCAACGGTACGGCGGCCACGGATCAGGCGCGCATCGGTTTCTATTTTGGCGAGGGTGAGTTGAAGAAAGAGATCACGGCGGCCCTCCCAGGCAACATGACGTTTGAGATCCCGGCGCGAGCCCCGAACCACGAAGTGACGGCGAGCTACATCATCGACCAGGACATCAGCGTCGTGTCCTTCTTCCCGCATATGCACCTCCGGGGCAACGACATGCGGCTCACGGCCCTCTTCCCCGGCGGCCGGCGCGAGACGCTCTTGAACATCCCGGGCTACAGCTTCAACTGGCAGCTCTTCTACTACCCGGAAACCCTGGTGTCGCTTCCCAAGGGAACCCGCATCGACATCGTGGCACACTACGACAACTCGGAGAGCAATCCCACCAACCCCGACCACACTCGGAGCGTAGGGTTCGGCCTGCAGTCGACCGACGAGATGATGTTCGGGATGTTCGAGTTCATCGCCGACGAGGGGGTGAGCCCGAAGCCGACGAGCAACAGATCGCGCATCGACGCTCTTCTGTCGACCTTGCCGGGTGACTCGGCGTATCGGGTCCAGCTCCAGATGGGCCGGCGAACCGTGTCGACGGCCCTGCACCTCCCGCGCGAGGGTCAAGGCACCTGGTATGTCCCGATGCAGCGACAGCTCATGACGCTATCCGCCACCGACATCGCATGGAACGGCAATGAGTACCGCTTCAACGTGCAGATGAGGCTCGGTCCGATCGGCGGGAACTTCGTTGTCAGCGGAACGGTCAGCGAGGACGGCACGATCCGCGGTGACTTCGAATCCGACGGAGCCGGCACAGTTCCCTTCTCCGCCTTCGAAGGCGTGCGCACCGGCGCCGCTCCCTAATCGCGTCGCACTCTCCAGACCCCGTTGTACCATCCATGGTGGCGCAGGCCGTCGAGCCTGCGCCGCCGCGCACCGTGAACATCTTTCTTCTCGATGGCACGTACGAGCTGTTCAGGCATTTCTACGCCGTGCCGCCCGCGCAAGATGCCGATGGGCAGGAGGTCGGCGCCGTGCGGGGCGTGCTCGGCTCCGTGGTGTCGATGCTCGAGAACGACGTAACCCACCTCGGCGTCGCGACCGATCACGTCATCGAGTCGTTTCGGAACGAGCTCTGGGCCGGATACAAGACCGCCGACGGGATCGACCCCGCGATCCTGTCGCAGTTCCATCCACTCGAGGCCGCGCTCACGGCCCTGGGAGTCATCGTCTGGCCCATGGTCGAGTTCGAGGCGGACGATGGGCTGGCCTCGGCGGCGGCGCGGGCGGCCAGCGATCCACAAGTCGAGCAGGTGTTTATCTGCACGCCGGACAAGGATCTTGCCCAGTGCGTCACGGGCAACCGTGTTGTCCAGTTCGATCGCCGAGCCGGCGTGGTGCGCGACGCCGGCGGCGTGAAAGCGAAATTCGGTGTACCGCCCGAGTCGATCCCTGATTACCTGGCGTTGGTTGGAGACACCACCGACGGCTACCCCGGCCTGCCGGGCTGGGGCGCCAAGTCAGCCGCCGTTGTGCTGGCGCGGTACGGTCACCTCGAAACGATTCCCGGAGATGTGCGCTCGTGGGGGGTGAACGTTCGACGTGCCGCCCAGCTCGCCGTGACGCTAGGCGAGCAGCATGAGCGAGCGGTCCTCTTCCGAGACATCGCCACGCTCCGGACCACGGCGCCCGTGTTCGAGTCAATCGGCGAGTTGCGCTGGAGCGGACCGCGGCCCGATTTCTTCGAACTGTGCGCCCGTCTCAATGCCGGCGGGCTCTTCCGGCGCGCACAAGCCGTGGCGCGGCAGCGGGCCCACTAGGGCTCCCAGCCCCCAGTTCACAGCTCCCAGCTCCCAGTTCCCAGCCCCCAGTTCCCAGTTCCCAGGTCCCAGTTGTAGTCGTGTCCGACTCGCGTCAGCGTTCATCGTTCATCGTTCATCGGTCCTCAGCGAAGTCCGCCGCCGCCCAGGCCAACGCCTCGCTCAGCACCGACGGCAGATCCCGACGAACATCTGCCGCCTCATCGCCGAGGCTCGTCTCTGCACGCTGGCGAGCGGTGGTAACCGTGTCCAGCTCGGCGCCGGGTGTCGACCCCAGCAA
>JAPULZ010000239.1 GCA_027294455.1 Gemmatimonadota bacterium
CGCCGTTCCCCTATCCGCCCCGAGTATGCATCTCCCGATGCGGATCGGCACGCAGCTCTTCGACCCCATGTAGCACGTTGCGGGAGCGCAACTGCACCCGTTCTTCTGCCCCACGGTCACGCCGGGCCCGCCAGGCGTCGGCGATCGTCCCCCGAATCTCGTCGTCAGACGCCCCGGATCGGACCAGATCTCGCAGCGGCAGACCCGTATCTGCGTACAGGCAGAGGTACAGATAGCCGTCGGCCGTGATCCGCGCACGGTCGCACGTGCGGCAAAACGGTACGGTGGTGGACGCGATGATGCCGAACGTCCGTCCGTCCGCCAAGCGAAACCGCTGCGCGGGGGCGCTGGACTTGGCACCGTCCGGCACCGCTTCGATTGATCCGTAGGTCGCGGCCAGCGTCGCGAGGATCTCTCGTTGTGAGACGACTTGATCGAGGGACCAACCGGTCGCCCCGCCCACATCCATGTACTCGATGTAACGCACTTCCGCGCCGCGTTGCGTGGCGAACTCGAGAAGGTCCACGAGCTCGTCGTCGTTGAACCCGCGGACCACCACGGCATTGATCTTCAAACGGGGAAATCCGGCCGACCGGGCGGCGTCGATGCCCTCCACGGCGGCCTCGAATCGAGTGGCCTTCGCGAACGTGGCGTACCGATCCGCACGCACGGTATCGAGACTCACCGTCACCCGATCGAGGCCGGCGGCTCGCAGCGCTTCGGCGTGACGTGGAAGCAGCACCGCATTGGTGGTGAGGGCGATTTCGGAGATCGACGGCTGCTTCGCCAGCGCCGCGACGAGCGTGGGGAGTTCTTGCCGCAGGAGGGGCTCTCCCCCGGTCAAGCGAATCTTGTCGACACCCAGGCTCGCAAAGATCCCGACGAGCCGGTCGATTTCTTCGAAGCTCAAGACGGAAGACCGGGGGAGCCAGATGTATTCGCTTTCGGGCATGCAGTAGCCGCACCGGAGGTTGCACCGGTCGGTCACCGACACGCGAAGACTCTTCAGCGGACGACCGAAGCCATCCGCGACGGGACTCGGCACAGTCATGTCACCAATCTACTCGCCTCCCGGACCTCTGGCTGGCGCCCCCCCGCGCACGGCGCGCGCGGCTGCGACACAGGCGAATCCCGCCGCCGCTGCCATGAGGCCGACCGCATTCGGGGTGAGCGCCCCGAACCCGGCCCCATCGGTGGCCAGGCGTACCGCCATGGCCACCGCCACCCCGGCGATGACCGAGGCGAACACCTCCGGAGCGCCTCCGCGCCCGGTGTACAACCCGGCGATGACCGGGACGAAGAGACTCAGGCCGACCAAGGAGTAGAACACCCGCAGCGGTGCCACCACCGAGGGAGATACGATACCGATGCCCACCGCCAACACGCCGCCGGCGATGGCGGCGGTCCGGGCCACCAGCAGCACACTGCGATCGCTCGCCTCCGGATTGATGAACCGGCGATAGAGATCCTGCGACATCGAGGTGGCGAGCATGAAGAGGATCGCATCCGCGGAACTGATGTCCGCCACGAAGAGCGCGCCCAGGCCGAGCGCGCCCACGACCAGCGGCACATGGTCTCTGAGCAGGATGGGCAGTGCGTGATCCGGATCGGCCAGGACGGGAACGTGCATGCGGGCTAGCATACCCAGCACGGCGGGGCCGAATGCGAACGCCAAGAGCCCGACCCCGCAGAGGCCCAACCCGAGCTTGATCGCCCGCACGTCGCGGGCGCCGTACACCTTCTGAACCAGCCCCGGGGACACGATGAAGTTGGGGACCAACAGTGCCATCAGGATCCATCCTGCGTCCCCACCCCGCCAGAAATTCACAAAACTGTGATCGATGGCCGCACCGCCCTCGCTGAGCCCGGACCACCCCCCGATGTCGGCGAGACCGAACGCTAGGGCGCCCGCGAAGCCAACCACCAGCACCACGAGTTGCACGAGGTTGATCCACGCGGCCCCTCGTAACCCGCCGGCCGCAAAGTACGTCGTCGTCACGATCCCACCGAGCACGAGACCGGTTGTGCGCGGCAACCCTATCACCACGTCGAGCACCACGGCCAGCGCGATGAGTTGGCCGGCGAGGATGGCCGGCGCGCCCACCCAGAGCAATGCCGTCATCACCGCCCTGACGTTCGCGCCGTATCGGTGCTCGAGAAAGTCGCCCAACGTGTAGAAGCCGTGGCGCGCGGCAATCTCGTAGATGCGCGGCCCGACCCAGAATGCGAGGATCAGCGTGCCGAATCCGGCTGACCCCACCCACCACCACGCGCTCAGACCGAACTGATATCCGAGACTCGCTGCGCCCACCGTCGACCCCGCGCCGATGTTCGCGGCCATGACTGTGGCGAGCAGCAAGCCCGGACCGAGCGCGCGCCCGGCCACGAAGAAATCACTGCTCCGGTGCACGGTCCGCCCGATCCACAGACCGAACAGAATCAACCCCACCGAATACGCGGTGAGCACGACGGTGTGCCAGTTCATGGAATGAGACTATCGGCGGGCGAGATCCCGTGCGGCGGGGAAGCCGGGAATGCCCTCGGCCGTTTGCGCCGCGCGAAGGATGGCCTGCGCGAGCACCTCGGCGGCCAACGCGCCGATCACCAGGAGGTTGCTCGTCCCGTCAAAGCTCCCCGTCGCCAGGGAAAAGACCGCATCGCCGTCCACCGGCGTGTGGACCGGGTAGATCGCGCGGGCCAACCCGTCGTGGGCCATCTGCGCCACTTTGTTGACCTGGGCCTTGTCGAGCCGCGCGTTGGTGGCCACTACGGCCAGCGTCGTGTTTCTTCCCGGGCGGCTACGCCCCGGCAGCGACCCCTGGCGCAGCAACGTGCGCACGTCGATCAACCCTTGGCCGTCGGCCGTCCTCGCTCCCGCCACCACCTCGCCGGTTGCCGGGTCGATGATGTCACCGACGGCATTTACGACCACCAGGGCGGCGACCACCAGTCCCTCGGGAGTCCGAATGGCCGCCGATCCGATGCCCGCCTTCATCGCTCGCTCCCGCCCCAATAGCTTTCCGACGGTGGCACCGGCACCGGCACCGACGTTGCCTTCGACGACGGGATCCGCCGTGGCGGCCTCCGCGGCGCGGTATCCACAGTCCTCGGTGGGCCGAATGTCGGGTCGGCCTCCCACGCCGAGATCGTAGAGAACCGCACTCGGCACGATGGGGATGCGGGCGTCGCCCGTGTCGTAGCCGATCCCGCGCTCTTCCAAGAACCGCTGCGTCCCCTGGGCGGCCGCCAACCCGAAGGCACTTCCGCCGGCCAAGACGATTCCGTGAATTTGTTGGATGGTATTCACGGGATCGAGCAACACGAACTCCCGGGTGCCCGGCGCCGCCCCGCGCACTTCGCCCCCACCCACCGCACCACCGGTCACCAGCACGACCGTGCATCCGGTGGGCCGCTCCGCCAAGGTGTGATGCCCAACGGTGATTCCGGCAACCGCCGTGAGACCGCCTCCTCTCGCCTGGCGCGCGGCGCCATGGCCCGGAGCGGCCAGCAAGAGCCCCAGGGCGGCCACGGCCATGAGCCAGCGCGCCCGGGTGCTACACCAACGCATCTCCTGCCATTTCAGTAGCGGCATGGGTTCATTCACTCCACGGTGTTTTCATCACTCAAAATGTGTGATCTAGGTCCGCCACTCGAAAGAGGACACTTATTTGTCCCATGAACTTGCAAAACCTTTCCTCGAATGCGGGACCGTCCGCAGCCTCGCCTTGTTCCACGAACG
The DNA here is from genome assembly GCA_027294455.1 of Gemmatimonadota bacterium. Classification (GTDB taxonomy): domain Bacteria; phylum Gemmatimonadota; class Gemmatimonadetes; order Gemmatimonadales; family GWC2-71-9; genus B3T1B10. The sequence continues at coordinate 3,740 of JAPULZ010000239.1, forward strand.
GAGCGAAACTCGTACAATACAACGGGTTACAATCTAATAGGCGGCTCGTGGGAACAATGGCACAGTTCTGGCTGCTATATAGAGGTGAAGGTGGTTCACTCCAAACGGCTGGTTTCGGCCGGCAGCAGGGAGCGAAAAATGACTGGGTGCAATGAATCGAGCATGACATTGCTAGGGAACGAACTGGACGCCCGGGTGGCGAATCTGGTTCCCGCCGTCGTGAGTTTGCTCCAGCGCACTACCTCCGTCGAGCCCACTGTGTCCAACGACCAGGGAACCGACGTGCGGTTCACGAGCGAGTTGTCCTTCCCGGACGGCATCGGCGAAGGAAAGATCGTGGCCGAGTTGTTCACGTACCGCGACGAGGTGCGACTGGACCTGCACATCGAACACGACCGCGTGTTCGCGATCGCCGACGGCAATGCGTCGGATCGTCGCTGCTATCTAAATGATTATGTGGCCTCGGTCGTGCTCGACGCCGAGCAAGAGGCGTTGCCCTCCGAGTTCGTCCGCAGCGTGGTGGCAGGCGTCACCGCAGCGCGCGACGCGGTTCGGAGACACAATCGTCGAGCCAGCCTCCCCTGGACAGAAATCCGAGTTGCAGCTCGGGAACCAGAGCCCGTGTCCTGACGAGCGGGATCACCCAATGCTGCAATTGATGACCGGACAGCAGGCTGCTGTCCGGTTTTTTTTGTCCCCACATCGCCTACGCCTTTGGGCCGACTGGCGCCGCCATCCAGGCGATGGCACATTGAGGTTGGACCGGCGCGCACCGTCCCCCAGGGAGGACGTCGGCGGTGGCCGACCAGACGGCCGGCTGCGACTTCCGACAGAGCAGCATGACCATAAAAGGCTGTCAAACAACGAGTTACGACTGGTTCCCGGAAGGCAAGCGGGCACGCCACCAGCGCGGTTTGGATCTTGCGTTGCTGGGGGATGGTCACGACTCGTCACAACCGGGCGCCCATGACTAACGCGGAACCGGGGGTCCCGGTCATAGGTTTAGGAGAGAACACCGCTGAGCCACCGGGACTCGCCGGGTCGCTCAGAGTACCGAACATGCCGCATTGTGGAAGGGATCGCGCCATGGATCGCAGCGTCCGTTTAGCACTTCCAGCCGTCGTTGGTTTGGTAACGCTGGTCACCGGCCTGGGGGTGCAACCGGTCGAGGCGCAGTACTTCGGTCGCAACCAAGTCCAGTACGAAAGCTTCAACTTCGAAATCCTCCAGACGGAGCATTTCGACATTCACTTTTACGCCGAAGAGCGTGAAGCCGCGCGGCTGGCCGGCATCATGGCAGAACGGTGGTACGCTCGCCTCTCCCGGCTCCTGAATCACAAGCTACGGGGCCGGCAGGTCATCATCTACTACGCCAGCCACCCCCATTTCCGGCAGACCAACGCCATCGGCGGCGCGCCCGGGGAAGGCACGGGAGGCGTCACCGAGGTCTTCAAACGGCGCATCGTCTTGCCGTTCGCAGGCCCGTTGGGCGAGACCGACCACGTCCTCGGGCACGAGCTGGTCCACGCATTCCAGTTCGACATGACCGGCCAGGGCAAGACGATCAGCGAAACCACGATTCCGGTGGCCCTGCGGATGCCGTTGTGGTTCATCGAGGGCATGGCGGAATACCTGTCCGTGGGTCCCCATGACCCCCACACGGCCATGTGGATCCGGGATGCCGCCGCCAACGACCGGCTGCCCAGCATGAGCCAGCTCTACGATCCGCGGTACTTCCCCTACCGCTTCGGCCAGGCGTTCTGGGCCTACGTCGCCGGGCGCTGGGGCGACGACGTCGTGGGTCGTGTGTTGAACGCGGCGGGCCGGACCGGGAGCGCGGAGCAAGCATTGCGGATGGTCCTGCGGATCCCGGTGGACTCGCTGGTGAGCGAATGGCACGAGTCGATCCGCCTGGCGTACGATCCCCTGCTCGGCGAAACCGTCCCGGCCGACAGCATCGGCACGGCGATACTCACCCGGCAAAATTCCGGGAGCCTCAACACCGCGCCGGCGTTGAGCCCCAACGGCGAGCACGTCATCTTCCTCTCGGAAAAAGATCAATTCGCCATCGAGATGTTCCTCGCCGACGCCACCACCGGCGAGGTCCAGCGCAAGATCGTGCAAACCACGTTGGATCAACATCACGAGAGCCTGCAATTTCTCAACTCGGCGGGCGCGTGGAGTCCGGACGGACAACAATTCGTCTTCGGATCGGTCACGGCGGGCAAACCGGCCATCTCCGTCATCAATGCCTCGGACGGCGACCCTATCATGGAAGTGGTGTTCGAGGAGCTGGGCGAGGTCATCAATCCCACCTGGTCACCCGACGGCCGGCATATTGCGTTCTCGGCCATCGTGGGCGGGCTGTCCGACCTCTACATCTTCGACCTCGACACAGATAGCCTGCGACGCATCACGAATGACGCGTACGCCGATCTTCAGCCCTCCTGGTCCCCCGACGGGAGCCGTATCGCGTTCGTCACCGATCGCTTCTCCTCCGATCTGAGCGAACTGCGGATGGGCAACTACCGCCTGGCCTTCCTCGACCCCGAGTCGGGGCGCATCGAATCGGTCCCGAGCTTCCCCGACGCCAAGAACGTCAATCCGCAATGGGCGCCGGATTCGGAGAGCCTGTATTTCGTGGCCGACCGCAAGGGCATCAGCAACGTCTACCGCCTCGAGCTGGCGACGGGACTCCTCTATCAAATCACCAATTTGTACACGGGCGTCAGCGGTATCACCGACATCAGCCCGGCCATTTCCTCGGCGATCGACGCCGAAAAGATCGTCTTCAGCGCGTTCGAGAACGGGGATTACAACCTGTATACCATCGACGATCCCGATCGTCTCCGCGGCACGCTGGTCACGGCCGTGCTCGCCCAAGAGGGCGGCGATCTGATCGACTCGGAAGAGGAGTTCGGCGGATTATCCGGTGCCGGCGTGCTGCCGCCCAGCAACCGCGACCGGGGAGAGATCGTCTCCTTCCTGGACAATACGGAGTTCGGATTGGCCGATCCCAGCGAGTTCTCCGAGACGGATTACAAGCCCGGCCTGTCGCTGGACTTCATCTCGCAGCCCTACCTCACGGCGGGGTCCGATGGATTCGGGACGTTCATCGGTGCGGGGGCCTCGGCGTTCTGGAGCGACATGCTGGGGCGGCACAACCTCGCCACGATGTTCCAGATCAACGGCGGCTTCAAAGACATCGCCGCCCTGGTGCAGTACACCAACAAGCGGCACCGCTGGAATTGGGGCATGGTGGTCGGCCAGGTACCCACGATCTCCGGCGGTTTCTTCACCACGTTGGAGGACAACGGTCAAACCTTGGTGCAGGTCCGGGACATCATTCGTCAGACGACCCGCCAGGTCTCCGGCGTGTTGGCGTACCCGTTCAGCCGGGCGTCGCGCATCGAGTTCACCGGCGGAATCCAGAACATCACCTTCTCGCGTGAGATCAAGGAGAATCGGTTCAGCCTGGTCACGGGCGAAGAGCTCCCCGGTACGGACCGGACGATCCCGTTTGGCCGCCCGCTGACACTGGCGACCTCCAGCGTCGCGCTGGTGTACGATAATTCCATCTTCGGCGCGACGAGCCCCATCATGGGTCAACGCTACCGGTTCGAAGTGGCGCCCACGGTCGGTTCCCTCGCCTACATGGGCATCACGGCCGACCTGAGGAAGTACGTGATGGTGAAGCGGCCGTTCACGCTGGCGGGACGGATCACCCACTTTGGCCGGTACGGACGCGATGCGGAGGACAATGTCCTCTCGCCCGTCTTCATGGGATACCCGAGCCTGATTCGCGGATACGACTTCAACAGCTTCAGCCCGCAGGAATGTCCTCAGAACTCGCTCGCGTGCCCGGCGCTGGACCAATTGTTCGGCTCGAAGTTAATCGTCGGCAACATCGAGCTGCGGTTCCCGCTCCTCGGAGTGCTCGGCCTGGGCCCGGGCATGTATGGCGCGTTCCCCGTGGAGTTCATCACCTTCGCCGATGCCGGCGTGGCCTGGGATTCACAGAACGAAGCTTTCTTCCTGGGCGGGACTCGCGACCTGGTCACCAGCGCCGGTGTGGGGTTCCGGATCAATCTGTTCGGGTTCCTGCTGGCCGAGATCGACTACGTCAAGCCGTTCCAGCGGGACCTCAAGGGCACGCACTGGCAGTTCAGCTTCCAGCCGGGATTCTGATTCGGCGCGCGGTAGGTGCGCCGAGGCGTATCGCTACTTCTTGCCGAGCTTCCGCTCGACCACCCGGGTCGCGGCATACACCGGCGACTCGTTGGAGGCGCTCGACTCCTTCAGGATTTCGGTGAGGGACGTGTCGATGCCATCGATGCGCTGGGCGATCGCCTGCTCGTCCACGATGCCCCGACCCCGCAGGCCGAACGCGATGGCCCCCCCGGCGTTGACGATGTAGTCCGGACCATAGAGAATGCCCCGCTCGTGAAGCCGGTCGGCGTCCTCGCGGGTCGCGAGCTGGTTGTTGGCCGATCCCACCACCGCGCGGCACTTGAGCTCGGGAATCGTCTCGGCATTCAGGGTCGCCCCCACGGCACACGGTGCGTAGACATCGCAGGGTGCCTCCAACGCGGTGTGTGGCTCGAACGCCTCGGTATTGCCGAGCGCTTCGGCCAGCGATTCCGCGCGGCGCGTGTCGAGGTCGCTGAGTACGATCCGCGCCCCTGCCTGCTTGAGCATGCGCGCGAGGGGCGCTCCGACATCGCCGACCCCCTGAATGTGCACCACGCGTCCCGTCAGATCGTCGGTGCCGAAGGCCTGTCGCACCACGGCGCGCATCCCGGCAAACACACCTCGGGCCGTGAAGGGACCCGGATCGATGGTCTGGCCCGTCTCCGGGTCGACCCCGTGCACCCGAGAGGTGGCCTGTTTTATCACCCGCATGTCCTCGGGCGTCGTGCCCATGTCCACGCCGGTGCCGAAGCTCCCGTTCAAGGATTCGATGAGCTGCCCGTACCGGAGCAAGAGACCGTGGCGTTCCTCCCCCTCCAGTATGTGGGGCACGGCGATGACCCCCTTGCCGCCCCCGAAATCCAAATCGACCGCGGCCCACTTGGCGGTCATGCCCGCGGCCAGCCGCATGGCGTCTTGCAACGCCAGGGCCGGACTGGGGTATACCTTCATCCGCGTTCCGCCCGTCGGCATGCCGAGCGTGTCATCGTGCAACGCGATGAAAATCCACGAACCGGTGGGTTGGTCGTATCGACTCACCACACCGATGCCTTCCCATCCTTCAATGAGCGATTTGAGGCTGACCGTCATCCATTCCTCGAGAGTTACGTGTAGCGGCCGAGGACGCGCCGATGATTTCGGGCGGGAAGCCCGGTGACCATGATAAGATAACTTTGGGAACGCCCGCAGGAGGCCTCATGGTGAAAGGTGTGCAATACCGGTGGCAGAGCGCGCTGGTGCTCATCCTGGGAGCACTCGCGTCGCCGACCTCGGCGCAATCTCCACCACCCCCGGATTCCCTGCGGCTCCATCAATTGGGACGCTCCGCGCAGCGGCAATTCGAGCGTACCCGGCGCAAATACATGCGGTGGAGCAATCCCACCTACGGCCCGTGCGACATCCGTATCGGCCGGTACTGTCTCTCCGACGTGGACTGGGGAGCGGACGAGGACTGGACCGAGCCGGTGGAAGATGGCGCGGTGAATGTGGCCCGGCGGGCCCTGCTGGCCAGACTCGACTCCATCGCGGGGAAGATTCCGGGAGACGGTTGGATCGCCGGCCAGCGCGTGCGCTACCTCGTGGAAGCCCAAGAACCGCAGCGGGCCCTGCGCGCCGCGGCGGAGTGCCGCGCGGCGGACTACTGGTGGTGCCTGGCCTTGGCCGGGTTCGCCCTCTACGCCTCCAGCGATTTCGCCGGTGCCGAGCGCGCGTTCGCCGACGCCCTGCAGGTCATGGAGCCGGAACGCGCCTGCGAGTGGGGAGACCTCTCCCGGATTCTCGACGGCGGCCTCCGGGGGCAGTATCGCGATCTCGCGTGTGCGGAGCGTGACTCGCTGCAGCGCCGCATCCTGTGGCTCGCCGATCCCCTCTACAGCATCGAGGGCAACGAGCTCGCCGGCGAACACTTCGCACGACAGGTGCACAGCGAGTTGGTCAAGGATGCCGAGACCCCCGAAGGCGACACGTGGGGACGAGACCTGCATCGCTTCGTCATGCGCTATGGCTGGACGTTCGGGTGGGAGCGCATTCGCAGCACCACTCCCGGCACCGTCCGACCAACCGTTCGCGGCCATTTCGGACACGGCGCCAAGTATTTTCTCCCGAAGCGGGAGTTCGTCGCCGATCCGTTCGCCATCGCCCCGGGGGACTGGGATCTCGAACCCGAGCGGCCACAGGCCGGGCACGCGCCGCCCTACGCGGCCTCCGCGTTCTCCTCGATGGCTCACGACGTAGCGGTATTCCTGCGGGGCGATTCCGTCGTGGTGGCCGTGGTGTTCGAGCTCGACCACGAGACGGTTCCGGCCGACGCCGTCGTGGAGACCACCCTCGTCGGCATGCAGCATGAAACGGCGCCGCGATTCGTGAGCCAGGATACGATTCTCGGAAGAGTCGGCGTGCTGGCGATCCGCATCCCCCGCGCACCGTTCGTGATGAGCCTCGAAGCGCTCGCGGTGGCCGAACGAAGCGCGGCGCGCGTGCGCTACGGCGCAGACCCGGATCGACTGTTCACCTATCCCGAGCGCCGTGAGCCCACTGCGTTCGTCGCCCCCCCCGCCATGTTGTCCGGCCTGCTCATGACCCGCGTGGACAGCGTCTTGCCGGCGACCCTCGACGCCGCCATCCGTCACGCCCGTCCGTCCCACCGCGTGCGTGCCGGCGAGCGCATCGGGCTCTACTGGGAGTTGTACGGGGCGGGCCCCGCGGCGCGACCGATCGCCACCTCGCTCACCCTCTCGAAGGCCGGCAAGAGTTTCTTCGGCCGTGTCGTGGGGGTGTTTGGGATCGGCTCCGACAAACCACCGGTGAGTCTCCAGTGGACCGACGTCACGACCCCCGCGCGAGCCTTCTTTCCTCGGGCCGTCGCCGTGGACCTGCCGGAGCATCTCGACGAAGGACGGTACCGCCTCACGCTGAGCGTTCGGTTCGAAGACGGAACCGTCATGACGCTGGAGAAGCGCATCGAGGTCACGGACTAGGAAGGCGGACACAGCATCTCCGCCATGAACCGCGCCACCTCCCGTTCGGCCCAGAACACCGGCGCGGTCGGCACGCTCCGGGCGACGAAGCCCACGTGCCCGCCGGTCTCGGTGAATCCACTCACGATGTGGGGATTGTCGCGGGCAGCCGCGGTGGGAATGCAGCTGCCCGGCTGAAACGGATCGTCGGCGGCGTGGAGCAAGAGGGTGGGCACGCGGATCTTGTCGATGACCCACGCCGAGCTGGCGCGCCGGTAGTAGTCTTCCGCCCCGCGAAAGTCATGCAGTGGCGCGGTGGCCGCATCGTCGAATTCCCGGAACGTCTTGGCCGCCAGGGCCCGCTCCACATCCACGGTCGGCGGCATGATCGCCCGCTTGGCGTGCACCTTCCGCCGCAGCTTCCGGAGCAGAAACGATGTGTACACCCAGCCACCAGGCCGCACCAGGTGATCCGCCCCGGCCGACAGGTCGTATGGCACCGACACCGCCGCCGCCGCCCGCACGCGGACCAGCGCCCGCTCCCCCATGTCACCCAGAAACTTGAGCATCGCGTTGCCGCCCAGAGAAAACCCGATCACCCCGCGCGGTCGATCCGAAAAACGTTCCGACAACAGCTGCAACACGAACTGCAAATCGGCCGTGTCGCCGGAGTGGTACATCCGCGGCAGGCGATTGAGCTCGCCGCTGCACGACCGGAAATTGAGCCCCACGCCCGCGAGCCCGCGCTCGCCGAGCGCCCGGTACATCTCCAGGGCATATCGTGAACGCGCGCTGCCTTCCAACCCGTGCAGCACCAGCACCACCGGCCGCCGGTCGGCGCCGGCACCGGGGCGCCTCCCATCAAAACTGAAGTCGAGATCGACGAAATCGCCGTCAGGCAGCTCGACCCGTTCTCGGTACAGGGCCACACCCGAGGCCGGCCGCAGAAACCGTGCTCCCAGCGTCTGGAAATGTGGGCCGGGAAGCCACCACGCCGGGACGAACGGCGACGGGACGAACCTGACAGTCAATGTCTACTTCCGCCCTTCTGCCAAATCTTGCATTTTACCTTTCACTGTCCTCTTCCTACCTAGGTGCCGTCACCGCATGCGAAACGTCACTATTCTTGTCACTTGCTGGTTCGCCATTGGTTGTATCCCCGAGGAACCGCAGACCAACTTGCGGGACCTGGCACCCGGCGCGCAATCCATCTCGTTGTTTGGCGACACCTTGTTCGCGCCGCCGCAAGCCGAGGAAGTGCGAGCGGTCCACGGCGGTAGACTGGCCATCGCCCGCGATATCTACCTCGCCGACACAACCAACGCCGACGCCCTCATCTGGTTCGGCCGCCGCACCGCATACCTCGGCGATTACCGTGAGGCCATCGAGATTTACACGAAGGGAATCAAGGAGCATCCGCGCGATGCGCGGATGTACCGGCACCGCGGCCATCGATACCTCAGTGTGCGTCGGTTCGACCTTGCCATCGACGACTTGGAACACGCGTCACGATTGATCCACGGCCAACCCGACGAGGTCGAACCCGACGGGATCCCCAACGCCCGCAACATTCCCACGGGCACGCTGCATTTCAACATTTGGTATCATCTCGGACTGGCCCACTATCTCGAGGGAGAGTTCCGCGAGGCCATGCGGGCCTATCGGGAGTGCATGGCGGTTTCCAACAATCCCGACGCGTTGGTGGCAACCTCCTACTGGCTCTATATGACGTTGCAGCGCCTCGGCCTCCCCAATGAAGCCGCGAGGATCCTCGAGCGCATTACGGTGGACATGGATATCATCGAGAACGGTTCCTATCACGAGCTGCTCCTGCTCAACAAGAACGAACTCGCACCGGAAGATCTTCTCCGCACGGGCGACGACGACAGCGCGCCTCTCGCGAGCGCCACCGTCGGGTACGGCCTCGGCCATTGGCATTGGTCCAATGGACGGCCGGAGGAAGCCGCGCTGGTGTGGCAGGACGTGTTGGCGGGAGCCCAATCGACGGCGTTTGGGTATGTAGCGGCGGAGGCGGAATTGGCCCGAACGGCCCACTAGCCCCGGCGCCCACCCCCGCCGGCCATCCTCACGATGGCATCGAATTCCGATTGCTTGACGGGCTGCACCGACAGGCGGCCTTGCTTCACCAAGACCATGTCGCGAAGTGACTTGGTGTCCTTGATGCGTTCGAGGGACAGGAGCTCGTCGAACGACTCCACGTACTGCACATCGACCATGAACCACCGCGGCTTTTCTCTGGACGATTTGTCGTCGTAGTACTTGCTGCGCTTGTTCCATGCGTAGTAATCGGGATACGCCTCCCGCGCGATCTTGCAGATTCCCGCCACACCGGGGGGATTGGCGTTGCTGTGATAGTACAGCCCGAGGTCTCCTACTTTCATCTGACGCATGTTGTTCCGGGCGGAATAGTTGCGGACGCCCTCCCAGGACGTCGACCCGTCGCGCTCGAGGTCGCTGATGGAGTACGTGTTGGGTTCGGACTTGAGAAGCCAGTAGTTCATGGGAGCGAGAATTGTGATGAGTGAACAGGGTCGTGCATGGCTCGAGGTTGAGGTCAGGGTGCCCTACTCCGCAGGCAGAGGGATTGGAGCCATGCACCGACGCCACCTCTTGCTCTGTCGGGCAAGGTGTGGCAGCTTTGGCATCGGCGGCCTCCTTTCTCTGGCGTTCCCTTGAGTATTCGTCACTTCAAGTCTACCAGAGAGCGACCGAAGTGCCAACGTAAGGTAAGGAGGGATAACCGTGCGGCCTCTTGGCGTCGTCCTGGCGGTACTGGCTGTTGGGGGCACACTCTCCAGCGGAACCCGACAACTGGGAACACCTCCCGCACAGGTTACGCCATCGTCGCCCCGGGCCCGGGGCGCCCGCGAACCCCAATGGCTGTCACCGTTTGCCGCAGCCAAGGCTGAGCGTCTCATCCGGGAACGGCTCCCGTGTCTCGGATGTCACGAACTGGACGGCGACGGGGGGAGGATGGCTCCCGACCTCACTGACGTTGGCAGCCGGAGATCGGCCGTCTTCATCGAGAGCATGATTCGAGACCCCCAGCGTACCGTACCGGGCACCGTGATGCCCAAAACCCCCATGACGGAGCAGCTACTGCTCCTGCTCGTGGACGACCTCCGATCCCGCGGAGGCCCACCTAAGAGCCAGGATCCCGTGACGGAGAACGCAAAAATCCCCGTCATGTCTCGGGACGCCGGGACGCTCTACGCGCGGTTCTGCGCCTCCTGCCACGGGAGTGACGGTGACGGAGCGGGCTTCAATGCAGCGGCACTGCCGGTTCAGCCGACGGATCACACCGACAGCGCTCACATGTCGACACGCCCGGACGATTCCCTATACGACACGATCCACGCCGGTGGCTACATCATGAACCTGAGCAACCGCATGCCGGGGTTCGGGTACACGTTGAGCCACACCGAGATACGCGGACTGGTCAAATAC
>JAPULZ010000024.1 GCA_027294455.1 Gemmatimonadota bacterium
CCCCACCCGCGACGGTGACCAACACCACGCCAAAACCTCGCCCCGCGCGTCCCACGGCTACGACGTCCCGGCCGTCATCTGGGCGTATATCTCGCGGTGCGCGTCATCGTCGTTCCGGAACGCAGCACCGTCACGACGATCGGTTGACCCGCCGTGAGGTTCTTGAGTGCCTCCTGGATCTGCTCCAGCTGATCAGGGGTCCCCACGGGAATGCCCTGTACGGTGAGAATGATGTCGCCGCCCAGGATGAGTTCCTGGCCGTCCAGCGTGGCCAGTACCGTGCCCCCTTGCAGTCCCAGTTGCTCGCCCAGCGATCCCCCGGCGACCCGCTGGACCAGCAGGCCCGTGCCGGGAGGCGGGATGTTGAAGATCTTGCCCATGTCCTCGGAGAGTTGAAACCCGTCGATCCCCGACCAGATCGTAGCACCCTCGAGGAGCAGTTCCCGGGCCATGTTCGACGTGATGACGAAGCCCAGTCCGGAGGAGCCACCGGTCTGAGAGATGATGTGGCTCACGATGCCCACCACTTCGCCGGCCATGTTGAACATGGGGCCGCCCGAGTTGCCCTGATTGATGGCCGCATCGGTCTGAAGCAGCTCGGCCCGGAAGATGGCCCCCATGGTCCGGTTGAGTGTGCGGCGCCCGCTGATATGGCCCACGGTCAAGGTGTGGGTGACGCCAAGGGGGGCGCCGATCACCAGCACCTGGTTTCCCACCTCCATGGCGTCGGAATTCCCCAGGGTGGCGGGCACGACGCCGGACGGGCGGTGCTCCAGACGCAACAGGGCCACGTCGGCCGAGGGGACCGAGCTGGCCACCGTCGCGGCAATCCGCTCCCCGGTGGGGAATTCCACCATGACCAGCTCCGCCGCCTGCACTACGTGGGCCGCGGTGAGCACCTCGCCGTCGTGGGAGATGAGCACCCCGGAGCCCAGGCCCCCCACGTTCACGAACTGGCCCGGCGCGCCGCCGGCCAGCGCCCGTTCCTGGGTGTAGACCACGACCACCGATTGATTGACCCGTTTGAAGACCTCGGCCACCGTCTGCGCCGTTGCCGGTGACGCGAGGGCCGGAAGGAATGCCAAGGTGCGGAGCGAGGCGGCACGAGCGCTCATGAAATCCTCCGAATGCGAATGAACGGCGTCCCAGAAAGGTCTGGACCGAACCTCTCTGGGACGCCTCAGGGTGTGCCGACACCATCAACCCACCGGACGGGCAGCCGCGCTAGAATCCTCCGCTGGTTGCCCAGGCGATACCGATGTTGAACGTCCAGTACTGGTAGCTCTGGCCGAACTCTCCGGCTGCGAGCGCGTGATTGTATTTCACGTTGACCAAGCCCTTCATGTACCGGTCGAAGGGAAGTACCACGCCGGCCTCCGGAGCGAAGCCGAAGTGCCAGTTGTTGTCGTTGATCTGAAAGAGCCCCACCTCGACGCGCCGCTCCACGGCTTGGGGACCGGCATTGATCCCGATGTACGGCCGCGTTCCCCGGGCCTTTCCAAAATAGTAGTGGATGTTGGCCATGACGGGAAACGAATTGAGATAGCGGAAGTAGACGCCGCCGATGTCCGCCCCGTTCACGTTGGTCACTTCGGCGGTCCCGTTCACGCTGACCACTTCGGCGGTGATGTCATTCATCACGCTCCAGCCCACGTGGAAGCCGACCGTCAGGTTCGGCTTGAGGACATATCTCCCGTCGACGCCGAAATTGCGCCAGTGGGACCCGGGCGTGAAGGTCTTCGTGTCGCCCATGGGTGCTGACATGCCGTATTGGAACGCCCAGTAGAATTCTTGCGCTTGCGCCTCGCCGCTCACGAACAGGACGAGAGGGAGCGCCAAAAGCTTCGTGAGAGTCTTCATCAGTTGGTCCTCAGGTAAGGCGATTGGCTGAAGCTCTGGTTGATCAGGGTTTCCGTGCGGCCCGTGACTGCGGTGCCCTCGAGCAGCCCGTTGATCACCGCCATCCAGAACAAGGGAACATGCTGCTCGGCATCGTTGGTGTTCACGGGGTCGGCCATCAGGATCATGAGTGAGCCGGTAGCATAGGCGACCGACGACACTCCTCCGCCGTAGCCGTAACCCGGATATCCCCAGCCCCAACCCGGGCTGCAACATCCCCAACCGGGGTAGTATCCCCAGTAGGGGTACCAGGGCCAGTTGGCGTAGTAGGCGAAGTTCTCCTGGGCGACGGCGCCCACCATGAAGATGGCGTCGGGATTGGTAGTAGTCTCGGTATAGCCCATGTTCTCGATGTTGGTCCTGATCAACGCGAGCATGGCCGCGTCGTTGTCCCGATTCAGCAAACTGTCGTTGATATTTTCCTCCAGATCGATGTGCACCACCGAGTCCAGGAGAAAATACGTCTGCAAAGTGGTGAAATCCGTCATCTCGTCGTGCAGTGTTACCACCAGGTCCAGCTGGGAGATGCTCGATACTTCGCCTGGATGGCACGCGGTGAGTCCCAGCAGGACACCCGCCATGCCGACCTTGAGGCCGAACCACGCGTTTTTCATCGGCTTGTCTTCCTTTGCTTGGGGTTCTTTCGTCCGATCGCCCCGATCTGGCTGTCACGGGGCACGTGGGGAGCTTACCGGGACAGCGGGAAAGGCGAAATTGGACTTTGGTCCTATATGAGCGGGTAGAGGTGCGGGCGCTCGCTACCCTCCCTACTGCCGGGTCAGAAACACATCCATGATCACGAGGTCGAGCTCGCCATCGCCGTCGAGGTCCCACTCGGTCACGGGGTCGTTGAGGCGCATCGTGGTCTCGCCGTCGATCTCGATGCCGAGGCGGGCGTCCTCCTCCCCGCGGAAGTTCTTGAAAATGATGAAGCTGCCGTCCAGGATGTACTCATCCTCGAAGAATTCATCGACGCCCATCAGGTCAACCACTCGAGATTGGTATATGTTGAGGTCGAAGGTGAACGACAGCGCTGCCACGTCGGACTCGACGAGAAGATCGACCGAATTGGACGGGTTGTCGGCCTCGCTGAGGATGAGGGACGTGGCCACCCAGGTCCCCTGAAGATCAGCGGGTTCCAGGAGGCGCAGGCACCCGCTGGCCGTGACAATCAAGGCAAAACCAAAGGCTAGTTTCTTCATGCGAACTCCTTGACGGGCCGGCGCTCGGCGTGATGTGACCGCGGACGAAGTGAAATTTGGCCGGGTGGCGGGGCGGTACGCCATTGGACTTTGGTCCTATGGGACTCAGACGCCTGGAGGGGGCGGGTTGATGGGTCAGCGGTTGCCGAGGCTCCGGAGCTGATCTAGGAGGCTCTGGACTTGCAGGTCGTCCGGGAGCAGTTCCACGAGCCGCTCGGCGTAAGGGATGGCCGAATCGTAATCGCCGCTCTCGCGGTTGATGGACACGAGGGCCGCCAGGAGGTCCAGCTCGTAGGGATGGTTGGCGGTGGCAGCTTCCAGGGCCGTGACGGCCTCCGCAACCCGACCGGTGGAGTGCAACGCGATGGCATACACGTATGCGAATCTTGCCTGGTCGGGGCTCAGCTGGGCCGCGCGCAGCAGGGCGCCGAGTGCCTCGTCGTGGCGCTGCAGCCGCACCAGCAACAGCCCGCGCGCGTGATGGACGGCCCCGGCTTGCGGGTCGATGGCCAGCGCGCGGTCGAGGAGGGCCTCCCCTTCTGGGTCCCGGCCTTGCAGACGCCGAAGCTCTGCCAGGTTCACGAGCGCCGGCACGAAGCTCGAATCCAGCCGCATGGCCGTGCCCAGGGCCGCTTCGGCTTCCTGGAACCGTTGGCGGGCCATCTGAATGTGGGCGATGTTGAGATGCGACTCGGGCCGCTCGGCGTTGGCGAGTTGCGATGCAATGTAGCCCAGGATGGCGCTGTCGAGGATCGCCTGCTGACGTCCGGGCATGATGCTTACCGGTACGGCGGCGAGCACCAGGGCGGCTTCGTCCCGGACGGCCCGCAGCGAATCCCGGAGCAAGGCAAACACCGCCTGATAGCGGTCGCTCGGTTCCATGACGGCGCTGGCTCGGGCCGCGGCCATCCGCACCAGCGGATCGACATCACCGAGCGCCTCATCAATGGCCTGGAGAGAGCGGCCCCCACCGTAGTTGCCCAGCAGCTCTATGGCAGACGCCTTGACGATTTTCGGAGTCGCCGAATCGGCCACGAGCGCTGCCAGAGCAACATCGGCCGTCGGCACGCCGAGGCGCCCGAGGTGTAGCGCTTCCCCGTAGTGGGGTGGCCGATCCGGCCCGTACCATCGGGTCACCGCCTGTTCGGCCCACGCCGGCGACCGGTCGACATGGCACTGGGTACAGGCATTCGGTGTCCCCAAGGCGACGGACAGATCGGGGCGGGGGACCCGGATGCCGTGATCCCGCCGGGGATCTATCACCATGTAAGTCGTCTCGGGCATGTGACACTCCACGCAGCGGGCGCCGGCCGATCCGGCCTCGTGGAAGTGGTGCGCGGGCGAGTCGTAGATCGTGGCGCGGTGACATTGGGCGCAAAGCCCATTGCTGGAGTCGTACACCCGGGCCGAGTGGGGATCGTGGCAATCGCTGCACGTGACCCCCGACGCGTACATCTTGCTCTGCCGGAACGAGCCGTAGACGAAGACCTCGTCTTGGATCTGCCCGTCGGCGTGGTAGAGACCCTCCGTCAGAAGGCTCGGGACGAAACCGTCCAGGAAATGATCCCCCGGCTGATAATCGTCGTCGATCTCCCGGCGTCGGGAATGACACGCCGCACAAGTTTCGCTTTGAGCCCGGGATGCGCGCGGTGTCGTGCGGTGCGCGACGGTGGCACCGTCTCCAAAGGTCCACGTGCCGTCGGAGCTACTCGCGAGGTCGACGGTGAGCCCCGCGGCCACGGGCGCGTCCGTCGCCGTGGCGCCGCCTGTGGCCCAGGAGACGTGCCGCGAGCCCGGCCCGTGGCAGGCTTCACAGGATACGTCGATCTCCGCCCACGTCGTGGCATAGGCGTCGCGCTGGAGGTCGTAGCGCTTCGCGAGATTGGTCGAGTGGCACGCGGCGCACATGTAGTTCCAATTCTGATCGGGGCCAGTCCAGTGGAGACGGTCGCCCACGGTGAGGCTGTCATCCGGGTACAGGTGAAACCATCGCTGGCCGCCTTCGGCCGGCAGGCGGCTGTCCCAGGCAACGCCGAGCATCTGGTAGCGGCCACCCGGAAGCTCGATCAGGTATTGCTGCAACGGCGTCACGCCGAACGTGTGGGTGATCTGGAATGCCTGGATGGAGCCGTCGGGCCCGCGGGTGCGAACGAAGAATGCTCCGTCCTGGCGAAAGAACGACGATGCGTCTCCGCCATGCGTGAACGACACCCCGGAGAAATCACCCAAGACCGTCGAGTCGGTCGCGGCTTGCATGGCGAGGTCGTGATGCGAGCCCGCCCAGCGATCCGCTTCCGCCGTGTGGCACTCCGCACACACCTGCCCGCCCACGTATGCGGGCGCCCTTCCAGCGCCGCCGCAGCCCGCCGCCGTGGCAGCGAGCAGGGCCACGAGCGAAGGTTTCGTACCGGTCTTGGCCATCATCACACCGTGATAGCGGATTGGTGAAGAGAGCGGAAGGTCTACCGCGTCTGGGTCTGGCGCAGCGCCGAGTGGATGGCGCCGATCAGCACCTTGTCGTCGAACGGTTTTTGCAGGAACTCGGTGGCCCCGGCATTCATGGCCCGGGCGCGCACGTGGTCGTCCTCGTAGGCGGTGATGAAGATGACCGGGAGCCTGGAGCCGGAGTCGTTGAGATGTTCCTGGAGGTCGAGGCCGTTCATGCCGGGCATCTGCACGTCGACCACCACGCAGCCCGGGGCCCCACAGCGGGAGAAGTCGATGAAATCCTCGGCCGACTCGAACGCCAGCACCTCGAACCCCGCCGACCGCATGAGCCGGCGCAATGCCTTGCGGACGGAAGCGTCGTCGTCCACGACGAAGACGGTGAGGATGGAACCTGATTTTCTGCGGGCCAGGGGGTCCTTGCTGGGGTGAAGGGTTCGCTACCTTCAGAGTAGGCGATTGGGCGAGCATCCGACATCGGACTTTAGTCGTAGGTCCTGTGATCCCTTTCCGGGGACGAGCGGGTCCATGCGCGACGGGTTTGCGGGGAACGGGCGCTCTTGCGATATTCTTCGTGAATGCCCCCGATGCCGCACCCATGGCGTATCCCCGATTCCCCGTCTCCAGGCGTACCACCTAGATGACGCGACCATCCTCAGCGGGCCATCAACCCAGCGAGGTCACCGCGCTCGACCGCATCAAGCAGGCGGCGGAGGAGAGCGAAGGGCGCTATCGCGACCTGGTGGAGAATAGCCTGGGTCTCATTTGCATCCACGCGCTGGATGGCACCTTGCTGTCGGTGAATGGGGCAGCAGCCCGGTCGCTGAGCTACGATCCGAGCGAGCTCGTAGGGCGGAACCTGGCGGAAGTGCTGGCCCCAGAGGCGCGCCCCCTCTTGCAAGATTACTTGCAGCACATTCGCCGTGAGGGTGTTGCCACGGGCATCATGCGCACCGTTGCGAAGACGGGCGAGGCACGGTTTTGGAGTTACCGCAACGTCCTGCGGGAGCCGCCCGGGCAAGAGCCATACGTTCTCGGCCACGCCATGGACGTGACCGAGCAGCGGCGCACCGAGGTCGCGCTGCGCGAGGCCAAGGAGCTGCTGGAGCAACGTGTCGTCGAGCGGACCGCGGAACTCTCGGCGGCAGTCGGGCGCTTTCGCAGGATCCTGGATCGCGCCCCCGATGCCATGCTGCTGATCGAGCCAGACGGCACCATCAGCCTCGTCAATCGACGGACCGAAGAGTACTTCGGCTATGACGCAAACGAGCTCATCGGAAAGAGGATCGAGATGCTCGTGCCAAAGCCGTCGAGAAAAAAACACGTTCGCCATCGGCGTGCCTACACGGCCGATCCGAAAGTCATCTGCAACAGAGATCCCGAGGTGCGCGCCCTGCGAAAGGACGGCACCGAGTTTCCGGTGGAGGTCAACCTCGTCCCGCTCGATGAGGCCGAGGGGACACCCACCATGTGCACGGTGCGCGACCTCACCACGGTGCGCCAATGGGAGGCCGCCGTCGTCGAAAGCGAACAGCAGATGCGGCTCATGGCCGACTCGTTGCCGGCATTCGTGGCATACGTCGACAAGGACCAACGGTACCAGTTCGTCAACCAGGTCTACGAGGAGTGGCACGGACTGAGTGAAAGCCAAGTCGTTGGCTGCAAGGTCAAGGAAGTTGTCGGCGAGGATCTATACGCGACGATCAAGCCACGCATCAAGCAGGCGCTCGCCGGCCACACCGTCAGTTTCCAAAGTGAAGGATCGTATCCGGACGGCCGAAAACGCCACACCGATGCCACGTTCGTTCCCCGCTTCGATGCGGTCGGCGACGTGATCGGGTTCTTCAGTCTGGTACGAGACATCACCTCGGAGGTACGCGCCGAGGAAGACGCGCGGCGTAGTTGGGAGGAAATGATTCACGTCTCGCGTGCATCCACGATGGGTGAACTCGCGGCGTCACTGGCTCACGAGCTCAACCAACCGCTTGCGGCCATCCTGTCCAACTCCCAGGCCGCGATACGTTTCCTGGACCGTGAGACGCCGGATGCCGCTGAGGCGCGCGATGCGTTGGGAGACATCGCCGACGACGCGCGACGAGCCGGCGACGTGATCCATCGCATCCGCAAACTCCTTCGCAAAGGTGCGATGGAACGGTTGGCCGTGGATATCAACAAGGTCGTGGAAGACGTCAACTGTCTGCTCCACAGCGACACCGTGGCCCGTGACATCACCGTGACTTTGGATTTGGCGGAGGGTCTGCCACCGGTGTGGGGAGATGCGGCGCAACTTCAGCAGGTCACGTTGAACCTGATGATGAACGCCTGCCAGGCGATGAGCGAGCAACAGGCAGATCAGCGGGCACTCGTCGTACGCACCGCGCGGGAGAACGGGAGTACGGTGGTGGTGTCGGTCGAAGACACGGGCCCCGGCGTCGATCCCGCGCTCGGCGACGAGATCTTCGAGCCGTTCGTGACGAGCCGGCCGATCGGGATGGGCATGGGTTTGTCGATTTGCCGGTCTATCGTCGAGGCGCACGGAGGGCGATTGGGGACGACGCCCAACCCCGAGGGTGGGAGCACGTTTCGCTTCGTCTTGCCCGTGGCCGGGGACTGACCTTGGGGTGCTGCCGCTAGGCCCCTGTCGCAGGTGTCGCGTGGCGTGAGGGAAGGGGCTCCGAGCGCGAGTCATCTGCGGCATCCAACGGCGCGCCGATGCGTTCGGCAATGCGCACGAGTCCGGCCAGGGAGTCGGCCTGCATTTTCTGCATCACCCTCGCCCGGTGCACCTTGACCGTCTTTTCACTCATGCCGAGCCCGCTGGCAATCTGCTTGTTCAGCTTCCCTTGCACGACCCCACGGAAGACCTGGCTCTCCCGAGGTGTCAGGTCGTTCAGCCGTTCCTGAACCTCGATCAGCTCGGCGCGTTTCTCCCTCGCGCGGATGTCCCACTCGACGGCCTGCTTGATCGCATCCATGAGCTCGTCTTCGTCCACCGGTTTCTCGAAGAAATCCACGGCGCCGCCCTTCATCGCGGCAACGCTGTCTGGCACGTCGCCGTGCCCAGTCAGAAAGACGATGGGCAGACTGATACCGGCCGCCGTCAAGTCTTCCTGTAGCTCCAGGCCGGTGACGCCGGGCATCTTGAGGTCCAACACGATGCAGCCCGGTGCATCGCGCGGATCCCGGTCCAGGAATTCTTCAGCGGATGCGAACGTCTCAGCCAGCATTTTCCTGGAGCGCATGAGGCGCGCCAGGGCGGTGCGAACCGACCTATCGTCGTCTACGATGAATACCGTTGATCGATCCTTGGCCATCCGGTCTCCGCGCTGGGCCTCCTGAGCGGTAGGGAATCTGAAGGAACTGTTGCGCCGCGGCTGGGCTGGTACGGCAACCTACCGAAACTCCAGCCCGGTGTGATTCTAACCCGAAACGCCACGCTAGCTCAAGTCCTGTGACCTGGTGGGTGGAGTCGCCTGCGTCAACCGGTTTCTGCGGTCAGGGCCGGCAGCACGATCTGGAAGCAGGTCCTGCCTTGCTCGTCGACCGAGGCCTTCAGGCTGCCGCCGTGCGTCTCGACGATGGACCGGCTGATGGACAACCCCATGCCCAGACCGCCCGGCTTGGTCGTGACGAAGGGATCGAAGATCTCACTCACGAGCTCCGGGTCGAGGCCCTTTCCCGTGTCGGTGACCGCGATTTCCAAGAAGCCGTCGTCCCGCAGGGCAGTTGCGACGAAGAGGTCCCGTTGGGCGATCTCCTCACCGCTCATCGACTCCAACGCATTGGCCATGAGGTTGAGCACGACTTGCTCGAGTTGTGTCGCGGCTCCATCGACGGGGGGGATTCCTTCGGCTAGCTCGAAGTGTATCGCAACCTGTCGGCTCACGGCGTCGCTGTGGAGCAGCTCGGCGACGCCCCGAACGAGATCGTTCACGTTCACCGGCGCCCGGTCGACATCACCCTTTTTGAGCAAGCCCCGCATGTGACGGATGACGTCCCCGGCGCGCTTGCCGTCGGCGGCGATATCCGCCAGGGCGTCGGTGACTTCCTCGGGATCCGACCCTTTCGTCGCGAGGAATCGCATGGCGGCCTGGGCGTTGGTGACGATGGCGGACAACGGCTGGTTGAGTTCGTGGGCGATCGACGTGGCCAGCTCCCCCATCGTGGCCACCCGCGACACGTGAGACAGCTCGTCCCGGTACCTGCGCAACGATTCTGCAGCTTTTTTTTGGTCCGTCATGTCTTGGGCCCAGACGAAGAAACCCGCCACGGTTCCATTCTCCGCGATATGGGGGACGTACCTGACATCTATGTCATGCGGCGAATCGTCGGGGAACTGGAAGACCATGCTGTAGGACACCGCGTCGCCGGCCAGCGCGGTCTCGATGTTGGCGCGAATGGCTTCGTAGCGTTCCGCACCTACGACGTCTCGTACACTCCGTCCCTCAATCTCCGCTGGGGATATCCCGAACCACTCCTCGAAGGCTTTGTTGCCGAACCGGTACCGTTGGTTCGTGTCGACATAGCCGATAAGGGCAGGGAGCGAGTCCGCCATCAGGCGCATTAGTTGCTCGCTTTCCGCGCGCGCGGCCTCGGCTTCCTTGCGTTTCGTGATGTCGACGAGAAACCCACGCAGCAGCGCGGGCTTGCCATCCTGCATTTCCACGCCGACGACGTCGCAGATCCACACCACGGCCCCGTCCGCCCGGATCATCCGGTATTCGATGTCGTAATGCCCGCCCTTTTCGGACAGCCGCAGGCAGGTGTCGATGGTCTCTGGCCGGTCGTCGGGATGAATCCGATCGACCCAAAACGTGTCCTCGTACCAACGCTCCACCGGAAATCCGAGCAGCTGTTCGGCTTGGGGACCGACGTAATTGAAGCGCCAGGTTCGGGCGTCGGCTTCCCAGGGCACCAGGGGTGTCGACTCCAACAGGACGCGGTAGCGGTCCTCGTTCGAGTCGGTGCTTGGTTCTGGGATGGCGAGCCGACCGGGATCGGTCACGCGCTCGGTCTTGTACGACAAAGCCAATGCCTTTGTCTTTGAATGGATCCTCAAATCTGTGGCGTTCAGGCCCCAAATGTTAGTTGGGATTCAACAGTGCTCCTGATGTTTCAGTTAGAAACAAGAGGCGGACGCTGGTTCTAGCGCCTTCGGCCGCCCGCCCGGCTCCGGGCGGCGCCGCTCCTTTGGAAGTTCTGCGAGCGCGTGGCGCCACGATCCCGGGCCTGACGGCTGCGGTCCAGCTGCGAGCGGTCCACATTGCCAGCGCGCGCCCTGGCATCACCGCTGCCCTGCCACCCGTTTCCGCTACGGGATTGCCAACCGTCCTGGGTGCGTCGATGCACGTTGCCGTTGCGGTCGGCGTAGACGTTGTTGGGCCGGTTCTGGGCGACATTGGGTCGCGCCCGGTCGGCCACCTGGCGCCCGCCGACGTTGCGCGCCCGGTTCTGCGGCCGGTTGTAGATGTTGTTACGCGTGGACGCGTTGGATCCGGCGCGGTATCCGGCACGATACCCTGCTCGGGCGCCGGCCTGGTATCCGGAGTGCCACCCGCGGTGGTAGCCCGCGTGATAACCCCGATACCCCATTGGTCCCCAATACCCACCGCGGTAGCCTCCCCCCCATCCGATGCTGAAGGTGAACGGACCCGACGCGTAGCTGAATCCGAAGCTCCAGCCGTACCAGGGGTTGTAGCGCACGTGGTACCCCCAAGTGACGGGGCGGGGATAGTAGACCGCGCCGTACCACGGGTTGTAGTAGTAGCCCGTACCGTAGACGAT
>JAPULZ010000240.1 GCA_027294455.1 Gemmatimonadota bacterium
CGATCAGTTCGCCTCTAGCCCCGCCGAGCGGCAACAGCTCGAAAAGGATTGGATCGATGCCAATCCCACGTTGACCGGACGAGCCAACGTGGAGGCGTTGACCGGCGTCGCCTTCGATCAGCTCTTTGTGGAATGGGCCGCCATGCTGTATGTGGACGGGCGGGTCGCGCCGCTCGCAGCGGAGCTCGAGATGACGAGCTGGGATCTCTTCGACATCTACGAAAACACCTTCGCCGTGGAGTTGAGTCTCGTCCCGACCGCCCGAACCTACGGCGCGTTCACGGATACGAAGAGTGTGGTGGCCGGGAGCACCTTCTACACCACGCTCACGGCAGCCGGTGCACGGGGCGCGCTGGCGGTGCGGCTGCGGGACGGTGCCGACGCGGTTCTGGGAACCACGACCAGTCCGCGGTACTGGATCGTGCGGTTGCAGTGATGCGGCGGTAATCAGGTACGGGTGCTGGGGCGAGCAGCACGCTCGCCCCAGCGCCCAAGGTAGGTCAACCCTCTACCCACGTCTTCCAGTCCGCCTCCGCCAAGCCCACCGTTAGTCGATTTTGATTCCGCACCAGGGGCATCTTCAACAAGAGAGGCTGCTCGGAGAGTTTCTCGATCCAACGCTCTTCGGACAGCTGAGCGTGCTGCAAGCCCAGGTCCGCGAACTTGCGGGAGTCCCGGTCGATGAGGATTTGAACGCCGAACTTCTGTGCAAACCGCCGCAGCTCGCCCGGTGACGGTGCGCGGATTTTGAAATCGACGAAATGAACTTGGATTCGGCGGTCGGCAAAGAAACGCTGGGCCTTACGCGTGTCGGCGTTTTTCTTTACGCCGAATATCTGAACTTGCATGAGGATTGACCGTCGGCCGTGTGCCAAACGTGTAGGCCGATGCGCGCAGCGGCATGCCGTCGGTCTCCGGAGCGCGTCGTCAGTGAGCGGTGCCGCGATTGGGATCTACCCCTTTGAGCGAACTGCAGGGCGCGGAGGTGGGCGACGGCCTGCGGCTGCGGACACCAGCTACGCGCTCAACTCACCCGTCGAAGAACGCCTGACCATGCCAGGAATCAGCGGCTGGTCCTTCCCACTTCCCGTCTCGGACATCGCCCACTGAGGTGAGCGTGTTGTTGAAGACCGTGGTTTGCGAAGTCACCGATCCTGCTTTCACAAGCTCGTCGAAATCGGGACGCGACACGCGCCGGATCTCTCGGTTGTCCCGATAGAGCACGGGCGAGTGATCGATGAGCCGGGTGTCGAGTTCGGCCTCGAGGGCCCGGAGGCCGTGCACCAAGGCGTCGATGGAGCATCCCGAAACGCCGGCCGCTTCCTCATCCACTCCCACGAACAGAAACTGATCGTATCGCCAGTCCCGCGCGGCCGTGAGGGGCGCGCCGTGCGCCCGCCACTGCGCCAGAAAGCCATCGACCTGCTTCAACAGTCGGTCGCGCTCGCCATTGCCCAACGGCCGATCAGTCGCGAATATCCACACCCGGGCATTGGCGGGCATGGCGTCGAACTCCACTACGGGCATCGTGCCTCCAAACAATTCGTCACAGCCTAAATATACTGCGTTTACTTCATTCGTGGATTCGACCATGCCAGACACGCTGCAAGACAAGATCGCCATCGTCACCGGAGCCTCGAGCGGAATCGGCGAGGCCACCGCCCGGGCCCTGGCCGGTGCGGGCGCCAGGGTCGTCCTCGCCGCGCGGCGCACCGACCGGCTGGACGCGCTTCGGGCCGAGATCGAGGGTAGCGGGGGGTCGGCGCTGGCCGTGACGACCGACGTCACCGACCGGGGCGCCGTCGAGGCGCTGGCGAGTCGGACGCTGGAGGCATTCGGCCGGATCGACATCCTCATCAACAACGCGGGCATCATGCTGCTCTCGCCGATCCGCAGGCTCATGGTCGACGAATGGGACCGTATGATCGAGGTGAACGTGCGCGGCGCGCTCTACTGCATCGCGTCGGTGTTGCCCGCCATGCTCGAGCAGGGTGCGGGACACATCGTGAATGTCTCTTCCGTGGCCGGGCGCCGGCCAATGCCCTCGGGCACGATCTACAGTGCGACGAAGTTCGCGTTACGCGCGGTTTCTCAAGGGATACACTTGGAGCTATCGGCCAGCGACAAGATTCGCGTGACGGACATCGAACCGGGCGTGGTGGCGACGGAGCTGACCGATCACATCACGGATGAGGAAACCGGACGGCGATTCGAGGAAAACTGGAAGACCAAGGAGGCCCTCGGCGCAACCGACGTCGCCGATGCCATTCTCTACGCCGTCGGGGCGCCGCACCGGGTGAACGTCAACGAGATTCTGGTCAGGCCCACCGATCAAGCGACATGAGGTCTACGGACAGCCGAGGTAGCGGGCCCAAATCGCCTCGTAGATGAGGCCCTCGCCCCCGAGAGCAGGAAAACGAAATACGAGGGGAGCCTCATGGCCGCGTCATCCGGATTCCCGATCGCGCCACTCGCGGTAAGTCCGCTTGAGCCGCAATTGGAAATCGTACACGCCCTGCTCCTGATCCACCGAGAAACGGCCGCGGTCGTATGCTCGCGACCGGAGTCCCTCCTGAACGCGCTCGCAGATCTCGATGTCCTCCTGCTGAACCCGGTCGCTGTACGCGAGATCGTCGGCAATGCGTCGCTTGGCGTCGGCGGACGACACATCCTCGTAGAAGTACCAGAACATCACGCGCGTTCGATCGGCAGCCGTGGGAACCACGAGATTGGTCTGCAAGCGGCCGGGCAGAATGTTGAGCATGAAATTGGGAAAGACGAAGAAGTAAAACGCCTCGCCGCCGCCGGATGAGTAGATGTTGTCCTCCGGTCCCAGCGGAGCGGCCTGCAGGGAATATGTGGGGTGCACTTCGGTCACGTACTTCTGGTAGTCGTACAACTTGCAGAGCTCGGGATGCACGAACGGGATGTGATAGCCCTCCAGGTAGTTGTCGACATACACCTTCCAGTTGCACCGCACGTCGTAATCTTGGCGGTGGGCAAACTGCCAATTGCCGATGGTGATGGGGGCCATCCGCTCCTTCACGCCGTCGATCGCGTCGCCGAGCGGCCGGGCCGCGTCGGCCAGGTTGACGAAGACCAGGCCTTCCCAGCACTCCACCTGCACCGGCACCAAACCGTAGTCCTTCCTATCGAATAGTTCCACGCGATCGAACTTCGGTACCCCGCGCAGGGACCCGTCGAGCAGATAGGTCCATCCGTGATACTTGCACTGGAGGACCTCGCAGCTGCCGTCTTCCGTGGCGAGCGGGCCGCCCCGGTGGCGGCACACGTTGTAGAAAGCGCGCAGTACACGATCCTTGCCGCGGATGACGATGATGGGATTGCCGGCGACGTTGGCGAGGAAATAGTCGCCGGGCACCTCGACTTGACCTCGGTATCCCACGCACTGCCAGTTATGTGCGAAGACCGTCGCGTCGTCGAGGGCGTGAAACCGGGCGTCGGTGTACCAACTCGATGGAATGGTCTCGGCGCGCTCGATGGGGGTGGCTTCGAGTGCGTCGTCCGACAACTGCGTGACAACGGTCTCGTCGATCATGGTGTGGCAGTATTCCATTTCCCGCCATCGGACGCAACCCATGAATGGGGCCTTGAACCGCCCACCAGGCGACCTATCTTCCGTCCGACTCAAACCCCGCTAGGCGCTCCGCGACCAACCTTCGACCCGGATACCGCAGTGCAGCCACCAGAACGACTCTTGACCGGCCCCGGCCCTTCGAATCCCCATCCCGAGGTCACCAAGGCCCTCGCCGCACCATTGGTCGGTCATCTCGACCCGTTCTTCCTCGGGGTCATGGACGAAACCATGGCGAACCTGCGGACCGTGTTCGGGACGAGCAATCACCACACGATTCCCATGTCGGCCACGGGGAGTGGCGGCCTGGAAACCATCATGTTGAATCTCCTCGAGCCGGGAGACGAGGCGGTGGTGGGGATCATCGGCTACTTCGGCCAGCGCCTGGCCGCCATGGCGAAGAAGGCCGGAGCCAATGTGCGGATTATCGAGGAGGAACTGGGTCAGATCATCGATCCGGCACGCCTCGAGGCCGCGTTGAACGAAAAGCCGGCCAAGCTGGTCGCGGTCGTGCACGCCGAAACGTCCACAGGTGCGTGCCAGCCGCTGGGGGACCTGGCCAGGATCGCCCGCGAGCATGGGGCGTTGTTCGTGGTCGATTGCGTGACTTCCCTGGCCGGCATGCCGGTGGAGGTCGACGCCACGGGGATCGACGCCGCCGGGTCATGTTCCCAAAAGTGCATCGGCGCGCCGCCCGGCCTGGGCCCGGTCACGTTTGGACCTCGGGCCATCGAGGCCGCCAAGAACCGCACCCACCCCACGCCGACGTGGTATTTCGATCTGGATCTGCTGTTTCAGTACTGGGGGGACGCCGGCGGTACCAAGGATCGCGTGTTCCATCACACCGCGCCGGTGTCCAGCATCTACGGGTTCCACAAGGCACTGCAACTCATCCTCGAGGAGGGCCTGGAAGCGCGTTATCAGCGGCACCGGGACGCCCACGCCCACCTCGTTGCCGGCCTGGAGAAAATGGGTCTTTCCTTGTTTACTCCCGCGAGCCACCGGCTTCCCATGCTCAACGTCGTGAACATTCCCGAAGGCGTGGACGATGCATGCGTCCGAAAGGGCATGCTGGAGCGGGGGATCGAGATCGCCCCTGGGTTCGGGCATCTAAAAGGAAAGGCGTGGCGGGTGGGGCTTATGGGGTACAATGCGCGCGTGGAGCGGGTTGACGTATTGCTGGCTGGACTGGAAGACGTACTAAGAGAACAGCGACTTTAAAGACAGACCGGAGGCACCTCATGCATCGCTCGTCACCCGCCATGCTCTACGCAGTCGCGTTCGTTCTCGTATTCTGCGCCTGTAGCGATGCGCCAACGCCGAAGGTGTTGGTCATCGGCCTGGACGGCATCCACGTCGGCGTCCTCGCCACCACCTCGACTCCCAACATCGACTCCCTGGCGGCCGCCGGCGCGTTCAGCGATGCAGCGCAAACGCTTGTGCGGACGGTGAGCGGGCCGGGGTGGTCGAGCATGTTGATCGGGGCGCGGAGTGACAAGCACCTGGTCACGTCCAACGAACTCACTGGGCACAACTACGCGGAGTACCCTGATTTTCTGACCCGTCTCGAGCGAATCAATCCAGCATACAACACGTTCGCCGTGCTGGATTGGCCGCCCCTGGCGACGACGGCCTCAGGAGGACCCATCATCAGCGATGCCGTCGACGTCAAGCTGTTCTTCGACGGTTCGGTAGACGGATACGGTTGGGCCGACTCCACCTCCGTTGCCGCCGCCGTGGAACACCTGTTGAACGAAGATCCCGATGCCGCGTTCGTCTACATCGGGGCCGTGGATGAAGTGGCCCACGCCACGAGTACCCATGGTCCCGAGTACAGGGCGGCCCTCGAACTGGCCGATGCGTATGTCGGTGCCCTGGCGGCGGCCGTGAGAAGACGACCGACCTACATCGATGAAGATTGGCTCATTCTGATCTCGACGGACCACGGGCGGGACGAACGCGGCGGGCACGGCGGCGACTCGCCGGGAGAGCGGACCATCTTCTATCTGGCCAGTGGCCCTTCGACCGTACAGGGCAAAATCACCGAGACGCCGTACATCGTCGATGTCGCCGTCACCGCGCTCACGCACCTGGGCATCGAGATCGACCCTGAGTGGGATCTCGATGGGAAGGCCGTCGGGTTGAGACGATGATTCTCTAGATTCTCTGGAATCGCCGCTCTGCCGCGTTCATGCGGTCGCAATCTCGAAGAACCGCGCGATCTCTTCTTCCGTATTGAACACGTTCGGCGAGAGCCGCGCCGTGTTCAGCCCTTGCGAACGGAACGCCCGGAACACGAATCCGTGATTTTGGAACATGGAGCCGGCCAGCTCGGCGACGTTCTTGTCTCGAATCTCCACCGCGACGAGTGATCCTCCCAGCTCCCACGAATTGGTCGACCGCCACTCGGTCCCGGCGTTCTCCATGGCCATGGTTCTGGTGAAATCCCACAGCCGGCGCAGCCGCGCCTCCCGCTGTTGGGGATCGATGCGCGATTGGAATTCCAGCGCGTCGCCCAGCGTCAAGGCCTCCGCGAGATTCCTCGTCCCGTAGTCTTCGAAGATCCGGGCCGTGCCGCTCCAGCGGTTCTGCCCCCAGGTGACCCACATGGGCCGGAGCCGCTCCTGGACGGAGGCGCTCACGTACATGAGGCCGAGCCCCTTGGGTGCCTGGAGCCATTTGTGCGGGCTCGTGGCGAACACGTCGATGTCGAGTCCCCGCAGGTCGATGTCCAACATGCCCACGGTCTGCGCGGCATCCACGGCGACGAACTCGACGCCCTTGGTACGGGCCAGTGCCGCGAGCTCGCGCAACGGATGGCGCAAGCCGATCATGTTGTCGATGTGGGGCAGCACCAGCACCCTGGTGCGGGCCGTGATCTGTGCGTCGTACACGTTCAACACGTCGGCCTGCGACATGTTTGGCGCGTCGAGCACGGGAAACTGGAAGCGGTTCACCGAAAAGCCCCGCTCTCCCGCCATGTGATTCCACGCCACGCTGGCGCCGTCGTGGTTGAGGGAGCTGAACACCACTTCATCGCCTCGCCCGAGAGGTAGCCCGTGGGCGAGCAGATTGAATGCCTCAGTCGTATTGTGGGTGAACGTGAGCTCACCAGGGTCGCATCGCAGCGACCGCGCAGCCTGCGCCCGTACCGCTTCCCGCGGCTCCTCCCACCCGCCACCCCACATGTACAGCCACGGATTGCTCTCGCAGAGTGCCAGGTATCGCGCCCGGGCCTCGAACACGGCCTTGGGCATCGTACCGATGGACGCGTGGTTGAGGTAGGTCACGCCCGAGTCCAGCATGTAACCGCCGCGGAGTTGCTGGAATGCCTCGCCCTTCATGCCGGGCAATCCGAGGCCATCGAGGTCCCGGCCGAAAGCCTCCCGCAGCGGCAGCAGCAGGCTCAGCACCGGAGCGGCCGCGGCTCCCGCGGCGACGGTCTTCAGGAAATGTCTGCGATTGGTCTCGGGAGGTTGCATGTCACACTCCGTTGGTTGCCGCCTCGGTCCAGGCGGCGCGAAAGGCCGTCATCTCCGGCGTCACCGTCATGCCGGCGTCTTCGTACAGGACGACCTCCAGCTGGGGATGGGGGGCAAGCAGCATCATCACGGTCTTGTTGCGCCCGCGCTGCTCGAACATGACCTCGACCCGATCGCCGGGTCGATGGGCACCGAGAATCTGCCGCAGCGTGCTTGCGTTCTCCAGCACCTGGCCGTCCATCGAGAGGATGCGATCGCCCCGGCTGACGCCGGCCTCATACAAGGGGCTGCCTTCCGGCGGCATGCCAGCCAGCCGCGCACTGCCGTCGCGGTACTGCAAATTCATCGTCCCCATCCACGCCGCGTCAGGCTGGGCCGGCCGGAGGAGGAAGCCGGCGTTGGCGAGGAGGGCCGCATAGTCCGGCACCTCCCGGCCCCGAATGAAGCGCGCAAAGAAATCCTCCGCAAAGTCATCGTCACCCGTAAAGCGCGCCAAGGTCTGCTGCAGGTCGTCGATCGTATAGGGAATCTCCGTCTTGCCGAAACGCACCCAGACCGATCGCATGAAGCCGTCCAGGGACTTCTCGAAGCGGGACCGGAGCGTGAGGTCGAGATTCAAGCCGATGACCGAGCCCCAGGTATAGTACGAGATGAAGGTGTTGCCCCGGTTGTTGGGATCGACGGCCGTGGCCGCGTCCACGAAGGGCGCCTGCATGCTCATCTCGACGGGACTGAAGTACCGCCGTCCCGCCGCGTTGGTGACGAAGCTCAGGCCACCGCCAAGGGTACGGGCGTAGTCCGCGTCCGTCGTCAGGCCAGCTCGCCGGATGAGCAGCTGTGTGTAGTAGCTCGTGAACCCCTCGGCGAACCACAGCTCGCCGGACATGTTGGCCCGTTCGAAATCGAAAGGCTCCAGGGAACGCGGCCGGATCCGCTCCACATTCCAGGCGTGGAAGAATTCGTGGGAGACCGTGCCGAGAAGACCGCGGCCAGCCCCACCGAGCGACTGTGTGCTCGAGAGAATCGTCGAGTTGCGATGCTCCATGCCGTCTCCCGACACATACGGCAGGTAGTCCGCGATGAACGTGTAGGTTCCGCCGTCGAAGTCCGGCGGTTCGCCGAACACCGCGATTTCCTGCTGCACCACCCGCTTGGTCCATTCGACGAACCTGTCCACCTCTTCTTCGGTCCCGGCGTGGTGAACCGCCATGCGGACGGTATCACCGGACGCGATCGTCCATTGCCGCATGGAAAACGCGCTCAACTCGGTGGGGCTGTCCAGGAAGTAGTACAGGTTGGGCGCCGTGTAGGTCATGGGATCGTCGGTGGGCATGAGTTGCGTGGCCACTTGCCAGCCCGATCCCTCGGGGGGATGAAACGCGACACGGATCTCACGATCGCCGAGTCCCCGCGCCCACATGAACGTGGCTGGAATGTTGAAGTGTGCATGTGTTTCATCGACCTGGGAGTACGTCCCCCCCGCCCGATCAGCAAACAGGGTGTAGCTAACCCGCACGGTATCACCATGCTCGGGCACGTCCCACTGGTAGGGATTGGGACGAGTGACCCGCAGGGCCTCGCCGCCTGCTCCCACCGCCCGTACCGCGTACACGTTCTTGGCGAATTCGTGCAGCGCGTAGCGCCCGGGCGACGAGCGACTCATGCGTAACTCGAGAGGCCGAGCAGGCAGATCCGCGAAGGTGACGGAAATTTCCGCCTCGTGGTGGACGGCGTTCGGAAACCGCACGTCATAGAGCACTTGGCCTTGACCGGATCCGTGCACGGTGACGAGCATCAAACCACTCAACACGACTGTTCTCTTCATGATTGTCGATTCTTCACGGTCAAATAAGGATACGCACCACGCTCCACAACCTAACCGATCTCAGTCGCGGCGTGAGGGCGCCCTGGCGCAGGGAGCCTTCGCGCAATATGTCTATACCCGCAACCAATTCGGTGCCTCACTAGGAAGGTTCCATGAAACCACGTCACGCTTTCTGGCTGCTCGCCGCCGCCGGCGGACTGTGCTGTGTCATGCTCCATCCGGCCACGGCCCAGAACATGAGTTCCGAGGTGTTATCCGGCCTGTCCTTCCGGGAGATCGGCCCCGTCAACATGAGCGGGCGCATCGTCGACCTGGCAGTGGTCGAGTCCAATCCGTTCACGTTCTATGTGGCCTCGTCGACCGGCGGGGTGTGGAAGACCACCGACAACGGGGTGACGCTCCGCACCGTGTTCTCGGGAGGTGGCACGCATTCCGTGGGTGCCATCGCCGTGCACCAAACCGACACCAACGTGGTGTGGGTGGGGACCGGCGAACGGGCGAGCCGACAAAGTTCGTCCTGGGGCGACGGGGTGTACCGGTCCACCGACGGCGGTGAGACCTGGACGCACATGGGACTGCGCGACTCCCACCACATCGGGCGCATTGCGATCCATCCCGACGACCCGAACGTCGTGTTCGTGGCGGCGATGGGCCATCTCTGGGGACCCAACGACGAGCGCGGACTCTATCGCACCACCGACGGCGGCGAAACGTGGACCCGCGTCCTCGAGGGAGATGATGACACCGGCGTCGTCGATGTCACGTACGACCCCTCCGACCCCGACGTCATGTACGCCGCCACGTATCAGCGGCGCCGCCGGCCGTATGGATTCCATGGTGGTGGTCCGGGGAGCGGCCTGTTCAAGTCCACCGACGGCGGCTCCAGCTGGCGACGCTTGACCACCGGGCTGCCCGAGGGAGACGTGGGACGGATCGGGATCTCGGTCTATCGGCGCGATACCCGTATCGTGTACGTCTCGGTGGAACAGGGCTATCGCTACAACGCGTCCACCGCTTACACCGAACGACGCGCCGGCGTGTACCGGTCGGAAGACAAGGGGGAATCGTGGCAACACATGAGCGACTGGAATCCGCGTCCCATGTACGCCAGCCAGATCCTCGTCGACCCGAACGACGATCAGCGGATCTACATGCTCAACTCGTACAGCTTTTCCGACGACGGAGGTAGGACGTTCGAAGCACCACGCAATTCCACGCACGGGGACGACCGGTTGGTGTGGGTCGATCCGGCCGACTCGCGTCACGTCATGAAAGCCGACGACGGCGGGCTGGGCATCTCCTACGATCGCGGCCTGCGCTGGCTGTACATCACCCATCTTCCGGTCAGCCAGTGGTACCACGTGTCAGTCGACATGCGCACCCCGTACTGGGTATATGGCGGCCTGCAGGACAACGGGAGCTGGGCGGGACCGAGTGCCACCTATCGTGCCGAAGGCATCCTGATCGGCGATTGGTTCAAAACCGGCGGCGGCGACGGCTTCGTCAACTACATCGACACGACCGACAACCGAACGCTCTACACCGAGTCGCAATACCTCGGCCTCTCCCGACTCGATCTCGTGACGCGTCAACGAAGGTGGATCCGGCCGGGCGATGCCCACGGCGCCATTACCGCACGAAGAAACTGGGATGCGTGGGGTCCCGGTATTCCGGAACCCGAGCTCGGCAACGCGATGGCACCGGCGAACTGGGACGGCCCGTTCATCATCTCACCGCACGACACCCGGACCCTGTATGCCGGGACCAACATTTTGTGGCGCAGCCGAGACCAGGGCGACACCTGGGAGGCCCTGGGCAACCTGACGACCGGCGTCAATCGACGGGAGCTCTCGATCATGGGACAGCGTCCGCACGACTCGACGCTTTCCCTCGACGATGGCATTCCGTATTACCCCACCATCAGTGCGGTCGCCGAGTCCCCGTTGCGCGAGGGCCTCCTGTATGCCGGAACCGACGATGGCAACCTCCAGATCTCGCGCGACGGGGGCACGGTCTGGGCCAACGTGGAGGCGCGCCTTCCGGGCCTCCCGCCGTCAGCGTGGATATCGGGCATCGAACCCTCCCGCCACGCCGAGGGAACCGTCTACGTCGCGGTCAACAACTACCGCAACAACGACTTCGCGAACTACCTCTATCGGTCGGACGACTTCGGCCGAACATGGAGGGCCATCGTCGACGGACTGCCACCTGGTCGCGTCGTGCGCACGGTGCGGGAAGATCTCCGCAACGCGAACGTCCTGTACCTCGGGACGGAGCTCGGATTGTTCTATTCCAACAACGGGGGCTCAGACTGGACGGAGTTGGGAAGTAACCTCCCGACGCTCGCCGTCAACGACATCGCGCTGCACCCGCGCGACAACGACCTGATTCTCGGCACACATGGACGGGGGGTGTGGATCCTGGACAACCTCACCGCATTGCAGGAACTGACACCGGAGGTCCTCGCCTCCACGGCCCATCTCTTCACCGTCCAGCCGGCCGCCATGATTCGTTACACGGCGGATAAAGGTCACACTGGCGACATGGTCTTCCGTGGCGCAAACCCGCCCGCCGGCGCAGTGATCGATTTCTTCCTGCGTGACGAGCAGGACTCGAGCGCCGTGGTGCTCACGGTCCACGACGCGTCCGACCGGCAGGTAGGTCGGGTGCGGGTTCCACAGCCCGCCGTGGGAATCAATCGCACCGTGTGGAACCTTCGTTACGATACCGAACGGCTGAGCCTCGGTGGCGACGAGCGGACGCAGCTCGTCGGCCCATGGGTTCTGCCCGGCGAATACACGGTGAGGCTCGCCGTGAACGGGGCCGTGCTGGAACAGCAACTCACCGTATCCGACGACCCGCGCATCGAAATCGCTGACGCCGATCGCGACGCGTGGCACGAGGTCGTGATGACCCTGCACCACGTGATCCGCGACCAGACCGCGCAATTGGCGGCCTTGACCGATGCACAAGACGGCCTCGAGCCCTCGTCACCACGGGCGACCGAAGTCGACGAGCTCCTCCCGTTGGTGACCGAAGTGCGGAGCCGCCTCAACCAGCTCTACGGCCGGATCGGTGGATGGCCGGGACGCCCCACCGCCGATCAGATGTCGCAGATGGCGTACTTGCAGGACTGGATTGCGGGGTTGGTGCCGCGGGTTGAGGCCGTGGTGAGATAGTACCCAAGTAGGGGCGGGATATGCCTCGCCCCTACGGACACGACAAACCAACGATCTCGGCATACGCCCCCGGATCCGTCGCGCCTTCGGTCCCGATGGTCAGTACGCGCGACTGCCCGGTCAACCCCATCAGCTCACGCGCGTGGGGGGCCTGCGCGGCCGTGAGGGCGGCCGCCAGGCTTGCCACGCCGGCTTCGCCGATGGCGATCGGCGGGTTCATGGCGGCCAGGCATCGCATCGTGTCGATCGCCGCCTCATCGGGGATCGTCATGCAGTAGTCCGCGCCGGCGTCGAGCGTCGGCCATACGTGGGGCGAGATTTCGCCCGCCGCCAATCCCCCCATGAGAGTAGCGAGATCGCCCTCGATGGCGACCGGCTCGCCCGCTGCCACACTGCGAAACGCGCACGCTGCGTTCTCCGCTTCCACCACGACAATCACGGGGCGGTCGCCTCCCCATCGCAACTCCGCGTAGGCCATGCAACTGGCGGCGAGTCCGCCCACGCCACACTGCACGAACACGTGGGACGGCGTTACGCCGTGAGGCAGCTGGTTCACCATCTCGTGAAACAGCGCCCCGTACCCGAGAAAGATGTCGTGAGCGATTTCGGGTGAGGTAGCACTCGCTGTCTGCGACACGACGAACCATCCCGCCGCGCCGGCGTCAGCGGCGACTTGCCGAACCGCGTCGTCGTGATTGCCGGACGTGCGCACGACGTCCGCCCCGAACGACCGGATCGTCTCCTCCCGGGATTCGCTGACGTGCGACGCCAGGTACACCACCGCCCGGCAGCCGAAGGTTCGCGCCGCCCAGGCGACCGCACGCCCATGGTTACCGTCGGTGGCGCAGGCCACCGTCACCCGCGACACGATGTCGGCGAATTCCCCTGCGAGGAGCTCGCGCGGGCCGGTCCGCGCCGCGCCGGCCACCTGCATGACCTCCCGTGCGAGGATGCGGCTGACGGCGTACCCGCCTCCCATGGGCTTGAAGCTACCCACGCCGAACCGGTGCCCTTCGTCTTTCAGGCGCAGCTGGCCCAACTGGACGTGCTGGGCGAGGCCCGTGAGATCGTGGAGAGGCGTCGGGTGGTAATCCGGCCAAGAGCGGATCTCGTGCAGAGCCGAGTCGATGGCCGGCAGGCCCCCCCGAAATGCCTCGCTCCGGATGCCGCCGCCCCGCCGGGCGCGGGGATTGGCCAACAGGGAAAAAGTCGGCCGGGGAAGGGCAAGTGAACCGTTCACCGACTACTCGACGCTAGCCCTGGACCCTCGCGAGACGGGGAACTGTCCGGTGGCCAACGAGGCCGGCAAACGCCCGGCCAGCAACTCGGAGACAGGACGCGTGAACTCGACGCGTCCGAGCACGATGCGCAGCAACGCGGTGATGGGCGCCGCAAGCAGCATACCCACCGGGCCCCACAGCAGACCCCAGAATACGAGGGCGAGTATGATCGTCACCGGGTGCAGATCCAGCCCCTCCCCCATCACCAGCGGTTCGATGATGTTGCCGATGGTGAACTGGACCGTGCCCGGGAGGAGAATGACCATGAAGATCGCGAGGCCGCTGTCGAACTGGAGCAGGGCGACCGGCAGGGGCAAGAACGTGGCGATGGCCGATCCCACCGAGGGGATGAAGTTGAGCATGAACGCCATCACGCCGAAGACCAGGGCGAGATCCAACCCAAACAACGACAGGATGACCCAGGTCAAGATACCCGTCGTGGCCGACGTGATGAACTTGATCACGACGTACAGGCGGATCTTGTTGTCGATCTCCGCATAGAACCCCTCGCGGAACTGGTTTGGATTCCGCCCCACCAGCATGTAGATCGTGAAGATCAATACCAGCACGAAGTTGACCAACAGGTTCATGGCCGTTCCCGCCGTCGTCCGCACGAAATCGAGCATCGGGAGGTCGCGCAGCGCTTGAATCAGTTCGTCCTGCCCCAGGTCTATGCCGCGGCGGTCGAGCACATCGAACGCACGGTCGGCCCAACTGATGATCCGCTGCCGGTACAGATCGACGTTTTCGAGCACACCCTTGGTGGAGGTGATGATGAGCAATCCCAGCAGCGTCAGCATGCCCGCCACCACCAGCAACGTCACGACCACCGACACCCACTTGGGTAGGCGGAGTCGAACGCGCAGGAAATCCACGATGGGAGAGACGAGATAAGAAATGAAGATCGCGAGGACAAACGGCACCATCACGGGACGCGTGAAATAGAGCGCGCCGGCCACCGCAACGGTCGCGAGAACCACGATGGAGACCGTGTTGAGCCAGGTATTGTCCGACCGGGGCTCGGTCGAAAACATGCCGGTGGTCTTTTTTAGCTCCACGTCGTCCCCGTCCGAAATGGCCACGTTGGATGAGCGCGACCGGTCGAATACTAAGCGAACTGTACGCGGTTGTTCAGCCGCCGCCGCCGGCGGGAGGGTCCGCGGGTTCGCCGGATAAGGCACGCTCCACCACCAAGAGATCCGACACGACCTGCCCGCCGATCAAATGGTCTTGGATGATCCGTTCCAGCGCCGGGGGATCGCAAGACCGATACCATGCACCCTCCGGATACACGACCGCCACTGGACCGCCCTCACAGATGCGGAGGCAGTTGGCCTTGGTGCGGAACACCCCGCCCTGGTTCGACAGGCCGAGCTCGTCCAGGCGCGTCTTGAGATACTCCCATGCCTCCAACGATCGCTGGCGATCGCAACACTTCGGCTCGGTCTGATCGCAACACAGAAAAATGTGACGCCGGAGACCGGGGATACCGAGCCCTTCCGCCGTCCGGCGCTGCGACGCCGCGAGATCGGTCGATTCATCCTGCATCTCATTCGTCACTGCTTCGGCCATGATGCTGAGATCGGTGAGCGCCCCCTGTGGCGCCTGCCGCTGCCCTGTGGACGGGCACGACTCCTACCCGGGAACGTTCCAAACCGCACCGTTGTCCGATGTCCCACGCCTTCGTCCTGAATAGGAGACGTCCGACACCACAAGATAAATCTTAAGGCTTTATTTTACAATAACTTACGTAGTGGCACGCAACTCGCTATGGTTCATGGGCATAGCGGACCTGCCGTCGGTCCGTAGGGACCAAGACACGCCGTCGAAGCGCCAATCGCGAGAGTCCACCCCTTGAGTTGCCAAAGTGGTCCCGCGCCCTAGTTTTGGCCAAAGACGTTGGAGGTGCCATGCATTCTGTCGCGTTGCTCACCCTGTTCATGCCGGCCGTGCCGGTCGACCTGCCCGCGCTTGCCACCACGATGGTCCAGGAGCCTGCCGTCCAGGTGTGGCTCGACAAGACCGAACACCTCCAATACGGCGAGCACCTTCGCGTCTACGTCCGCACCGAGGCCGACGGGCACCTCGTGGTCTTGCACGCCGACCCCGAAGGCCGCGTCCGGGTGCTCTTTCCGCTCGATCCTTTCACCGACGACTTCGTCCGCGGCAACCGCGACTACGAGATCCGCAACCGTGAAGACCACGAAGCCATCACGACGGTGGGCACCACGGGGTTCGGCACGGTCTACGTGGCCTACTCCCAAGACCCGTTCGCGTACGGCGCCTTCGCCCTGGGCGATCACTGGGACAACCGTGTCCTCGCCGACGTCGAGCTGACGGGCGACGCCGAGCGGGAGCTCACCGAGATCGCCCAGCAGATGGCCAGCGGTACCGAGTTCATCTACGACTTGCAGACCTACTATCTCAGTCCCCCGGTGGCGTATACCAATGCCTACCAACGCTATGGCGTGGGCTACGATAGACACGCGCACGACTACGGCACCGGCGCCCGCTTCAGTCTCTACGTCGGGTTCGGCCCTGGCCTCTATGGCTGGCCGCTGCATCCGTATCGCTACGCCCGGTTCGGCTACGGATACGGCGGGTTCGGATTCGGATTCGGATTCGGATCGGGGTATGGATACGGGGGCTATTACTGCGATCCCTTCTACTGCGATCCGTTCTACTACGGGGGGTTCGGGTACTGCTGCGGGTATGGGTATGGGTACGGAAACGGGTATGGGTACGGGTATGGCTACCCTCGGTACCCGAGCCACTACTACGGACCCGTCTACGCCACCGGCCCGCGCTACGCCGTGAACTACCGATACACCCAGCGGAACCGGCCGGTGACGGGCGCGGGCTATCGCGATCGCCGGCTCGCGGCTCCTGGGACGCTCTATTCGTCGCGGACACAGCCGACACGCCGGGCCCAGCCGGTCCGCGCCTCATCGCGGCTCGCCGGCCGCCAGACCCCGGCGCGCCGCGGAGCCGGGAGCTTGGCGCCGGCACGTCGTACGACGCCGACGTCCGGCTCTTCGGCCGCGGCGAGTCCGGGCCGCCGCACCACCGGGGCTAGCGCGGGGACGGCCACAGCTTCGCCGAGTCGACGCACGGCCCCGACGCGCTCGCCCGCCATGACCACGCAAAGCGGCCGGAGAACGCCGACGGCCCTCACCACACCGACCACGCGCCGGCCGTCGTCGAGGGGCACCACCGCCGAGGGCGCGGGGCGGAGGACACCGGTCTACCGCGTGGCCGCCAGAACGACCAAGGTGGAGACGCCGAGTGCCAGGCCGGCAACGTCAGCCCGGGCCGAGCCCCAGCGGCGTGCCGTGCCGTCGTCCAGCCGCAACGCCACGCCTGCCAGGGCTTCGGCGGCGGCCACCAGCACCGCACGCCGAGCCACGCCGGCCCAGGGCTCGGCGGCCCGACCCACGGCCCGACGCAGCCCCACCAGCAGCATGCGGCAGGCGGTGCCGCAACGCAGTGCCGCGTCGCGGACGAGCACGAGGTCCGCTCCACGGCGCAGTGCGACCCGTTCCGCCCCGCAGCGGAGCACTACCCGCTCCGGGTCGCAAGTGGGGCGTTCCGCGCCGACGCGATCGTCTTCGTCGGCCAGGCCGCCGGCCCGGTCCTCCAGCAGCGGCAGGTCTGCCTCTCGCGGCTCCAGCGCGGGCCGCAGTAGCCCCCCGGTGCGGAGCGGCGGTTCGTCGAGTGCCGGCCGCTCCCGGTCATCGAGAGGATCCACCGGCAGCCGGCGGCGGGGCTCCTGAGTCCAGCAAGCACCTGACAATCATTGACCTGAAGAAGCCCGGAACTTTCCCGGGCTTTTTCACGTCATGTACCGGAACAGAGCCTCCGCCACCGCCGTGAGGAGCCCGGATACATGCAAGAGAATCGTCCTGTCATTCGATCGGGGCCACCGATCGCCATCGCCGTTCTGATTCTCATCACGGCCGCATCCCCGGCGTTCGGTGTGGCCCGATTCCAGCGGGCGGACCCGCCGCCGTCGGACACGGTCTTGTTCTCTTCCCCCGAGATGCTGGAAGCGTGGCTCGAGGTGGATCTCGAGCGACTGCTGGCGGACGTCGGCAACGATCGGCACGAACATCTCGGCCGGTGGAGCCACATGAACGGCGACGGCACGACGACCGAAATGTCCGTGTTCGTACGCACCCGGGGCAACTTCCGACGCCAACCGGAGATCTGCAGCTTCCCGCCCCTGCGGCTCCGCTTTCGCGACGATCAGATCGGCAGTACGCTGTTTGCCAATCAAGACAAGCTCAAGCTCGTCACGCACTGCCGCACCGACGACCGCGAATACCAGCAATACCTGCTCGAGGAGTACCTGCTGTACGAGGTGTATCAGATCGTGTCCGATGTGAGCTTTCGCGTTCGGCTGGCCCGCGTGACCTACGCCGACCGGCGCCAGAATCTGCCGCGCATCATGCGGGGGGCGTTCTTTCTGGAGGACAAGGACGCCATGGCGGCGCGCCTGGGCGGCACCATCGTCAAGAAGGGCGAGCG
This sequence comes from Gemmatimonadota bacterium, assembly GCA_027294455.1. Classification (GTDB taxonomy): domain Bacteria; phylum Gemmatimonadota; class Gemmatimonadetes; order Gemmatimonadales; family GWC2-71-9; genus B3T1B10. The sequence continues at coordinate 17,889 of JAPULZ010000240.1, forward strand.
GGCCGGTGAGCTCGACGCCGCCACCACGGCGACGCTCGAGGTGTTTCAGTATCTGATCGGCAACGTGGACTGGAGCGTGGACGATCACGACAACATCGAGGTCGTGGAGATCGGCGGGGTGTATCATCCGGTGCCCGTCGACTTCGACCTGGCCGGCGTGATCGCACCGCCGTATGCCGAACCCAACGAGGCGCTCGGCGTGCGGCGGGTGGGCGATCGGGTGTTTCGGGGTGCTTGCCGGCCGAGAGGCGAACTCGATGCCGCGCTGTCGCGCTTCAACGAGCGCAAAGACGATATTTATGCCCTCTATCGGAGCTTTCCCCTTCTCGAGGACGGCCGGCGCGAGCGAGCCCTGGCGTACTACGACGAATTCTTCGACATTATCGGTGACGACCAGCGCATCGAGCGCGAGTTCACCGCCCGGTGCCCCTAGGGACCACCGTTATCTCACAAGCGACCAACATGACATCCGAAAACGTGCTTCGTGCGGAACGTTTCGAACTCGTCGACCGGCGCGGACTGACCCGCGCCGTCCTGTCCTGCGACGGAGATTCCGGCGCGCCGACATGCGCCTTTCTCGACAGCGCGGGCACCACGCGCGTGATCGTAGGGATAGCGTGGAACGACATGCCGACCATCCAATTGAACGCCGATGACGGGACAGCGCGGGTGGCCTTGATCGTTCGTCCGGATGACACGGGCATGATGCTCGTGGTGGACGACCAAGAACACAAGCAAGTCATCACCGGAACGGGAATCGACGCCAGCTAGGGTCGCGGGGTTGGAGGGTGTGCTAGTTTGTAGTTCTGATGACGCCCTCGCCTCCGCCGAGTTCCGACCAACGGGTGCTCCTCGCCGATGCCGACGCGTTTTACGTGGCCGTGGCGCGGCTCGTCGATCCGAACGGCGTGGGGAAAGAGCCCTTGGTCATCGTCGGCGGATCGTCCAACCGGGGCGTCGTCACGTCCGCCTCATACGAAGCCCGCCAGTATGGCGTGCGCTCCGCCATGCCCACGTCACAGGCTTTGCGCCTGTGCCCCAAAGCGGTCGTCGTCCCGGTCCCGCTCGACGCTTGCGCGACCAAGAGTCGAGAGATCCGTGACGCCCTGGAGCAATTCACGCCCATCGTCGAGCCGGCCAGCATCGACGAATTCTATCTCGATCTCTCGGGCACGGAGCACCTCTACCGGGAGAGCCTCGAGGCCACCGCATCGCGCATTCGCGCGGCGGTGCTCGACGCGACGGGCTTGAGCGTGTCCATCGGCGGCGGCACGACGCGCCTCATCGCCAAGCTCGCGGCCAAGGAGGCGAAGCGCCGGCCGGGACGCCGCGGCACGGGCGTCTTCGTCGTGCCGCCCGGCCAGGAGGCCGCGTTCGTAAGCGGCCTGGATCTCGCCGACATCCCCGGGATCGGCCCCAAGTTCCAGGAACGCCTGGGCCGCTACGGGCTGCGCACGGTGCAGGACGCGCTACCCTACGACGTGGGCGTGCTCGAAGGCTGGTTCGGCAAGCGCACGGGACGATGGCTCCACGACCGGATCCGCGGCGTGGGCTCGTCACATGTCGAGCATCGTCCCCGCACCAAGTCGCTGAGCCACGAAGAGACATTCTCGGAGGATCTCCACGAAGACGACGATCTCTTTCGGGAGTTGCTGCGCCTGAGCGTACGCGTGGCGAGTGACATGCGGCGGCGGGGGTACCGCGCCCGTACCGTCACCGTGAAGCTCCGCGATGCCGATTTCACAACCCGTCAGGCCGGCCATACGCTTCCCGAGCCCGTGTCGGCCGACCGGTCCATCATCGAGACGGCCGAGAAGCTGCTGCGCCGTTTGCGCCGCGCTAGGCGGACGAGCGCGCGGCTGCTGGGCGTCTCCGTGTCGCAGCTCGTGAAGGACGAGGCACCCGCGCAGGTTTCGCTCTTCGGGCCCGAGGACGAAAGCACCCTGGAGACGGAAAAAGACCGCACCATTTCCCGCATGGTCGACGATATCAATGTGAAATTCGGACGGAAGGGAATCCGACGAGGCGCGGAGGTGAAGCGCAAGACGTAGGGGCGACGCATTGCCCTGTAGGGGCGACGCAGTGCGTCGCCCCTACAGGCTGAGACGGGTTACGACCCACAGCCCTTCTTCCCCATGGTCACCCTTCAGGCACGGCGGGCGCCGTACCGGTCTTTGCGACGCGGCCGAGCACCGAGGGCAACTCGATGCCCGCTTGTTCGGCCAGCTCGTGCATGGCGGGCAAGGATCCAATCAACCCCGACAGGAAGTCGGCCGTCGCGCCGTTCTTTCTCCCGTTGCTGCCGGAGTCCCACACCGTGATCTTGTCGATCTTCAGGTTCTGAATGGCCTTGACTTGCTCCGCCACGAGCGCGGGCAGCTGCTCGATCATCAACAGGGTCGGCGCCACCTGCGGATTCTCGGCGCATGCGGCGACCAGTTGCCGGTACCCCTCGGCCTTGGCCTCGAGCACCTTTTGCGTTCCCGCAGCCTCGGCGGTGTACGTGGCCAGAATGGCGTCGGCCTCGCCGCGCGCTTCGCGCCGGGTTTTCTCGGCGGTCGCGTCGGCGGCGATCTCGACGCGCGTCTTTTCGATTTCCTGCTTCGCCAGCTCATCCTTCCTGAGTCGAGCAAGTTCTTGCTCTCGCTGTGCAGTCAGAATGGCTTTCGCCGCCTCCGCGGCAGCCACATCGGCCTTGCGCCGCGCTTCGGCGCGAATCTCCGCCAGCCGGGCATTCGATTCGGCGATTTCCGCATTGGATTTGTTCTCGCCTTCCACCGCTGCGGACTCGGCGGCGGCGACCTGGATACGTTGCTCCTGTACGGCCTGCTTGGTGGCCGCGACGGTTTCAGCATCGCGTTGCGCCGTGGCGATCTCCCGGTCCCGTTTCGACCGCACCTCACCCTCGACGGACGTGGCCTCGAGTGCCGCCACCCGCACCCGGCGCTCCTGCTCCGCCAGCTTTTGGCCCGTCGCCCCGTCCCGTTCCTGCTGCGCGACGTCGACGCGGGCCTGGTTGATGGCCTCGGCGGCCGCCCGTTTGCCAATGGCCTCGATGTAACCGCTCTCGTCGGTGATGTCCCGGATGTTCACGTTGATGAGCGTGAGGCCGATCTTGTTGACCTCCTCGGCCACGTTGGTGTTGATCAACGCCATGAACTTCTCACGATCCTTGTTGATCTCCTCGATGGACAACGTCGCAATTACCAATCGTAGCTGGCCAAGAATGATGTCCTGAGCCTGTTCGCGAATTGTCTGATCATCCAGCTGCAGCAGACGTTCGGCCGCGTTGTTCATCAACACCGGATCCGTGGAGATGCCGACGGTGAACGTCGCCGGAACATTCACCCGAATGTTGTTGAGCGACAGCGCGCCCTCCAGCGGGATATCGATGACGAGAGGCTCGAGATTCAGGTAGGCATAATCTTGAATGAGCGGAATGATGAACTTGCCGCCGCCGTGGAGGCATTGCGCCGCCTTGTTGGACCCCACCTTGCCGTACACCACGAGGATCCGGTTACTCGGACACCGCTTGTACTGCTTGACGAGAAACGTCAAGAAAAATAGACCCAACAACACGACCGATCCGATGAGTCCGAGCCAAATCATCGGGTTCGTCTCCACCGGGAGACCCTGCTGGAACATCGCGAGAAGAGAAGTAAGCATCGTTTGCACTCCCATCGAAGCGTCGGGCCTCAAGCCCGAGTGACCGTTACGGAATTGTCATCGTTGACCCGCACCACGCGCACACGCTCCCTCGAGGAGAGCGGCTCGCCTTCGGTGACCGCGCGGTAGAAGCGCTCGCGATCGCCGACGATGAGGCGAATCTGTCCTCTGCCCTGGCCGCGTCCCGGAATCGCGGTGTAGACGCTGCCCTCGAGATCAATGGTACTGTTGATCGAGACGTTGCCGCTGCTCTGCAGCCGATACACCCCCTGAAGCAACTTGCCGAGGAGCCAGACCATGCCGATCCCCGCGGTAATGCCAAACGCCGTGCTCATGATGACCGACCACCCCGCTCCGCGCAGACCGCCCAGCCCGCCCCACCCGAAGCCCATCATGAACGCCGCAATGCTTTGGAGCGAGAGAACCGTGAACGCTTCGGTGGAGTGGTCGACGTCGGCGTCAACGCCCATGTCCACGTCGACACCGACGTCCAGATCGATGTCTGCGTCGACTCCACCCTCGGCCCCACCGACGAACATCAACGCCAGGCGCAAGGAGAAAAACAGGGTCCCGACCAGCGCCGGCACCGTGAACCACACGGCAATCGGACCAAAGAGGAGTTCAGTCATGGCGATCTCCCGTCGAGGATCCTTATGAATAACAATACACGCCGGTACGCGTTTCTATTCAAATTCCAAGGAAGAGCTCAGGAGCTCGGCGCCACCTGGGCGTCGGCCAGCTGCACCACCCGAATCCCGACCGCGACGTTGGGCAGGAGAAACAGCGCGTAGAGCTGGCCGTTGACCTGATCCAACCACGGCAGCACCTGCACCATGAAACCCACCGTCGACGACACGGCCACCGCAAGCCCGAGAATCGCCGCGGGGCGCATTGCGCGCCGGGCGCCAAGCGCCACGAAGGGAATCACCACGCCGAGTGCCAGTGATAGAGGGTTGAAGAGAAACAGGTTCTCGTTCCAGTAGGCGACAGCGTGGTCCGTACCCGCCCAAAGCCCGAGCAGCACGGCGCCGAGTATCCCAACGGCTAAGGCCCACAGCGTGGCCAACCCGGCGAATGCGACACTAACTCCCCGGCGCTTCCCGCCGCCGAGCCACCAGATGATACTCGCGAGTACGATTCCGGCGAGAAAGTAGCGAAGCCCCCAAGACGGTGGCGCGGCGTCCGGAGCCGGCCCGGTGCTCTCGTACACCACGTGTTCGGCCAGCACCAGCGGCTGCCGCGAGCCATCCGGACCGGGCACGGTGACGCCCCGAAGGTGTTCCATGACGCTCAAGGGCAGAAACATCTCCTGCCACTGCGAGATGGGACGGTCGACCGAGGGACCCAGGGCGATGAGCAGCCCGGTGTAGTACGGAACGTTGTCCGTCGTCAGACGCTGGGTATGGAACCGCAACGTGCTTTCGGTCACGGCGTTTTCGGTCTGGCGGCGGATCTCTCCCCCCAGAGCCCGGTCGAGGGCGTCCCGAATGCGGGTCGAGCAGTTGTCCTCGTAATAGTCGTAGCGGTACTCGCGGTTTTCCGGCAGGTCGTTCCACTCGAGGGTATCCCGCAGCTCGATGCGTTGTGACGGCGTCAGGTTGAGCTCCTGCACCCACACGGTGCGATCTTGGGCACGGTACCGGCGGAATTCCGCCTGCGGATTTTCGCTCATCATGCTGTACAACATCCGGCCGCGAATGAAGCGCAGGACGAAGCTCTCCTGCCGGAAGTCGAACATGCCGTAGTTGTACGTTCTGCTGGTGCCGCGCGCCCGGTCTTCCACCCAGATCGCGTTGTGACCAAAACGCTCCCAGATCGCCGGCCCCTGCCCCACCGTGACGAGCGAAATCGTGATCTCGGACCCGGGCGCCTCGGGGGGAACGCTGGGCGCCTGGGCCAACGAAGCCATGGGGATGAAGAGTACACCGACGACCGGGGGAAGGAGTCGCATGGGAGAGAATATATCCCGCGGCGGAGGTTTTCGTACGAGTGCTCAGTCCGCAGGAATGGATCTTCGGATTTCGTGCGCGGACCATGTTGTGCGATGATCATCCGCGGCTCATGGAAATCGACCAGGACGCGTGGGCGCGCACCCGGCGGGCACACGACCGCACATCGCACGACCTGGTGAAAGAGTTCCGCGCACTCCGGAACGTGAACCTCACGTTGTGGGGCCGTGTCACTGACGCCGATCTCGTCCGTACGGGCGAGCACGTGGGAGCGGGTATCGCCATCACTCTCGGCACGTTGCTCAAATTCAGGCCGGACACGACCTGCGCCATCTGCAACAGATCGAGCGGGTGCTCGAACCGGTGTAGTCCGCGTTTCGGCGCCTGTTGTGGGTCGACCGCTACACCTGTCCCAAGACCATCGCAACAGCCTACACGGCACATTGGGTCTCATCGAGGCCATGGCTGGGTTTTCCACATGTGGAGGAGCCACACATATGGCGTGCCTCCTTCGGCGCCAAGCGAAGATCAGTCCGGGACACGATCTGGCGGCTCACGATTTGCATGGTATCTTGTTCGACTGACCTTACACAAACCTTTGTCACGTCACTACATGGTAGATCCCATGCTAAATAGCTCCGGCGATCGACGCCGGGGGGACCGCCGCCGACTGAATCGGCGGAACGAGCAAGTTCCCATCGGTTTCACGGACCGGCGGAGGTCGAACGACCGGCGCCTGGGGGCTCGCCGGACCGGAGCAGACCGCCGGCGCCGCTCGACGTGGACGGGGGACGCGGGATTCCGCCTCGGGTGAGGGCGCCCTAACCCCCCACTCAACCCAACGATCACGGCATCTCGCCCGGCCAACGCGCGCACGCGTGGGCGAAACGCGGCAGTCCGTCGGGGAGGATCTCCGGGTGCAGCAACCCGGCCAGCATCTCGGCGCTGTCTACGAGGCGCGGGCCCGAACGGTTGAAATACGCGTTGCCGTCGGCCACGTAGCATCGTCCGTCCCGGGTCGCCGAGAGGTTCCGGACGATTCGTGACAGCACCGGTTGCTGGAGCTCGGCGAGAGATTTGCCCGTGTCGTACCCACACGGCATGATGACGACCACGTCCGGCTGGGCGGCCACTACCTCCGACCAAGCGACGGTCTTGAACGTCTCCGGCGATTCTACTATCACGGGCTCCCCGCCTGCGATCCGGACGAGCTCCGGGATCCAGCCCCCGCCGATCATCACCGGTTCCATCCACTCGATCATGGCCACGCGCGGGCGCCGCCGGGCGGCGCGGGTGCGGCGCTCGAGGTGGGCGAGGCGATCCTGCATCGAGCTTATGAGCCGATTCCCCCGTTCCGGAACGCCCGCCAGCTCTGCGACGTTGCCGATGTCCGTGAAGACGTCGTCGAGATTTTCGGGGTGGAGCGAGCAGACCGTGGTCTCGGTCAAGGTCAGTTGACACAGGGCGTGCTCCACGTCCTCTAGCGACACGGCGCACACCTCGCACTGATCCTGTGTGACGATGAGATCCGGTCGCAGCCTTTCCAGCTCGTCGACACGAATGCTGTAGACACTCAAGCCCTCCCGCACGATCTCGCGCAGCTGTCGGTCGATCTGCGGGCTCGGGGCCGTCGGATCCACCTTGGGGGCCGAGAGGACCGGCAACGTCATTACATCCTCGGGATAGTCACATTCGTGGGAACGGCCCACGAGCCGGCTGCGCAGCCCGAGGGCGCTGACGATCTCGGTACCACTGGCCAGCAGCGAGACGATGGTGGGTTCCGGGTTCACTCGCAGCTCCTCGTCACGTACAATGAAACCACTCGGGCAAGACCCCGTGACAACCGCGGCTGGATTTCGCGGAGAGAATGCTCGCCCGAGGGTACCATCACCCGCGTCGCGATCCGCTCAAAGCAAAAAAGCCGACATCGGTGTAAGAAAAAGACCGAGCCACATGCGCGACTCGGTCCCGGCTTTCCTGAGCAGGGGGTGAAGCCTACCGCCCCCGGTACCGCTCATACAGCGAGCGGTGCTTATTCTGCAGGTCGACCATCTCACCGTTGATGAACAGATACCGCACGTCCGTTTGAATGTCGAGCGGGTCCCCCGTGGTCACGATGAGGTTGGCGATCTTGCCCACCTCGATGGTGCCGAGACGGTCGCTCACGCCGAGGATCTCCGCGGGATTGGTCGTCACCGCCTTCAACGCTTCTTCCCAGGGAAGCCCGTACCCGACCGCCATTCCGGCCTCATATGGCAACGTGCGCGATCCCGCGGCGTCGAACGTGGCAATCGCGAACTTGACGCCCGCTTCGTACAGCAACCCGGGATTCGCATAGGCCTGGTCGTAGCCGTCGTCTTCACCGCTCGGCATCGCCGCGGTCTTGCCGAGAATCACGGGAATGTTCTCGCCGGCCAGGCGTTCACGGACCTTCCACCCTTCGCGGCCGCCCGCAATGATGATCCGGACCTCGTTCCGCGCGGCGAAGTCGATGGCGTCGTTGATGGACCGCTCAGAGTTCGCCATCACCAGGAACGGTAGCTCGCCGTTCACGACGCGGCCCAACGCCTCGAGCTTGAGGTCGCGACGGATTTGCGACCCGCTCTCGACGGCGTTCGCGTACTGCCGGGCCGCTTCGAGCCAGCTCTCCATCTCCCCGATCTGCTCGTCGTAACGCTCCTGCATCTCGCGGAACGGGCGCCGCTCGCCGCCGCCACGGCCGCCAAAGCCGCGCCGACCGCCGCCGATATTGGGCCAGTTGAGAATCATGCCAATCGAGGGTTCGATGAGCATCTCCTCCACGGTCCACCCGTCCAGATGGACGAGCGATCCCTGCCCGCCGATCCCGCCGGACTGCCCGGTGGGGGCCGCGACGGCATGCGTCACGCCGTTGGCCCGCGTCACCGGGATGTACTCGCTGGCCGGATGGATCGCGGTGGCGGCGAGCAGGTGCGGATTGAACTCGCCCAGCTCGCTCATGTCCTGAGTGGCCGCCACCTGGCCGATCTCGGTCAGGCCGAGACGCGTCACCGCGTCGAACATCCCGGGGTAGACGTGCAGTCCCGTGGCGTCGAAGACGCGCGCGTCCGCCGGCACGGAGACCGACGCGCCGGCCGCCGTGATCAGGCCGCCCTGCATGAGCACGGTGCCGCCCACGATCTCGTCTCCGGCCAGCGTGTGGACCGTTCCACCGCGAATGGCATAGACAGCGGAATCGGCCTGCGCCATGAGTGGCGACGCCGTGACGGCGCCGAGCACTGCCGTCCAGCTCAGCAATCGCATCGATGTCATGGTAGATCCTCCCCTGGTCCTGCATCGTCAGTCGTCACGCGCTCGCGGCCGCCGTTTTTGCGGCGCTGCTTCTCGAGCAGCGTCTGCTTCTCCTCCTCGAGGGCCTGGCGCAGTTCACGGTCGTGCGCGCGATCGAAATAAAGCTGCCCGTCGATGAACGTCTGCTCGACCACCGCGTACACGCTCAACGGGTGCGCGTTGAAGATCGCGAGGTCGGCATCCTTGCCCACCTCGATCGACCCGACACGATCATCGATGCGAAGTTGTTGCGCGGGATTCAAGGTCACGAGCTTCAACGCGTCCTCCTCCGACAGGCCGCCCCAGTGCATGGTCTTCGCAGCCTCCTGGTTGAGGTGGCGGATCTCTTCGCCGCTGTCGGAGTTGATTGACACGGTGACACCCCGTTCCGTCATGAGGGCGGCGTTGTATGGGATGGCGTCGTAGGCTTCGACCTTGTACCCCCACCAGTCGGAGAACGTGGACGCGCCGGCCCCGTGAGCCGCGATCTCGTCCGCGACCTTGTAGCCCTCGAGCACGTGCTGAAAGGTGGCGATCCGGAATCCGAACTCCTCGGCCAGGCGCAGCAGTTGCAGGATCTCGTCGGCGCGATAGGAGTGGGCATGCACCAGCCGCTCTCCCTCGAGAACCTCCACCAGCGTTTCCAGCTTGAGGTCCCGCCGCGGCGGAATGATGTTGGTGTTGGCGCCGGCACGCGCCGCATCGAATTCCTGCCACGTGCGCCGATACTCCTGTGCCTCGATGAATGCCTGCCGGATCACGTCCATGACGCCCATGCGGGTGTTGGGATACCGATCCGGCTCCCGGTCCCGCTTCGGGTTTTCGCCGAGCGCAAACTTGATACCCGGCATGGCGTCCTCGAACAGCAGGCCGGCCTCGTCGGCGCCCCAGCGCAGCTTGATCACCGCATTGCGGCCGCCGATGGGATTGGCGCTTCCGTGCAGCACGTTCGCGGTGGTCACCCCGCCGGCGAGGGCGCGATAGATGGCCACCTGGTCGGGATTGAGGACATCGCGGATCCCCACCATCGCCGACACCGACACGCTTCCCTCATTGATCGCGTCGGCGGCAATGTGTGAGTGCGCATCGATGATGCCGGGCATGACGTACTTGCCCGTCCCATCGATGATCCTGGCACCGCTTGGGACCGAGACGTTCTGCCCGACTTCGGCGATCTTGCCGTCCCGGATGAGCACCGAACCGTTCTCGATGGTCCCGTTGGTCACCGTGAGGATGGTGGCGTTCTGAATCACCGTCACCGAGGTGGGGTCGATGGGCCCGCGGTCCTGCACCATGGGAACCGGCGGGCCTGTGGTGATCTCGTCGCGGTCGGCGTTCCGCCCCGCCACCGTCTCGCCCTCCTGGTCGCCCTCCTCGTCGGCCACCTCATCAGCCACCTCGAACTTCGTCCCGTCCACGAACACCATCTGGACTTTGGTGCCCGCCTCGAACAAATCCCCGTCCGTCACGAACATGTTGGCGATCTTGCCGATTTCGAGGCTGCCTACCCGGTCGGCCACGCCGAAGATCTCGGCCGGCGCCATGGTGAACGCCCGGAGGGCGTCAGCGGGCGACAAGCCGGCGGCGATCGCCTTGCGCGCATTGGTGATCACGGTGCCGGGCTGCTCGATCCCGTCTGAGTAGAACGCAAACCGCACCCCCGCCTCCCTCAAGCGGGCCGGTGTCGTCGGCGCGCGATCGCGGAACCGGAGCACCCGCAGTGCCTCGTCGGCATCGGGATCGGCATTGCGGTCGCGTTCGGGCCATTTGAGACTCACCAACACCGCGATATCGTGCTCCGCCAGCGTGCCCGCCACTGCGTAGCCCTGATGTGCTCCGTACACGAGCACCTCGGCCCCGATCTCCTCCCCCGTATTGATCGCCCGGCGGATTTCCCGCCCCCACGTGCCGGGGAACAGGACGGGCGACCGCGTACCGATCGTGGCACGGAGGGATTCCAGCGCCCGGTCGTATTCCGGCCTCGAGAGTCCTTGCGGCGACCGCTCATAGATCGACCACGCCCGATCGTAGTGCGCCGCGTCCAAGAACAGCTGTTTCAGGTAGGCAAACGCCCCCATGAGCGAGTTGGGATACCCGCGGGATAGGCCCCCGCTCGTGAGGTTGACCCGCAGCGCCACCGGCGTCCGCACCACCATGTCGTTCGGGCGGTTTCCCGCCAGGTTCACCATCGCCGCCTGGCCGGGCACGAGACCACGCTCCGGCGCCACCACAGCCGTGGTGAAGCCGGCGTTCCGCCACGTCTCGAGGCGATCGTCGTCGGTGGTGAGCTCGTCCGCCGCGTTCACCCAGGGCGTCGTGGCCGGACGATCTTCCGGCCCTCGGGAATACGGCACATTCGAGGCGCCACCCTCACGGGGACCGCCGCGGGACTGGCCGCCGCCGCCGCCCTGCGGCGCCCGGAACTCTGCGGGAAGCCCCATCGTCGACAGGGCGTCGATCAGACCCGGATAGACTGTCGAGCCGGAACCGTCGATCACCCAGGCGCCGGCCGGGACACTCACATTGCTGCCGACGGCCGTGATGATGCCGTCCTTGAACACGATCGTGCCCCGGGCAATGGTTTCCCCCGTGCCCGTGACGATGCGCGCGTCACGAATGGCGAAATGGGGTGGGGGAGCTGGCGTCTGGGCTTGAGCGGAATGCCACATGGCCACCAGGGGCGTGAAGCCCAGGGCGAGCACCAAGGCTCGCGGCCGAAGCGCCGACGACCAACTCGAACGGATATGCCGCATGGCTGGCTCCTCCGATAATGTGTCCTGTGCACGCGAACGCGGCCCGACAGGCGAAACGGCGCCACCTGATAGATTCACGGATCACTAGAATAGACCCAGACGCGGGCGGCGGCTAGGAAGCCTGGTCCGCCGGCCGGGACGACGTTCCTGATACGCAACCGGGCAAAGAAAGGTTGATACTTGACGTTCTTCGTGATCAGCATCGCCGCCCTGGCCCTGGGCCCGTTGACCTACCACCTGGCGGACCGTGCCCGCACGATGCTGGCCGTCCTCGACGGATTCGTCTTCGTGGCCATCGGGGGCCTGATCACGCTCAGCGTCGTTCCCGAATCCATCGGGAGCGGGGGGTGGCTGTCGGCGGCATTCGTCGTGGCGGGCTTCGCCGGACCCACGCTGGCCGAGAACGTCTTCCGCGGAGCGGCCAAGCGCACCCACCTCGCCGCATTGATCCTGGGCGTGATCGGCCTGGCGCTGCACGCCCTCCTGGACGGGGTCGCCCTCGGCCAAGGCGCCCCCGGAACGCCGATCCGTTCCGGCTCGCTGGCCGTGGCGGTAGTGGTCCACCGGTTTCCCGTGGGGCTCACCATATGGTGGTTGCTCGGCCCCCAGTTCGGGGCGCGGCTCGCAGGCCTGGCGTTGGGATTCGTCGCGGTCGCCACCGGTCTCGGCTTCTTCCTCGGCACGCCCCTCCTCGCGGCGGACGTCTCGGTCGCGGGGCTGGCCTGGTTCCAGGCCTTCATGGGTGGGGTGCTGATGCACGTGGTGTTCAACCGGCCCCATCTCGACGCTCACGCCCACGCAAGCGCACGGAGAGCTCCCGGTGTCAACCGGCTCGAGGGAGCCGGGGCCGTGCTGGCCCTCGTGCTCCTGGGGGTCGTGCTGGCCCCGGCCCTCCAGCAGGAGAGCTCGGCATTGAGCCGGCACGCCCACGCCCTCCTCGGCCTCGTGTTCGAGAGTGCGCCCGCCCTCATGATCGCCTTCGCCGCAGCCGGCCTCTTGAGTGTCTTCATGCCCTCTTCATCCGTGGCGTGGATGGCCAGGGGCCCGACGGCGCTGCAGGCCGCCCGCGGGATGGCATTCGGGCTTCCCCTGCCCATCTGTTCCTGCGGGGTGGTTCCCCTCTATCGCACGTTGGTGCTACGCGGCGTGCCCCCGGCGGCGGGTATGGCCTTCCTGGTCGCGACCCCGGAACTGGGCCTGGACGCCATCTTCTTGTCGGTTCCCCTGCTCGGAATGGAGATGACGGTGGTGCGGGTGGTGGGTGCCACCATCGTGGCCCTCACCGTGGGATGGCTGGTGGGCCGGACCACGCAAGCTCGCGCACCGGACACGACAGGACCCGACGACGGACCCGCGGCCCCGTCACCGCCGAGCCGGCGGATATGGCAGGGGTTGCGGGTAGGATTCGGCAGCATCGTGGACGATACGGCCCCGTGGATCCTGGCCGGGCTCACCGTGGCCGCCATCGCCACGCCCTTGCTCGACACGGCCCCACTGGCCGCCATTCCCCGGAGCGTGGACGTGCTCCTGTTCGCAGTGCTCGGCGTTCCGACCTACGTCTGTGCCTCGGCGGCAACTCCCCTGGTGGCCGCACTCCTCGTGGGCGGGCTGTCGCCCGGGGCGGCCCTCGCATTTCTCATCACCGGACCCGCCACCAACGTCACCACGTTCGGGGTGCTGTCTCAATTGCACGGGCGCCGCACGGCCGGAGCCTTTTCGTTGGCCATCATCGGCTCCTCGGTCGGACTGGGTTACCTCGTCAACTGGTTTTTCGCCGATATCGAACACGTCGCCCTGGCCGCGCTGCTCGCGGAAACGCCGTCAACGGTCAAGATCGTCGCGGCGACTGGCCTGGGATTGGTGTTCATGGGTTCACTGTTGCGCAGGGGGCCTCGGGGCTTCCTGTCGGAATTGAGCATGCGCGGGAGCTGACTCGGAGCGTGCGGTATCGCGCCTATAATCCTCCATCCTCCCACGGCCCCCAGATGGCGTAGGTCGCACCGGGGCCACGCTGAATGTTGACGAACAGGGTCTGGCCATCCGGACTGAACGTCGGCCCTGCCAACTCCGAGCGGTTGGCCACGTTCTCGGCGAAATCGAACATCTTCCCGTCCGGTGTCAGCCCGCGGATGGAGTTGCCGTATTCACCGTCCTCGGTGATCACGACACCCCCGCGAGGACTCACGCAAATGTTGTCCGGGCTTTCGAGGATCGAGGGTGTCGGCGACTCGAATACCAGCTTCAACAGCCCCCAATCCGCCTCGGCCGGCTGGTAGTGCCAAATTTGTCCGCACTCGACGTCACCACCGTGGGTACAGCTGAAGTAGATCCCGCGATCGCCGTAGAAGCACCCCTCGATACGGGAGAACATGGCGGCGCCCTGACCCCATCCCTGCCGGAACACCGACGCAGGCGTCTTCGCGGCATCGGCAGGGTCGGGATCCCAAATCGGCACCCACTTGGCCACCAAGACCTCGCCCACCGTGCGCCCGCTATTGAGGCTCAATTTCGGCGCACCATCGATGGCCAGCATCTCCAACCGGCCCCCTGCCGCGAGATCGGCGGACTCGTCGTTGCGGGCGGGCTGCTCGGGCACGAAGCGATAAAACCCGGCACGTATCTGATCTTCGGTGAGGTAGACGATGCTGGTCTGGGGATCCACCGCGGCTGCCTCGTGAATGAAACGGCCGAGACCCTTCAGCGGCCTCGGCGGCAGGAACTCCTCGGCGGCAGCCGAGACTTCGAACACATAGCCGTGGGGACTCGCGACGCCCGACCTGGGACCGACGACGATCTCCTCGCACGACAGCCATGTGCCCCACGGCGTGGGGCCACCGGCGCAATTCACCGCCGTTCCGGCCAGGCTCGTGAATTCCCGCACGACCTCTCTCGTGACGGGATCGACCTCCAGCGACGTGGTGCCGCCGCCGGTGAGCGGATCGTACACCCCAGTAATGATGGGATAGTCCCGCGGCCGCCCCGCCACTTCATGATTGCGGATCAGTCGGATGTTCCCGTTCTCCATGGGGAACGCCGCCATGCCGTCGTGCGCCTGCGGCACGGGGTACCCATCGCTCATGATGGAACCGGCAAGACTGAATTTCTTGTACTGGAACCCCGGCGGCAGCTTCAGGTCCGGCCCGGCCCGTTCCAAGGGACCGTAGGCTCCCTCACCCAGACCGGCCGAGATTTGGGCGAACGAGGCACAGCCCATCCCGTGCAGGGCGGCGAACCCCGCCATGCCCGTTCCCGCTGCGGACTTGAGAAACCGTCGCCGACTGATGTTGGCCATGATGTTTTCCGGTGGCCGGCGCCCCTATATAGATGAAGAGCGCTTGAAGGATCGATATCCGATCCGTGATCTCGCACGCCGACACCTGGAGGGGAGCAGCACGAGAGATGGTGTACGTTCATCAACCGTCGGACGAACAGCGAGTCATTCCGACGAGCTCGACCCCCGAGGGATCAGGCGATTTGATCGGCGGCTATCCCCTCGTCGATCAGCATGATCGGAATGCCGTCATCCACCCGATATATGGTCCGTCCGTCCTCGGTAATGAGACCTTCGTCGAGGGGGGTGGTGACCATGTTGCCATCCGCCGTCTTGATCTTGCCCTGGCCGATCCGCTCGTTCAACGCCTCGAGTTTGTCATCCGGCAACGCCTGCACCGGCACTTTCGTCTCGGGACAACAGAGGATCTTCAACAACTCCTGGTCGATCATTCCCCGCGTGCCTCCTGACGTCTGATCACGGGCAGACGATGCAAAGCCCATTGCTTCAATACGAACCCCACGCGGGCCAGATCGCAAGGACCGGGCGCGACAGCGTCGGCGATCACACCTGAGGCCGGAGCATGGGCCCCAGCGCCCGTCCCCCCAGCAGATGCATGTGCAGGTGAAACACCTCTTGCCCGGCGTTTCTGCCACAGTTGACAATCAACCGATAACCGTCATCCACGATACCTTCCTCATCGGCGATCCGGGCCGCCACCGACATCATCCGGCCCAGAGCCGGCTCGTCGTCCGCGGCGACGTCCGCCATCGTGGGTATCAGGTGATTGGGCACGATGAGCACGTGCGTGGGCGCTTGCGGACTCACATCGCGGAACGCGGTGACCAGGTCGTCCTGGTAGACGATGTCCGAGGGAATCTCGCGTCTGATGATCTTGCTGAAAATGGTCTCTTCGGGCATCGAACAGTGTCCTTTGCACGTATGTACGCCAGTCCGCCCGCATGGGCAGCTCACCTGGAACGTATTATCATGGTGCCGCACTCGAGGCGGGCGGGAGGCGAATCTAGCGTGCAGCGTGACACTTCTCAACGGCGGGTCAGACGCGCTGTCACCGTGGCCGTGGCCTGCCACCTTCTCGGTCTGTCGACCCGGATCGTCCAAGCCCAGGAAGCCACATGGAACGACCCCCGCACCATGCAGATCGTGGAGCGCGCCGTCGAGCGGCGGTCGCGGAGATTTGCCGATAGCGGGTTGACCGACTATCGGGCCGAGGCGCACGGGTATCTCACCTTCCTCGCGCAATTCGGCAAGGGATTTCGGGAACCACCCAAGATCGTCCGTATCGATCAACTCGCCGTGGAGGTCTTGTGGCGGGCGCCCACGTTGAGCAAACAGCGTCTCATCGGACAACGCGACACGCTCCTGCTGCCGGCGGAGATCAGCTATTACCGCGATCGGTTCGGGGTCGTGCAAAACAACTTCCCCGACCTCATCAGGATGGGCGACGGCCGGGACGTGCGCGACGTGCCGCATCCGCTCTCGAGATCCGGTTTGCAGATCTACGAATACGCCATTCGCGACTCGCTCGTCCTGGTCTCGCCGACCCGCACCTTGAATGTCTACGAGATTCACGTGCGGCCCCGCGACGACGGTCTGGCGGCGGTCGTCGGTGCGGTGTACCTGGACCGGGAGACCGGAGCCGTCGCGCGAATGGCGCTCACCTTCACGAGCCACGCACTGCTGGACAAGCGCATCGAGACCCTCTCGGTGATCCTCGAAAACGTCTTGATCGATCGCTTCTGGCTGCCGTCCCATCAGGAGATCGAAGTCGTGCGGCAAAGCACATGGCTCGATTTTCCGGCCCGCGGCATCATACGCGCCCGATGGGAAATCTGTTGCTATGACCTCAACGTGGGCCTCACCCCGAACCAGTTCGAGGGCTTCGAATTCGTTCATGCCCCGCCTGCCGAACTGGAACGCTACCGCTGGGAGGGTGGCATTGTCGACTCGCTGCCGGGAGACATTAGCCTGGCAACCGAAGACGATGCCCGCCGGGTAATCCGGCGCGCGCAGGAGATGGTGGGCGTCGATGCCCTTAGTCGTCAGCTGCGCGGCGGCGCGCTCTCGGTCGGCCGCGTTTCTGATTTCCTTCGCGTGAACCGAGTCGAGGGCGTGGCGGTCGGTGCAGGGGCTACGTGGCGGTTCGGCAGCGGTACCAGCGTCGATGCCATCGGGCGCTACGGATTCGCCGACGAGAGCTTCAAGGGACGCCTGTCGATCAACACACGTCCGGTATCACGAATCGGGTTCAGCGTGTACGCGGAGCACCTCCATCGGGACGCGGGTGATGTGATGGAGACATCGCTAATCCGCAATACGCTGACGGCCGGGGCATTCGGACGCGATTACACCAATCCCTACGAGGTGCGCGGCATCGGTGCGGTAGTGAATGCCGCCCGGGGAGGAACACTTCTCGACCTGACCGGATCGTACGAGCGGCACGAGCGTGTATCCGTCAACATGTCGCCATTGACCGGCGAGTTCGCTCCGACGATTCCGGCATGGTCCGTTCGCATGGGACGACTGTCGTTGCGCGCCACCAGGCCGCCCGTTCCGGGACTCTGGGACATGGACGTGGGGTGGGCAGCGGAGCTTCGCGGGGGGTTGTTCGTGGGACACGACACCACGTTCGCCGAGGCGAGTCCGTGGTTCGGGCGGGCGTTTCTTCGGGTGACGATGGAGCGCAGCTTCGGCGCACACCGGTTGTTGCTGGCCACCACCGCCGGCGGCGCCACCGCCGCACCCGACGTTCCACCTCAGGAATACGTCCTGCTCGGCGGTCCCAGGAGCGCGCCGGGGTACGGGTACCACGAGTTGACCGGCACCGTTGGCGCGACGCAACACGCGGAGTGGCACCTGCCCGTGCCGTTCCCGAGTATCGGCCTCGGGCGCTACGGCCGCACACCGCCAAGCGCCACGCTCGCCCCATTCGCCCACATGGCATTCGTCCGCAACCCAGCCCCCTTCGCCGTACCTCGCAGCGGTTTCTACCCGTCCGTCGGCATCGCCGCCCAGCTCTTCTACGATCTCTTTCGGATACAAACGGCCCGGGGCCTGCGCGACGGACGCTGGACCCTTTCCATTGACCTGAACCAATTTTTCTGGGGAATTCTCTAGGGGTAGCGCGTTTGCGTTCCCGCAAATTCCTTTGCCACGGAGGACCTGGAATCACCAATCTAGAATCCGCTTATCGTCGGTCGCGAATTTCATACAGAACAAACCCCGTACTTTCATGGATCGGCGTGAGGCAGCGCTGGGCGAAGCGCTGGAACGCCTCCCATCGCACGGCCTGCGGGTCCAGGCCGCGATTCACGTAGTACCCCAGGGCCCCGTTTCCCAGCAGCACGTGCGTGACCCCCTCGTCTTCCAGGCAATCCTGAGGGCCCAGTTGCTGTGCCAGCAGCGGCCAGTTGGTGAGGCGTACATCCTGCAACACGGTCGGAGCGAAGTAATAGGCCCTGGCCTCCCACAACAACAGAATGCGATCGTCCTCAGCCAGATTCTCGTTGGTGAAGCGGATCACCGGCCCGATCAATTGAAACGTGAGCCGATTCAATCGATAATCTGCCGCCGATGTCGCACCGACCAGATTACCCAGCGCCTTGGTCCCCAGGAGCCACCCATGCATCATCCTGATCGGTGAGATCAGCACGAATGCCGCGAGCAAGAGGAGCACGAATTGCGCGCCGGACGCCGAAAGGAATCGCTGCGCCGTCTTCACGGCCATATATGCCACGGCGATGGTCAACGGCACCACCGCCGGAATCAGGTACCGCAGGTTGGTAGTGGGAAACGGCACGAGGAGAATGGTCAAGTACCCCACGGCTGGAATCACCAACCAGTTAATGGTCTCGTTCTTGACGAAAAGCCCCCAGAGCGGCAGAGCCAGCAACGCCATGCTGAGACCGTAGAACACGCCCTCCGGTTCCACCGTCAGCCGCTGCGGCGCGAAAAACGCATCTCGCAAATTGAATGGGATTCGAACGCGATCGAGCGCCTGGAACACCTCGATATCGACGCTGGGTGGAACCGTGGCACTCCCAAACAACGGAACGAGCCACGGCTCCAACGTCAGGTCTGCAAACAGCGGATAGAACGGCGCGCCGAGGAGGATCCAGTTCTTGATCATCCAGGGCAACGACGCGGCCACACCCAGCGCGGCGAACACGACCACCGGCTTCACCGCGGCCTTGGCATTGGAGGCCTGCGACCACGCGACCCACAACACGAGCGGCGTCAACGCGAGAATGTAGGGGAGCGCGTGGTACTTCACCCCGACCGCGCATCCCAAGAGAACTGCGGCCAGATAGAAAAATGGCCGGCTCTTCGATGCCAGGGCCGCGAGCAGCGCGTAGTGGGCGAGGAAGACGTACAGCGAGACGGTAACATCGAGACGGGCGGTGATGGCCACCAACAGGATGGTCGTGGTTCCCCACAACAGCGCGAGGCTCAAGCTGCCGCTCAGGCCGTCGAGAAACCGCACGCAAAACGAAAAAACGGCGAGCCCCAACAACAGGGCCATGAAGGCGCTCAGGAGACTCGGTCCGGCGGAGACGCCCGTCGCAACGAAGGGCACATAGAGCATGTGCACCAGACTCACCAACGCCACGTGCAGATTGTCAGGCGGCACAAAGATCCGGTGTTGCTGCACGAACTGTGCGGGAACGTGTAGATGGTACATGAGTGAATCCCAATCGACTGGCGGGGCCAGCGCCATGACGATCAGGAACACGGTTACCCCGAGGAACACGACGAGGGCCAGGGCGGCCGGAATCGATGGACCGCCCTCGCGACGCACGAACGCGACAGCCCGAGACCCCAACGCCGGAAAGTCGGCGATGTGACGGCGGGAAGCCCATCCCCACCCGATGATCCACGCGACCACGACAGGTGTGTACATGACCCCAGCCAACCCCAACCCGAGAATACCCGTGGCGAGGACGCCGAATCCCACGGCCGTCCCGAACGTCAACGCTTCCAGTGGTTGGTCGAGCGGCAATCCCATCCACTCGAGGACCATGCGTCCAGTGGCGACACCGATGACAAAGAGTATCAGGACCGCCGCGAGGTCGAAGAGATGGTCCAACACCAGCAGCCACCCGGCGTAATCCTCGCCCCGGGACCCGGCGCCCGCATGCGCGACTGCCAGGCCGGCGAGCACCACGAGCGATCCCACCGCGCCGAGCCGGATCTTCACGGGGCGCCGCCGCTCTCGGTGAACAGTTCACGCCAGAGTTCGAGACCGATCATCTGCCAGAGCATGAAGTAATGCCAGCGCAAGTTCTGCCCCGGTCGGGCGTCCAGAATGGTCGACACGAAGCGCGGATTGAACACCCCACCCTCACGGATCCGATCGGGTGTGAGCACGTCGTGGGCCATCGTCTTCAAGTCCTTCTTGTACTGCTCGACCGGATCGACGGTGAAGCCCCGCTTCGGCTTGTGCAGCGTTCGTCTGGGGAGCACCGGCATCATCGCCTTCTTCAGCAAACCCTTGAGTCCTCTGCCGAATCGCAAGGAGTCGGGAATGGCGGCGGCGAACCGTACGAAGTCCAAGTCCAGGAACGGCACGCGGGACTCCACCGAGTGCGCCATTGACATGGTGTCCTCGTTGTGCAACAAATCGTTGACCATTTTGGTGGAAAACTCCGCCCGCAGAGCCTCGCTCTCCACCGGAAGATCGCCGGGGAAGTAGTCGGCAAAAGCATCACGAGACCGAACGGTCAATCGTTCGCGAAATTCCCTCGTGTAGACGCGTTCCACCAGCGCTCGATTGAAGTCCCACGCGTTCCGCAATACCAGGTAATGGCGCACCGGATCCTGGAGCGATCCGATCCATTCGAAGCCGCGTGCGTACAGATCGAGTGCTGGTCGATGCAACCTGGCCAGAAAGCCTGCGGCTCCGTCCAGCCCTGGGGTCATGGCATGCCGGACCAGCCAGCGTGGCAACACGGCCCGGGGCGCCCGCAATCTCCGCAGATAGGTGTAGATATCGTATCCCCCGAAGAGTTCGTCTCCGCCCAGGCCCGACAGGACGACTTTCACGTGCGAACCGATGAAGCGGTGCAACAAATAGAGTTGAAGGCAATTGACCTTGGGCTCCTCCGTGTGGTAGATCGCCTGGCGTAGATGCCCCATGGCAGGCTCGTGGAGCACGATCTCTTCGTGTTCGGTTTCAAAGTGCTCGGCGACGAGGCGCGCGTCGGCTGTTTCGTCCGACGGCTCGTTGAATCCCAGGGTAAAGGTCTTGAGCGGGCCGGCATGCCCGCGGCGAATCAACGCAACGAGGCTCGTCGAATCCATCCCGCCCGACAGCGACACCCCGAGAGGAACGTCGGACTGCAGCTGGCGTCGCACGGCGCGCTCGAGGTGATGGCGAATGCCGTCCAGCCACTCGCGCTCCCCGGTCGTGGTATCCGGCATCCAATCGACTGTGCCGTAGGATTGCCGTCGCGTCTCCCCCCCACCCACCTCCAGGATGCCGCCGGGAGGAAGCCGTTGGATGTCCGCAAAGAGTGTTCGTTCGCCCGGGACATACCGCACGTTCATCGTGAGGTGCAGGCTCACCTCATCGAGCCGCGCGCTCACCAACCCACTGGCGAGGACGGCTTTGCCTTCCGACCCAAACGCCAGGCGATCATCTCGACGTGCGAAAACGAGTGGCTTGACACCGAGAGGGTCGCGCACGAGGTACAGCTTGCTCTTCCGGGCATCCCACAACGCAAACGCGAATATGCCGTTCAGCCGCGCAGCGAATTCGATGCCCTCGTCTTCGTAGAGGTGGGGGAGCAACTCCGTATCGCAGTGTGTCTCGAGCGTGTGGCCGCGGCCAAGAAGATGGTCACGCAATTCCGCGTAATTGTAGATCTCGCCGTTGTAGACCACGACCACCGACCCATCCTCGTTCAACATCGGTTGCGCGCCCCGGGCGGGGTCGAGAATGGCCAGCCTGCGACTCCCCAGGTGTACCGGCCCGTCGTGATAGAAGTATTCGCCATCCGGCCCGCGGTGGGCGATGGCATCCGTCATCGCGCGCAAGATGTCGGGATCGCCGAAGCCGAAGGTGCCCGCGATACCACACATCAGCCAACGGTCTCCTCGAAGTAGTTAACCATCCACCCGGTCACGTCGATCTTGTCAGCCAGCAAACGCTTCCGGGCACGGCGGCCGAAATCACGAGGCGGTTCTCCAGTGAGCAGATCGTCGATCGCTCGTGTGGCCTGGGCGAACTGGCGTTCCGTGAAATGTCGCACCAGGCCGTACCGTCGCTCCTGGTCATCCGTGTAACCCCGACCGGTGGTCGCGATCATGACCGCCGGCACACCCAGGACCGCCGCCTCCGACGACATGGTGGCAGACTCACCCACGATTAGCTGGGCGTGAGCCAGCAAGTGGTGGATGTCGTGTACCGGTCCGCGCACCCGTAGCGGCTCGAGGTCTTCAGGCAGGGGGCCTTCCGAAGATAGCAAGACCTTCCCGTGCCGTCGCAGCGACTCGACCAACTCGTGTTTCTGGGCGACGGTGAGCCCCCGCTCGCGCCGGTCGTGGACGGCTTTCCAGTGAACGAACCGGACGATGGTGAAGGGCTCTCCCTCCGTGACGCCGAAGGGGCCGAGCTTCGACGGATCGGCCACAAAGTGATTCGGATGGAGATAGGCCAATTCGTGGTAGCCGGCGTAGGTGCGGTGGACGCCCCGCACCTTGCCTTGGTAGCAATCCGGCGTACAGACACTGTGCGCCAGCGGATAGACGAACCAATTCGTCTGGACGGCAAATTCGGTGTCGTAGAAGACGATCGCCGGGGTCCTCGCGAGTTTCCCGGCCAGGACGATGCTCGGGCCCATGATGCCGGTCAACACGTCCGGCTGAAACTCGCGCATGATCTGCATCAGCCGATACGTCCGCTGCACCAACTCCAACGCCAGACCCACTGCACCAACGCGTTGATGGGAAATGAGGTGATAGGGCAATCCGTGGCTCTCGAGTAATTCGACGGAGATTTCTTTGGAACGGACGGTGAGACAGATTTCGTGTCCGCGGCCCGTCATCTCCCCATAGAAATGCTTGAAGAAGTGGACATGGGCCGGGTGGAGGATGTCGATGAGGATCTTCACGCGTGCTATGCCTGCCCTGCTCCAGGAGATATCGCCACGAACAAGTTATGCTCCCATCGCGACCGGACAAGTTTCTCCGGAACCGTCGCTTTCGGGGTGGACCGCTGAGGCGAACTTGCCATATTGGAGTTGCCAAATTTTCTGCACGCTGCCTGTCGGAGGACTGATGAAGACAGTCATTCTCGCCGGTGGCTTGGGGACCCGGTTGTCCGAGGAAACTGTGGTGAAACCCAAGCCGATGGTAGAGATCGGAGACAAACCCATCCTGTGGCACATCATGAGCTACTTTGACGCTCATGGTCACCATGACTTCGTCGTGGCGTTGGGGTACAAGGGTGAGGTCATCAAGGATTACTTCTCCAATTTCCTGGCCTTCAACAACAGTCTCACCATCGACTTGAAGACCGGTGAGCGCACCATCCACTCCGATGACTCCGTGGACTGGAAAGTGCATCTCGCCGATACCGGGCGCTGGACCCAATCCGGCGGCCGCATCAAGCGGC
>JAPULZ010000241.1 GCA_027294455.1 Gemmatimonadota bacterium
GAGCGCGAGCTTGGTCGGGGTGGCATGGGGATCGTGTTGCTCGCACGGGATGTGGCGCTCGACCGCCTGGTGGCGATCAAACTGCTCCCGCCGGCACTGGCTACCAATCACGAGTTTCGCGACCGCTTTCTGCGCGAGGCGCGCACGGCAGCGGGTCTGTCACACCCCAACATCGTCCCCATCCACACGGTCGAAGAGCATGGCGACCTGGTGTTTTTTGCGATGGGGTACGTGGACGGCGAAACGCTGGCGGAGCGGGTGCAACGTGCCGGACTGCTCCCATCGCGCCTGGCCATGTAGATTCTCCAGGAAGTCGCCTGGGCGTTGGCATACGCCCACGAGCGAGGCGTGATCCATCGGGACATCAAGCCCGATAACATCATGATCGAGAACGGCACCGACCGCGCGCTCGTCACCGACTTCGGAATCGCGGTGGGCAAGTGGGACATCGATAGCGGTACCGGCGAGGTGATAGGGACGGCGCGCTACATGAGTCCCGAGCAGGCCTGCGGGGAGGCGGTGGACAGACGGAGCGACCTCTATTCCCTGGGCGCCACCCTCTTCTACGCGCTCACCGGCCGGCCGCCGTTCGAGGGGCGCAATCTGCCGGCGATTATCTCCCAGCAGGTGGCCCGGCCGGCCCCGTCCGTGGTGTCGGTGAGGTCCGAAGTGCCTGCCAGGCTCGCCGAAGTCGTCGACCGCTGTCTCCAAAAATCCCCTGACGACCGGTTCGACACCGGGGATGACGTGGCCCGTGCCGTGGGCGAGGCCCTCGGCCGTGATTTTCGAGCTCCCCCATTGGTCCGGAGTTTTGTGCGCAACGCGCAGGTTACCACCATGGTCGTCCTGGCAGTGGGTGTGGCTGGCCAGACCATCACTATCGGATCGTCCGGTGCGGAGATCGTCAGCATCGGCATGGGCATCATCGCCCCCATCCTCGTTTTCCAGTTGGTCGGTGTGGTGCGCCGACTCCTCCGGGACGGCTACACGTTCGACGACGTGCGGGAGGCACTGCTATCGGAAGCGAAGATCCAGCAGGAGGAAGCCGAAGTGATGCGGCAGCGGCGCTGGCTCAGGCGCCTCGACGGCCTGTGGCATCGTATCTGGGCCGGCGGTTTCGGACGATGGTTCTTCCGCGTGTCGGGCATGGGGATCAAGGCACCGGAGCGTCCCGCGTTACCCTCGTCCGACGCCACTGAATTCGTCCTGGGACGCTCGACGCTTGCGGCCTATCAAGCGTTGCCCGCTGATACCCGGCGCCAGGTGCCGGGCATTCCCCGGATCGTGGAGCAGATGGAACGACGCGCCGACGCCTTGCGCGGCCAGGGCGACACGGGGGAACACCTCGAGCAAACCGTGGCGTTGCTGGAGAATCTCCGCATCGCGATGCTCAAGCTGCAGGCCGGCATGAGCACCGTCGACGACCTCACGAAGTATCTCGACCAGGCCAAGGCCATCGGCAAAGAGGTCGACTACCAGCTCGCAGGGAAGCGGGAAGTCGAGGATGCCTTGCGAAAGGGGTGAGCGCCGTCGCTAACCTGTCAGCGGGATCCTCCTTGCTGGCTGCCGTCGGTGATGCGATACCGGAATCCTCTGTCGGGGTGCGGACGGCCCGGGTCCATATTGTTACCGTACAATGATTCTCTTTTGCGATTCTGAACTGCTATCGATTAAGATGATTTTCTAATGCCATTTACTGTCACTTAAACGGTTGCATGTATGCATACAAACACCGACAGACCCGCGGCCGCACTGACGCCCCAAATCCACGGCCTTCTCGACCCCGACGATTGGGATGAGCTGCGCCAACTCGGCCACCGCATGGTGGACGACGTGATGTCCGATCTCAGCACCGTGCGCGATCGGCCCGCGTGGCGGCCGGTGCCCGAAGACGTGAGGGCGGCGTTCCGTACTCCGGCTCCGGAGACCGGTGTTGGTCCCGCGCAGGCCTACGACGATTTCCGCGATCTCGTTCTCCCCTACCCGCTCGGCAACACGCATCCGCGGTTCTGGGGTTGGGTGATCGGAACGGGCACTCCCTACGGCGCGCTCGCCGAGATGCTCGCGGCCGCATTCAACCCCAACGTGTCCGGGCTTCGCACGGCGGCGGTGCACGTCGAGGAACAGGTCATCGCGTGGATGAAGGAACTCCTTCACTTCGACGAAAAAGCCGAGGGCCTGTTGCTCAGTGGCGGCTCGATGGCGAACACGTTGGGGCTCGCGGTGGCCGTCCAGGCAAGAGCGGAATTCGATGTGGCCAGGCTCGGACTGTCCCGGGCGCCGCATCCCATGGTGCTCTATGCTTCGCGCGAGACGCACTACTCGGTACACAAGGCGGTCCGCTTACTCGGCCTGGGCGACGAATCCTTACGGTTGCTCCCGGTGGACGATCAGTTCCGGTTGGAAATACCGAAGCTGGAGGCCGCCATCGCCGCCGACCGAGATCAGGGATACCACCCCTTTGCCGTGGTGGCCAACGCGGGCACTGTGAATACCGGCGCGGTCGATGACCTCGCGACGATTGCCGACGTTGCGGAACGCGAGAATCTCTGGATGCACGTTGACGGTGCGTTCGGGGCGTTCGCGGCGCTGGATCCATCGGTGCGGCATCTGGTAGACGGGATGGAACGGGCCGATTCCCTCGCATTCGATCTGCACAAGTGGATGTGTGTTCCCATTGAGTGTGGTTGTCTGTTCGTGCGTGACGCCGAGTCGCATCGCCGCGCCTTTACTATACAGGCCGATTACCTCACCCCGCTCCCGCGGGGCACCGCGGTGGACGGCGGCCGGTTCGGCAATCTCGGACCCCAGTTGTCGCGCTCGTTCCGGGCCTTGAAGGTCTGGCTCTCGATCAAGGCGCACGGATCGGAAGCCTACGCGGCGGTAGTCCGCCGGAACGTCGCGCAGGCCGCATATCTCTCGAAGCTGGTAGACGTGTGCGACGAGCTGGAGCGCTTGGCTCCGACGCTCCTGAACGTGGTCTGCTTCCGGTACGTGGTGTCCGGTTGGACGGATGCCGACCTCGACGAACTGAATCGCGAGATCACCATGCGCGTTCAGGAGGAGGGCATCGCAGTCCCGTCCCACACGGTGCTAGAGGGACGGTTCGCGATCCGGGTGGCCATCACCAATCACCGCACGCGCGAGGACGATCTGGATCTTTTCGTGGCGGAGGTGCGCCGCATCGCGCGAGACCTCGTTCAGCGGGGCGTCATCCGCCCGTCGCATTCGGGCACGAAACCTTGCTTGCAAGACAGTGGGGAATGATTGATATGGCGACGCCCGGAGACTACCGGATTCATGCCGACGTGAAATTCGGCTTTGGCCAGCTCATCGACGTTCCACAGATCGTCAAAGCATGCAAGGACAAGTGGTTCAACCAAACGCTCTGTGAAGTCAACGAGTGCGTCGTTCGGTTGGGAATCGTCGAAGGCGAGTTCCACTGGCATACGCATGACGACGAGGACGAGTTCTTTTTCGTTCTCGACGGCAAGCTTATCATCGACCTCGATGGCGAGACCGTCGCGCTCGGCCCGCAGCAGGGCTACACTGTGGCCCGGGGAACGCGTCATCGCACACGGGCGAAGGAGAAGACCATGATGCTGATGGTGGAAAAGAGCACGGTCGTGCCAACGGGCGACAATGTGTGAACGTTTTGGCAGGGACCAGGGGCGAAGCGGTAGCTCCTGGGCCACCATCACCCGAGACCCCGCACCAGTTAGTCCGCCCGCAACGTCATCATGGGATCCACCCGCAACGCCCGGCGCGTAGGCAGGTAGCTGGCAATCAACGCCACCACGAGCAACATGCCCACGGCACTCGACATCGCGATCGTGTCCGTCGGTTGCACTCCGAAGAGCATGCTGCTCACGAACCGCGTCAAGCCGAACGCGCTCACAATGCCGATCGTGACACCGAGCCCCACCAGCCGCATGCCCCGGCCCACGAACCACCGGACGGTCTCGCCGGGCCGTGCGCCGAGGGCGATGCGTAGGCCGATCTCCCGCGTGCGCTGGGTGACGGTCTGTGACAGTACGCCATAGATACCGAGGGCGGCGAGGAACAGGGACAAGAGCCCGAACGTCCCCATGAGCGAGGCGGTAAACTGGGAGAGCTGTTCTTCCCGTTGCACCACTTCGGTCATGCTGCGCACGAAGAACACGGGGAGGTTCGAATCCATCTCCCTGATCGCTCCTTGCACCGAGGCGAGCACGTCGTACGGATCGCCCACGGTGCCCAACAAGGCCGAAAACCCACGGCTCCCCCTGGGGACCCGGTGTTCGTATGCGAAGTACATGTCGTACGTCGTCGTCAGATTGCCGAACGACACGCGCCCGGCGTGATTCGCGTCCGCCACGACCCCGACAACTTCGTACCAGGGGTACTCGGCGAGGTTGGCGCCCGGCGGTACGAAGTTACGGATCTTGCGTCCCAGGGGACTCCCTCCGGGCCAGAACCCTTCCGCCATCGACTGGCTGATCACCACCACCGGTGAGGATTCGGCGCGATCTTGATCGCCGATGAAGCGTCCGGAGAGCAATCGCAACTCCATGCCTTCCATCGTACCCGGAGAGACATGGTGAAAGCGCGCGAGGTCGGCGTCGAGTTGTGACTGCACCACCTTGCCCTCCGGAACCGCGGTCGTCATCGTGCCCGCCTGTCCCGGAACGCCCGGCCCCCAGGTGCCCGCCCACTGGACGCCCGGCAGCGCATTCAGTCGTTCGTTGAGGTCGCGGATGAATCCGTAGACCTGGTCGTCGGGATACTGCTGTGCCGACAGGTTCAGGCGGAGCGTGAGCACCTGCTCGGTGCGAAAGCCCATGGACGTGCCGCGCAGTTCCTGGAAGCTCCGGATCATCAAGCCCGAACCCACCAGCAGCACGACGGCCGTCGCCACTTCGAACACCACCAGCGCGTTGCGCGTCATATGTGACGACCGGTCGCCACCGGAGCGGGAATCCGATGCGGACAACTCGCTGCGCAGATCGGTGCCGGCGCTCTTGATGGCCGGCGCCACCCCGAACACCAATCCTGCCACGACCGACGTTGCAAAAGAGAGCAGCAACACTGATGCCTCGAGGTCGATGCTCGTGAAGGACGGGAGTTGGACTGGATTGAGATTGAGGAACAGCTCGAGGAAAACGGTCGAAAGCCCAACGCCGATGACACCGCCCATGATGCCAAGCAGCACGGCCTCCGTCGTCAACAGCCCCACCAAACGGCTGCGCGACGCACCGAGTGCCAGCCGCATCGTGATCTCGCGCCGCCGGTTCGCACTCCGCACCAGTACCAGGCCGGCCACGTTCGCGCAGGCAACCACCAGCAGGAACGCCGCACCCACGAGCAGCGCGTACAGGGGCGTCTCCAGGTTGCCGAACATGCTCTGTTTCAGGTCGATCACCGTCGCGCCGAAGTTCTTGTTCGATTGGGGATTTTGCTCGGCGATCTTCGCCGCGATCTGCTGCAGCTCCCGGTCGGCGCGCTCGACGGTTTCGCCTGCTTTGAGGCGTCCCATCAAGAAAAAGTTGCGGATCAGGCGGTTGTCGAACCAGCCGGCGCGCAGCACGTGGCCCGACATCAGCAGGGGGATCCAGACGTCGGCGGAGAATTGGGCGTTGGACAGGTCGCGGAAGTCTTCCGACATCACGCCCACGACCGTGTAGGGGCGGTTGTCGAGCGAGATACTCCGCCCGATCACGTTGGGATCGTTTCCGAACCGGCGACCCCAGAGTCCGTGGCTGATGATGGCGACGGGATGTGCGTCTGGCGCCTCGTCGTCTCCAGCGTCGAACACGCGTCCGATTGCGGGGCGGGCGCCGAGCAGCTCGAGAAAGGACGGCGACACGAACCGGGCCTGGAGGCGAAGTGCCTCATCAGCCCCCGTCAACACGACCGTCCCGCCGAAGACCGCTCCCATCTTCTCGATGGTCGTGCTCTCGTCGCGGTAATCCCGGTAGGTCACGTACGCCGTGGAGACCTGGTTGGCCGGATCGAGCGCCACCGTTTCGGAGACGACCACCATGCGGTCGGACTCGGGGAAGGGCAGTGCGCGGAGCAGCACGGCGTTGACGACGCTGAAAATGGCTGTATTCGCGCCGATGCCGAGCGCCAAGGTGAACACCACGAGGGCCGTGTAGCCCGGTTGCTTGCGCAGGGCGCGGAGCGAGAAACGGATGTTGCGAAACAGCATGTCCACAGCGGGGTCTCCCTTGCGATGTGTCACCGGGTTTGTTAGCCGGGTGGCGAATCGTTGGCGTATGTGTTTCGTGCGCAGCGCCACGCTGGCGGCGACGGCGCCGAGGATCTGCGGTGCCAGCCATCGCCACCCGGCGAGGCGGCCTTCGGCCCGGGCGCGGGCGTAGTCCTCCGCCACGTCGCCAGCCAGGAACTCCCGGTCTCGCTGCGGCAGGCTGAGTCGGAGGATCAGGCGGGCGGCGAGCGGCAGTGGGGTCGGCATGCTCAGGCGGTGGGGTCGTTCAGCAGCTCTTCCAGCCGGCCGGTCACGCCGCTGGCCATCCGCTGCTGCGCCTGGTAGGTGTGGTGCAGCAGCTCGGCGCCTTTCCTTTGTATGCGGTAGTACTTCTTGCGGCGCCCGCCCCGCTGGGGCGTCGGCTCGCCGGTGAACGAGGCCACCAGCCCGCGGCTCTCGAGCCGGTCGAGCACCGTGTATACCGAGCCGGCCGTGACCGGGCGGCCGGTCTGCTCCTCGATCTCCCGGCGGATGGAGGCGCCGTAGGCCTCGTCGCCGAGTCGCAGGGCGGCAAAGAGGATGAGCTGCTCGAATTCACCAAGGCTCTTGGGCATGCGATATATACGAAATTGTGGGGGAAATGTTTCCTCCGATTCCCGATGGGCCAGCCGCCCCGGGCGCCTTTGAGTTCGGTTACTTCGACATGGCCGAGACGGGGTCTGTGCTGGAATTGCTCTGGTTGGGAGTATTTCCGCCACGCAGCCACCGGTAACCTGCAGCACCCGCACATCCTTCCGCTCTTCGATTAGGGTCAGGCGGGCGGGTTCCGGCGTAGCAATGATGACGCATCGCGGCAAGCGACGGCTAACGTGGTCGCATGGTCACTTGTTTCCCTCGGTCCACGGAGGCGATGTTATGGGCATGCCAGCTGCCGAGCCGGTCTCGACCATCGAGGAATTGCTCGCCCTGCCGGACGACACGCGGCGACACGAGCTGCTCGACGGGCTTCACGTCGTGACACCGTCGCCCGTTCCCAGGCACCAGATCGCCTTGCGATATCTCCTGCGGGAGCTGGAGCGTCTCCTGG
>JAPULZ010000242.1 GCA_027294455.1 Gemmatimonadota bacterium
GTCTTGATTATCGGCATCTTGGCATCCATCGCCATTCCGAAGTTCGGCAAGACCAAGGAGAACGCGTACATAGCCTCCATGAAGTCGGACCTGCGCAACCTGGTTACAGCTCAGGAAACCTACTTCACCGACAACACGAACTACACCACCGACAAGAGCGCCGCCGGTCTGAGCTTCACTGAGACGTCGGGTGTGACGGTGACGATCACCGTCACCGTGGGTCCGCCGGTGGGGTACAGCGCCACATCGGCTCATGTGGGTACTGTCGAGACGTGTGCGATCTACATGAGTGTGGCCCCCGTGGCTCCGGCCACCAACGAGGGTGAGCCGAAGTGCACCTAGTGCCCTAGCACGGAGCCTGTTCGCGTCACCCTCGATCACGGCACTCGGGAATTGAGCTCATTCATCCTTGCCGCGGGTCGGATCCCACACCTCAGGAAGTCGAACGTACCAAGGCTTTCGGATCCTCCACCTCTCCCCCAATTGACTCCGCGTCGGTAGTATTACCAGCCATGAAATCCATCAATCGTGTCTTCGCCGCCGGCGGACTCCTCGCCCTGGGCACGACGGCTGCCCATGCGCAAACGATCACGGGTTTCTTCCCCGACAGCCACGCCAGGCAACTCGTCTGTGAAGCCCGGCTGCAAGAGCTGCCCACTGCGCAGACCTTTCGCGAACATTTGCGCACGATCACCGCCGAACCCCACGTGGCCGGCTCGGAGGCAAACGCGCGTGTCGCCGAATACCTCGCGGGGGTGATGGAACGAGCCGGGTGGGAGGTGGAGCGGGCGGCCTACGACGTGTACATGCCGGACATCACCGCCGACATCGACGTGGGGCTAGTGACGCCCCTTCGGATGCCCCTCAACAACCAGGAAAACATCTTGGCCGAGGACCGCTTCTCCGACAACCCTACTCTGCTGCCCGGCTGGAACGCGTATTCCGGATCAGGGAACGTGACCGCCGAAGTCGTCTACGCCAATTACGGTCGCCGGGAAGACTTCGATCGGCTGCAGGAGCTGGGAGTGGAGATCGAGGGCAAGATCGTCATCGCCCGGTACGGCGAAAACTTCCGTGGTTTCAAGGCCAAATTCGCCGAGGCGAACGGCGCCGCGGGCCTGATCATGTACTCCGACCCCGCCAACGGCGGGTACGGCTCCGGCCTGATGTACCCCGAAGGCCGGTTCATGAACGAGAGCACGATTCAGCGCGGATCGGTGCTGACCCTCGCCTACTCGGGCGACCCGCTCACCCCGTTCGTCCCGGCGTTGCCCGTCGACGGCGACGAGCAAGTCGAGCGGCTCGACCCTGCGGACGTGGCGTTCCACACCATTCCGGTGGCGCCCATTCCCTGGGGCTCGGCACAGGAAATCCTGAGCAGAATGGCCGGCGCGTCGGTACCGTCGGGCTGGCAGGGCGGCCTGCCTTTCCGCTATCGCGTCACCGGAGGCGTGGGCCTCACCGTGCGACTGCGCGTCAACCAGCCCCTGGGTCTCAAGCGCGCCACCAACATCGTGGGCACCATCCGCGGCACCGAGTTTCCCGACGAGTGGATCGTCCTGGGTTCTCACTATGACGCCTGGGGCTACGGCGCCACCGATCCCAACGGCGGCACTGCCATGCTGCTGACCTTGGCCGAGGCGCTGGGCCAGATGAAGGACACCGGCTGTGCGCCGCGTCGGACGATCAAGATCGCCCACTGGGACGCCGAGGAGTACGGGCTCATCGCGTCGGTCGAATGGGTGGAGCAATACCGCGACCAGCTGATGAGCAACGCCGTCGCGTATATCAATGCCGACGGGGCCGTCACCGGTAGCAACTTCTCGAGCTCGGCGTCCCCCTCGTTGCGCGGCGCGATTGCCGCTGCCACGAAGTCGGTCATGTATCCGGGATCGGACGAGACCGTGTACGACCACTGGACCCGGGGCACCTCCGACGCCGACTCGCCCAATTTCGGCAACCTCGGCGGCGGGTCGGATCACGTGGGGTTCTACACGCACGCCGGCGTGCCGTCGGCCGGGCTGTCCATGTCCGGCCAATCCCCGCTCTACCACTCCAATTACGACACGTTCTCCTGGTACGAGCGCTTCGGCGACACCGAGTTCGTGTTCGGCCCGACCTTGGCGCGGGTGGACGGCGTGCTGGCAATGCGGTTGGCCAACGCCGACATCCTCCCGTACGACGTCGTGCGCTACGCCACCGACACGAAGGATCACGTCGCGACACTCGAGCGGCTGGCGGACTCACTCGGCCTGGCCATAGACCTGCAGCGGCTGAAAGACGCGATCACGGGCCTGGAGGACGTGGCGACGGAGTTCGTCGCGGCGCGGGACACACGGACGCAGACCGGCGGCCTGACGCCCGACGCGGCGCGTACATCGAGCGCCCAGCTCATCGCTCTGGAAAGAGCCTTCCTTTATATGGACGGCCTGCAAGGAAGGCCGTGGAGCCGTTCCCTCTACGCATCGCCGGACCCGTTCAGCGGCTACGCGTCATGGATGTTGCCAGGCCTGCGTTACGAAATCGAAACCGAGTCGACCCAAGGTGTCTCCACCTGGGAAGCGATCTACATCCAAGCGATCGAAGACCTCACGGAGCGCATTCGCGCTGCCACCCGCACGTTGCACGACTAGACCCCGAACAGCCGAGCACACCATGACGCTACGATCACTATGCCGCGCGGGATACACGCTGGGAATCGCGACGGTTGGCCTGACGGCACCCGCGTCTGCGCAAGGCAATGCGCACGACCGAGAGATCGAAAACCTGAGCCACCGGCGCGACGTGCAGCTGGCGTTCCGCGTCATCGACGAACTGGAGCCCACTACGCTCGCAGACCACATCATGCTGACCCAGATCCCCGCGCCGCCGTTCATGGAGGAGGTTCGCGCGGAAAAGTTCGCCGAGATGCTGCGCGAGGCCGGCGCCGATTCGGTGTGGATCGATGAAGTGGGCAACGTGCTGGCGTTGCGGCGCGGCCGAGGTGAGCGCACCGTGGCCATCGACGCCCACCTCGACACGGTGTTCCCCGAGGGCACCGATGTCTCGGTGCGCATCAGCGGCGATACGCTCTTCGCCCCGGGCATCGGGGACGACACCCGCGGCCTGATCGTGATCCTGACGGTGTTGCGGGCGATGAACGCCGCCGAGATCGAGACCACGTCCGACCTCCTGTTCATCGGCGCCGTCGGCGAGGAGGGCTTGGGCGACCTCCGCGGCGTCAAGCACCTGTTCCGCGACGGGGGACCGCGGATCGACTCGTGGATCGCCGTGGACGGCGGCACGACGGGCCGGGTGGTGCACCGCGGTCTCGGCAGCCACCGCTATAGGGTGACCTTCAAGGGTCCTGGCGGGCATTCCTGGGGCGCCTTCGGCCTGGGCAATCCGCAACACGCGCTGGGACGGGCGATTCAGTTGTTCGTCGACGCGGCGGACCCTTATACGGCGTCCGGTATTCGCACGTCGTACAACGTGGGCCGCATCGGCGGCGGCACCTCGGTGAACTCCATCCCGTTCGAGGCGTGGATGGAAGTGGACATGCGTTCGGAGAGCCCGGAGCGGCTGGACGGCATCGACGCGCTGTTTCGGCGGGCCATGGGCGATGCCCTCGACCAAGCCAATCGCCTCCGCCGGCAAGGCGATGCATTGACGGTCGACGTGGACATGATCGGCAACCGTCCATCGGGCGCGACGCCGGAAGACACGCCCCTGGTGCAGCGTGCCTTGGCCGCGACGAATCATTTCGGCGTCGTGCCGAACCTCGACATCGCGTCCACCGACTCCAACATTCCCATCTCGCTGGGCATCCCGGCCGTCACCATTTCCCGGGGTGGAGCGGGTAGCGGGGGCCACGCCCTCAGTGAATTCTGGGTGAACGAGAACGGCGCCATCGCCATCAAGCAGGCGTTGCTGCTCTTGGCAGCGGAAGCCGGGCTGGCGGAACTGGTGAACTAGCGGTTCGGGCGAGGTATGACCTCGCCCCTACGGGATCGACGGGTCGATGATGGCCTTCGTCACCTTGAGGGCGGCCACGTCCTCCAACGCCTGCCCGGCCCGGCCGAGTCCGTAGCGACCGCCGATGACATCGGCAAACGGCAGCCGATCGCGGTACTTCCCCAGCAAGCGGAGCGATCGGACGAGGTGGCGAAAGTCCGTGCCCCACTGCCCGCGCACGTCCGCGTGCTTCCGATTCACATCGATATGGGGGTTGATCGGAATGGGTCCCGCGTCGGTATAGTGGCCGGCCACGACATAGGTCCCGCCGTCGCGCAGCAGCGTAAACCCTTCCGTGATGGCCGCGGGGTTCCCGCTCGCTTCGATCACAACATCGGCGCCGCGCCCGTCGGTGAGCTCCATGATCGTGTCGCGGCGACTGCCTGCTTCATCGTCGTCGAGGGACAGCACCACGTCGGCCCCCATTCTCCTGGCGAGCTCGAGCCGCGCTCGCGGTGCACCGATGGTCACCACGAGTCCTGCTCCTCGCAGCGAGGCGAACGCGGCTGCGGCCAGGCCCACCGGTCCCGACCCCTGGACGACGACGGTGTCGCCCATGGCGAGCGTGCTGCGCTCGACGGCGGCAAATCCCGTGAACAACCCGCACCCTCCCCCTATGACGTCGTCCACGCTCAGGCCATGGGGAAGCTTGATGATGCGGACCCCGGGCTTGAGGTAGATCCGCTCGGCCCAGCCGCCGAACGGGCCATCGTGCGCCGAATAGGTGATACCGTACACCCGGCGCTCCGGGCAGCGGTTGGGCTGCCGCGCGACGGTGCAGAAGTAGCACGCGTTGCAGACCTCGTGCACGTCGTAGAAGGTCACCAGGTCGTCTCGGGCGAGGGGCGCGCCAAACACATCTCGCTCGACGCCGGCGGCCTCCAGCACCCGTCCCACGCTCACGTGCCCTGGAATGATGGGGTACGGCACGTCGGCCAGCCGGCCGTGGTGGAGGTGCACGTCGGTGCCACAGACTTCGCTGGCCACGGTCTCCAGGAGGACCCCGCCATCGGAGATGCTGGGGTCCTCGAGGTCCCACACCTCCAGGGGCGCGTCGGGTTCGGTCATCACGGCTGCTCGAATGGACACTTGGCGGGCCTCGGTAGTCCCCGGAAATACTACTCCGGCCTTCCCCGCCTGGCTACATTACCAGGCCGAGCCGACTCTGTAGAAAGGCGCGATGACGACCGACATACAGATCACCCGCACCAAGGACGAACCGGGGGCCACCACGCTCAGCGTCGAGGCGCCCGCGGAGCGGGTAAAGGCGGCCGAGAAAAAGGCCGCGTCGATGTACGCCAAGCGCGTCCGCCTGCCGGGATTCCGCAAGGGCAAGGTGCCCCTGAACATCGTGCGACAGCGCTTTGGCGACGCGATCAAGGAAGCGGTGGTCCAGGAGCTGGTCCACGAGAGCTGGAAACTCGCCGTGGATCAGGAATCGCTGGAACCCATCGGTGAGCCACAGGTGCGGGATCTGAAACTCGAGAACGACGCGCCACTCACCTTCGAGTTCTTGGTCGAGGTCAAGCCGGACATCGAGCTCACGCACTTGGGGGGGTTCTCGCTCAAGCGGAAACAGGCCCTCGTCGGCGACGATGCGGTAGATGATCAACTGGACGAACTCCGTCGCAAGAAGGCCCTGTGGATTCCGGTGGAGGGCCAGAAGCCACAACCCGGTCAGATGGTACGGGTGACGATCGCGACCATGAAAGAGGGCCAGGAGGAAAAGGGACAGCCGTACGACCTGGTCCTCGGGCAAGACCAGGCGTTGCCCGAGATCGAAGCGAAGATCATGGAGCTGTTACCGGGGGAAGTTGCGGATGCCACCATTACCTTACCGGCGGAAGGTGAAGACGCGTCCCAGCCGGGCCGCACCATCGATGCCCGCGTCTCGCTGCACGAAGTGAAGCAACAGCAGCTGCCCGAGGTGGACGACGCATTCGCCACAGAAATCGGTGACTTCGCCTCGGTGGCGGAGTTGCGCGCCGCCGTGCTGGAGGATCTGAATGCCCACGCGAAACGCGAGGCCGACGCCGATGTCCGACGGCAACTCGTGGAGCAACTGACCGCGGCGAACAACATCCCGGCGCCTCGCCCCCTTGTCGACCGGCTGCTCAAGGCGTATCAACAGGCGTATCAGGTTCCGGAAGATCAGATCGAGCGGTTCACCAGCGAATTTGGCCCCATCGCCGAGGCGCAGGTGAAACGCGACTTGGCGCTGGACACGATCGCACGGCATCAGAGTCTGACGGCCACCGAAGACGACGTCGATGAGCGGGTCGAAGAGATGGCCAAGGCCAGGAACATGGAGCCGGGCAAGCTCTTCGCGGGATTGCAGAAGGAGAATCGGATCAAAGAGCTGGAGCGAAGCATCATGGAGGAGAAAGTATTTACATATCTCCTCGATCAATCAACCGTTACCGAGAGTTGACACCACACCATGACGAGCAACAATTCGCAGTCGTCAACCTTGTATCCCCCGTACATCATCGAGCGGTCGAGCCGGGGAGAGAAGAGCTACGATATTTTTTCCCGCCTGCTCATGGACCGGATCGTGTTCCTCGGTGCCGGCATCAACGACGATGTGGCGAATATCGTCATCGCCCAGTTGCTGTTCCTCGAAGCCGACAACCCGGAACGGGACATCTACTTGTACATCAATTCTCCGGGTGGGGTCGTTTCCAGCGGTATGGCGATTTACGATACGATGCAGTTTCTGCGCGCCCCGGTGAACACGATTTGCATGGGGATGGCGGCATCCATGGGCTCCTTCCTGTTGTCCGCCGGCTCGCCCGGCAAGCGAAAGGCGCTGCCCCACGCCCGGATCATGATCCACCAGCCGTCGGCGGGGTACCAGGGAACGGCAGCCGATATCGAGATCCAGGCCAAGGAAGTGATCTACCTGCGAGATCAGCTGAACGAGCTCTACGCCAAACACACCAACCGGACGGTGGAGCAGGTCGAACAGGATATCGATCGCGACCATTTCATGTCGGCGGAGGAGGCCAAGCAGTACGGGCTGATCGACGACGTGATCGTGACGAACGCGGAGCTCCCGGGGGAGAACGGCTCGGGTTGACGGTTGCCCGCCCCGGGCGCATACTAGCACGACACGGTTAGGCATGGTGTTGACATATGGCGAACGATAAGCATCTCCGCTGTTCCTTCTGCGGGAAATCCAAGGATGCCGTCCGGAAGTTCATTTCCGGACCTTCCGTCTACATATGCAATGAATGCATTGCACTATGTAACGAGATTCTCGCCGAGGACGAAGAGCGAGAAGTCGCGGAAGCCATAACTCAAGTCCCAACACCCGCCGAGCTCAAGGAATTCCTCGATCAGTACGTCATCGGGCAAGAACAGGCCAAGCGGACGCTGGCCGTGGCGGTGTACAGTCACTACAAGCGCATCAATGCCCAATCGGTGCGAGAAGACGACGTGGAGCTGGAGAAGTCCAACATCTTGCTCATCGGCTCCACCGGTGTCGGCAAGACGCTCCTCGCGCAAACGCTGGCGCGCATCCTCGACGTGCCGTTCACCATCGCCGACGCCACGACGCTCACCGAAGCGGGGTATGTGGGCGAGGACGTCGAAAACATTCTCGTACGGCTGCTGCAGGCCGGCGACTTCAATGTGAATGACTGCGAGCACGGCATCATCTACATCGACGAGATCGACAAGGTCGCGCGCAAGAGCGAGAATCCCAGCATCACGAGAGACGTGTCGGGCGAGGGAGTGCAGCAGGCACTCTTGAAAATTCTCGAGGGCACGGTGGCGTCGGTGCCCCCGCAGGGCGGGAGGAAACACCCGCAACAGGAGTACATCCAGATCGATACCAAGAACATCCTGTTTATCTGCGGCGGAGCCTTCGACGGGCTGGAGAAGATCATCGAGGCCCGCACCGGACGCCGGCAGATCGGCTTCGGCAAGGAAGACGTCGACAGCGGCAAGGTCGAGCAGCTCAAGGCCAATCCGTACAGCGAAGTGGAGCCCGACGACCTGTTGCGCTACGGGCTGATTCCCGAACTGGTGGGCCGGCTCCCGGTCTGCGTGCCGCTGGAGCAGTTGGACGAAGCGTCGTTGACGGCGATCCTGGTCGAGCCCCGCAATGCGCTCACCAAACAATACAAGAAGCTGTTCGGGTTCGAGAACGTCGGTCTCACGTTCGACCCCGAGGCCCTGCGCGCCGTCGCAAAGCGGGCGCTCAAACGCGGCACGGGCGCCCGCGGGCTGCGGGCGATTCTGGAGGAGACCATGACCGACATCATGTTCGATCTCCCCGCCCGGGACGACGTCCGGGAAGTGGTCATCACCAAGGAGTGCATCACGGAGGACCGGCCACCACTGATCGTCACGGTCCACCCCACCAAGAAAGAAGCCTGATTCACGCTTCCTTCGTCGGCAGCTTCCCCGCTGCCGACTTCCGGGTCACCCCTGCACTGCCCGAAGTCGCCTTTATCGGCCGCTCCAACGTGGGCAAATCCTCTCTCCTCAACGCCGTGGTGGGCCGCAAGGCGCTGGCACGCACCAGCAAGACTCCGGGAAAGACCAGGGATTGCAACGTGTACCGCCTCGACGACCGACTTCATCTGGTGGATCTCCCTGGTTACGGTTATGCTCGGGTTTGGAAGGCCGAACGACACCGGCTGGAGCGGCTGATCGAGACCTACCTGGACACCCGAGAACTCCTGGCGGGTGTCGTCTGGCTCCTGGACGTGCGGCGGGACCCATCCGCCGAGGACCTCGACCTCGCTAGGCGGCTGAGCACCAGGCAGGTTCCGACGCT
Organism: Gemmatimonadota bacterium; assembly: GCA_027294455.1. Taxonomy (GTDB): domain Bacteria; phylum Gemmatimonadota; class Gemmatimonadetes; order Gemmatimonadales; family GWC2-71-9; genus B3T1B10. The sequence continues at coordinate 8,780 of JAPULZ010000242.1, forward strand.
CGTCGCCATCACGAAGAGCGACAAGCTTTCACGAAGCCGGCGCTTGAGCCAGACACGGGCGATCATGAAATCCCTGGAACTCCCCGAGAGCCAATCGATCCTCACCAGCGCGGTGAACAAGGAGGGCGTCACGGAACTCACGGACGCCATCATGGCCCTGGCCGTCGGGCACGCGACGGGCTCGTGAGGCGGGGCTGCCGGTACGGCACCCGGCCGTACGTCGCCGGCCTGGCGCTCCTCGCGGCGGGCCCCCTCGCGGCCCAGACACCGCTGCCCCCGGTCGGCATGGGCTCGCTTCGCCAGGACGACGTCGCCGTGCGGGTGGACGGCACGAACGTCCAGGTCCGGGTACTGCCCTTGGATGAGCTGATCCTGCGCCTGCTGGCCCCCGACTCCTACAGGTCCCATCACGCCCTGCGGGAGGCCCGGGATGAGGAGATACACCGCACGGCCCGGGGATACGGGGTGGCCGAGCCCGTGGTGTTTCTGGTGACGGTCTACGCCACGGCGGAGCAGGCCCCGTTCGACCCGGACGCGCTCACGATCACGAGCCGAGGGCGATATTTCCGGCCGCTCGGCATCCTGCCGCTGTCGCCCCAATGGCATCAGCACCGGGTGGGACAGGGCGAGACCGTCAGCGCCATTTACGTTTTCGAAGACGGGCTGGCACTTTTGGAGCCGTTCACCGTCGACTACGACGGCATCACGTCGCATCGGTGGAGCCAGGCGCTGCCCTTCATCGAGCGGGAACGGGCCCTGATCGCGGCCAGGGTCCGCCAAAACGGCCCAGTCGAGCCGTCGCGGTCCCCGGGGCCTACCGCCGCCACACCCAACCCGGGGAGTCCCTCATGGTGAGGCGTCCGCTGCGCCCGGTGGCTCTCCCAGACGCTTCGGCTCGGGTCTTCGAGCACTGGCTGGGAGAGCTGGCGGAGCGACTCGACGACGCCGATTGCGACCGCTCCGAGCTCTGCCGTGAGACGCTCTACGATCTCCACTACCCCGGAGGGCGGGCCTACCACGACCTGCTCGAGGATCCCGCCACCCCGCCCGCGACCCGGGCGGCCCTGCTGGCACTCGATCCCCACCACATCACGCTGGAGCCGGAATATTACCACGAGATCGAGCCGGAGAAATACGCCCGGGTGAAGCCCCTGCTCTGGCTGTGGCAGAGCTTCGACCGCTCGCCCCTGGGAGGGGGCAACGTGGATGTGGGAATCCGTTTGCGGCGGATCCTGGCCCACCATGTCTTCAAGACCTGCGGCAGCAATTTCAAATGCTTTCAGTTCGTGGAGTTCTCCTTCGGCTACAACATGGAGGTGGGCGACGGGGTGGTGGTTCATCGGCACGTCCTCCTCGACGACCGGGGCGGCATCGTATTGGCCAACCGCGTGTCCATCGCGGACTACGCCAACATCTACAGCCACACCCACAGCATCACCGATCAGGTCGACGTCACGTCCGCCACGACGGTGCTGGAGGAGGGCGCCCGGATCACGTACCACGCCACGGTCCTGGCCGGGGTCCGGGTGGGGAAGGAATCCATGGTGGGAGCCGGCGCCATGGCGACACGAGACGTGCGCCCGTATCACGTGAACCTGGGCATTCCGGCCAAATCCATCCGAGTCAAGCCCAACGCCCCCGTGGAGGGGGAGGTCACCCTCGATAGCGCGCTGCGGAGAAAGGGCAGGGACTCGTGACCGTGCTCCCGATATCACCAGTGCAAAACGGGAGCACCGAGTAAGTGCTCCCGTTTGATGGGAAATGTAAATTGTTATAACACAACGACTTAACGTCTCGTGCGCGCCAATACCGCCTGAATTCGTGCGGATAGGGCCCGGGCCCTGAACGGCTTGCTCAAGAAGTCGTCGGCACCCAGCTCGAAGACGCGCACCTCGTTTTCCTCGTCTCCCCGGGCCGTGAGCACGATGATGGGCAGGTTTTCCGTCGCCGGTCGGGATCGCAGTTGCGAGATCACCCCGTACCCGTCGAGGCCCGGGAGATTCAAGTCGAGGACGAGGATGTCAGGAGCGTGGACATCCACCTGTTCCAGGGCCTCGGCGCCGTCACTGGCCTCGAAGACCTCATAACCCTCTCGCTCGAGCAAGTCGCGCATCACGCGGCGGAGCTGGTCCTCATCATCGACGAGCAGCACGCGGGACCCGTCGGCGCCGTCGGCGAGCCCTGGGATTCCCCCATCCAGCAGCTCGAATGCCTCCGCCGTGGTAGAGTCGTCGAGCACGGGACCCGGGCCCGGCTCGGCGGGTGTCTCGGTTTCGGCGGGCGGCGCGGTAGCGGTCGGCGGGGACTCTGACTCAGCCGCCCGCGCACCGGACTCCGCCACGGGCTGCACATCCCCGTCCTGCGGCATGTCCACGACCCGCAACAACTCCTCGATCGTGGTATCCCCTGCTAGCACGTGATTCACACCGCTGTCCCACAGGCTCTTCATCCCCTCGGCCGCCGCGGCGTCGGCGATGAGATAGGCATTGTCCCCGTTGGCGATCCGCCGTTCCACCTCGGGGCTCGTCGTCAGGACCTCGATGATGGAGAAACGCCCGCGGTACCCCGTCATGGCGCACTCCTGGCACCCAACGGCCCGTTGAAGCGGCTGCCCCTCGGGGAGCCACTTCTCCAGCTTGGCCGGCACGGGCTCCGTCCGTTCCTCTTTGCACTTGGTGCACAGCGTCCGCATCAGCCGCTGTGCGATGACGCCCCGCATCGCTGCGCCGATCTTGAACGCCTCGACGCCGAGATCGACCATACGTGTTACGGCATTCGCCGCGTCGTTGGTATGGAGTGTCGAGAGGACGAGGTGTCCCGTAAGTGATGCCTGCACAGCTATTTGCGCAGTCTCCAGATCACGGATCTCACCCACCAGCACCACGTCGGGATCCTGACGCAGGATCGAGCGCAGGGCGGCGGAGAACGTCAGGCCGGCTTTCTCGTGCACCTGAACCTGCACGATGCCCTGGAGGCGGTACTCCACCGGATCCTCGACCGTGACGATGTTAACGCCCTCCGTCTGGATATGTCTGATGGCCGAGTAGAGCGTCGTCGTCTTTCCCGAACCCGTGGGGCCCGTGAGGAGAATGATGCCGTCCCGGAAGGCCAGCAGGTGCTCGATACTGTCGATCTCTTCCCTACTCAAACCCAGTGATTCGAGGGACAGCACCGTCCGCGCCTGATCCAGGATCCGGATCACGACCTTTTCGCCCAGCGCTGCCGGAAGGGTGGAGACCCGAAGATCCACCGGCGATTCGTTGACGGTCACCCGGGCCCGTCCGTCCTGGGGCCGCAGCCGGTTGGCGATATCGAGGGAAGCGACGATCTTCAGCCGGGAGATGAGCGGCAGGCCGGCGGCCCGCGGGATGTTCATGACCTGCCGCAACACACCGTCGATGCGGTAGCGGACGGCTACACCCCGCTCCTCCGGCTCGATGTGAATATCGCTTGCCCGGGAAAGGATCCCCTCGGACAGGATGAGATCCACCATCCGCACGACGGGCCTCTGGGACGCCTCGGCTTCGGAGACGACCAGATCTTCGGGTTCTTCGTCCTCCTCGTGCTCGAGGGTGACTTCCCGGGCATCCATGCCGTCCAGGAGTTTTTCCATGAGGTGGGCCCCACCCCCGTACAGCTCGTCCAGCCGGGCGTCGATGACCCCGGGACTGGCCAAGAGCACCCGGACCTCCCGCCCGGTGGCAAAGGCCAGGGTCTTCTCGCAATCGAGATCGAAGGGGTTTGCCGCGGCGATCTCCAGAAAGGAGTCGGTGGCCCGGATGGGCAGAACATTGTACTTCCGGGCAACTTCCTCGGGCACCAGATCCCGGCAGCTCGGGTCCACCTGAGACAGATCGGCGATCTTCACCCGAAACCGGCTCGCCAGCGCCCCCAGGAGTTGCTCGTCGGTGGCGATTTCCATGGAGACCACGGTTTCCCACAGCGTCGGCTTGGTACCCTCGCTCTCACGCAGCTCCTCGAGCTTTTCCTCACCAATGAGCTGGGCGACGGTCCCACCCAGCCATTCGTCCAGAAATTGCGCCACTGCTGCTTTACTCCCGGATTTCAATGTCACGTCCCTATGCTAAACTAAGCTCGTCGTCCAAGCGGACAAGCGTCCAAGTCGTTGTTTCCCATACTTTTGGTCCATTCCACCCGTTTGGTCATCGCTTTGCGACACCGCCGGGAGACCCTGGAACCAACCCCGGATAGCTGGGGGTAGGACTCCCAGTCGGGGCGCGGCGGGAAAAGCTGCGCGGAGCCGATAGAACCCATACTAGAATTGTGTGGTGGGAGCTCCTTCCCCGCCCATCCGAGGAAGTGATGAAAACCGTGCCCCAGAACTACCCAACCCATAAGATTCGACAAACCGGCCCCGAGCGCCAGTCCAGGACACCCTTCTGGCGCTGCTCGCTCCCCCTGACCGCCCTCCTGACCGCCGGCTGTAGCGACATCCTGACCCCCGGCGGCGACACCCTGACCACCGCCAACCTCCTGATCCTGGCGCAGCAGCCGGGGGCCCCGGCGCCGGCGGAGGGAAGCTTCTACGTGGTGAACTCCCGGGTGTCCACCCACTCGGTGGTCCACCCGGACCAGTTCAACAACTCCTACCTGACCGTGCGATTCCCGGGGGGATGCGTGTCGCAAGTCGGGGGCCTGGCGGTGGGCGCTGCCGATTCGGCAGTGGTCACCGTGCGGCCGCGGCAAGGAAGCTATGGGATGACCCTGTTGCCCGACGACCTGACTCTGACCGACAGCTGTGGCGCGACGGCGACGTTCACGTTCGGCCGCTACGGTGACCTGAGCGTGGCCGACCGGTCGTCCACCTACCTCGACCGCGCCGCGTATGCGGCGGCGCTGAACATCTGGCGGGAGATCTCCCCGACCCGGTGGCAAGTGGTGCCCGGCTCGGGACCCTCCGGCAACGATGCCGTGACCGGCATGGTGCAGTCGGGCGGGATGTACGTGCTGGCGGCGCCGCGCTAGACCAGCACTCCCTTCTCCTTTCCCCATTGCACGGCCATATTGTTCCGCCTCAGGAGTAAAAACGCTTGGCCACGTTCAAGCTCACCAATACCGCCAGCGATCAATCCGTCGAAGTTCCTCCAGGCCATACACTGGTCATCGGACGAGCCGTGACGACGGATGTCCCGATCTACGATCCCACCGTTTCGCGCCGCCATGCGGAAATCGCGCACACCGGCAGCGGACTGAGCGTCAAGGACCTGGGGTCGAGCAACGGCACGTTCGTCAACGGGAGTCGTGTGTCCGATGCGGCGCTCGCCGACGGGGATGTTGTCACATTCGGGAAGGTGGCGTTCACCGTCGTGGAACTCGTTCCGACGCCAGCCAGCCATCCCCGCGACTTTGCGGCGGCCATGCAGCCGGGCGAAGGGACCATCATTCGGCAAGTTCCCGTCGTCGAATCGGACGGCCTCGAGCAAAAGGTCGCGCGCATCAGCGACGAGATCGATCCGCCGACCGCCGACCTGCGGGTGGCCAACAAGCTGAGCCTGTTGCTCGACATCTCCAAGGAACTCGCCAAGCAACAAGATGTCGACAAGCTGCTCGAGAAGGTAGTCGACATCACCTTCAAGGTCATGAGCGTCGACCGGGTGGCCATCCTCATGGTGGAGGGAGATTCGGGCGATCTGGTCCCGAGGCTCGCGCGCAACAAACTGGGAGATCAATCGGGCACACGCCATGTGCCGCGTTCCATAGCACAGCGGTGCGTCGACGAACGGCTGGCGATTCTCACCGACAACGCGGCCGCCGACGAACGCTTCAAGGGAAAATCCATCCTCATGCAAAGCGTGCGGAGCGCCATGTCGGCTCCGTTGATGGGAAGCGAGGGGAACGTCCTCGGGTTGCTCTACGTCGACAACATGACCGACACGAACTCGTTCGGTGACGAAGACCTCGAATTTCTCATCGCGTTCTCCGGCATTGCAGCCGTGGCCATCGAGAACGGCCAGCTGACCGACAAGCTGGCCCGCGAGGCCGTCGTCCTCTCCAACTTCCAGCGCTACTTCGCGCCGAATCTCGTCGAGCAGATTGCGAGTCAGGACGGCAACGTGCAACTCGGGGGCACCAAGCGCCCTGTGGTCATTTTCTTCACGGACATCCGCGGCTTCACGCCGATGTCCGAGACCATGGGCCCCGACGACATCGCGTCGCTCCTCACCGAGTACTTCACCGAGATGGTCCAGATCGTCTTCGAGCACAACGGGACGCTGGACAAGTTCATGGGTGACGCTCTGATGGCACTATGGGGCGCGCCGATCCAGGGCGACGATGATGCCGACCGCGCCATGCAAGCCGCCATCGACATGATGCGGGTGCTGGAAGAATTGAACGAAAAGTGGTCCGCCGAAGGACGACCCCACGTGAGCGTCGGGATCGGGATCAACTTCGGAGAGGTGTTCGCCGGGAACATCGGCAGCGAGCAGCGCATGGAGTACACGGTGATCGGCGACGCCGTCAACATTGCCTCGCGGCTCTGCTCGAAAGCCGCCGGCGGACAGGTGCTCGTCTCGGAGCCGTTCTACAAAGAGCTGAAGAATCCACCCGAAGTCGAAGCCCTGGAACCGCTGCAGCTTCGGGGCAAGTCCGAAACAGTGTCGGTATATCAGGTGAACTGGTAACCCAATCCCGCCCTGTGCATCAACTCCACCACTAACCGCACCGGCAGGCCCATCACCGAAAAATAGTCGCCCTCGATTCGCTCTACCAGGATCGAGCCGAACCCCTGAATGCCATACGACCCTGCCTTGTCCATCGGCTCGCCTGTCTGCACGTACGCGCGGATCCTCTCCGGCGTCATGGCACCCATCCACACGGCGGTGACGTCGCGGGCCTCGTGCACCGTGTCCCCGCGCGCCAGGGCGATTGCCGTCACCACCTCGTGGCGGACGCCGGCCAGCTCGGCGAGCATCCCTTCCGCCTCGAGGCTCGACCTCGGCTTGCCGAGAATCGCTCCGTCGAGCACGACGACGGTATCCGCTCCGAGCACCCACCGCTCGGGATGCCGGGCGCTGCCCGCCTGCGCCTTTTCCCGCGCAGTTCGTTGAGCGAACCTTGGGGGGGCCTCCCCCGACATCACCCGTTCGTCGATCGCCACCGGATCGACGACGTGCGCGATACGCAACATGTTCAGCAACTGATGCCGTCGGGGCGATCGGGAGGCGAGCACCAGCTCCGGCTCGCTCATCGTTCGATCACCAAGGTCACGGGGCCGTCGTTGACCAGCTCCACGTCCATCATGGCACCGAACTCGCCGGTTTCCACCGGCACGTCCCGGGCCCGGACCGCGACCACGAACGCCTCGTAGAGGGGAACGGCTTCGGAGGGATCGGCCGCATGAATGAACGACGGGCGGCGACCCTTGGACACATCGCCGTAGAGCGTGAACTGCGACACGACGAGCACGCCGCCGCCCACGTCCTCAACCGAGCGGTTCATCTTGCCTGCGTCGTCGCCGAAGATCCTCAAGTCCACGAGCTTCTGGGCCATCCAGTCCACTTCTGCCGGTCCGTCGCCGGTGGTGAAGCCCACGAGCACCAGGAGTCCCCGGTCGATGGCCCCCGAGACGCTGCCCCCGATGGTGACGGAAGCCCGCGAGACCCGCTGGACGACCACCCTCACGGGCTCACCTGCCGCGGCGGAGCGCGGTCACTCGACGGTGACGGACTTGGCGAGATTGCGCGGCTGATCGACGTCGCACCCGCGACGCACTGCAACGTAGTAGGCCAGCAGCTGCAACGGCAGCACGCTCAACACGGGTGTCAGGGAATCGATCGTCTTCGGGATCTCGACTGTCTGGTCGGCGAGGCGCGTAATCTCGTCGTCACCCTCGGTCACCACGGCAAACACCTTGCCGTGGCGCGCTCTGACTTCCTGGACGTTCGAAACGATTTTCTGGTACACGCCGTCGTTGGGCGCCACGAAAATCACCGGCATCATTTCATCGATCAGCGCGATGGGGCCGTGCTTCATTTCGGCCGCCGGATAACCCTCCGCGTGGATATAGGAAATCTCCTTGAGCTTGAGCGCCCCCTCCAGGGCGACGGGGAAGTTGTATCCCCGACCGAGGAACAGCGCGTTCTGCGCCAGGGCGTACGTCTCGGCCAACTTTTCGATCTGCTCCGCCCGCCCGAGTACCTCGCGCACTTGATCGGGGAGGCGTTGCAGGGCCAAGACCACCTCCCGGCCCTGCAGCACCGACATCGAACGCAAGCGGGCCAGCCGGAGCGTCAGCAATGCCAGCGACACCACCTGGCACGTGAACGCCTTGGTGCTCGCCACACCGATCTCGGGACCGGCATGAATGTACGTCCCACTGTCGACTTCACGCGCGATGGTGCTGCCGACGGAATTCACGATGCCAAGGGTGCGCGCGCCGCGCTTCTTCGCCTCGCGGAGCGCCGCCAGCGTGTCGGCGGTCTCGCCGCTCTGCGAAATGCCCACCACCAGCGTCCGGTTGTCGACCAACGGGGTGCGATACCGAAACTCGGACGCGTATTCCACTTCCGTGGGGATTCGCGCGAGGTCTTCCAGCATGTACTCGCCGATCAACGCCGCGTGCCACGAGGTCCCGCACGCGGTGAGCACGATCCGCTCGATGGCCAGCAGCTGATCGTCCGTCATGTCGATCCCGCCGAGGCGCGCCGACCCCTCGTCTTCGAGCAGCCGACCGCGCATCGTGTTCGTGATGGCGTCGGGCTGCTCCAGGATTTCCTTGATCATGAAGTGGGGATGCCCGCCGCGCTCGATGGTATCGAGGTCCCAGTCGACGACGCTGACGCTCTTGTGCACTCGCGTCGTGTCGAGGTCCACGATGTGGTAGGCGTCCGGCGTCAACACCGCCACCTCACCATCGTCCAGGTACACGACCGATCGGGTGTGCTCCACTACGGCCGCGGCGTCGGAGGTCACGAAGTGCTCGCCGTCGCCGAGAGCAATCATGAGCGGGGACCCGGAGCGCGCGGCTACCAACGTCTCGGGTTCCCGCGAGGAGATGACGCCGAGCCCGTAGGTGCCCTCGACGCGTCGTAGCGCGGCGATCACCGCTTCCTCCAGCGAATCGGTGTAGAGCTCGCTGATCAAGTGCGCCAGCACCTCGGTATCGGTCTCCGAACGAAACTCGCACCCCCGTTCGGACAGCCACTCGCGGAGCGAGGTGGCGTTCTCGATGATGCCGTTGTGCACCACGGCCAGGGTGGCATCGGCGTTGGCATGCGGATGGGCGTTCTCGGTGGTCGGCGCGCCGTGGGTCGCCCACCGGGTGTGGCCCAAACCGACCCGTCCCGTCCCGTTGAGCGAAGCAACCCGCTTCTCGAGCACGGCCAACTTGCCCGCCGCTTTTTCGATATCGAGCACCCCGTCCGTCACGACAGCCAGGCCCGCGGAGTCGTACCCGCGATACTCGAGCCGCTTCAATCCTTCCATGATCAGGGGCGCGGCCGGCCGCCCGCCGGTGACGCCTACTATTCCGCACATGGGCTTCCCGTCCGGCGAAGGAGTCTATCCGTACAAAACTATTGGGTTTGTTGCAGTTCGTGGGCCGTTTTGGCTGCCTCGATGAGCTCGTCGGCCCGCGCCGCGGTGGGCGCCTCGGCGATGAGCCGAACGATGGGCTCCGTGCCGGACGGCCGCACGTGCAGCCATCCTTCCGCCCACGCCAGTCGCAGCCCGTCCTGCCGGTCCACGGTGGCATCGGAGAACCTACCCGCCAGCGCGTCGTAGGTGGCATCGAGGTCCCCGCCGCGCGGCACCTTGGCCTTCACTATGGAATACGACGGGGCGTCGGCGACCAGCTCGCCGAGCGTTTTCCCGCTATCGACCAGGTGTTGCAGCACCAAGCCGGCGGCCACCGGCGCGTCCCTGCCGAGGTGCAGCGCCGGCAGCATCACCCCCCCGTTGCCCTCGCCTCCCACCACCGCGTCACAGGCACGCATGGCCCGGGCCACGTTGGCCTCGCCGACCCGGGCACGCACCACTTCGATGCCGTACGCACGGGCGGCATCGTCCACCACCAGCGAGGTCGAGAGATTCACCACGACGGGTCCGAGCGTGCGGCTCAGCACCGCGCGCACGGCGACCGCCAGCGTGTAGTCCTCGCCGATGGGCCGACCACCCTCGTCAACGAGGGCCAAGCGATCTCCATCGGGATCCATGGCCATCCCGAGGTCGGCCCCGGAGTCGCGCACCAGCGCCCTCAACCCGGCGAGGTGCTCCGGCAATGGTTCCGGCGACCTGGAAAACGCGCCGTCGGTCTCCAGATCCATCCCCACCACCCTGCATCCCAACCACTCCAACAGCTGCGGCATGATCGTGCCCCCGACGCCGCGAACCCCATCCAGCGCCACGGTGAAACGGCGCTTCCGAATGCGCGCCACGTCGATGTTGGGAAGGGCCATCACGGCGTCGAGGTGTCGCTGAACGGCAGAGGGATCCGACTCCAGCGCACCCAACGCGTCCCACCCCACGTGCGCCAGCATGCCACCCTCGGCCAGCGCCCGGAGCCGGCCATCGGTTTCGGCGTCGAGGAACACGCCGTCCGGCCCGATGAACTTGAGCCCATTCCATTCGACCGGGTTGTGACTGGCCGTGATCACGATGCCGCCGCCCGCCCCGTGATGCTCCACCGCGAGTTGCGCCGTCGGCGTGGGTACCAATCCGCAATCGATGACCCCACATCCCACCGATTGCAATCCGGCCTGAGCGGCGGCGGCGAACATGGGCCCGGACGGGCGGCTGTCGCGGGCCAGGACCACCTTGGCCGCCCCCGATTCCTTGGCCAGCATCCCCAGGCTCGAGGAGAATCGGCTCACCAGCTCCGGGGTCAACCCCGCACCGACGATCCCCCGCACCCCTGAGACGCTGATGATCAACGTGTCATGCATGCACCTGCCCCAGTCACGGGTTTGGACGCTGTCGATAAGCTAACGGCATTCCGCTGTTGGGCGGCACGGGACGGTCGGTTAGCTTGAGTCTCGTCCGGCCGGCCCGTCCGACGCCAACACAAAGGTCCCGCACCATGACTCGCGTTTCCGATCAAGACCTCGACTTCGATCTGGGCACCCGCGCGGTCCACGCCGGCCAGGAGCCGGACCCCACGACCGGCGCAATCATGACGCCGATCTTTCAGACCTCGACCTACGTGCAGTCGAAGCTGGGAGAGCATAAGGGCTTCGAATACGCCCGCACGCGCAATCCCACACGGGATGCGCTGGAGCGAAACCTCGCGGCGCTGGAGGGTGCCCGCCACGGATTCGCGTTCGCCTCCGGAATGGCCGCCACCGAAGCAGTCCTGAAGCTGTTGTCGGCCGGTGACCACGTGGTCTCCGGAGAGAATCTCTACGGCGGATCCCACCGGCTCATGGTACAGGTCCTCGAGCGCTTCGGCCTCCGCTTCACGTTCGTCGACGAGCGAGATCCCGACAACTTCGAGGCCGCGCTAGCGCCCGAGACCAAGCTCATCTACTTGGAGACTCCCACGAATCCCATGATGCGGCTGGTCGACCTGGCGGCCGTGGGGCAGATCGCCAAGGCGCGGGACCTCTATTTCGCGGTCGACAATACGTTCGCCACACCCGTCTTTCAGCGTCCCCTGGAGTTCGGGGCGAACATCGTGGTCCACTCGACGACCAAGTTCATGAACGGCCACAGCGACATGGTGGGCGGAGCCGTCGTGACCTCACTCGACGAGGTGGCCGACGGACTCGCGTTTCTGCAGAATGCCGCCGGCGCCGTTCCAGGCCCCTTCGACTGCTGGTTGGCCCTGCGGGGGACGAAGACGCTCGCCCTGCGCATGCGGCAGCACGACGCCAACGGTCGCCGCATTGCCCAGTGGCTGGACGAGCACCCCCGGGTGAAGCACGTGTACTATCCTGGCCTCGCCGACCATCCGCAGCACGAGCTGGCCTGCCGGCAAATGCAGGGCTTCGGCGGCATGATATCGTTCGACATGGGCTCGTTCGACGCGGCCCGGCGCGTGGCCGAAGGGACCAAGCTCTTTTCGCTGGCCGAGTCGCTGGGGGGCGTGGAGAGCCTCATCGGGCACCCGGCATCCATGACCCACGCCTCGGTGCCGGCGGCCATGCGGCAGTCGATGGGCCTCACCATGGGCCTGGTGCGCATCTCGGTGGGAATCGAGCACGCCGACGACCTGCTGGCCGATCTGGAACGGGCTTTGGCATGCCCGGCGTAATGCGGCTTGGCCCCTGAAACCGGCCTGCAGGGACCGCGTACGATACATCACGGTAGCGAGTTGCACGACGATGTATCGTTAGACGACGCACACACTCTTTGGAGGCAAATATGACCGGCGGCCCCACTTCACGCCCAACCAAGATATTAACGGACATTTCCCCCGTGAGTTGGGAGCATGCCGCCGATCGCGCGGCGCTCCAGTCGCTCAGGGCCGTTCCCGGGTTCGACACCGCAGTGAGAAAGATCCTGTCCTGGATCGGCGGCGAGCAGGGCATCCGGCTGATCTTCCAGGCGAACGCCGTCAAGATCGGCCCGAAGCAGTTTCCCAAGATCCACACCATGATGGGAGAAGTGAAAAACACGATGGACTGGGACAAGGACATCGATGTGTTCGTGTCCCAGACCCCCATGGCCAACGCCATGGCTGTCGGCTTCGAGGAACCGTTCATCGTGATCAACTCGGGGACGCTCTCCCTGCTCAGCGACGACGAACAGCGGGTGGTGTTGGGGCACGAGCTGGGACACATCATGAGCGGGCATGCCCTCTATCACACGATCCTCTATCTCATCATCCTGTTCGGGTTTGCGAATCTGCCGTTCCTGGCGGGTATCGCGCTCATGCCCATCCGCTTCGCCCTCATGGAGTGGTACCGCAAGAGCGAGCTCTCTTCGGATCGAGCCGGCTTGCTCGCGAGTCAAGACCGGGACGACACCCTGCGCATTTTCCTCAAGTTTGCCGGGGGCGGGAAGATGGAAGAAATGGACCTCGACGCCTTCATGGAGCAGGCTCGGGAGTACGCCGAAGGCGGCGGCCCGGTGGATACGATCTACAAGATCCTCAACACGCTGGACCTCGACCATCCGTTCAGCACCATGCGCGCGGCCGAGCTTCAGAAGTGGATCGACGACGGCGCGTACGACAAGATCGTGGTGGACGGGGAGTACATCCACCGCGGCCAGGAAGCGGAGGAGCGTCCCTTGACCCAGGATCTGGGCGATGCCGCGCGCTATTACGGCGCAGAGGTGCGGGAGACGGTGGGCAACGTGGTGGAAGCCGCGAAAAAGGTGGGGCAGGCCTTCACCGACGCGTTCCGGGACAAGAAGTAGCCACCGGTGCGGATCCTCGTCGTCGGCGGTGGCGGTCGGGAGCATGCCCTGTGCTGGGCCCTCTCCAAGACCGCCACCCTTTTTTGTGCCCCGGGCAACCCCGGCACCCGCGCCTCCGCCACCAACCTGCCGCTCGAGGTGAGCGATCACCAAGCCATCCGGGACGCCATGCGCGCGGAGCACATCGATCTCGCGGTCATCGGCCCCGAGATCCCGCTGGCGGCCGGCATCGTCGACTACCTGGCGGCCGAGGGGATCCCCGCCTTCGGCCCCACCGCCGCCGCCGCCCGCATCGAGTCCTCCAAGGCTTTCGCCAAGAGCCTGATGGCGAGCGCGGGGGTGCCCACCGCCGCCAGCCGCACTTTTACCGATCAGGCAGAGGCCCTGGCGTACATCGGGACGCACGCCGAGCCCTTGGTGGTGAAGGCGTCCGGCCTGGCCGCAGGGAAGGGTGCCGTCGTGTGCTCCACCCGGGACGGGGCATGCTCCGCGGCGGTGGAGATGTTCGCGGGGAAGTTCGGCACGGCCGGACGCGAGGTGGTGGTGGAGGCTTTCCTGGAGGGTGAGGAGGTCTCCATCTTTGCCATCACCGATGGGGAGCACGTGATGATGCTCCCACCATCGCAAGACCATAAACGACTGAAGGACAATGATTTAGGGCCAAACACCGGGGGGATGGGAGCCTACTCACCGGTGGCCTTCGCCGACGACGCCCTGCTGGACACCGTCGAGTCCCAGGTGATCGGGCCGACTCTCGCCGAGCTGGCCAATCAGGGAGCACCGTACCGGGGTGTGCTCTACGCGGGACTCATGGTATCCCCCACCGGCCAGCCCTGGGTGGTGGAGTTCAACTGTCGGTTCGGCGACCCCGAGGCTCAGGTGGTGCTCCCGATCGTGGACGAGGATCTCACGGAGCACCTGTGGCGGATCGCCTCGGGCGAGCGCTGGTCACCGGCCAGGACCCGGATCCAGGCGTCGGGGGCCGCAGTGACGACGGTCTTGGCCGCCGCCGGTTATCCCGAGAATCCCGAGAAAGGAGCTGCCATCACCATCCCGACCGACCAGCCGGAAGACACCATCCTCTTCCATGCCGGAACCGTATTGGACGACCAGGACACGCTGCGGGTCTCGGGGGGCCGGGTCCTCTGTGCAACGGGCATCGGCCCCGACGTCCAGACCGCCCTGGAAGCCAGCCGGCGGCTGGCGGCGGCCGTGGACTTCGAGGGGAAGGTGCTTCGCAGCGACATCGGCTGGCGAGAGATAGCCCGTGCCGGAGCTTCCTGAGGTCGAGACCATCGTCCGGGGCATCGCACCTCGCCTCACCGGACGATCCGTCCACAATGCGCGCCTCTTCAAGAGCGACGTTTTGCGCGGCGTCTCCGCCCGCAAGTTGCTGGGCACCCTGCGGGGCAATCGGATCACCGGGGTGACCCGCCGGGCCAAGCACGTGGTGATCTCGCTGGAGACAGGCGAGCGCATGGTGATTCAGCCTCGGATGACCGGGTCTCTCATCGTCTACGATCGACCGCTCGAAGCCGAGGAGAAGCGGTACGTGGTTCTGCAAGCCGAGCTGGGGAAGCGGTCCTCCATGGTCTACCGGGACGTGCGGCGGCTCGGCACCATCTCCCTATTGGACGAAGCGGCCTGGGCTGCCTATACTGCCGCCATCGGTCCTGAACCGTTGACGGATTGCTTCGACCGTAGCGCGTTCGTGAAACGATTGCAGGGCACCCGGCAAGCCATCAAGAAGGCCCTGATGGATCAGCGACGCATCGCCGGCATCGGAAACATTTACGCCAACGAGGCCCTGTTTCGCGCTCGCATCGACCCCTCCCGCCGCACGGATCGCCTCTCGGACGAGGATATGAAGCGCCTGTACCGGGCCGTCCGGCACGTCCTGCGTCAGGCCATCAGGGCCGGCGGTACCACGATCCGGGACTATCGCAACGCCACGGGCGGGAAGGGGTCTTACCAGCGAATCCTGCTGGTATACGGCCGGGGCGGCACGCCGTGCCGGCGGTGCCGGACGCCGCTCCTGACCACCCACGACATCGATGGTCGTGCGACCACTTTTTGCTGGCGCTGCCAAGGCGCCGGCTCCTGATATCGGGCGGCGGCTGAGTGGGACAACTGGCCCTGGCCACCGTCGACCTGGCCTGGCTGCGCCGGCGCGTGGCCAACTTCGCCGAGGATCGGCCCGGCGTTTACTGGATGCTGGGCCCTGCCGGCCAGGTGATCTACGTGGGCAAGGCCAAGGCGCTGCGGACCCGTCTGCTGTCCTACTTTCGGGCCCAATATCCAAAGGACAAGGCGGCCCGAATCCTCCACGCCACGTCAGATATCCAGTGGAAGTGTGTCTCCTCCGAGTTCGCCGCGCTGCTCCAGGAGTTGCGGGAAATCCAGCGTCATCGCCCCGTCTTCAACGTCCGGATGAATCGCACCCGGCGCGGATTTCTGCTCAAGGTGACCGGCGGTTCGGCGCCCAAGCTCGTCGTGGGCACCCGCCCCGGCGCGCAAGACGTCTTGCACTACGGTCCGTTCGGTAGCGGGGAGCGGGCCCGGGCGGCGGTGAAGGCCCTCTCCGATCTCCTGGGACTGCGCGACTGCGTCCTGTCGATGGCCATCCGGTTCTCCGAACAGGGAGATCTCTTTCAGGCGCCGCAGCGGGCGGCATGCATGCGCTACGAGTTCGGCACGTGCACCGGGCCGTGCGCCGGACTCGTGAGCGAAGAGGAATACGGCCGCCGGTCACAAACCGCCATCGATTTCCTCGAGGGCCGGTCGGTGGCCCCCCTCGATCGTGTGGTGGCCGAGATGCAGCAAGCCAGCGATGCGTCGGACTTCGAACGCGCCACCTGGTGGCGCGAGCGGTTTGACGCCCTGGAGTGGCTCTTGCAGGCGTTAAGCCGCGCCCGGAACGCCATCGAGGCCCTCAGTTTCGTCTACCACGATCCAGGCACCCACGGCGATGACCGGGCGTACCTGATCCGCCGGGCCACGGTGCGAGCGGTGGCGCCGGCGCCCAACACGCCCATCGAGCGCGAGGCGTTTCGCGCCGTCGTGGCCCAGCACGCCGCTTCTGAGCCCAGCGTCCCGCTGCCCGTGTCCGACATGGACGAGATGTTCCTCTTGCTGCGGTGGTTCAAGATGCATCCTGGTGCGATGCGTCGTACGGTGCCACTCTCGGCGTGGACATGCTGATCGCACTGACCCAGCTCGCCGCCGGTTTCCTTATTCTCGGTCTCGGCGGACGCTACATCGTTCGGGGCGCCGTATCCGTCGCGCTACTCGCGCGAGTCTCCACCGCGGTGGTGGGTCTCACGGTGGTGGCGTTCGGAACGAGCCTTCCCGAGTTGGCCGTGAGCGTCAAAGCCGCCGCCGGCGGCTCGACGGACCTCGCGTACGCCAACGTCGTCGGCTCGAGCATTGTCAACATTGCCGTGATCCTCTCGCTGACCGCCCTCGTGCGTCCGGTGCGTATCCTGAGCCAATCCCGCGAGTTCGAGTTTCCTGTGATGATGGTGGTCTTGGCACTTTGCCTGTTCATGGCGCGAGACGGGCTCATCAGCCAGTCCGAAGGCGCCGTGCTCATCTCCGGCCTCGTCTTGTTCCTCATGTTGACGGTGAGGCGCACTCGGCGGGAAGGCGTACAAGATCACTCCCACCGAGGCGACGAGGTCAAGGCCATCCATCCGGAGGGGGGGAGCCGCACGCGCGCATGGTCGTTCGGATTGGGATACGTCGCGATCGGGATCGTCGGTCTGTGGGCCGGCGCGGAGTTCATGGTCGCCGGGGCCATCACCATCGCGGAGTCCATGGGCGTGTCGGAACGCATCATCGGGTTGACCGTCGTGGCGATGGGCACCAGCCTGCCAGAACTCGTTACCACGCTCATTGCGGCAAAGCAGGGCGAAGACGAGATCGCGCTGAGCAACCTGATGGGCTCGAACATCTTCAACATCCTCGGCGTTCTGGGGTGGACCAGTCTCGTGGTTCCCGTGCCCATCCATCCCCAGGCCGCCGGACTCGACAATTGGGTCATGCTGGGATTGGGTGCGGCGCTGCTGCCAATCATGTGGACGAGCCAGAAGGTGACCCGGTGGCACGCCACGATCCTGCTTGCGGCGTACACGGTCTATTTCCTGGTATTGGTGAAGGCAGCGTAACCCGTCGCGTCCCGCTATTCCAGGGGCACCAATCTGGCCCGCGGGGGAAGGCCGGGCTCCAGCTCCATGATGCCCACGGATGCGGGCGTCCCCCCCCGGGGCGCGCCGGCCGATCCTGGATTCATCACGGTGACCGTCTTGTCGACCAGCTCGAG
The DNA here is from genome assembly GCA_027294455.1 of Gemmatimonadota bacterium. Classification (GTDB taxonomy): domain Bacteria; phylum Gemmatimonadota; class Gemmatimonadetes; order Gemmatimonadales; family GWC2-71-9; genus B3T1B10. Next base: position 26,421 of record JAPULZ010000242.1, read on the forward strand.
CAGCGGGTGGTGTGTGTGGCCGAACACTATGATGTCGGCCTCGGGAAACGACGCATGCAGGATGAGCGGAACCGGCGTGCCGAACTGATCGCCGTGGGTCACCGTGACATACATGCCGTCCAGCTCCAGCTTGGCCACTTGGAGGCACCGGTCGCGAATGTCGAATCCGTCCATGTTGCCATAAACCGCGGTCACCGGCGCAAGCGCTTCCAACTCGATCAATACATCCGCGTTCCCGACGTCTCCGCCATGCAGGATGTGATCGACCTGACGGAACACGTCGAAAACTGCGAGGGGAAGGTGGCCGTGGGTGTCGGAGATGACGCCTAGGCGCATCTACGCGTCACTGTCCCAACGGGGCGTCAACGCGGCATCGACCCCCATGTGATCCAACACCCGTTGCACGATGAAGTCGACCAGCTGCGCGATCTCTGTCGGGCGGTGGTAGAACCCCGGTGCGGCAGGAATGACCGTCGCGCCGGCCTCGCTCACGGCCGTGAGATTGCGCAGGTGTATCAGGGAAAGCGGCGTCTCGCGGGGGACGAGGATCAGCGGCCGCCGCTCCTTCAGCGTGACGTCGGCCGCGCGCTCAATGAGGGATCGACTCGTTCCGTGAGCGACCGCCGCCACCGTCCCCATGGAGCACGGGCAGATGACCATGCCGGCACTCCCCGCGGACCCCGACGCGGGTGTGGCGCCACGGTCGGCATCGTCGAACAGCGTTACGTTCGACCAATCGCCGCCGGTGGCCTCCACCAGCTGCTCGTGTGATTCGATTCCCGACTCGGTTTGCAACAGCCGCCACCCATGGCGAGAAATGACGAGGTGAACCGGGACCTTGTTCGTGATGAGGACGTCGAGCAATCGAACCGCGTACGGCGCTCCGGATGCGCCGGTGAGGCCGAAGACCCAGGGTCGTGTCAACGACCTCTCCGATTGGGTGTCGGAGGTTTCGGCGGACGAGTCCGCGGCTTGCCCGGTGCCGGCTTGCCGGGAATGCCGCCTTTGGGGAAACAGCCACCCTCGGAATCGCGGCGCACCGGCCAGGGAATCCTCGACGGGGGTGCCGGCACCTTGTCGCGCTCCTTGCGGGGTGGCCGGGGGTCTTTTCCTCCAGGCGTCATCGACGTCTTCATAACAGTCTATCTCCTAACGCACCGGCAAAAACCACAATGCTCATCACACCATTCATCGTGAAGAACGCGGCGTTGAGCCGACTCAAGTCATCGGGACGCACGAGATTATGCTCCCATATCAATATAACCGTGGCCGCTGCCACACTCAGGAAGTACACCATCCCCCACGCAGCACCAATTCCGAAACCGATGAGCGCGGCGATGGTGACCCTGTGGAACAGCTTGGCCACGAGAATGCTCCGCGCCTTGCCCAAGCGCACCACCGCGCTCTTCAGACCGTGCCGGCGGTCGAACGACTCATCCTGCAGGGCGTAGAACATGTCGAACCCGGCCACCCACATCGTGACGGCGAAGGCCAGGACCGGAAGCGTCCACCACGGGTCGCTCCAGGAACCGGTCACCGCGAGATACCCCCCGGCCGGTGCGATGCCCAGAGACAGGCCGAGCCAGAGATGCGACCAGTGCGTGAACCGCTTCGTGTAGCTGTACGCGAGAATCCACAGCAGGGTGACTGGTGAGAGGATGAAGCACAGACGATTGAGCGCGCCCGCGGCGGCGATGAAGACCGCGCTCGCCAAATACACTGCGGCCGACGCCTGCTGGACCGTGAGCCGTCCCGAGGGCATCTCCCGTCGCCGTGTCCGCGGATTCAGGTCGTCGAGCTCGCGGTCGATGACGCGATTGAACCCCATGGCCGCGAAGCGCGCCGCGGTAAACGCTATGACCACGAGCAGGACGTGGCGCATGGTGACCGGCGACCCGTGCGAGGCGTACACCACACCCACCAGCGTAAAGGGCAAGGCAAACACGGTGTGGGGCAGCCGGACCAGGTTCGCATAGCGCGCAATCCACGACGCCCCCGCCAGGGTCTGGCGCTCCATCCTGGGCTGCTGGTAGTCCCCGATGACGGGTTTGAGAGCCGGCCGCCACGGAGCCGTTTGTTTGGTGGGGTCCTTGCGTTTCCTCATCGCTGCGAGGCCAACGGAATATCCAGGGCACTCCACATTGCATCCACGCGCGCTTTCGTCTCGTCGTCCATGACGATCTTGGTGGGCCATTCGCGATGGAAACCCTCCTCCTTCCACTTGGTCGTGGCGTCAATCCCCATCTTCGAGCCGTACGTGAACGCGCGCGACGCGTGATCCAACACGTCGATCGGACCCATGGTGAATCGCGTGTCGCGTTCGGGATCGATGTTGTTCAGGACCACCCACCACGCTTCCTCCGGATCGCGGACGTTCACGTCCTTGTCGACGACCACGATCAGCTTGGCCAGGGACATGAGGCCCATACCCCACAGCGCGTTCATGACCTTCCACGCCTGGCCGGGAAACTGCTTGTCGATACTGACGAACACGAGATTGTGAAAGATGCCCACCGCCGGCATGTGGTAATCCACGATCTCCGGCACGGTCAGTTGCAGCAACGGCAGAAAAATTCGCTCGGTGCCGTGACCGAGATAGTAGTCCTCCATGGGGGGACGTCCGACGATGGTCGTCGGGTACACGGGTCGCTCGCGCATGGTAACCGCGTCCACGTGCACCCCCGGGTATTCGTCGGCCAGCGAATAAAAACCCGTGTGATCGCCGAAGGGCCCCTCCATCACCAGCGGTTCCGACGGATCGATGTGGCACTCGATGACGATCTCCGCCTCGGCGGGAACCAAGAGGTCATTCGTGACGGCCTTCGCGAGTCTTACGGGTTTGCGCCGGAGGAATCCGGCGAAGATGTACTCGTCGATGTTCGGGGGCAGCGGCGCCGAGGCGGAGTAGATCGACGCCGGATCGCCGCCGAGCACGATCGCCACCGGCATCGATTCGCCACGACGCGCCATTTCCCGCCAATGCGCCGCCCCGACCTTGTGACGCTGCCAGTGCATCGCCAGCAACGCCCGCTCCAACACCTGCACACGATACATGCCCACGTTCTGCACACCACTCCGCGGATCTTGACTGACTACTTGCGGCAAGGTGATGTACGGGCCGCCGTCGCCGGGCCAACATGTGATGATGGGTAGACGACTCATGTCGACGTCCGGCCCCCGCACCACCACCTCCTGGCACGGTGGGGTGCCGCGTTGGCGACGGGGAGGATACTTGGCCACCTCGGTGAGCTGGGAGAACATCGCGAGCTTTTGCCGCCAACCCTCCGGCACCTTGGTCTTCAAGAGCTCCGCGATGCGCTGTCCGATCCGATCCAGATCGTCGACGCCGAGGGCGATTTCCATCCGGCGCATCGACCCGAACAGATTGATGCCCACCGGAACGGGCGACGCCGTGCCGTCGTCCAACGTGGGATGCTCGAACAACAACGCCGGCCCACCCCCCGGACTCTTCATGCACCGGTCGGCCACCTCGGCGATCTCCCGGTCGACCGAAACCGGCGCGCCGACCGTGCGCAACTCGCCGGCCTCGTCCAGCTGGCCCAGAAACGCCCGGAGGTTGTCCGCGATCAATCCCGCACGCCCCAGTGAATGACCGCGATGCCGAACGTCATCGCCCGGTACCCGACGTCGCCAAAGCCCGCTTGGCGAAACCGCTCGGCGAGCGCGTCGGGGCCGGGAAAGTCTCGCACGGACGCTGGTAGGTAGCTATAGGCGGTCTTATGTTTGGACACCATGCGCCCGATCCGGGGAAGAACGTGCCGAAAGTAGCAGAGATACAGCATCCTGATTGGCCAACGACGCGGCGTGGAAAATTCCAGCACGACCAGTCGGGCACCGGGTTTCAACACCCGCGCCGCTTCGCGCAAACCGGCGTCGAGACTCGCCAGGTTGCGCACGCCGAATCCCACGGTGCACCCGTCGAATTCCCCGTCGGCGAAGGGCAACTCGAGGGCGTCCGCGCCGACGGCGGAGAGCCGTGGTGCCTTGTGGCGACCGAGCCGCAACATGGGAATCACGAAATCGGCCCCGACGACCCTCCCACGAAACCCGCGCTGTTTGGCCAGCTCGGCCGCCAGGTCCAGCGTCCCTGCACATAGATCCAGGTATCTCCCCTCGGGAGTCCGGGTCCATACCAGCCGTTCGACGGCTCGACGCCTCCACTGTCGATCGATGTTGAGGCTGAGAAGGCGGTTGAGGAGATCGTACCGAGGAGCAATCGCCGTGAACATCTCCTTCACGTACGACCGTTTGCCGGCTTCGGTGGAGCTGTACCTGAGCTGTGCCGGCGTCATAAGCGCAAAAGATACTGAAGCGATTAAGCTTCCAACAGTGGTGCAACCTGAAACATCGCAGCAGGGACCGGAGTAGAGACCTCCCTACCAAATGAACCTCCCGAACAACCTATCGACAGTCGCCGATCAGGCGGTGGTGGAGCGAGCGCGCGCCGGGCACGAGAGCGCCTACCGGGAGCTCGTGCGCCGTTACGAGCGACCGGTGTTCTCGCTGATCTACCGCATGGTCCGGGATCGGGAGCGGGCCGAGGACCTGACCCAGGAGACGTTCGTGAAGGTCCTGAACGCGTTGGACAGCTACCGGCCGGAATACAAGTTCTCGTCCTGGATCTTCAAGATCGCCAACAACGCGGCCATCGATCAGCTCCGCCGCAAGGAGCTGGACACCCTCTCGCTCGATGGCGCGCCAGACGCGGTCACCGCCGAACGGCAAGAGGGTACCTCGCTCCAGCTGGCCGACACCGGCGAGTCGCCCCTGCAGGAACTCCAAGCGCGGGAACTGGGGGGACAGATCGAGGAAGCCATCGCCCAGCTGCGTCCGGAATATCGTTCGTGCATCCTCCTCCGGCATGTGGAGGGTTATCCCTATGAGGAGATCGCCGAGATGCTCGACCTGCCCCTGGGGACGGTGAAGACCTACATTCACCGCGCCCGTTCCCAGTTGCGTGAGCTGTTGGAACACCTCAAGGAGTGAAACTCCCCACGAGGCAATGCGTAGGGAAATCGTGAGGAAATGCGATGCATGAGAACCCTGTGACCCAGCTCACTCCCGCCGAGGAAGACCCGATCGTCGATCGGTGGCTTGCCTCGCTTCCGGAGTTCGCGCCGCGAGACGGTCTCGACGATGCGGTCATGTGTCGTGTGTATGTCCCGGCTCCGTTCTGGCTCCAAGCGGTGCAAAGTGGAACCCGACGGTTGTTCAGTCGGCAACGCGCTTGGGCATGGGTGGGTGGCCTCGCCGCCTCGTCCGCCGTCTCCATGGTGGTGCTGGCGTGGTGGGCGGTTTCTCACTGGGTGCAGATTGAAACAGCGTGGTCGCTCCTCGCCGGCAGCTATGCGGTGGACGCGTGGCGAGCCACCATTACATTGGCGGTGAAGGTGGTTGCAGCTGGACTCGCGATGCGCGAAGCGTGGGGATTGAACAGCACGTTGTTGATTCTCGCGAGTGTCGGAGCCGCTCTCATCACGGCGTTCAGCGCCTGGGGCCTTCAGCGAATCTTGAGTAACAACACCGAGAGGATTTCGTTCAATGCGAGTCGTTAGATCGATGACCGTGCTGCCGGTGCTGGCACTGGTCACACTCGTCGGGCCCCCGGACGCCGCGGCGCAAAACCAAACGGTCGTGGCCCATTCCGTATGGGTGTCCGATGACGGGTCGTCACTCCAGCTCGAGTTGACCAACGGGCGGACCATCACCATCGAGCTGTCCCGCGGCAACATCCACATCAACGGTGAAGCAGCCGGGTCGTATTCGGCCGGCGGGCCGCTGGAGGAATCGTGGCGGGAACTCCTCACGCACGGCGGCGAGTTGAACTCGACGGAACTCTTGGAGGCGTTGCGGGGGTGGGATATCGAGGGCCTCGAGGCAACGGAACGACAGATCCAACAGGCCATCGAAGTGAGTCTCGCCAACCTGGACGTCGTGGTGGCAAACGCGGTGCTCGCCGCGCAGGCGGCTGCCGTGGCGCAGGTGGATGCGCAGATCGCCCAGCAGCGTGCACGCGGCGTGGTGGTGGAGCGTCAGGGCGCCTCGCAGGGCATGGTGATCGATCTCAACCGGTTGACCGGGCGCGACGGTTTCGTGCAGCAACTCCTCGATGAATCGCGGGACGAACTCCGCGACTTCGGGCTCGCCGTCGAGAACGGACGCGTGCATATCGGGGACCTCACCATCCGCCGCGGCCAGGTGCTCGAAGGCAACGTGGCCGTGCTGTCCGGCGACGTGTCGATCTACGGCACGATCATCGGCAACCTCGCCACCTTCAACGGCGACGTCCTGCTCCACGACGACGGCCGAATCGAGGGCGATCTGGTCCTGGTCAATGGCAATCTCACCCGGGGGGGCGGCCGCGTGACGGGCACGGTGCGCTCAGTTCGGGATCAGCTGCGCGTCGCGCGGCGCGACCTCCGCAACGCGAATCGCGAAGTGCGGGAAGCGTTGCCCGTCCAGGTTTCCGGTGGCGTGGGTCCGCTCGCCAGCGTCGACGCCGTGATTGAGAACATCGCGACGCACATCGCCACGCTGCTCGGGTTCTTCGTGGCGTTCGCCTGCATCGGATTCGGATTCACCTTCTTCATGCCTAAGCAGCTCGAGGTCATCTCCGAGACGGTGTCCGGGTCGTTCGGCAAATCGTTCCTGGCCGGGTTGTTCGCGACGCCCCTGGTCTTGCCGGTGAGCGTGATGCTGATCGCCGGCCTCGCGATCACGGTGGTGGGCATTCCGCTGGCGGTGTTGGTGGCGATTGCCACGCCGCTTACGGCCATCGCCGCGGCGGTGGGCGGCTACCTCGCCACGGCGAAGACGGTTGGGAACTCCTATCTGCTCCGGCGGATGGCGGAAGGCAACGCCGTCGTCGCCACGCCGTATCGGTCCATGGTGTACGGCTTGGCCGGACTCCTGGCGATATGGATTCCGGCGGTACTGCTCGGATGGATTCCGTTGGCGGGACAGCTTTTCGTTGCACTGGCCCTCGCCATCACCTGGGTCATGGCGACCGCCGGCGTCGGCGCCGCCATTTTGTCCCGTGCCGGGCTGCGGGCCACCTTCGTCCGATCGGGCCAGGCACCCGCCCTGACGGATGAGCATTACTGGCCGGTGGACGCCTCGAACTTCACGCCGGCGCGACGCGGCCGGTCGAAATAATGCCTGCACAGCCGCGATGGGCGATACTCCCCCTGGTGGGCGTGGGGATGCTCATCGCCGCTGTGGCCCACGCGCAATCCGATATCACCTACCGCACGCTTTCCACCTCCAGGCAGGTTGTCGACGAAGAGGAACTCCGCGTCATGGTACGCTTCGGGTTGGGCCATTTCCATTTCGCCGGCGATCCGGGCAACGCGCTCTACCGCACCACCCTGGTCTACATCGAAGGTGCGTTCGAGCCCGAGCAGGAATACGATCACGACAAGCACGCCTTGAGCATCGCCCTCTCCGAGGGCCCCGAGGATCGGAACTTCAATCTCCGCAACCTGCGGGAGCTGCAGCAACGACTCGACGTCAACGTATCCCCCATCGTGCCCATCAGGGTCGACCTGGAATTGGGCGCGGTGAGCGTCAACATCGACCTCGGGGGATTGTCCCTCCTCGAAGCGGAGGTGCGGACCGGGGCCAGCGAGGGCAGCCTGCGCTTCAGCCGGCCGACCCTCACGGCGTGTGAACGACTGGAGTTCCAGATCGGCGCGGCGGATTTTTCGGTGGAACAGCTCGGCAATTCCAACTGCGCCAGGATGGAGTTTCAGGGGGGAGCCGGACGGTTCACCTTGGACTTCACCGGCCAGTGGCGGCGGGAGGGCGAAACGCGGGCCTCGGTCGATATCGGGGTTGGCGCGCTCACCTTGCGCTTTCCGTCACATCTCGGCGTGGCCATCACCCTGGACCGCTTTCTGGCGACCTTCGACCACTCCGGGTTCGTCAAGCGCGGCGATGTGTACTACTCGAGCAACTACGACGAGACCGAGGCCAGGCTCCGCCTGGACATCGACGCGGTACTTGGCGCCATCGACGTGGTGTGGGTTCCCCGCTGACCCCGTGCCGCCGCCCGCCGTTCAAGTGATGATGGGCAGCTTGATGCTCTTCCCACCGATCTTCTCCCGCACTCCGGCCGCCACGGCCTGAATCGCTTGTGCAGCCGGAGAATCCGGGTCGCCGATGACGATCGGTTTCCCGGCATCGGCAAGTTCGGTCATGCCGGCCTGCAGCGGAATCTGGCCCAGCAAGGGAACGCCGAGCTCATCGGCCAGCTTCTGCCCACCCCCACTCGAAAACACGTTGACCGTCTCGCCCGCCGGCGTCACGAAGAAACTCATGTTTTCGATGATTCCGAGCACTGGAACGCCCACCTTCTCGAACATCTTCGCTCCCCGCAAGGCGTCTCCGATCGCCATCTCCTGCGGCGTGGTGACGATCAAGGCACTCTTCACCTGGGCCGACTGGACGAGCGACAACTGCGCGTCGCCGGTGCCCGGCGGCAGATCGACGAGGAAGTAGTCCAGTCGTCCCCAATCCACGTCCCGCAAGAACTGTTGCAGGATCTTCATGATGATGGGCCCGCGCCAGATTGCCGGCGCGTCGCGCTCGATCATGAATCCCAGCGACATGAGCTTGACGCCATGCGCTTCTAACGGAATGATTTTCTGATCCTCGACCGGCGGTTGCCCGGTCACGCCGAACATCCGCGGGATGTTGGGCCCATAGACATCGGCATCCATGACGCCCACCGCCAACCCCTCTTGGGCCAACGCCACGGCCAGGTTGGCCGACACCGTGGATTTCCCGACCCCGCCCTTGCCGCTGGAGATCGCGATGATGTGTCCCAACCCCGGCATGTCGGCTGGCTGGGGCGGCGACGGCACCGAACCCGGTGCGGCTTTGGCATGGCTTTGCTGCCCGCCGGCCGGGCCGCTGGTCGCCTCGGTCACCTTGACCTTCACGTCGACCACCCCCTCGACCTCACGCACCGCCGAGCGGGCCTCGCGGACGAGGTTGGCTGGATCCTCCCGGCCGAGCACGAAGGTGAAGGTGACCCGGCCATCTTCATCGACGGCGAGGTCCTCGACCATGCCCGCGGAGATGACGTCGTTGTCGACGCGGGGATTGCGGACGTTGGTGAGCGCACCGGCGACGCGGGCTTCGAGTTTCTGGGGCATCGCGATCTAGGTCGGATCCGAGACAGATAGTGTGGTATGTAAGGAATCGTATTGGGGCGCGCGCGTCTACCGGTTACTCCAGGGCCGCTCGCGCTTCGGCCAGGACGGTCTCCTGGACATCGGCCAGCCCACCCTCGAGGGACGCGCCGGCCGCCTTCCGGTGACCGCCGCCGCCAAAACGCTCGGCCAACGCGGCCGCGTCGACGCCACCCATGGAGCGAAAGGACACCTTGATCCGGCCGTTCGCCAGCTGGCGGAACAACAGGGCCAGCCGCACCCCCTGGATCGAGCGGGGCAGTTCCACCACCCCCTCGAGGTGTTCGGCACTCAATCCGTGCCGCTCGAGCGCACCGGGCGGGACCGTGATCCACGCCAGCCCGAGGTCGGGCTCGACCACCAGCGTGTCGGCCACCTCTCCGATCAGCCGGACCCTCCCCTCGGGCTCGCTGGCGAACACCTCGCGATAGATGTCCTCGGGATCGAGGCCGTACTCGAGGAGATCGGCGGCGATACGCAGCGTGCGGGGCGACGTATTGCTGAAGCGAAAACCTCCGGTATCGGTCAACATGGCCACGTAGAGCGCCCGCGCCGCGTCGGGTGGCAACTCCCAACCCAGCGCCTGGGCGAAGTCATAGATGAGTTCCCCGGTGGCACACGCCTCGGGATCCACCATCCGCGGACCCGGCGGCAACGACCCGTCACTCAGGTGATGGTCGATGCACACCACGGGAACGCCGCGATCTTGGATGAGCTGGCCCAGCTGCCCCAACCGGCCCATGTCGGAGATGTCCAGTACCACCACCGCATCGGCCTTGTTGAGGTGCCGGCCGGCCTGGTGGGTCTTGTCCGCCGATTCGATCCCTTTCAGAAGGAAACGGTATCGGTCGGGAAACGGCGTGGGATTGACGATGACCGCGCGAATGCCCTGGGCGTTCAAGATGTGCCAGAAGGCGACTTCGCTCCCCGTGCCGTCCCCATCGGCGTTCACGTGAGTTGTGAGCACGATCCGGTCGCCTGGCTGGAGCGCCTCGGCGACCTGCCGGGCCGCCGCCGTCCGCGCCCGTATCGGGGTGACGGCGCGGCGTTTCTTCTTATGGGATCCGGACATCGGCGCAAGATACCGGGTTCCCCAGGCAATGCGAGCGCCCTTGCTGTGAGCCCGGCGAACGCTCATTTTCCCGGACTTAAATCCTCCTGACGGAGAACCCATGGAATCACTTGAGCAGATCGTCAGCGCCGTAAAGAACTTCATCGACAATTTCGGCATCCCGCTCATGGGCGAGACCGTTCCAATCAAGGTCATCGCTCTTCTCGGTACCGGAATCTACCTCACCGTTCGACTGGGCTTCGTGCAGATACGGCGCCTGGGCCATGGGTTTGCGGTCACCAGCGGCAAGTATGACGACCCCAACGAGCCGGGTGACGTTTCACACTTCCAAGCGCTGACCACGGCACTGTCGGCCACGGTCGGGATCGGCAACATCGCCGGCGCAGCGTGGGCGATTCACTGGGGTGGTCCCGGCGCGTTGTTCTGGATGTGGATGACGGCCCTGCTGGGTATGGCCACCAAGTTCTCCGAGGTTACGCTCGCCCAACGCTTCCGCAACGTTAAAAAAACCGAAGGCGCCCAGAAGTGGGAAGGCACCGTTTCGGGCGGGCCAATGTATTACATCGAGCACGGCCTGGGCCCCAAGTGGAAACCCATGGCGGTCTTCTTCGCCATCATGCTGGGTTCCACCGCGTTTCTCACCGGCAACGCGGTGCAAGCCAACACCATCGCCGATACGATGCGATCGAGCTTCGGCATCCCCAATCTCATCACCGGTCTCGTCGCCGCGGGCCTCGTCGCCGCCGTTATCCTCGGCGGCATCACGCGGATCGGCAAGGTCACCGGCATTCTCGCCCCGGTCATGGCGGCCATCTACGTACTCGGCGCGGGCATGATCATCCTGCTCAACATCGATCAGCTGTTGCCGAGCATCGCGCTCATCTTCCAGGAAGCTTTCAGCCCGTCGGCCGGCGTCGCCGGCACGGGCATCGGCGCCATTCTCGTGACGATGAACTGGGGTGTGGATCGCGGCCTCTTCTCCAACGAAGCCGGACAGGGCTCCGCGCCCATCGCGCACGCCGCCGCTAAGACGGACGAACCCGTCTCCGAGGGCGTCGTGGGGCTGGTCGAACCGTTCATCGACACCATCATCATCGTGACCATGACCGCGCTGGTCATCATCATGACCGGTGTGTGGGACGCCAAGGTACCGACTGAGCTCACGATGGACGGCGGAGACATCACGTACCTGGTTCCCACGGAAGGGGGATATGAAGAGACGACCCCGCCGTCCCAGATCCGTGTGGCGAACGGTCGGCAACTGATCACGGCCGGCGAAGCGGCCTTTGCCTGGCACGATGTGATCGTCGACCAGCTGTTCACCGACCAAGCACAGACGGTGCCGTTCGACGGCGTCATGAATCCCGGCGCGCCGGCAGTGGGCGACGACGGGACGAGCTACCCCATCTTGTATGCGGATGCCCCCGAGGGCGGCGCACCGCTGACCATGCTCGGATTCCGCCGGGGCCTCGCACCGATCGGCGACTTCGGCCACTACATCGTACTGGTCTCGGTCCTGCTGTTCGGCATCTCGACCGCCATTGCGTGGAGCTACTACGGGGACCGATGCGCCACGTATCTCTGGGGACCCCGGGCCGTGATGCCGTACAAGGTGGTGTACGTGTTGATGCACCTCGGCGGCGCGCTCGTCGCGGCCAACGTGGCGTGGGATCTCGGCGACATCTTCCTGGGAATCGTGATCCTGCCCAACCTCCTCGCCCTGCTCATGCTGTCGGGCAAGGTGCGGGAGATGGCGGACAGCTATTTCGAGCGGAAGCCCTGGGTTGAGAACGCCGAAGCACGCCGGCGACTAAAGGGACAGTAGCCGCGCGACTGGGGCGCCCCCGACCCCCGAACCCAGGGATCTGGAGGCGGTGGCGCAACGGCTTACGCCGAGGTGGTGGTGCGGGGAGACGTCCAGAGGTCCCCGTCAGCAGCTTCGCGGCGATCTTGGCCGTGTCGCCAGTAGGTGGACTCGGATCGAGAAGCAATGCGAACTCGTCACCGCCGAGGCGGCTCACGGTGTCGGTCTTCCGTAGGCACCGTTGCAGCCGGCGTGCGATATCGGCGAGCATCTGATCCCCCGCGGCGTGGCCGTGCTGGTCGTTGACGGGCTTGAAACCGTCGATGTCCACGTAGATCTACCGCGTGCACGACGCTTGTCCCGTCTACACCGTTGCAGCATCAATAGAGAGCCTGTCGTTGAACAACCGCCGGTTGGGCACTCCGGTCAAGGAGTCGAGGTCGGCCAACTCCTGCAGCCGACGCTGAGACTCGCGCAGCTCTTTCAACGCCTGTTCCAGCGCGTGCGTCTTCTGCTTCGTACGCTTCGACGGATACGGCGGAGTATTCGAGCTCCTCCGCGAGCATGTTCAGTCCTTCCATCACACTGTCCAGGTCGTCCCCGGCGGAGGAGAGTTTGCCCCTCGCCCCCAGGTCGCGACGGGCCAGCCGCACGATGAGGCGGAGGATGGCGGCTACCCGTGAATCGAGTCCACTCGGTCCGGCAATCAGCGCTCACCAGGGGTCGGGGGCCTCCTCCTCCTCCCTGGGGGGAGTTGCGGCGGGGAAGGGCCAGATATATCTTCATTCATACTGTATGCATTTTGCAGATTGTTAACTCTATGTCGAACAACGAGATACCGATCGAGCGCCTCCTGCCGCTGAAGCCGGCGGTGTTACTCATCCTCCTTACCCTGGGTGAGGAACGCCGGCATGGGTACGGCATCATGAGCGCCGTTCGCGGGCGGTCGGGTGGCCTGATCGACCTGGGCACGAGTCACCTCTACCGGCATCTCAAGCGGCTGTTGGACTCGGGCATGGTGGAGGAGACCGCCGACAATGAC
>JAPULZ010000243.1 GCA_027294455.1 Gemmatimonadota bacterium
CAGATCCCTCCCTTTCTCTGTCGCGGGGATCCCCTCCTCCATCCACCGCGGCGCCGGCATGCCCATGAGGTAGTGATCGAAGAACTGCTGCATGCGGACCGCAAGGTCTTTGCGGTTCTGGTACTTCCGCAAGCCGTGCGCCTCACCGTTGTAGTTCAGCAGCCACACGGGCTTGTGCAGCCGGCGCAGGGCGACGAAGAACTCGATGCCCTGGTACCACGGCACCGCCCCGTCCTCGTCATTGTGCATCATGAGCACCGGAGTCTGGATCTTGTCGGCCCGGAAGATCGGCGAGTTCTCGATATAGCGCGGCTGCTGCTCCCACAACGAGCCACCGAGGCGGCTCTGGGTACGCTCGTACTGCATCGCGCGGCTCACCCCACTTTGCCACCGGATGCCGCCGTACGCACTGGTCATGTTCGAGACGGGGGCGCCGGCCTCCACGGCGGCGAAGATATTGCTACGGGTGACGAGGTAGGCGGTCTGATACCCCCCCCAGCTGTGTCCCTGCGCGCCGACGCGCTCCGGGTCCACGAACCCCTGGGCGAGAATGCTCAATACCCCCGGCACCAGACAATTCAAAGCGCTCTCGCCCGGGTAGCCGTCGCGGTAGTAAATGTCCGGGATGAACACCACGTACCCGCGGCTCACGTAGAACGAGACGTTTATGCTGGACGAACCGGGAGAGGGAGCGCGGTGTGCGTGGAGGTTGTCGGAGTTCTTCTCGTAGTAATACACCATCATCGGGTACTTCCGATTCGGATCGAAGTTCTCCGGCTTGAACAGCAACCCCTGCAGCCGAAGCCCATCGGTGGACACCCAGTTGACCAGTTCGGAGGTGCCCCAGAGGTAATCGTCCTGCTGCGGGTTCGCGTGACTCAGGCGCTGCGGGCTGGTGAAACTCAGGTCGCTGGTCCACAAATCCGGGAATTTCTGGAAGCTCTCGCGGGTGAAAATGACCACGTCGGCGTCCTTCGCCTTCTGCGGCGCGCCGAAGCGGAGGCCCTCCATGACGATTCGCCGGGGCTCCCGCGATCCCTTCACCCGGTCGCTGTAGAAGCCCGACCGCTTGGTGTCGAGATCGAAAGCCGACAGCAGCAGATCGCCGTCGCCGATGACGCCCGCCGACCGGCGGCGGCCTCCGAAGCCGCCGCCCCCAAACCCTGCGAAGCCTCCCGCCCGCTCGAGATCGACATAGCGGAAGCGGATGTTCTCCCGCCGGCCGAGGCCCTCGGTGATGTTCCGTGCCACCTCGCCGCCGGTGGGATCCAGTGCCCAGATGTCGTACCGGTCGTTCACGAGAAACCGCTCGTCGTTCTTCGTCCAGCCCGCCAACCCGTTCGAGCCGGGGATCATGGGCCGGTCGTGGAGCTCGTCGTAGAGGGGGACCCCGATTCCCGCCGTCAGGTTGATCGCCTCACCGCCTGCCATCGGCTTGGCGAACCAGGCCCGCTCGTGACCGTCCCACCACGTGATGTACTTCCCACGCGGGGACAAACTGGCCGACGCCTGAATCCTCTCCAACAGCCGCGTGGCGAGTCCGGTGCTTACGTCGATGACGTAGACGTCGTTGTACCCGGGTGAGTCCCAGGAAATCTCCTGGCGGTACGCCATGTTCGTGACAGCGAGCGCCAGGTCACCGTCACCGGAATCCACCACCGTTACGCTCGGACGATCGATGGTGGCCAGCTGCACCACACGGTTGTCGTCGAGATGGACCACGGCGCTGTAGCTGCGGTCCAATTCCCGCTGCAGCTGCGCCAGCTGGTTCGGCTGGAGCAAGGGATCCCTCCAGTTCCACACGTCGAGTTCCACCTTCTCCCACTCGGGCGGCTCCTCCGGATCGGGGGCCCGCCGCGGCGCCGTGCCGAAAAACAGGCGCGTTCCATCCTCCGAGAACGATGTCTCACCGTTCTCGCTCACCCACCACCGCGCGGGAATGCCACGGGTCGCTTCACCGGCGACGGCTTGTGCCGCATCGCCGCCGGCACGCCAGTGATACAGGGTAAAGGCCGGTTGATCCTCCTCGAATTCGTCCCGGTTCGCGAGGAAGGCGACCTGGTCACCTGAGTCGTCCAAGGCAAGGTTCTTGTATCTGCCCTTGCCCGTCATCAACGCCACCGCGTCAGCGATGCCGGGCGTCACGACGAAGACGCCGTCGGCATCGCCTGCTTCATTCGAGGCCGCATACGCCAACCGCGACCCGTTCTCGGCGAACGCATACGCGGTCACGTCTTCGTACTGCCACTCTTCGCCGCTGACCAGGTTCCGCACGAGGAGCTGTGTGCCCTCGGCCTTGGAGTCCCTATCGTCGTCTCCGCCCCCACGGCCTGCCCCACCACGACCGCGCTGGCCGGCGGGCCGGGCGTCGGCTTCACTGGAATCCTCTGGCTCGGGCTCGGCCTCTTCGTGCAGGTACGCCACCCACCCTGCGGCGTCGTCGGGGAGGGCAAAGGATTGCACGCGGGCAATCCGCGTTATCTCGCCACTGGCCAGGTTGAGAATCCCCAGGGAGTCCTTGGGCAGCTCGGCGGGCCGGGCGTCGTTGATGCGCATGTCCTTGACGATCGAGTCCACCGGCGCGATCTCGAACACCACGAAACGGGAATCCTGGCTGAACTCGGCCGATCCCCCGCGGGGAATCTCGATGTCCTGCCCCGACCCGATGTTCCTGACGTGGAGCACGCCGTCTCCCATCCCCGGAGTGAGCCGATAGAGCATCCACTGCCCATCGTTGGAAATGGCCCGGGCGGTGATGCGATTCCACCCGTCGTAGACGGAGTGGTCGAGTGGGACCTTGGTCTGTTGCGCCGCCCCGGAGACGGTGCTCACCGAGACCGCCGCCAGCGCCAGGAAAAACGCTCTAATCGGATGCTTCATGGGTCGTCTCGTGTTGAGGAGTCGAGGGATTGTAGGGCGAAAACGGAGTGCCCGCCAGGCCGCCCCAGTGGACAGTCCCCGCTGCCCCTCCACCCAAGTGTACCAGTGGGCGACGTAAGAGTGGCCAGCAACCGATTCTGCGGTCGCTGGCCACTGTCTACGAGGCGCGGCGAGGTTAGCGGAACACCACCCGATCGAACTCGTGCCACAGGAGCATCACGGCCTCGCCGTCTTCCGAGTGGATGAAGATGCCCTTGTTGTCTTCGTTGACGTCATTGGAGTCGCGCATCAGCAGCACACGCTCATCCCGCAGTGTCACCCGAGACGTATTCTCCGAGACCCGCTCGATGGACAGGATGAGGCCGAACTCCACGTCATATTCCAAGCCCTGGTACCCGCCATCCAGGCCTTCCCAGGTCCACTGCTCGTCATTGTCCCAGCGGATCGTCCCGGAATACTCCCGGCCGTCGGTCGCGTAGACCGTTCCCTCGAGGCGCCGCCCGCCGTCGAACACGCCGTAGTTCTGGGCGACCGGATCGTGGAAACGCACTTCGCGGAACTCGTCCCAGGTCACCTCAACGCGGCCCAAACCCGGATCGCTGATGAAGATGCCGCGATTGCCGCTGTTGACGTCGTTGGTGCCGCTCATCTCGAGTTCCTGGCCGTTGTGCAGCGTGACGTAGGCCCGACTCGAGCTGGCCCGCTCGATGGCGGCGATGTTGCGGAAGGGCACCGCCCGCCGACGCCCGTTCACATCACCGTCCAACTCGTCGACGCCGTAGATCTCGTCGCGGTCCCAGGTGATCCACCCGGTGAACTCCTCGCCCCCGCGGGTCGTGAGCGTCCCGTGCAAACGGCCGCCGAACCGCGCATCCCGGGCCGGCGCCGGCAGAAACTCGACGATATCGAGGTCGTCCCACGAGATCTCCACGTCGCCCTGGTCGGCGTCCTCGACAGTGATCACGAGCCCGCTCCCCAGGTCATTCGAGCTGCTGCTCAGCTCTTGCTCTTCACCCGACTTCAACACGAGCAGCGCATGATCGTCGTCCAGGACTTCGATTTGCCGAATGTGGCCGAACCGAATGACGGAGCTGGCCGAACTCGTCCATCGCGAATTGGTTTCGGAACCAATGCGAATTCCGAAGACGCGGACGGCGCGCTCCTCTTCGTACCGATCGCCCGAAAGCCGTTCCGCTTCCCGCATGTGACGCCGCGGCAGGCGCTTCGTCGCATCGAGATGATCGGTCCAGTGACCCTCGTTCGTATCCCAGCGGAGGAAGCCGACGTACTCCTCCCCATCGAGTGTCAGGACGCGGCCGTAGAGCCGTCCCGGATCACCGGCCTGGCTCTGCATGCTCGCCACGGTCGTCGTGACCGTCGCGGCAGCAATTGATAGTGCAAGTGCTACGCGAGCGTACGAGGTCATCTGAATCCCCCAAAAGTGATCCGCAATACCGTAACCTCTCCTACGGTCTCGAGTTACGAAGGTTTCACCGGCGACGAGGCCTGCAGTGCCAACCGCGGCCGCTCACAGCCGTTCATTCAGCCACCCAAAGGTTTTGAGATCATGGAGTTACCCAACTTTCGCCTGAACCACTACAGCCGCCATTCCCCACACCAACAACGATCCAGCGCCACGCGCTGAGACACTGCAATTGCGACGCGGATCAACCACCCACGACGACCACGAGCAGGCGGTCCGGCTTCAGGTACCGCTCGGCCACCCGCCGCACATCCTCCACCGATACGTCGTTCAGTCGCTCGGGGAACTGGACCAGGCCCCCAAACCCGCCATGCGTCGCCAGCTCTTCCGCGAACGTGGTCGCGACTCGATGGCCGTCGCCAAAACGAGAGGCGAAGCTGTTGAGGATGGCCTCCTTGGCCACAGACAATTCTTGCTCGGTCACGACCTCGGTGCGCATGCGCCCGATCTCGGAAATGATGACCTCGATGAGGTCCTGCGTGACGTCGGTGGTTCCATACGTGCGGACTGTATAGGTGCCCGGACCCCGCACATTGGGCTCCGGCACACTGCGGACATCGTTGGCGAGTCCGCGTCGGAGGCCCGCTTCCTGAATCAAACGGCTATCAGTGTGTGCCCCGCCGAGAATGAAGTTCATCACTTCGAACGCGGCGAGATCACGGGGCCGGACCAGGGAAAGCTCGTGCCCCGCGACAATCCAACGCTGGGGTCCCTCGGCCTCGTATCGATGGGTTTCACGAAGCGGCAGGTCTACATTCGGCGCGTTCCGAAGCCTGGGAGGGAGTCGCCTCTCCCAATCACCAAAACGCTGGTCCACATCACGCAGAAACAGCGGGGGAACGAAGGGGCCCGAGACTGCGAGGACCATGTTGGTCGGGGTAAAATACTCTCGGTGAAACCGCTCGACGTCGTCCACGGTGAGCTCGGCGACCTCGGCGGCGGTCACGACCGACGTGTAGGGGTGGCCGGCGAACAAACGGCTGCGAAACAGGTCCAGCGCCGCACCGATGTCTCCGCTAACGGTCTGGATCTCCCCGGCGGGAACCGTGGACAGGGGTGGGCGCGGCATGAGCTGAAACTCTTCCAGGACCGGGCGATCGATGCAAGGCTCACGCACGACCCCCGAGAAGAGCCGCACGCCCTGGTTCGCGTGTTCGACCGGCACCCGCAGCGTGATCGCCGTGAGGTCGACGCTCATCCGCACGCTCAGGTCCGCGGCCATGCGGTCCAAGGCCTCGCGGAACGCTCCGGGGCCCATCCAGCACGGCCCGCGGCGCAGCACCCACTCCAGCATCTCTGCCGCGCCTTGTTGTTCGTCGTCTCCGGTGCCGGCTCGGACAAACGCCGTTAGCCGGACCACCGGGGAATCGAGTTCGGCACGAATGAATCCCACCAACCCGTTCACGAGCCGGAACTCGCTCTCGGAGGTATCCGGCACCGTGAACTGTAGCTGGGTCAGGAAACCGGCGTGTGGCAGGCGGGATGCAGATGCCGTGACCGGAACGAATCCCGGGATGAGGATCCATGGGAGAAGCCTGCACCGATGTGTCCAGCGTTGCTTGCGCATCAGCGTCCTCCATACGGGGCGCGTAATCGGGGGGTGCCTCTCTTCGTCCACGCGCCCGGCTTCCACGAAGATAACGTCCGGCTGACGCCTGGGCGACGCGCATGGTAGATTGCCCGGTCGAAAACATCTTCATCCTTCGGGAGACTCCATGACCAAGCTTCGCGTTCTCGGCCTCGTCATTGCCATCGTCGCCCTGCTGGGCGGACTAATCTACGGCAGCTTCAGCGTGGTGCAATTCGAGTGCAGCCTGTGCGTGGAGTTCAACGGCCAACGGCAATGCCGTACAGGATCTGGTGCCAGTCAGGAAGATGCCCAGGCCGCCGCACAACGGGCCGCCTGTGCCGTCATGGCAGCCGGTATGGCCGAGTCCATTCAGTGCGACAACCAGATTCCGACCAACGTGCAGTGCCAGTGACGAGATTGTAGGGGCGACGCACCGCGTCGCCCGTCCCGGCCCCTACCGGGCGCCGCCGTCCGTCAAGTTTCGTAGACGCCGGAGCAACGCACCGACCTGCTCGATCTCGCTCCCATAGGTCGCCCAGTCGCCGATCCGCTGCGCGTCGAGGGCCCGCTGGTAGTGATCCTGTGCCTGGCGAACCAGACTCGTCATGTCGGCGGTTGAACTTCCTGCACTCGGCGCGACCGTCACCGGCAGTTCCAGCGGTAAGAGCTCTCGCCGATCATCCCCAAAGACACCGCCGAACAGCCGGGCCAGGCCCTGTTCCAGGGTCTCCTCCATCACGACCTGGTTCTGGAACGCCACGATCACGCGTTTCAGCTCCGGAATCCGGCCGCCTTCCGCCTGGAGATACAGCGCCTGGACGAACAGCAACGCCTCTTCGATGGGGATGACGAGCAAGTTGCCGCGAATCACCTGGGACCCCTGTTGGTCCCATAGTGAGATCTGCCGGGAAATCTCCGTGTCCTGGCTGATCCGGTTGACGATCTGTGTGGGGCCGAAGACGAGGCTCTGTCGTGGGAACCGATACACCAGCAACTGGCCGTAGTTCTCGCCGTCGTTGCGGACTACCATCCACGCCGCCAGGTTGTCTTTCTGTCGCGGCGTGAAGGGCGTCATGAGGATGTACTCTTCCTTTGACTCACCGGGAAGCTTCATCACGATGTGGCGCAGGTACGGATCTCGCGATCCCTCACCGCGCGAATCCGTGGGGACCTGCCACTGGTCCTCCCGGTGGTAGAACACCTCCGGATCCGTCATGTGGTACGTCGTGAAGAGCGCCGTCTGCGCCCGGAACAAATCGTCCGGATACCGCAGGTGCGCCCGGAGATCGGCACTCATGTCGTCCAGCGACTGGAAAATGTCCGGAAAGATCTTCGCGTACGTCTGGATGATGGGGTCGTCGGGATCGGCGATGTACGCTTGCACGTCACCATCATAGGCGTCTATGGTCACCTTGACGCTGTTTCGCAGATAGTTCGTCCCACCGCTGCCGAGCGGTTGGGCGTAGGGATACCGCCGCCCGCTCGTATAGGCATCGAGAATCCACTTCATCCGGCCATCCTCGGTCACGACCATGTAGGGGTCGCTGTCCCAACTGAGAAACGGCAGGGCCTTGCTGGCGCGCTCGCTGATGTTGCGATGGTAGATGGCCCGGCTGTCGTTTCCGATATCCTGCGACAAGAAGACCTTGAGCGATCGAAAATGCACGCTCATGAGAATCTTGCGGAGGACGGAATTGACCCGGACTCCGCCCGTGCCATCGTACGTGGTGGTGGCCGTGGAATCAGCGGCCGGATAATCAAATTCGGCCTGCCGCGTGTTGACGAATACGTAATCGTTCGACAGCTCACCGTAATAGATCTGCGGTCGGGTGATCGAGATCGATACGCTGGACCTCGGAGGGAGATCCTGGATGAACAACACCGGGAGCCCCTCCGCGGATACCTGGTTGACCGGGCTCATCGTGAGTCCCATGCCGTGGGTAAACGTCAAGTGCTCGTTGATGAAGTTTCGCGTGGGCAGCGAGGCGCTGTTCAGCTCGCGCGGTGACAACAACACCTGCCGCAGCTGGCCGTCGATGATGTAGCGGTCGTCGTCCACCGAAATGAAATCGTAGTACGTGCGGATCTCTTGCAACTGGCCGAACGTGCGTAACAGCGGGGCCCGATCCCACAAGCGCACGTTGCCGATCGTGCCGCTATTGGCCCTAATGTCCTCGAGTGTCAGCCCGGCTTCGCCCGTGATGGGGCGTACCTCGACGTCGTCGAGCCCCCACGCCGCCCGCGTGGCCGCAAGGTGCCGCTCGATATAGGGACGTTCCTTCGCCAGTTCGTTGGGTGCGACGACGAGCTTTTGAATCGCCGACGGATATAGCCCCGCGACCACGCCGGTCACGAGGTAGAGCACCACGGCGATGGCCAGGAATCGGGGCAGCTGATGGCTCCAGGCCCCCCACGCCACGAGGCCGACCCCGAGCAGTGCCACGACGACCGACGCCCGCAACACGGGCAGGCGCGCCGTCAGATCGGTGTAGCTCGCCCCCACGACGGTGCCCACATCCGAAAACAGCAGCCCCGGAATCCGCACCAGAAACAAGTTGACGGCGGTCGCCGCAAACATCAGGCCGATGAGAACCGCCAGGTGCCGCTCGGCCGAATGCTCGATTGCAATGCGGCGGCGGCGAATCACGATGTCCCCCCGGAGGACGTAGAGCGGCACCACCATGAATACCGAGAGCACCGTCAACGACAACGTCAGGGCCACCACCCCCGACACGGCAGGAAGTGTGAAGAAATAATACCCGATGTCTCGTCCGAACGCGGGATCCGCCAGCCCGAACGGGGTGCGATGCAGAAACAGCAACACTTCGCGCCACGCCGCCGAGGCGGAGACCCCGACGAGGAGGGCCAGGAACCCGGAAACCGGTAGGGCCAGGATCCGGAGCAGTTTCGTCACGTCGACATTGGGCGACTTGGCGTTGATGTTCACCACGATCGGATCCGGCACCACGCCGCGCTGGGAAAACCGAAGGTTCAGATAGAAGAACACAAAGGCGATCGTCCCGACACCTACCCCAAGTAGAATTTTGGTCCACACCGTCGTGACGAACACGCTGCGAAATCCGATGGCGTCGAACCAATACCAGTCCATACCCAAGCGCATGAGGGCCGGCAGGCCGGTGAGTACCACCAAGAGGAGCACGACGACAGCGACCAGGACCAAGGGTCCGCGTTTCATGTGAGGCAACTCCGGGTTGGAACTCATGCGTGAAAGGTAATCGAATAGAACGGGCTCGCCGGTCGGATCCGCTACGCACTCCGTAGCGGACCGCCGACGGCGCCCCGGCGAGATACTATCTATTGCGGTTCGACAGCGATCGGTAGTACTCCTCGACCAGCTCCCGGAATCCTTCGGGAACCTCATCCGACCCGGAGAGCAACAAGCGGTCGGCGTCGTCGCTCTGGAACGCCCGGCGCAACGCGTACTCGAACTCCTTGAGTCCCTCGATCACGTCCCGCTGCAGGCGGGCGATCTCCGCCGGGTCATCGAAAATCCCACGACTGTCCAACTGACGCAGCAGCGCCATTACGTCGTCCAACGGGTCGACATCGATGCCTTCCCGAGCTAGTCCCTGACGCAGCTCTTCCAAATCGCCGAGCCGCTCGCGGAACTCTCGACGGTACTGGCGGACCTGACCGGGATCGAAACCGCCGAAACCACCCCGGGTCTGCCCGGCGGGATTGCCCCCTCGGTCGCCGGGCTGCCCGGCCTGGCGACCCTCCCGTCCCCCCTGCTGCTGGCCGCCCTGTTGCTGGCTGCCCTGTTGCTGGCTGCCCTGCTGCCCTTGATCGTCCCCGCGTTGCAGCCGCTCGGCCTGGGATTGAATGCGTTCGTCGAGGGATTCGAGATCCTGCATGAGGTCCCGCGTATCTTCGAGCAGCTCACCGACCCGCTGGCCTTCGTTCTCGCCAATCTCGCCCGCGGCCCCCTCGATGCGCTGCCGTAGTTCCTCGATGTCGGCCGCGATCTGCTCCTCGAAATTCCGCGCGTATTCAGGGGTGCGCTGCTGCACCACGCCTTTGGAGTAGCGGATCTTGTCGGCCAGCCGATTGTCCCGAATGGACTGTGCCGCGCCCGCCAAGCCCCGTGCGGCGTCGCGCTGCTCGTCGCGCCATTCGCGGGCCATCCGATCGAGATCGGTCTCCAACTCGCTGACCTCCCGCTGGAGCTCGTCTTTGCGCTCCATGATGC
Organism: Gemmatimonadota bacterium; assembly: GCA_027294455.1. GTDB lineage: Bacteria > Gemmatimonadota > Gemmatimonadetes > Gemmatimonadales > GWC2-71-9 > B3T1B10. Next base: position 10,144 of record JAPULZ010000243.1, read on the forward strand.
GGCTCATGGCCTCCGGCGAGGGCCGTCCGCCCCCTGCCCCAAGGCGCTCCACGTCTTCCGTCATTTGGTCTTGCTGCTCGACGAGGCGTTCCGCCCGCCGGAGAGCATCCTGCACGTCCCGATTGAGGCGCTCGCTGCGACCCCGCTCCAGCAACCGGCGCGCCTCCTGCAACCGATCCAACGCCGACTGTGCTTCGGCTAGGTCACTGCCCCTCCGGGAATCGGCGGCGCGGCGCATGGCGTTGGCGGCCTCCCGCAGCCTGCGGGCGGTGTCTTGCAGATTGTCGAGAGACTGCTCGCGGCCAAGCCGCTCGAGCTGACGGGCCAGTTCTTCGGCCTGCTCGGCCAGCTGCCGCTGATTGCCCCCACCGCCACCCGCCTGGCCCTGCATACTCGACGCCCGCCGGCGCATCCGCTCGTTTTCCTGCTGTTGCCGCCGGGCTAGCTCCTCGAGGCGCTGCATCGTGGCGTCGATTTCCCGATCGACCTGCCGCTGCTCGCCGCGCTGCACGCTCTCGTACTGGTTCTGCATCTTGTCGAGCTCGAGTTCGAACAGGTCCGCCAGATCTTCGGCATTGGATTGATTCTGCCCGCCGCCACCACCACCCTGCTGCCCCATGCTCACCTGCACGTCCCGGAAGGCCGCTTCGGCCCGCTGAAGGTGCTGCAGAGCCCGCTGCGCCGCCGGCAGGGCCTCGCGGGCATCCCGCTCACCCAGCTCTTCCTCCGACGTCAGCATCTCGGCCGCGGCTGCCGGAAGCTCCTGCATGATCTTGATGAAACCGGAATCGGACCGCATCACCCCGCGATCCTGAATGCGCCGCACCACCGCCTCTACGCGCTCCCGCAACCGGCCTTGCGACAGCGCCAGTGTCGCCATGTTCTCGCGGTATTCCACATCGGCATACTGGTCCCGATCCCGCACCATCTTGAACGTGGCCGCCACGATCTGTCGCTGCTGTTCGGAGAACTGCCCGTCGAGGCCGTCACCGCCCCCACCGCCGCCGCCGCCACCCTGCTCGGCCTGGCGATAATCGCGGCGAAACGGCCTGACTTCCATGAAATAGATGTCGGACGTGGTGGTTTGCCGTCCACCCACCCGGTCGTTGTCGGCCACCTGGGCGTAGTACGACACGAGATCACCGGGCTCGAGATTCATCTCTTCGAGATAGAACGTGTGGCCCGCCGACATCTGGGTCGTGCGGCGCATTCCGGTATACAGATCGAGGGTATCCTCCGGACCGCCGTTGACGGAATACATCAACTGCACGCTGCGCAAACCGTAGTCGTCTTCGGCCTTCACCTCGAGAAACGCCTCTTCGACAGGCGTAACCTTGATGTCACGTCCCGGTTTCTCGAATCGAATCGTCGGCGGTTGATCGGTGAGGGCGTCGATGACATAGTCCGGCGATCCGACCACCATGCGGCCATCGAAGGCATCGAGGGCGATGCGGTACAGGCCTGCGCTGCGCACGGTCAACGTGCCCGTGAGCCTGCCATCGCCGCCGACGTCCATGGCGATCGAGTCACCGCCGTCGATGACGATCATGCCCCGCGTCACGGTCATCGTGGGGGTGACCGTGAGCACCACGTTCGTTCCCACGAGCGCGGCTATGTCTCCCCGGTCCTCCTGGATCAGCGGGCTCATCCCGGTGTAGGCCGGAAAGCGGTACTCCAAATCCAGCTGTGCCACGTAGGGCAGGTCCGCGACCTCTATGCTGTAGACAGGCGAGCGGACACCGCTGGCCTCAATGGCATATTCGGCGGCGTCTTCGAGATCGAAAAGGAAGATCTCATAGGCCCCGGGGTCGCGCCCCACGGTCATCGACCACCGCTCCCATTCGGCGTCACCCCGCTTCACCGCGATGGTGACATCTTCGGCGTCGAATCCGAGCAGTTGGGCGTTGACGCGCAGATCCGCGCCCCGCGGTAGCAAGGTGTCTCCGGGGAGTACCTCGATGGCATACGGGTTCTCCGCGGCCTCGTCGCTCCAAGGGAACAACAAGAACGGCGCCCCCGTGCGCATGAATCCGGGGCTGGTCACGATTAACAGGAGGCCGGCCATCGCCACACCGGCCAGAGCCCCCGACGACCGCCGCAGTGCCCGTTGTTCGATGTTGTGGCCGAACTTGATGTCGCGACAACGATCCGCCGCCGATTGCACGAGTTTGCCCGCGAGCGCCGGCGACAGGTTCGCAGCACCAGCATCCTTCCCCTGCTCCCGATACTCCACCGCACTGATCAGAGAGGCTTGCAGCGACGGCTCGCGTTCTTCGATGTACAACGCGACGCGCCGGTCGGATACGCTCCTCAATAGGGGCAGCACGAGGAACCGGATGAGCAACACCAGTACGGCGACATACGTGAGAACGCGGAACACCGTCACCGACGTCGGGGTGAACCGCAGCTTGTCCATGCCGTAGGTGGAAACCAGGAACACCGCCAGGCCCGCGGCGACCACGATGGCCAGACCACGCATGGCCACCTTCAAGCGCCAGCGCAGCCGGACCGAGCCGATAGCCCGGATGAGTTCTTCGTCGGGGTCTGGTCGTCCGCCAAGGGTATCGTACAACCTGAGCATGCGCGCGCCCTCTCTCGTGTCTGGACCGGCACGGCGGGGCGTCGCCCCACCCGCCACTACCTTTACTGTTCACTCCACGGCGACATCACGCAACCCGGGACAGCCGATTCGACAGCGCCGTCTCGGCCAACAGAATGAACAGGGCTGCAACCAAGAGATACCACCACAACCGCTGCCGACGTTCCCTCTCTTCCAGCGTGAGCTCGCGGGCCCGGGCGGCACCCCCCCCGGCCGTCTCGAACGGAACCACCGATCCGAGAAACTCGGCTAGATCGAGCCGCGACAGATCGGACTCCCGCGGGTCCAGATTCGCGGCAACGACGGTCGGCGGGATGCTCCCGCCCTCCAGCTGGCGGATTTCGAAGAAACCACTCTCCCGCAACTCGACTACCTGCTGCGCGCCACCGGGCGCAATCACCTGCCGCGCGCCGGAGGGCGCCTGCACCACCAGCTCCTCTCCCGACCGCAACAATGCCCGGAGCAAGGGATCCGGCGAGTCGTCGGTCAGTTCGACGACCTCGCCCACCATGAACGCCGTGCGCACTTCTTCGTAGCCGGATAAATGACGGACCATGCGGTGCACGAACGGGAGATAAACCGGTTGGAGAGCAAGATCGTTCCAATACGTATCCAGCGTCGACGTCCACACGAGCACCAGTCCGTCGCCGACGGCGTGTTCCACCAATGCAGGTTGCCCGTCGCTGAAGCGAGCCAGCACGCTGCCCTGATCCGGCAGGCTCAGCCTGCGATACCGGAAAAATTTGGCGGACCCAAAGTCCCCGCTCCGGGGCGCGCTGAACACGTCGAACACCGGGCTGCCGTACTCCAGCGTCGCAAGGGCGGTCGGACCGCGCGACGGATCGACTCGTTCGCCCACCGTGCCGGGAATCATGTCGGCGATCTCGGCCGGCCAGGCCCCTGGCCCGTTCGCTTCACCGAGGGCGATCAGCAAGCCACCACCCTCCTGGACAAACTCGCGAATGCGGCTTCCCGCCTGGCCCGTGGGAAAAGGCGCCTCGTTCAGCACCACGATGGCCCGGCCGTCCAGATCCGAGAGGCGGAACTGCCGCAGCGGGCGCACATCGACGCGAAACGACGGCCGATCGCCGATCGCCAACGCGCGACGGAGATACAGGCTCTGGTTTTGCCGCGCGCTGGACCCCTCGAGGATCAGCGCGGACAGCGAGTTGCTCGGCGTGAGCACGAAGCGAAATTGATTGTCCTCGGGAAGCGCATCTGTGCCGGCCCGCACCGCGCCCCGGGACAAGCCTTGAGGCAGCAGGACCGGCGCGAACGTCACCGCTTCCGATCCGTGTGGTGCCAGGTTCACAGATTGTCGCTGGACTTCCTGGCCATTCAACACGAGCACCACCGGAACCCCCTCAACCGCGTCCGCACCTCCGTTCACGACCCGAGCCGACACCGTCGCGCGTTCCTGACCAGATTCGGCACCCTGGCGCACCGACACGAACGCCACCGAGACATTCGCCACGTCGCCGTCGGCCAGATCGATGGGTGTCACCGTCGTCCCGCTCGGCAAGCGCACGTCGCTCATCCGATCCCAACCGGAACGCTGGAAATCGGAGATGATGACGACCTCCAGGTGCGGTTGCTCGGATTCCGACAACACGCGGCCGGCCAGCTGGAGCGCCGGGCCAAAACGCGTGGCACCAGCCGTAGGCTTCGCGGCATCGATGCCGCTCTTGAGCACCGCGATATCGGTGGTGGATTGCCCGACGGCTTGCGCTCGCTCGGCAAAGAACACGACTGTCCCACGATCGGCGGGGCCGAGAGCGTCCACAGCCGCATGCGCCTGCTCCACGGCGCGGTCCCATCGGTCCCCGTACTGCATGCTGTGGGACTGATCGACGAGGATCACCACCTCGCGTCCGCCGTCGTCGAACACCGTAGCCGGGGCTGAATTTTGAACAAACGGCCTGGCGAACGCAAAGGCGATCAGCAACAGCGCGAGACATCGCAGGGCGAAGAGGAACTTGTGCCGCAGTTGCTGCCGGCGAACGTCTTTATAAGGAATACGCTGAATGAACATCAGCGAGGGGAATAGCAGCGCTTCCTTTTGATGCTTGTGGATGAGATGCACCAGAACAGGCACCATCAATGCGCCGAGACCGACCAAAAACAGAGGAGCAAGCAGCGTCATCAGCGAACCCGGCTCAATCGCTGGCGGTTGGAGAGATACTTGAACAGCGCCAGGTCGAGCGGGGTGGACGTATCGAAGAACGCGTAGTCGATCTTATTGTCGCCCATCAACCGCGTGATGGTTTGCAAGTGCTCGTTCAGCACGTTGCGGTACTGCTCCCGCAGCACCTCTGGCACCACCGCAAGCTGCTCACCGGTTTCCAAATCCTCGAAGTTGATGGCCCGATCGAATGTGAAGTTGATCTCGGCCGCATCGAGCACATGAAACACGATGACGTCGTTCCCTTCTTGGCGTAGGGACACCACTGCCTTGATCACCGACTTCGGATCCTCATAAAAATCCGAGATGAGCACCACGACGCTTCTGCGCGCGAACCTCTCCGCGATCTTGGGAAGCGTCTTTCCCAGGTTGCCAGCGCGGGTGGACTTGGTCCGATCCAGCGTGTGGAGGACGGTCTCGAGATGTTTGGCCGAAGGCGGAACGATGTCGACGATGTCGGAATCGAAAGTGACCAACCCAACGCGATCCCGCTGCCGGCTCGACAGGTACGCGAGGCTCGCGGCCATGAACTTGCCGTAGTCGAGCTTCGTGATGCCCTGGTACCCGAAATCCATGGACCGGGATATGTCCAGCACCACGCTGAAATTCGCGTTGGTGTCGGCTTCGAATTCCTTGATGTACAAGCGGTCGGTGCGGCCAAAGAGGCGCCAATCGATGCGCCGGATGTCATCGCCCGGCATGTACGCTCGGTGCTCCGCGAAATCGATGGACAAGCCCAAGAAGGCCGACCGATGCAAGCCGCTGAGGAAGCCTCCCACGACGGTTCGCGCCACCAATTCGAGGCTGTCGATACGCGTCAAGATCTTCGGATCGATGAACCGTGGGCCCTTGGCGTGCGACCGCGCCCTGGTACCGAACATGCGGGTCCGCCTACATCCCCGAGGACGGCATCGGCACGGTTTCGAGCAGCTGGTCGATCAGGGAATCCGTCGTGATGCGCTCCGATTCCGCATGGAAGTTGGTGAGAATACGATGGCGCATCACCGGATGCGCGAGCGCGCGGACATCCTCGAAGCTCACATGGTACCGGCCGCGCATGAGAGCCCGCGCTTTTCCGCCGAGCACGATGTATTGGGCCGCACGAACGCTGGCGCCATACGACACCCATTCCCTGATGAAATCCGGGGCACTCCCGTTCGCGCTTGGCCGGCTGGTGCGCACGAGCGCCAGCGCATACTGCAGCACTTCCTCGGACACGGGCACCTTTCGGACCAGTTCCTGAAACGCGACGATGTCCTTGCCCGTCACGGCGTGCTCGAACTCGTACTCTTGAATCCCCGTCGTGGACCGTACGACCTCCAGCTCCTGTTCCTGCGGCAGATGATCCATGACGATGTGGAACATGAACCGGTCGAGCTGCGCTTCGGGCAACGGGTACGTGCCTTCCAACTCGATGGGGTTCTGCGTGGCGAAGACGAAGAACGGCTCTTCCAGAACGTAGGTCGTGCCCTGAACGGTGACCTGGTGTTCCTGCATGGCTTCCAACATCGCGGCCTGCGTCTTCGGCGGGGTCCGATTGATCTCGTCGGCCAAGACGATGTTGGCGAACACCGGACCGTGCATGAACACCATCTGCCGCCGGCCGGTTTTCGGATCTTCTTGAATGAGATCCGTTCCGGTGATGTCGGACGGCATCAGGTCCGGTGTGAACTGGATACGGGAGAACTTGAGATCCAGGACCTGGGCGATGGTGTGAATGAGCAGCGTCTTAGCCAAGCCGGGCACACCGACGATGAGACTGTTGCCACCCACGAAGATCGACAAGAGGACGAGCTCGATCACGTCCTCCTGACCGACGATCAACTTCCGCAATTCGTCCATGATTTGCACGCGGCCCTTCTGCAATCGTTCGGCCAGGGCGATATCGTCAGGCGATTCCAGGATAGTCTTATCGGTAGTCTCGGTCACTGCGGTGTTCCCTCTGGTTGGTTGTCAACGCCGTCGCCGCTCCCCATGGTGCGGCGGCGGTTCAGTGCATGATCGCATACATCAAGTAGTTCACGCCCAATTTGTAGGCCTCGTTGCTCAAATCGATCGGCAAGAAACCCGTATCGGAATACTCCCAATACTCCCCGATGTCCGCGTTGTAGTTCGCGATCACCATGAGACGCTTCTCGGGATCGTTGTCCTCGTAGATCCCGTAGAACTGCGCATACCCGCGGTAGGAGGAGTGAAACTCTGGTTCCGTGATGCGGAAAAACGAATCGAAGATCGGGTGCGACGCGTCGATCGGGATCGCTTGGGCGCCGGGCAGGACGAGCCGCATCTGCATCTCGAAGTTGTCCCACTCCCGCGAGCCCCACTCGTCGCCGAAATCGTCGACGATCAGGAAACCACCCCTGAGGAGATAGTTGCGAAGCCCCAGGACTTCAGAATCGCGCATCGCCCAGTAGCCGGGCTCAGACAGATACGCGATGGGATACCGCAGGAATTCCGGATCGTCGGTGCGCAAAATGTTGCTTCCGCCCATATACGTCTGGAGGTAACTCACGGCGTCGATGATCTTCGCCAGATTCTGTTCGGCCCGTGGGTAGTCATGATGCCAGGGCGCCTCGCCTCCGCGATAATACATCGGCGTGTACTCAATCCGCACGAAAGTGAATTCGTCCCCGTACTCGGTGTTGGGAAGGGGCGCACTGTCGTAGCCTCGCCGCCCGAATTGCGCGTCGGCCGGCGTGGTCACTGCAACAGCCAAGAAGAGCAGGATCAAGCGTTTCATGGGCGGTCGTCCGGTTGGCTCCGCGCGGACCGAATGTCCAATAGGAGATCTAACCCTTTTTCGAAGTTCGGCGCCAATTCCAGCGCACGGAGCACCGACCGCCGCGCCTCGCGTAGGTTGCCGGCCTGATAATAGGCCAGGGCTACCTGGTATTCCGCCTCCGCGCGATCCACGGGGTCGAGGGCCAACACGGCGCGGCGCTCGCGGATCGCTCTCCCCCATTGCTCCGTGTCCCGGTACAGCGCCGCGAGACGGAGGTGCAGGTCGACATCGAACGGATACACGTACAGCGCCCGGTCGAGCACCGCCGCGGCCTGGGCCATGTCCCCCAGCTGCTCCAACGCCGCCGCCCATTCGAGGTACGCGTGGTAATGCCCGGCGTTGATCGCCGTGAGCGCCTCGAGCTCTGCGGCCGCCGGCGTCAGCTGGCCCAACCCCTTGTACGCCAAGGCGAGATACCAATAGGGGCTGTCCCCCTCGGCATATTCGGTGAACAACGCCTTCGCCCGCTCCAGATAGGGAATCGCGTTCCGGAAGTCGCCCTCGCGCACCAGCGCCCGGCCTGTTTCCAGCTGGACGGGGAAGTCGCCCTCCCGCCGGTCGGCCGCCCGCCGCAGGGCGGGAAGATCCATCCCACGTTGCAGATCCTCCAGGTGGGGAGACTGGACCGCCGTGAGGGGACCGGTGAATCGCTCGCGCATGTACCGGTCGAACGCCGAGTCGAACTCTCGTGGTTCCATGCCGAGCACCGAGCGGAACACCTCGGCATTGCTCTGACCCGCTCCGTAGGCCTCGAGCATATCGACCAGGGCCTGATCCCCCCAGTCCCGCTGGATCAATTCACACACCAACGACGCCATGTAGTAGGAAAACACGACTTGCTGGGGATACTCCGGGCGGACGAACCCGTTGTTCAACTCGCTCACCCGGGGCATCCGGTCGTCCCGGTAGGCCATGAGGAACTCCACGGAGGCATCGTCGCCCCATCCCAGGTGCGCGCGGCGCTCTTCGAACACCGCCAATCCCTCCGTGAACCACCGGGGCACGCGGTGCTTCGACACGGTCATGTGGAACGTGTGAGCGACCTCGTGCCACAGGGTCGATGCCCAGTGGAACGCCCCCACCTCGCGGGCCGACGGGGAGTCCATAGCCAGCACGTTGCCGAACGACACGCCCAGCGCACCGAGACCGGCCAGCCCCACGGTCCGGACCGAGAAGTCGGCATGCCGGGGATACACCTCGAGGCGGATGGGTGTCTGGGGACGGTATCCATACCGCTCGGCCAAGCGTTCGTACGCCTCGTCGGCCACGTCGGCCAGGTAGAGCTGCAACAGGGGCGATTCTTGCATCGCCATCACGAGCTGAAAGTGACCGGCGGGGGAGGAGGTTTCCCGATAGTCGCTAAACGTGTCGAGGAGGTCCAGGGTGTTCTTGGCCCACGGGTCGTAGGGGTCGCGGCTGAAGTAGCGCTCGAGATTCGCACGCCCCTCGTCGATGGCTCCGGTGCGGAGTTGGTTCATGCCCAGCAATCCATAGCCGCGCCATGATTGGGAATCGATGGCGACTGCCTGGCGCGCAAAGTCGACGGCCTCTTGATAGAGGCGGTTGCGCGCACTCAGCTCGGCGAGCGTGTTGTAGAGCTCCGCATAGCGCGGGTTGCGTTGGAGCGCCCGCCGGCGCGCGGTCTCGTATCCGGCCTCGTCACCTTGCAGAAACCGAATGGTCGCTATGACGGCGTGGGCGGATGGCGAGGACGGATCCACCTCGAGGGCCCGCTCGGCCTCGCTCGCGGCCCGCTCGTAGTTCTCGAGTTCCAGATGCAATCGCGCGAGAAACGTCCGGGCGTCAACCGAGTTCTCATTGATCTCCAGACTCTTGCCGACGGTGGGCATCGCTTCGGGCTTGCCATCGAAGTGCAGACTACGAGCCATCCCGAGGAGCGCCCGGGGATGGTTCGGGTTGATTCCGAGGATCTCACGGAACGTGTTGGTGGCTTCGGTGTTGTTGAACCGGGCGAAGAACAGCTCCCCCACGCGAACACGGGGCTCCAAATCGTCAGGGTCGACGGCGAACGCTTCGTCATAGACACGGAGCGCGTCCCGAAACAGCTGATAATCCCGGATACCGAGATAGCGCGCCGCCGTGGCCACGGCGGTGAGTTCCTCCGCCACCAACTCTCCACCGGAATTGTACACGTCGATGAACTCGTCGAAGCCGGCCATCGCCGTCTCCAGCTCCCCGCGATCGTACTGGACCCTGGCGAGGTTGAGGCGTGCCGTGAGACTGTCGGTGGCGCCTCTGGCCGCCTCGCGAAACAATGGTTCCGCTTCGTCCAAGCGACCCCGGGCGTACAACACTTCACCCAGCACGTTGGCGAACTGGAGAGACGCGGAAGCGTACAGTCGGCGTGCCTCGCGTTCCGCGTCGTCGTCCCGGCCCACCTCTGCCAAGGTCCGGACGAGGCCACGCCCGGCGGCCACCTCGCCGTCGCGGGCCAACCGGGTAAACGCGCGAATCGCATCGCGGTATTCCCCCGAGCGCACCGCGAGCCTTGCATCATCGAGTGTTTGTCCACCGAGGGAAGACGCCGACAATCCCAGCGACATCACCACGCCGAACGATGCGCCATATCGACGCGCCAAACCGACCGTCCTCGATCGCGAGATCACCGGCCGGCCTCACGTTCCCGGATCGCTCGGTTCTTCAAGGCCAGACCCACCAGGAGTTCCTCCAGCTCGGCCTCGTAGACGTCCTGTTCCATCTGATCCTTGAGATTGCGCAGCGTGGCGATTCGCTCTTCCAGTGCCCGCTTTTCATTATATAGGGTGCCAAGTACGGAGTCTCCGCCGGTGGGCCCCGCCACCATCACCCCAACGCGATCGAGGAACAACGTGCGGGCGAGGGCACCGTCGCCACCTTCCGCCCGCGGGTCGGGCTCGGTGCTCCCCACCCCGTCACCGTTGTCGTCCAACATCGCGTGCTCGGTGAGGAGTCGTTCGTCCCTTTCGTATCGCCGGGCCGTCTCGATGCGCGCGTAGTTGAAGGCCTCGAGCACCGACACCCGCTCGTCCTTGTCCACGTCGGCCCCATCGCCGGCAAACGCTTCCACGAAGAACTCGCCGAAGATGGCCTCGTTGCGCTCGAATCCCGTCTTGGTCGCCGTGACGATCACGCGATTCGGACCCGACAGGACAGACAAGAAGTCTCCGCTCGCGCTAGAGGTGTTCGCCAAGACGACCGTCTGGGTCGGGAACTTCGTGCGGAAGTGCTGAGCCAGTTCGGCCGCGGCGATGTCCGGGCCCGGGAGATTAAATCGCGGCTCGTCGTTGTTGGCGCTGCCGTGGCCAATCAAGACGATGAATACCCGATCGCGGGCTCCGGCCTTCGCGGCGATATCGGCAAGCGCCTGCTCGAAGTTCTCCTTGGTAGAGCGGGCGTGAATGCGCGGGTCACGCTCCACCCGCTCGGCGAGGTAGACGATGTTGGATGCCGGGAGCCCGAGCCGCTCGGTCGCCGCCTCATACAGCGCGATCCCCCACCGGTGAAACGCCTCGCTGTACTGAGGCTGACCGCCGATACCGCTCACGATCAAGAGGTGGCTGTCGCCGGCCTGGACCTGGAACGCGAGGATGGTCGTGACGAGAAACGCGCTCGCGACCACTATGCCAGTCCCCGCAACCGTCGATACCCCCACTCCCCCGAGACCAGGGCGATCAAGAACAGGAAGATGGCTGGCATGTTCCAGAGGTCGCGGTGCTCGATGACCGTCGTCCCGCTGTCGGTGAAGCTGATGTCCTCCGGCAAGGTCGATACCGTCTCGGGCGTATAGAATTTTCCGCCGGTCTCCTCGGCAATACGGCGCAACGCGGTGGCATGCATCTGCGCGTCGAAATACTCGCGGGCGGGGTCCTCGACGCGCACGAAGGCGGCATCGCTGGCGAGATACTCGCCTTCTTCAAGCGCCTTGACTTCGATCTCGTACAACCCCTCTTCGTCGGCAATGAAGACGCCGCGGTACTCGCCGTCTCGATTCACCGTCCAGTCCATCGGAATCGAGTCCACCGCGCCGGCGGGCGAGGTGACATATGCCACCACCTCGGTGTTATTCACCTTGAGATATCGATCATCCTCCACTAGCCCGATCAACTCGACCGGCTCTCCCCGGGCCACGCGATCGGCGGACGGGGTGACACTGACGCGATCCGGGACCCCGTTGACGACCCATCGGAGCAACTGCCGCCAAAAAATCTCGTAGGTCATATCCTCCAGCGGAAGCAACATCTGCCATTGCCACAAATCCCGCACCGGCAATACCAGCGTCTTGCCCCGACCGTAGCGTTGGTACGCCAAGACGACTTGCGGCGATGCTCCCGGCCCGTCGCCCGTGAGCAGCGTGGTGGCGCCGGGTTTGACTCTCTCAATGCGGTTCACGGTATGTAGCGGGGGCAGTTCTTCCCACCGGGCCGCCGATGAATCGATGGTCCCCGCGATTTGCGTGATCGGATGGGTTCGGCCGGCTGGAGTCACCTCGACGGTGATCTCGGCGGAGAACTCATCATCGCCTTGCGGTTCTTCCAAGATGACGGGCAGCACATCGGCCAGGGGCGTCTCGGCGTAACCACCCTCGGCAAACGCCCGGCGCCCGCCCAGCATCAGCAGGCCGCCACCCCGCCGGCTCACGAACTCCGCGATCATCCGCAACTGGTCGACCGTGAAGAAACTGGCCTCGACGCTCCCGATCACGAGCCCGCGGTAGGAAAACAGCTCTTCCCGCGTGGCAGGGAATCCGCCCGCGAGCTCCTCTTCCGGATCCCGGATGTTGATGCGGTAGAACTTGTTATCGGCCGTGCGAGTCAAGCTGACGACCTCGAGATTCTCGTCGTCCTGGACCGCGGCTCGCAAAAAACCGATCTCATGGCGCGGCTCGCCCTCGAAGTACAGAATCTTTTCGGTATTGTCCTCCACGACGATGAGCGTCTCCCGCTCGTTGTTCTCCACGACCATCTCACCCTCTTGCACGGCGATCCGGAAGCCGAAGATGCGTGGTCCCACTTCCGTGGCGGTGAACGGCACTCGGATGGTGGCGACTTCCCCCTCGCGGGGCAGCTCGATCTGCTCGCGGTTGACGATGCGGCCGTTGTCCTCGACGATGAGCTCCACCGTCGAGCCCGCATACCCCGTCTGGGTCACCGCGAGTTCGACGACCAACGACGCGCCTTTGAGCACGGATCGGGGCGTGTCCACGCGGCTGAGCTCGATGTCTCGCGGAAACGTTTCTTGTCCGAGTCCGACAGTGTATACCGGCAACGAGCGCACCCGCAGCGCCAGCAACGGCTCTTCGAAGGATTGGAACGTGTTGTCGGCCCCGTCGGTCACGAGGACGAGTCCGGCGACCGGCACCGATGCAAGCTCTTGCCGCACCCGGTCGAGAGCGCGACCGATATCCGACTTGTTACCTGCATAGCCGAGCGAACCAACATCGTCGATGCGCTGCGCGTCCGACGAAAAGCGGAAGAATCGGAGAATGAAATCGTCCGCCAGCTCCGAGAGCAGCGCCCCGTTCTCCGGGCCAAAATACTGCTGCACGAAATCCGAGCGGGGTCTCCCGTCGGTATCGGCGATGCGCATGCTGCGGGAGTCGTCAATCAGGATACCCAGGAAGTTTTTCTGCGGGACCACGGTGGAGATGACCAACGCGGGGCGGAACAGCACGAACAGCAGCAGCGCGACCGCCGCGACCCGGAGGCCGGACAACACCACGCGATCGATGGGGCGGCTCTTGCCGCGTGCACCGCTGTACAACAGCAAGGTCGGCACGGCCAGCGCCGCCGCCCCCACCAGCGCCAGGTACAACGTCCACGATCCGCCGAGGATGAAATCGCCCCGCTCGTAAATCAGCGGCCGGTACTTGAAGAGAAACTCGAAGAGGGTTTCCATCTCAATGGGTCATGGCGTAGATGACGAAATTGATGCCCACCCGCCACGCATAGTTCGAGTAGAAGATGGGATAGTAGGGATCGTCGGCCCACTCCCACGCGTCGCCCAGGTCGGTGTTCCAGTGCACGGCCACCAGCAGGCGGCCGTGCTCATCGAAAATGCCCCGCACATGCGGCGTGATGCCGCCCTTTTCCGACGTCCCGCCACCCCACCGGCCGTTCCCTACGTTGGGAACTTGGATGATCGTGTCAATATCGTAAAAGGCATTGAAAACCGGATGGTCGAGACCGATCTCCTGGATCGAGTACTCGGGCAGCACCAGGCGGATTTGCTGCTCGAAATTTAGCCACTCCCAGTCGCCCCAAAAATCGTCTACGAACAAGAAGCCACCGGCCAGCAGATAGCTCCGCAGGCCTTCGATCTCAGGAGGCGACAGGGCCATGGCGCCGACTTCCAGCATGTAGAGGAACGGGAATTTCCTGAGCTCGGGATCGTCGAGCCGCATGGGATGTTCCCCGTCGTAGGCGTCGATGTTGGTCATCCGCCGCAAGCCGAACAGAAAGTGTTGATCGGCCTCGGGGCAGTCGATGGCCCAGCTTCCCCGGCCGAACCCACGGCGGCGATACCCGCTGTACATCGCCCGGGTGAAAAAAAACTCGTGCGAGCTGGCCGGTACGTCCACGGGGACGCATGGTCGACCCCGCTGGCGGGCCCGGGTCACCCACTCGGTGGGGGCACCGCCGCCGGCCAACGCGACTGCGGGGAGTGACGGAGAAGTAACGGCGCGGGGTGCTTCGCTACGCGGAACGAGACCACCGACCTGCGAAGCCGTCAGGCTCGCAACGAGAGCCAAGCGCGGTGTCGATCGAAAAAGCCTCAAGTCGGCTCTCCACATGGCGTCCGCGGGCCGCCAGGCGTGCCGTCGACGCCCGGTCAAAGCACAAAATGAATTCCACGGGACGAATTCGTTACCAATATACGCCCGGCGACCACCTCCAGTTGAACTCCCTCGCCGAACGGCACAGGGCAGAATGACACCAGTCGCAGGCTACAACCAGTCGAGGCGGATTCCATGAATGTACGGTACCCCACGCCGGCACCAAAGATTCGGAGTTAGTCTGACCGGAGAGCGGCGAGGGGATCGATGCGACCCGCACGCCGGGCGGGAAGGTAGGAAGCGGCCACCGCAACGCCCAGGAGGACGATCGGTACGGCGACGAACGTCCACGGATCCGTGGTCGTGACCTCGAACAGGAAGGAGGAGAGAAATCGCGTTAACCCCAAGGCGCCCATCGTTCCCACGGTCACCGCCGCCAGCGACATGGCGAGCCCGCGCCGCACGACCAACCATTCGACCGTGTGGATTCGCGAACCCAGGGCGATCCGGATTCCTATCTCTCGGGTCCTCCGGCTCACGGTGTAGGCGATGACACTGTAGATGCCGATGACGGACAACATGAGGGCCAACACGGCGAATATGCCGATCAAGGCCGCCCGAAAACGTGGTTGCGACAGGCTGGCCCACAAGTCGGACTGCAAGGTACCCAGACCACCCAGGGCGATCGCCGGATCGACGTCGCGCACCGCCTGACGCAGCAACCCGACCACCGCTGTGGGATCGGCCGCCGTCCGCACCACCACCCGCCCCTGTCGCCAAAACGCGTCGATCCGTTCGCTCTGCGGCCACGGCAGATACAGAGCGGGCCGCGCTGGCGTGTCAGGCCCCACGTGCCGCACGTCCCCCACCACCCCCACCACCTGCCAGACCTCCCCAAAGAACTCGATCCGCCGCCCGATGGGATCCTCCCCGTCGAAGTACCGCTGGGCGGCCGAGGCGTTGACCACCGCCACGGACGGCCCGGTCAGGTCGTCCCGCTGGGTGAACGGGCGACCGCGTTGCACGGGGACGCCGAGCGCCCGGAAGTAGCCCGGCGCGATGACGCGTATCCGGGCCACCGGGTCTTCGGCAGACGAGGGCCAACCCTCGATGCGGAAGCTGTCGAACCAGCTTCTGCCCGCCAAAGGGACGCGGTCGCCGACACTGGCCGCCGTGACCCCGGGAAGTGCGGTGATGCGCCCAAGCACATCCCGATAAAAACCCTTGACGTGTTCGGGCGTCGGGTACCGTACCGATGGGGGGGACACGGTAAAGCTCACGGCACCGCCCGGATCGTACCCCGGATCCACCCGGGAGAGCCGGAGCAATGACTGCAGCAGGAGTGCGGCACCGATGAGGAGAACGACCGAGAGTGCCGTCTGGGTCATGACCAGCGCATTGCGCAATCCCTGAATGCCGAGACCGACCCCCGAGCCGTCCTTGGCATCCCGCATATGGGACGTGGACTCGACGCGGGCCGCGCGCAGGGCCGGCGCCAGGGTGAAGATCATACCGGTCCCCACTGCTACGATGAGCGTGAATCCCAGGACCCGTCCGTCGATCCCCATCTCGCCCTGGCGGGGTATCGCTCCCCCGCTCAGGCTCACCAGTAGATCCACGCCCCAGTGCGCGATCAGCGTCCCGACCGCACCCGCGATGAGGGCCAGGACCAGACCCTCCGTCAACACCTGGCCGGCCAGACGGCTCCGGGCCGCACCGAGTGCGGTCCGGAGGGCGAACTCGCGGCGGCGCTCGCCCGCCTGGGCCAGCAACAGGTTCGCCACCGAGACGCACCCGATGAGCAACACGAACGCGACCGCGCCCACCAGCAATGTCAGCAAGGGCTTCGCCGGGCCGACAACCGAGTCGAGGAGCGTCCGTATGCGCACGCCGCGGCCGTCATTCGTTTCGGGATACGCCTCGGCCAGCCGTCTCACGACGACGTCCACCGCCGACTGGGCCTCGTCGATGGGGACGCCGTCGCGGAGTCGGCCCACCGCGGAGAGCCAGCTCGGGCCACGTCCATACTGCCACGACATCGGGTCGATGAGCAGCGGTGTCCAAAACTGGGTGGCGCTCGAGGGAAAATCGAAACCCGTGGCCGGCGCGACCCCGATGACCGTGAAGGGGACGTCGTTCAGGTGAACCGCCGTGCCGACCACGTCGGGGTCGCCGCCGAAACGCCGGCGCCAAAGGCCCGCGCTCAACACAACGACGGGATGACTTCCGAACCGGTGTTCGTCGTCCACAAAAAACCGGCCCGCCGCCGGCACGAGACCGAAGGTGTCGAAATATCCCTCGCTGACCATCAAGCCGGAAACGCGCTCGGGGTCTCCGTCGCCGGCTAGGGTGCGCCCGGTGGACGCGTAGGCCGCGACGGCCACAAACGCCTGCGTCTGATCCCGCCAATCCCTCACGTCCTCGAGGTTGACGGCGTCGATCTCGATTCCGCTCCTGGCATTGAGGCCCACCAGGCGCACGATACGATCCGGATTCGGGAACGGCAGGGGCGAGAGCAACACGCCGTCGATCACGCTGAACACCGCCGTCGTGGCCCCGATGCTGAGGGCCATCGTGATGACAACGGCCGCCGGAAGTGCCGGCTTCCGCCCCGCGGTCCGGAGGGCATATCGGACATCGTGCCATATGGCGGTGCCGACACGGCCACGGTTGGTGTTCCGTGCCCGCCGGTGCGAGCGTTGCCGCCACTCCAGCAGCGTGTGCAGCCGCATGCGCAACGCCGAGAACACCGTATCGGCAATGCCACGCAGCCCAAATGCCAGCGCCCCCGACCACCCCCGACGCAAACCGGCTCGCCGGAGGCGCCGGCGAAACACGGACAACACTTCGTCCCGATAGGCCCGGCGAAACGCGGCGGGATAGATCATGATCGCGAGGCCACAGAGCCCGGCCGTCCCCCACTCGACCAGGCGCACTCCACGCGAGACACTCACGACGGGCTCGGTTCTCCCAACAGGTTGTTGGCCCGGGCGATTTGCACATCGCCGGCGAGACGCTCCGCCTCCGCCCGCAACACCCGCCTGCCGAGCCGGGAGAGACGGTAGTAGCGTTGTCGCCTCCCGTCGCACTTCGGCCGTTTGCCTTCCTCCACCTCGTCGATCAAACCCTGCTCACGCAATCGGTGCAGCGCCTCGTACAGTGTTCCGGGCCCGATGCGCACACGTCCCTGCGAATTGGCCTCCACGGCGAGCATCATGCGGTAACCGTGACACGGGCCTTCCGCCATGGCCAAGAGGATGTGAAACACCCGAGGGCTGAGCGGGACGAAATCTGCGGGCTGTGTCGCTGTCATCCGGACTCCGGGTGTGGGCATCGACCGATCGGTTATCACTATAATGTTATATAACCTATCGGCAATCACGATATTGGTCAAGGAGGGCGACAGTCGCTCCGTTGGCGCTTATCATTAGTCCCGGCACTGCAATGGGAAAACGCATGACGTACACCGTCAAGCTCCATGGGGTCGCCGTGGGACGCTCCGAACTGGAGCGGCTGGATCCCGAGAACGGATTCGCCCGGGGAGCGTTTCAGCCGGCGACCGGCTATCAGCTCGTGCAGGACGTTTTCGGGCTCTACTCCGAGGCGGTCCCCGAGACGCCGGGCGGCGTGGTGGACGCCGAAAAGCTGCAGCGATACTACAGAGCCCGCGACGCTCTGCGGCTGAAGCTCATGGACCAGCGGGAGCGGGCGGTCTCGGGGGCCACGATTCACATCTATCGCTCCGCCGGGAAGCAGACGGACGAGACGCTCGAGCTGGAGGTGCACATCCCCGATCCACGGTTCTGGCGCGCGCAGAAAAAATCGTCCGGCACATGACGACGGCAGCCACGCGGTACCGCGTTTGGCTGGTGTTGTCGACCTGGTCGGGTGCGGCCTGCGCCGGATCGACGGCGTCCGACGGCATGGGCCCACGCCCCACCCCGACCGTCGGCATCCCCTCCGACAGCCTCGTACCCTCGATGATTCCCGATCCGGTGCCGGTGGTGCCACCCGTCACCGTCGAGCCGCCCGCGCCGGCTCGCGACGCGGCCGGTGCCCGGATCCTGGTGGTGGAGGCTCGGGGAGCCGCCGCGCGGGGTGATACGGCGAGAGCGCTGCAGCGCTTCCGGGCGGCGCTCGATGCAGACTCCCTCAACACCGACGCGCGCTGGCATCTGGGGTGGATCCTGCAGGACCGAGGCGCGTGGGATGATGCGGTCGCGGCGTGGCAGGCCCTGTCGCGCCTGGCCCCGGACTATCCCGAGCTGGCGCTGCGGTCGCCCATCCTCGAGATGCGGCGAGACGAGGCACGCCGCAGGGCGGCGCTCCCGCCGGATTCCGCGCCGCCACCCGAGGAAGATCCTCGGAACGGGCCGCCGATTCGCATCGCGTCCGTCGGCGACATCCAGCTCGGCCAGGGCTGGCCCGAGGAGGATCCGGTTCTCCCTCCCGACAACGCCCGCCCCCTGTTCGACCGAGTGGGCCACTGGTTGGCCGACGCCGACATCACGTTCGGCAACCTCGAAACGGTTCTCGCCGACTCGGGCGAGAGTACCAAGTGCCGCCGGGGTTCGCGCACTTGCTACGCGTTCCGCGCTCCCACGTCGTTCGCCGCCACGCTGCGGCTAACGGGGTTCGACGTGTTGAGCATCAACAACAACCATGCCGGAGATTTCGGCGACGCCGGGCGCGAGTCGACCGTCGCTGCACTGGACGGCTCCGGGGTCCTGCACAGCGGGCCCACGACCGGCATGGCATCGTGGGAAACCCACGGGCTTCGCGTCGCCCTCATCGCGTTTTCCACGGGCTCCGCGGACTTTCGGATCCAAGACATCGACGCCGCGAGACGACACGTGCGCGAAGCCGACCGCCACCACGACCTCGTGTTGGTGTCGTTCCACGGAGGCGCCGAGGGTTCGGGCGCGACGCGCGTGCCCCGGGAGGTGGAACATGCCTTCGGGGAGAATCGCGGCGACGTCTATGCATTTGCCCACGCCGTGGTGGACGCGGGCGCCGACCTGGTGCTGGGACACGGCCCACACGTGCTGCGGGGCATGGAAGTGTATCGCGGGCGCATGATCGCCTACTCGCTGGGAAATTTTTCCGCGTGGCACGGGTTCAACCTGCGGGGCCCGCTCGGATTGAGCGCGATTCTCACCGTCACGCTGTCGCCCAACGGCGTCGTGACGCAAGCGATGATCCACCCGGTTTTTCTCGAGCGCCCCGGGATCCCGACCCCCGATCCGGAGCGGCGCGCCCTCGCCATCGTACGAGGTTTGTCCCTGGAAGACCTGGGGGACGCGCTGTTCGACGAGACCGGACGCTATACCCGGGAGCGATAATGGCCGGCCCCCACGCCGGGGCTCGCTCGCGACCAGCGCCACGTCCTCGTATGTTTGTCCCGACCTCCTCAAGGGACCCTCCCATGGCATCCCCGAATCGACGCGAATTTCTCGGATTGCTGGCCGGCGGCGTCACCGCCACCGCTCTCCCCTCGACCAGCATGGACGGCACGCCGGCTGCGCGCCTGGAGCGTCTGGCCGGTTTCGTCTCCCAGGATGACGACGAGGCCTTCTGGCGGCTGGTGAAACGCGAGTTTCCCATCCGGCCGAACCTCTTGATGATGAACTGTGCGAATCTCTGTCCGTCACCGCTCCCGGTGATCGATACGGTCACCCGCCTCACGCGCGATGTGGATGCCGACGCGTCATTTCAGAATCGCGGGAAGTTCGGCGAACTTCGTACCCTGGCCCGGAACGGACTCGCACAGCACGTGGGCGCCGATCCGGGAGAGATCGCCATTACCAGAAACACCAGCGAAGGCAACAACACCGTCGTGAACGGCCTCGGTCTCGGGCCCGGCGACGAGGTGGTCATCTGGGATCAAAACCATCCCACCAACAACGCGTCCTGGGACGTCCGGGCGGAACGCCTGGGGTTCACGGTCACGAAGGTGGCAACCCCGCGTTCACCCCGCACGAGCGACGAGCTGGTCGAGCCGTTCGTCCGCGCGCTGAACGCGAACACGCGCGTCCTCTCGCTCACCCATGTGTCCAACGTCTCGGGCATCCAGCTCCCCGTCAAGACGCTGTGTGCCGAGGCCCGGCGCCGCGGCATCCTCGCCATGGTGGACGGGGCACAAACACTCGGCGCGCTGCGGCTGGACCTCCACGACATGGGATGCGATTTCTTCACGTCCAGCTCCCACAAGTGGTTCGTCGGCCCCAAGGAAGCCGGCTTGCTGTACGTGCGGACCGAACGGATCGGTAAGCTATGGGCGAATAACGTCGGCGTCGGGTACGCCGGGGCGGTTCGCAATGGGGCGCAGAAGTTCGACAACCTCGGCCAACGCGACGACGCGTGCGTCGCCGCCATGGGCACCGCCGCCGCATTTCACGACACCATCGGCATCGACCGCATCGAGGCCCGGATCAGGAGACTGGCCACGAGGCTCATCGAGCAGCTCCAGGCCCATCTGCCGGACATCGAATTCACGACGCCACTGGTTCCCGAACTACGGGCCGGCGTGGTCATTTTCTCTCACCCCCGCGTCGCAGGCGGCACGCTGTTCAACCGACTCTACGAAGAACACGATGTGGCAGGCGCTCCGAGGGGAGCCGGCGTCAGACTCTGCCCGCATATTTACCACACGTTGGACGACGTGGATCGGGCGGCCCGGGCGGTGGCCGACGTCGTAGCCGGATAGCGGGGGCCGGTACGACGCTACCCAACCCGGCGGCAGACGGACTGTGTGACCAAAAGCCTTTTCCGCCACCCGGATCGGCCCTACCTTCCAGGACCCAACACCGCGAAAGACCGCCGACGAGATGATCTGCGAGCAGTGCCACACCCCCGTCCCGGACCACTCGAAATACTGCCTCTCGTGTGGGTCGCAGGTTTCCAATCCCGACCTGCAAAGTGCCGCCACCGCGGCGATGGACGAATCCGGCACGGCGGAGCTGATGAGGCTCCTCAAGGCCGACACCGAGGGAGACTTCGAGATCGGCGAGATGTTGGGTCGGGGGGGGATGGCGATGGTCTACCACGCCACCGACGTGCACCTCTCGCGCCCCGTGGCCATCAAGGTGCTGCCGCCGGAACTCACCTTCGGCCATGGCATCGAGCGATTCAAGCGCGAAGCGAAGATCGCAGCCAAGCTCGATCACCCCAACATCATTCCGATCTACCGGATCGCATCCGGGGGCAAGGTCTTCTGGTACGCGATGAAGTACCTGGAGGGCGAATCCCTCGACGAGAAACTCCGGGCCAAAGGGCGTTTCTCCCTCGAGGAAACCATCGAGATCCTCGACCAAATCGCCGACGCCCTCGACTACGCGCACGAGTACGACGTCATTCATCGTGATGTGAAACCCGCCAACATGATGCTCGACAGGCGCGGACGCGTGGTGGTCACCGATTTCGGCATCGCCAAGCCGCTGACCGAGAGCACGCTGACGGCGTCGGGCTCGGTGATCGGCACGCCCCACTACATGTCGCCCGAGCAGGGATCCGGCCGGCCCGTGCGTGGGACGTCAGATCAGTACTCGCTGGCCGTGATGGCATACGAGATGCTCGGCGGCACGCGGCCGTTCGAGGGCGACTCCGCCATCGACGTGGTGCACAAACACGTGATGGTGCAACCGGACCCGCTGGAGAAATACTGCCCGGGGCTTCCCGCCTACGTCTACACGGCCATTCACAAGGCGTTGGCCAAGAAACCCGATCAGCGGTTCGCGACGGTGTCGGAGTTCGCGAAGGCGCTGAAGGCACCGTGGGCGGGTGCCGACGCCGCGGAAACCGTGGCCGATCTCGCTCCAGCCCCTACCACCGCGTCGCCTCCGGTACCCCCGTCGATGGAGGCGCCGACGACGCCCCTTCCCATCGGAGCTCCCGCCCCACCCACGACGCCCACCACGCCGCTTCCCCTAAGTGCCCGCGTCCCCGGCGAGGCGGGTGCCACCACGCGCGGCAGCAAAGGCCGCCGCGCGCCGGCCCTGATCGCGGCCGGCCTGGTCATCGCCGTCGGCGGAACCTGGTTCGTCGTGCGCGACGGCGCGGAGCCGGCCGGCGTGCAAACCGCGGTCTCGACCGAAGCGACGAGCGAGTCGAGCGACACGGAACAACAGGCGGAGCGCGACGGAGACCAGCAACTCCGGGCGAGTCAGCCGTCAGGGGGAGAGACCGGCGATCCGCCCGAGACCAACGACACCTTGCGAGCCGTCGACCCGCCGGTCACCCCGCGGGACACCACCCCACCCAGCCGGCGGCAAACGGTGGAGCCGCGGGTGGTCGTCCCGCCCGGTCGGGAGGCCCGGCCCTCCACGGGACATGTCCGCGTCGCGGGGTTGCCCATCGACGGCACCGTGGCCATCGACGACGATACGCGGACTCGCAGGCGCGACTTCGAACTGGCACCCGGACGACACGTGATCGTCATGCGGGCGGCGGGCTTCGAGACGATTTCCGATACGGTGGACGTCATGGCCGGGGAGACCATCCGGCTCCGCTTCAGCGGGCGGCAGATCTTCATCCCGGGGCGTCCGGCTGCCCGGGACTCAGCCGCCGAGCCCCCGCCACCCGAGGAGCGGCCGGCCCGAGAGCGGCTGGGCGTACTCGTGGTGCGCCTCCGGGGGGGCTGGGCCAACATCTTCGTGGACGGCGAGCACAAGGTCCGGGGACAGTTCACCCGGCCCGACACGCTGCCGGCGGGAGAACACCTGATCCACGTCGAGGGCAACAATTTCATCCCCGTCGATACCACGATCATGCTGCCCGCTGGTGAGCGCACCATGGTGACGATCCCCATGCGCCGCAACGACCGGTGAGCGATCGGGCCATCCCCGTGTCGCCCTCACGTCCGTCCTAGACCTACAACCCATCAGTCAAAGTCCACTAGCCGGGATCTGGCGGCAGGACTAGCTTCGTGTCCCACTGTCAAGCACTAATCCTGGACAACCCGTAGACGACATGACGATGCCGGCACCCACCCTAAATAATTCGCGACCCAAGCACCCAATTCAGGTCGTGTCCCGCCGGACGAATCTCAGTGCGGATGTCCTTCGGGCATGGGAACGCAGGTACGAAGCGGTCCACCCCACGCGCAGCCCCTCCGGCCGCCGGATGTACTCTGACGCCGAAATCGCTCGGCTGCTGCTCCTCCGCAAAGCCACCCGCATGGGCCGCAGCATCGCCCAGGTCGCGGGCTTGTCGGATGAGGAACTCACCGACCTGGTGGCGCAGGACAGCGCCGCCGAGGGGCAACCCACCATTCCCTTCCTGAGCCTCTCCGATCCCAGCAATCCCCGCGAGTATGTCCAGCTGGCCCTGGTGGCCGTGGACAGGCAGGACGCCAACGGATTGCGCGACGCGCTGGTCGCCGCGGGCCTGACCCTCGGTCCCACCAATGCCATCGAAAAGGTCCTGGGCCCGGTCCTGCACGACATCGCGGCGCTGTGGTCGAACGACGAGCTGGGCCTGACCCTCACGTCGGTGGCCTCCGCTCTGGGCCATTCCCTCCAAAAACGCAGCGCCGGACGATAGCCGGCGTCCGCGCACGGGGTGCGCGACGCACGTTACATGCGGGTTGTGGTAGCAATCACTGACGGTTGATTGTTCAGCAGATATACTCCTCCGTGTGTCCCTGACCATCTTGAGCATCGCCCTGGCCATTGTCTACGTGGGGATGGCGACGATGACGGTGGTGAACGTCGTGTTCTTGTTGCGTCCTCCGCGGAAGGCCGACCTGCCAGCCGAGCCTCCGCTGGTCTCGGTGATCATTCCGGCGCGGAACGAGGCCGAGAATCTACAGCGACTCATCCCGACCGTTCTGTCCCAGCGCTATCCGAATTTCGAAGTCATCGTGTACGACGACGGATCCGAGGACGAGACCTGGTCGACGGCGACGAGCTTCGGCGACCGGCGTCTCACGGTCCTGCGGGGTGCCGGGCCGCCGCCGGGCTGGGTCGGGAAGGTCCACGCCCTGTACAAGGCCACACGCATAGCGCGCGGCCAGCTGTTCCTGTTTCTCGATGCCGATGCCGCGTTTCGCCACCCGGATGCGGTGAGCAACCTGGTGCGTCGATTCCTGGATCTGCCGTCTCCCTCACTGCTGTCCGGGTTGCCACGTCTGCGCGGCGGCGGCCAACTCCTGGTGAGCTTCATCACGTTTGCCCTGCTGGCGCTCTATCCCACTCCCATTGCGCCACGCATCCGCCACCGGTTGCTCGGAATCCTCAACGGGCAATTCTGGCTCATCGACCGCGGGCTGTACCTGCGGTACGAACCGCATCAGGCACACTCCAACGAGGTACTGGAAGACGTCATCATCGGCAGGTTCTTCAAGGGGCAGGGTATCACCACCCGCATGCAAAACCTGCGGCACGAGCTGGATGTGTGGATGTACCGCGATCTCGGCGATGCCTGGCAGGGTTTTCGAAAAAACGCCTATCTGGTGTGGGGCGGGACGGTGGTGACGTTCCTGCTCTCCATGAGCCTTCTCGGGGCGGTGTTCCTGGCTGGACCCATCCTGGTGCCGTGGACCCTGGGGGCGATATATTTCATCAAGATCACGACAGACCGGTTTGCCGGCGTGCCATTCTGGGTGTCGTTGCTGGCACCCGTATCGTTCGTCCTCGCCGCCATCCTCCAGTTCGATTCCGCTCTCGGACACTGGTCAGGGCGAGTGAAATGGAAAGGCCGGGAGGTGGGACGGCGCCCGCCGCTAGTCCCGAATACAGATCACTGAATACTCCACCCTAGCGCCCGACGATGGCGCGAATCTTCGTGATCAACATATCCACCCCCACTTCATTGTGTCCCCCTTCGGGGATGATGACATGCGCCCACCGCCTGGTGGGCTCCACGAACTCCAAATGCATGGGCCGCACGGTTCGCA
The DNA here is from genome assembly GCA_027294455.1 of Gemmatimonadota bacterium. Taxonomy (GTDB): domain Bacteria; phylum Gemmatimonadota; class Gemmatimonadetes; order Gemmatimonadales; family GWC2-71-9; genus B3T1B10. The sequence continues at coordinate 35,373 of JAPULZ010000243.1, forward strand.
TGTATTGCTCGACGACCGACTCCATCGTCCGGTCCCGTTCGGTCATGTCCCGTTCGATGCGCCGAATGACGCGCAGATCCGGATCGGTGTCCACGAACACACGGATGTCCATGAGGTCGCGCAACGCAGGCTCCGCCAGGATCAGGATCCCTTCGATGATGACGACGTTGCGTGGGTCGACGGTGATCGTGTCGGTGGTCCGCGTGTGCGTCGCGAAATCATACACCGGAAGCTGGACGCTCTTGCCGTCCTTGAGCTCGCGCAGGTGCTCGATCAGCAGTTGAGTCTCGAGCGCGTGGGGATGATCGTAATTGAGCCAGAGGCGGTCTTTGAGCGGCACCGCGCTGCGGTCGTGGTAATACGAGTCGTGCTGTATGACCGAGACGTCGTCCGGACCGAGGGCTTTCGTGATCTCGTGGACCACGGTGGTCTTCCCCGACCCCGACCCCCCGGCCACCCCGATGATGATGGGCTTCATGGCCTGCTCGCTCCTGGCACGGGAGCCAATCTAGCGCTTCCGTTCTAGCGACTCAAACGGCGCAGGCGCTCAGGGCCACCGCGCCGCCTCTTCCGGGAGCAACACAGCGTGGACGTAGTTGTCCGTGTTGAAGAATTGCTGGGCGGCGCGCTGGATCGTGGCCGGATCGAGGGCGTCGATCATCGATTCGAACAGGAGGATCTCCCGCAGGTCGCGCTCATCCCTGTCGAACCCGATCAATTGGGTCAGCCAGTACGCGTTCTCTTTCAGGCTCGTTTCCCGTGCGCGCCGCTGACTCTCCCGGATCTTGGCGACGTCGTCCGCCGACGGACCCGTGGTCTTCAGGCTGTCGATGTGGTGGAACACGGCGGCAGCCAGCTCCTCGGCCCGATCCGGAGCAGAGCCGAACCCGATGCTGATCTGATACCGCTCTCTGGGAATGCGTGTGGCCGAGGCGTTCACCGATACGCCGTACGTTCCCCCGAGATCTTCCCGCAGCGTTTCGCGCAACCACGTCTGCAGCACCGCGGCCATCGAATTCAGTACGTGGCGGTTTTCTCGTGTGTACGCGAGGTCACCGGTGAAGATGATGGCGGTCTGGCTCTGCGGCTCGACCCCGCGGCGCACCGTGCGGCGCACGACACCCGACGGCGGATCGATGCCCACGTCCCGCCATGTTTCCACCCGCCCCGTCGACGGCAGGCCACCCAGATAAGTCTCCACCAACGGCCGGATACTGTCGACGTCGAAGTTGCCGACGAAGGCAAACGTGAAGTCACTGGCATCCTCGAACCGATCCTTATACACGGCCATCGAGGTTTCCAGATTCATCTCGTCGAGGATCTCGAGCGTAAACGGGCGGGCGCGGAAGTGGTGCTGCGCCATCGTCACCGCCACCGTGTCTTGGAACACCAAGATGGGGTCGGCATCCCGGTTCTCGACGTTGGCGCGAACGCGCTGCAAGAACGCGCGGAAGGCCGTCTCGTCTCGGCGTGGCGCCGTGAAGTGGAGGTAGACCAACTGGAACATGGTCTCGAGGTCTTGCGGAGAGGCCCCGCCGGACATGCCCTCGGCCGTCGCGGAAATGGTCGGCTGCACGCTGACGGCCTTGCCGGCCAGGGCCTTTTGCAAATCGACGAGCGAGAACTGCCCGACCCCACCCCGCCCAACCACGGACGTGGCGGTCGCCGCCGCCACGTACTCGTCGTCTTCCACCAAGGAATGACCACCCGGGCTCGTAGCTCGAAAGAGGACCTGATCGGCTTGAAAATCGGTGGGCTTCAGCAGCACCCGGACACCGTTCGCCAGCTCCCAGACGATGACGCCAACTTTGTCCACCCGCTCTTCGCTGACGACGAGCGACGGCAACGGCGCCTCCGCCACGAGCGGCGCATCGGTCACGCCGTCTTCATACGGAGCAATCTCCAGCTGCGCCACGTCTTCGAAGACGACCAGAAGCGCGACTGCACTGGGGACGGGCACACCTTCCTTGTCCGGTGCATTGACCGTGACCACCCGATTCTCGTCTACCAGCCACTCGCCCGCCAATCGATCAATCTCGTCGAGGATGATGTTGGGCATGAAGGCCTGGTACAGTTCATATTCGTAGGCAATACCGGGAATGGCCTCCCCCTCGAGAAACGCCCGGACGTATTCGGAAGCATAGACACCCGAATCGGTCTTGTCCCGTTCGGCGAAGGCCAGCTCCATGCCCCGCAGCAGATTCGCTTTGACGCGTTCGAGTTCGGACGCCGTGAAGCCGAAACGAGACACGCGTTCGACCTCGGTGAGGAGGCCATCGAGCCCTTTTACGATGCCGCCTTCTTGCACGGCCGCTCCCAAGAAATAGACCTCACCCGACCGGACCAACCGACCCTGGCCGGACGACGCTCCGAGGAACGGCGCATCGGGACTTTGGGTGATTTCAAAGAACCGGTTGTTCAACATGCCGTTGTACAGGCCCTCCACGATGCCTTGGCGATAGGCACCGACGGTTCCGGCCTCTCGGAGGGGCTGCTTGTAGTACACGGAGACCGCGGAGTGCGTCGCCTCCGCATCCGTCGCGACCGTTACGAGCGTTTCGGAATGTCCGGGTACGTCGAAGACCGTCCGGGGCCTCGGCGCCTCGACCGGTGGAATGTGTGCGAAGTGCGCTCGAATGAGGTTCTCGACATGCGCCGGATCGAAGTCCCCGACCGCAATCACGGCCATCAGGCCGGGTCGGTACCAATCGCGGTAGAACCGCTTCACGGCGTCGTACGGAAAGTTTTCGAGAAGGTCCGGGTCGCCGATGGGCAGCCGGACGGCGTAGCGTGAATCGCGGAACAAGACCGGAAACTGCTGGTCGCGCATGCGGGCATCGGCCCCACGGCCCAATCGCCACTCCTCGATGACGACACCGCGTTCCCGGTCGATTTCCTCATAGTCGAAACTAACGAGATGCGCCCAGTCCTCCAGGATCTGAAACGCTTCGTCGAATACCTCTATGGTGTCGGTGGGTACCGTGAGCATGTACACGGTCTCGTCGAAACTCGTGGTGGCGTTGATATCCGGCCCGAACCGCATGCCGATGCGTTCCAAATACTCCACCAACTCTTGCTTGGGGTAATGCTCTGTGCCGTTGAACGCCATGTGCTCGACGAAATGCGCCAGGCCCAACTGATCGTCGTCTTCCAAGACCGACCCCGCATTCACCACCAACCGCAGTTCGGCACGCTGCTCCGGACGGGTATTGGCGCGGATGTAGTAGCGCAGTCCGTTTTCCAACACGCCGGTCATGACCGCGGAGTCGACCGGGAGCGGGGTGTCCAGCGTGGGGAGCTGGGCCACAGCGGGTTGGAGCGCCAATGCCACGGGAGCAAAGGCCAGCAGCGTGCGTCGGAACATCTATCGATCTCCTGTTGGAAATGCTCGGAACGAATGGTTCAAGGCCAGGGACGCCACACAAGGTACACCTGCACCGCATGCTGCGCAGCTAACCGCGGATCCAGCGGCCCCGACCCACGAGCGCCGCGCCGGCCACTAGTATCTACAACTTGGCGAACAGATTGTTGAACGCCTCCGAGAGGTTGGGATGCGAGAAGACGGCGTCCCGCAGCTCGAGGGCCGAAACCTTGCCCATCATGGCAATCTCCAGCATGGACATCAACTCGCCCCCCGAGATGCCCAGGATGGCACAGCCCAGGATTTGCTTCGTTTTGGCATCCACCACCGCCTTCATGAGTCCGCGCGTCTCATCACTCTCCAGGGCTCTGGCCACGTGGCTCATGGGCATCGTGACGACCTCGTAATCCAACCCCTGCTGCTTCGCATCGTCCTCGCTCAACCCGACACGGCCGAGCTCCGGATCGATGAACACGGTGTATGGCACCAGTCGACCGGTGGTGGTAGCATTGCCGCCTTCCAGGACGTTCTGCTTGAGAATCCGATAATCGTCGTACGCGATATGGGTGAAGGCCGGCCCGCCCGTCACGTCACCGAGCGCCCAGATTCCGGGCACGTTGGTCTCCAGCCGTTCGTTGACGATAATGAACCCCCGCGCGTTCACCTCGACCCCCGCCGCGTCGAGATTCAGGGAATCGCTGTTGGCCTTGCGGCCGGCGGCGACGAGCAGGTGGGAACCGGAAATCACCGCTTCGCCCTCAGCCGTCTCCACCGTCACCGCGATCGAGCCATTGGCAGCACGGCTCACGTGTTTGGCCTTGTTGCCGCACCGGACATCGATGCCGTCCTCGGTGAATATCTGCTTGATGGCCTCGGCCACGTCCCGGTCCTCGCGCCGAATGCACTTGTCCCCCATCTCCAGGATGGTGACCTCGCTGCCGAACCGCCGGAACATCTGGCCGAACTCCAGCCCTATGAAGCCACCGCCCAGGACCACCAGATGGGTGGGCACCTCGTCCAACTCCATGACGGAGGTGGAGTCCAGGTAGTCCACGGCGTCCAGGCCCGGGACCGGAGGCGGGGCAGGACGAGCTCCTACATTGAGGAAAATTTTTTCTGACCGAATGGCCCGGGTACCACTTCCGTCGTTCAGCGTGACCTCCAAGTCGTGCGGACCGGTGAACCGGCCTTCCCCCATGATCAGGTCGTTGTGCTCGAGCCGCTCCATGCCCCGCCGGCTCCCCCCGCTGAACATGTCGACGATGGCGCGCGTGCGTTTCCGCACCGCCGCTTGATCGACCGTGACCGGCCCCACATTCACGCCGTACTCGCCGGCGCGGCGGGCCAGGTATGCCACGCGGGCGCTCGCCACCATGGTCTTGGTGGGCGTGCATCCCACCGTCACGCACGTCCCACCGACGAGGTCGGCTCGCTCGAGAATGGCGGTCCTCCACCCGGCCCGAGCGAAAGCGCCCGCCAGGGGCTTGCCGCCCTGGCCGGTCCCTATGACGATGGCATCGAATTGTTCAGGTGCAGCCATGCGCAGCCCCGTGCAAACGGTGAAAATGATTTCTCTTCATTCACCCACCGCCCGCCGCGCCGTAGAATCCACCAGGCCCACTTCCGGCAACCCCTGCGCCGCGCACGCACCTCGCCGGCCGGCCCGGGCGCCCACGATGGTGTCCGCTTCTTCCGCCAAACCACGCAGCGACCGCAGGAGCGGGAGGGCCAGCAAGGTCGCGAGCCCGCCGACCACGTACCCGACCCCGATGGATTGCGCCCGGCCGAGATACCCGAGCCCGCCCAACGCCACGGTGCCGCCCGCACTGCCAACCAGGGAATTGAACGACAACACGGATGCCCGGTGCTCCGACGGCACGACTTGATGAAGATAGGCCTGCTTGACCGGCCCCGCGACGCCCATCGCCCCAGTGACCAGCAGCAGTAAGGTCACGGCCAGCCAGAAAGATCCCGCGAATCCCACCCCGACCGCGGCGGCCGTTTTCACGCCCGCCCCCCACAACAGCAAGGTGGTGCGCTTGCCGCAGAACCGGACGAACCAATCGGTGATCCCGTTGCCCACGATGATGGACCCCGAGACCAGCGCCGCCACCACGCCTGCCACCCACACCGCGTCACGGCCCAACAGCTCGAGAAAATACGGCTGCCACGCGTAGAAGGCCCAGCTCATGAAACCCATCTGGACCGCCGAGCACAACATCAAGAGCTTGACCGAGCGCCGGCGCCACCCATATCGGATGCTCGCCCTGGCAACCTCGTTCATCTCACGGGGAAGGGCGCGCCAGCCGACCGCCCGGGGCGTGAATCCCAGGTCGCGCATGCGGACCAGCGCCACCGCGAACACGGCAACGAGCATGCCGGTCCGAAGCAGGTACGGGTAGGAAAGATCGAGACTGCCGAGAACCCCACCACTCACCGTACCGACGAGCATGGCGGCACCGGTGACCATCGACCCCCTGGCAAACACGCGATCCAACTCGCCTTCGTAGTGCGTGGCGTCCAGCGCATCGACCAGCCAGGCCTCCGTCGCGCCGGAGTAGAACGTGAACCCCAATCCCATCACGACCGAGACGACCATGAAGGCGCCGAGCCCCCCGCCGGCCCGGGCCACGCTCACGTACGCGAGTGTGGTCCCGATGAGGATCGCGACGCTCAACAAGAAGGACAGCCGGCGGCCCCGCGTGTCGGCCAACACGCCCGTGGGAATCTCGAACAGCACCATTCCCGCCGTGAAGGCGCCGTTGGCGACGAAAACGCCGAAGATGTCGAGACCGGCGTCCAACAGAAAAAGCGTGTTGACGCCCCAGATGAGTGCGGCCGAGAGCGTGTACAACCCCGCGATGGCATAGTAGGCGCGTAGGACCCCATCGGGAGTCTGTGGCATCACGGGTGCGATGGCGAGGTCATACCCAAGCGGTGGATCACTGTTTCCGGGTATAGAGTCCGTCGAACACGATTTGCCAGTGCGCACCCTCGTCCGTCGAGGTACGCCACACCTGCCGGACCTGCCCGGACGCCAGCGGCTCCCACGAGATCTCGTTCAAGACTTCCTGGCCACCCTGCCCCAGCGTCTTGCCACGCAGCACCATCTTGCCCTCGGTGTCGAGGCCGCCGTCGAGTTGGAGCAACGTGCCCGTGGCATCCACCCAGGTCTGATGCCACTGCCCCGTCTGGAGATTGTAGATGTTGTGGCTCTCCCCGGGGCTGCCGCCCGCGCTTGCCCAACTCTCGTGCAGGACACACCCCTGCAAGATGCGGGTTATGGTATTCGTGCCCGCCGCCGCGCCCTGCGGGTTGGTGACGTCCCACTGGCCGATCCAGAAATCGAACTGGCGGTAGGCAGACGCCGAGCACGCCGCGGGTTGCTGATTGGACTGGCCTGCGAGCGACGCCGGTAGGCCGAGCGTCACGCCCACGACGAACAACCTTCGAACGATATTGGAGATCATGCGATACCTCACGGGATCGGTGAGCGTAGGTCTCGTGGATCCTACTGGCGCAAATATTCCGCAGGAATCGGATTCCCCGGCGACTCGCCTTCCCAGAAGATCGTCACCACCCACCACCGGGTTCCATCATTCCACAGCTGGAAGCTGTTGATGCCCCGGGCGAAGGGTTCCGCATCGGATGCCGTGCGTCTCGAATCGTATGTACTGAACACGTGCGCGATGTGCCCGTACCGCTCGGCGACGCGTTGGAGCTCCCGCTCGAAGAATCCGATTCGCTCGATGGCCGCGCCGGAGCTGGCAATCCATTGTTCGAGTGTCTGTACGGTGTGCCTGCGGGCGCCGGTGGAATCTCCACCGGTCGGAATCAACCGAGCACCCGGAATAAAAAGCGAGCGCATCCGGTCCCAATTGCGGGGCTCGCCGGCATCCCCCGAGATGACATCATACACCGCATGGAGGATCGCCTCGATGGACTCCACGTCTGCCGGACTGGCCTGGGACGGTTCCGTGACGGAACTCTGAGCCGACGCGGTGGCGTTCACTAGGGTGGCGCCGGCCGACGAAAAACGCGATAAGCAACGGCGAAATGCGGGGTTTCATACACTCTCCGGTCTTGGGGCAGTACCCGAAACGCCCGAAACGGACGGTACAACGTCCGAAAACCGTGGGAACGAGCCTGAGCACGGTGCTTGCAGGTCAAAACTAGCTGGTCCGTCCCCCCGTTGTTACCCTCCGAGATTGCAGGGGTTTGGGAGGCGCATTCCTGGCCAACTGTCTTTCCGCGGCAACCATTGCGCCGCTTGGGAGTAGAGCAAGAGATGGCACCCTGGTCGCCTGACGGGCCCAATCTCGGATTCCCCGATCCCGACGAGCACGATCCGGATACACCGGTCGCGTTCGTCGCGACGCAGGATCCGTTCACCTTGCGCGTCCGGAAAATCCCGGACGATCGGACGCCCGAGGGGATGGTGTGCATGGGCACGTTTCTCGAAGAACAGGACCACATGATCGCGCGGAGCGCGGTGCCGCCCGACATGTTGGCCGACCTGGAAGACAGCGGCGCGTTCGGCGAACCCGTGCGGCTGGCCCTGGCCGCGGTGGAGCAAAAACCCGGCTTGCAGTGCCGGCTGTTCGCGCTCATTCCAGCGGACGTCTTCCAGGAGGACGACTCGGAGCCCGAGGAACCGTGGTCGAGCAGTGTTCCACGGTTCGAGAGCACCGAACAGGATGAGCTGCCGGCAAACGCGGTGGTCCCCCTCCTGCTGGGACATATCGTGCGGTTCAAGCGTGACCGGAAGCACCCGGAAGATCTGGCACGCGAGGCGGGCGACGTGCTCCGGGCCCTTCTGGCCGAGGAGGCCGGCACGACCGAAATCGTGGACAAGCTCCTCGACGATCTGCTCGACCTCTAGCCCGCCGGCTTCACAAGTAGGGGCGAGGCCATGCCTCGCCCGTAGGCAGCGGAATGAGGTCGTCTCCAGTACCCGTTGCGAACGTTCACTCCGACCTCAGTGCATCCAGTGGGTCGACTCGGGCCGCACGGCGCGCCGGCAGGTAGCTGGCGGCCATGGCGACGGCGGTCAGCAGAACGGCGATGGCGGCAAGCGTCGCCGGATCCGTCGGGGTCACGTCGTATAACATCCCCCGCATGAGCCGGGTCAGGCCCACGGCCCCGACGAGCCCCAATCCCACGCCCAGCAGCGCCATCCGGATTCCCTGTCCCACTACCATCTTCACGACGTCCACGGAGTTGGCGCCCAGTGCGATGCGAATGCCCAGCTCGCGTTGCCGTTGCTCGACGGTGTACGCGACGACGCCGTACAAGCCAACCGCCGCCAACACCATGGCCAGCAGCCCGAATGTCGTGATGAGCCGGGCGGTGGTGGTCGTATCACCCAGCGATCCGGCGACGCGGTCTCGCAACCTCGAAACGTTGTACACCGGTACGGCTGCGTCCAGCTCCTCGATCCGCCGCAACACTGCGGACGACACTGGCAGCGGATCTCCCTCGGTGCGCACGTGCAGCGTCATGGCCGCATCGTATTTCTGCGTGAACGGGACGAACATGAAAGGCCCCAGCGGCGTACGGAGCGAACGCATCCTCGCATCACGGACGACGCCGACGACCTCCATCGGCACCCAGCCGTCGATGGTCGGGTTGTAGAGTGATTTGCCGATCGGATCCTCGCCGGGCCACACCTGCTCCGCCAGCCGCTGGTTGACCACCACTACGAGGCCGCCATCCGCCCGGTCCGCGTCCGTGAAACCTCGACCGCGCACTATCGGCATGCCGAGTGTTCTGAAAAAATCGGGGGTCACGGCGTTGTACCGCAGTTGCGGCGCTCGCTGCCCGGGGGCGAGTGGCTCGCCGGTCAGGCGCACCGCCCGGCCGGACGGATAGTGGGCGATGGGAATGGTGCGGGCCAGGGCTGCCGATCGGACACCCGGCGCTGTCCGCACCCGATCGATGAGGTCGGCATAAAAACGGTTCCCTTGCTCTGGCTGGTAGCCCACTCGGGCCACGTTGAGCGACATCAACAACACGTTCGCCGTGTCGTAGCCCGGCTCGGCGCCCTGCGCGTTTCTGACACTGCGCAGCAGCAACCCGGCGCCGATGAGTAGGATGAGCGACAACGCAAGCTGGGCTACCACCAAGGTGCTCCGCAGGCGTGCCGACGGCTCGGACTTGCCGCGGCCCCCCTCGCGCAAGGCGCTCGCCAGTTCGGGCTGAGAGGTGCGCCATGCCGGAACGATGCCAAAGACGATGGCGGTGCCGCCGGCCACGATCAGCGTCACCATGAAGACGCGCACGTCGGGAACCAGGGGCACGGAAAATTGCTGCGGGAGCAGTGCCGGTAGCGCGTGCGCCGTCCAAAACGCGAGCAGGAACGCCGCCACCCCGCCGGCGACGGCTACGATGAAACTCTCGGTCAGGAGCTGCCGGATCACCCGCCCGCGCCCGGCGCCCAGGGCCATTCGCACCCCGATCTCCCGGGCCCTGATGGCGCCACGCACGAGCAACAAGTTGGTGACGTTGGCACACGTGATGAGCAGCACCACTGCCACGGCCCCGATCAACACCGCGCCCAGCGTCGTCACCGCACTCCGTTCCGCCGGCGTTAACCCCACGCCGGGTACCAGCGCAAAACCAGCGACACCTAAGTCGCCGTAGAAGGCGCGGAGTCCGCCGGCGATCGTCTGCAGCTCGGCGCGCGCCTGGACAGGTGTCGCACCGTCACGCAGGCGGCCGAACATGCGAAGGAAACTCCTGCCTCGTAGCTCGAAAATGGGTGTCGGTGGGACGACCCCGCCGTCCCGGATGTTGTGGTACATCATCATCGGGACCCACGCGTCGACGGGATTGCGCGCAATCTCCGTTCCCACGAAGCCCTCGGCAGCAACCCCGATGATCTCCAGGAGCTGGCCGCCGATCCGGAGCGCACGGCCCACGACCGCCGGATTGCCGCCAAAGACTCGCTGCCAGTATCGATGGCTGATCACGACCACGGGATGCGCCCCCGGAACCAGATCGTCCTGCAGCTGTAACGTTCTGCCCAGGGCAGGCGCCACGCCAAGCACGTGGAAGTAGTTCCCCGTGACGATTTCCCCGGGGATCAGTTCGGTGTCGGCCGCACCCCCGACGAAGAAGGTCGTGGGCAGATAGGCCACCACATCGTCAAGCTCCTCAGTGGTGTTGCGGAGGTCGACGTAATTGGGATAGGAGATGCGGTCGAAATCCTGCCCCGGCTGCACCCGGGCGATCTGCACCAAGCGGTCCGCCCGGTGAATTCCCGGCGGGGGACGCAGCAGCAGGGCGTTCAGCAAACTGAAGATCGTCGTGTTGGCGCCGATGCCGAGCCCCAGCGTGGCCACGGCCACGACCGTGAAACCGGGGCTGCGGCGGATCTGCCGAAACGCGTAGCGCACGTCCTGCCAAGCGCATTCCACGCTCCATTCCTTTTTTTGCTCCCACAGCGCGTGAGACACGGCCCCGAGACACATCACCATGCCCCGAATGGCCGAGGGCGGCCGGCCGGAGTTAATGCGATTGCGCCATCCCCAATGCCACAGCTCGGCCTCCCACTCCTCCAACCACTCAGGTCGGCGGGCGGGGGGCACGAGCCTGGAGGCCACGCGGATGATCCATCGCGCCGGGCCCTGGCCGGGCGGCCGGTGACGTCGCGTCATGAGGGCAAACCACCGGCGAGAGAACTTTCACGCTCCATCGCGTCGCCGATTTCGCCGAAGCGCCGCACCGCATCGGTCAGAGCCCCGTCTCCCGGCTCGGTGAGCTCGTAGTAGCGCCTCCGCGGCCGGCCCTCCTCGTCCGCCACGGCGCGATCTTCCCACCGTGCACGAAGCAGTCCCCGCTTTTCCATGCGGCCAAGGGTCGGGTAGACCGTACCGCTGGGAAGTGCCGTGGCCTCGATGATGTCGAACCCGTAACGGCTCCCCCGCCGGATCGCCTGCAGGACTCTGACCGTGGCGTAACCCAAAATTCGTTCTCGTTTCGCCACTGGGTCCACCTATGTAGTAGTGCAAGGTAAACTATGTAGTAATACTAGCTACGTCAACGCCGAAACTCCGGGTGCAGAGTTGCGTATATATCCACAAGTGGATATATCCATAGGTGGGGCAAAAGCCAGGTCTCTTTGTGAACGCTGTACCGCGTCCCTGCTCCGCCCGCCTCCGCCGGGGAGCGGGACGCGAAGCCTCACCCCCTCGACCACAGAGGTAACGATCATGTCCGGCGATGGAAACGAGACTTCTCCCGAATCGCTGACGCCACTGCGCCCGGTGATCTTCCAGATCCTGCTCATCCTCAACGATGAGGAGCGGCACGGCTACGGCATCATGCAAGATGTGAATGCACATTCGAGGGTGGGTTTGATCCTGGGTCCCGGCACGTTGTATCGCACGCTGAACGAGATGCAGCGCTTGAACCTCATCGAGCGGTCCGACCGCCGCCCGGCGCCGGACGCCGACGACGAGCGGCGGCGCTACTACCGCCTCACGGAGTTCGGACGTCAGGTCGCAACCGCCGAGGCGGCCCGGATGGCCGGCCTGGTGCAAACGGCCCGGGCTGGAGACCTGTTGTCGTGATGACGCAGTCGCCGGCGCCCCCGAGAGGACCAACCGTCTCCGAGCGCATCTACCACGTGCTGCTATACGCGTACCCGCCGCGTTTTCGGGAACAACGCGGCCGGGAAATGCAGGAGGTGTTTCGCGACAGCCACACGGCCAGCGGACGGCACGGCCTACCAGGCCTGATGCGCCTGTGGGCTCGCACCGTCATCGACCTCTTGGCGAGTGTCATCCCCGAGCACCTCGCGGCGATTAGCCCCGGCGGTCGCGGACATCGTCACGACTCTCCCCGGCTGCAAGAAAGGATCGGCGACATGATCGACAAGGTGTTGCAAGACATTCGCTACGCGCTGCGCGCCATCATGAAGCAGCCCGCGTTCGCCGGGGTGGTGGTGCTGACCCTGTCCCTCGGGATCGGTGCCAACACGGCCATCTTCAGCTTGATCAACGAAGTCTTGCTCCGGCCGCTTCCAATCGTCGAGCCGGAACGCATCGTGGCGGTATATACCGCCGGATCCAGCGGCGGGCAGTACAGCGAGTCGTCATACCGGGACTACGTTGATTTTCGCGATCAAACTGATGCCTTCGTCGACATGGCCGGATTTCAAACCTCGGTCGTCGTGAACCTGGCCACCAACGAGGCGACCGAGCCGATCAACGCCATGTTGGTCACGGGAAACTATTTTGACTTGTTGGGGATCCAGCCGGCGGCGGGCCGGCTACTGGTCCCCGGCGACGATATCACGCCCGGCGCACATCCGGTGACCGTGCTGAGCTACGAGATGTGGCGTGGCCGATTCGGATCCGACTCTTCGATCGTCGGGACGACGGTGACCATCAACGGGACGCCGTTCACGGTCGTGGGCGTGGCGGCGCCGGGATTCACCGGGACGGTCATGACCGCCCGACCCGACATCTGGCTTCCGCTCAAAATGGCGGCAACGGCCAGTCCTTTGTTTCGACAATTCCCCATCTGGGACACGCGGGGTGCGCGGTGGCTTGCAATCGTCGCCCGCCTGGAACCCGAGGCCACGATCGCGCGAGCCCGCGTCGAGGTCAACACGGTGATGGCACGCCTGGCAGACGAGTTCCCTGGATCCAATCGGGGAACGCTTCTCGCACCGGACGAGCCTCGCAGCATTCAGGTTCTTCCTGCCAACGAAGCGGCCGTAGGTGGGGGCCGCATGGAGAGTACCGTCCAACGGGCTCGCCTCCTCCTCGTGATCGTGGGTCTCGTCCTGTTCATAGCATGCGCCAACGTGGCCAACATGCTCCTGGCTCGTGGACGGCGCCGTCGACGAGAAGTCGCGGTTCGGCTGGCCCTGGGAGCTAGCCGCGGCCGGCTCATCCGCCAGATGCTCACCGAGAGTTCGGTGCTCGGCATCGTGGCCGGGGGGCTCGGGTTGGCCCTGGCCTTGTGGTCGACTCGCGTGCTCATTCCGCTGGGGTTTTCCGCCGCTATCTCCAACTTCATCACCGTCGAGACAATCACCCTCGACGCCAAGGTGCTCTGGTTCACGGTCGGCGTGTCGCTCTTCACCGGGTTGTTGTTCGGCACGGTGCCAGCCTGGCGGGCCACTCGACCCGACCTCGTTCAGGCCTTGCGGGACGGGGATGCCGGCGTGGAGAATCGCGGGCGCCGCTACGGACTCCGGGACGCTCTGGTCGTAGCACAGGTCGCCAGCTCCCTCGTGTTGTTGATCGGTGCGGGCCTTTTCATTCGCAGCCTTCAAGCGGCCTATTCGACCAGACTCGGGTTCAATCCGAACGGTGTCTTGTTGACCTCGATGAACGTCGGCTTGCAGAACATGGAGCAGGAAGAGGGAGAGCAGTTTTTCCGCGAGGCGGTTCAACGGGTATCGCAGATTCCCGGCGTGCAGTCCGCCTCCCTTGCTCTCAACCATCCCGTGCAGAGCGCCGGCGCGAGGGCCACGGTGCAACCCGAAGGGTATCAACCCCAAGAAGGCGAGGAGATGGAGCTGAGCGTCAATCTCGTGACTCCCGACTACTTCAAGACGCTCGAGATCCCATTCCTCCAAGGACGAACCTTCACCGCCGGGATTGATTCCGCTGCTCCCACCGAGTTGATCATCAACGAGGCCTTCGCCGCACGGTACTGGCCCGACGGCAACGCACTTGGCAAGCGCGTCCAGGTGTTCGGGGGCCGCCCGGCAGAGATCGTCGGTATTACGGCCAACGGCAAGTACCGCAACATCCGCGAAGACAACATGCCCTATTACTACTTGGCCGCTTCGCAATTCTACCAGCCCGGGATGACCCTCGCGGTTCGCGTGGATGGCGAGCCGACATCGGTCTTCCCGTCCGTCAGGGCCGCGATTCGCGAACTCGATGCAGCGATGCCGTTGACCGGCGTCGTGACGTTGCGCCAGCACTTGGGCAACGCGCTCGTGCAGGAACGCACTATGGCCACGCTGATCGGTTCCTTGGGACTGCTGGCCCTCCTGGTGGCGTCCGTCGGCATCTATGGGGTGATGGCGTACGCCGTGTCACAACGGACCAGGGAGATCGGCATTCGTACGGCATTGGGCGCCCAGTCCCACGATGTCCTCTCGCTCGTCGTGGGGCACGGCACCCGGCTCGCAGCTGCCGGCATCGTGCTGGGAGGGCTCGGTGCGCTGGGCCTGTCCAACCTGATAGCCGGATTCCTGTTCGGCGTGAAGGCCACCGATCCCATGACGTTCGCGACGGTCATCGCCGTGCTGTCGGGGGTGGCGTTCCTGGCAAGTTACATTCCGGCCAGGCGGGCGGCGAAAGTAGATCCTATGCTGGCGTTGCGATACGAATAGGGAGTGATTCTAGATTCTGGATTGGTGATTCTAGCTTGCAGATCGTATCGATCTGATCCAACCCGCCATCACCAATCTAGCATCTAGATCCAGAATCCTGATCCCCTAACCCCATTCCTTCCAACTACTTGCGCCTCCAGGTCCCAGAGGCCAAACTCCTCATCGAATAAACCACGACCCCTCCGTGTATCCCTCCTGAACGACCCGAGGTCAATCAGGAGATGGCGCGTTGGAGACAGCCCTGGCGTATTCTTTACCTACCGACGAGAGTGCGCTCGTTCGCCGAGCGCAATCGGGCGACCACGAGGCCTTTGGCGAGCTGGTCTCCCGGTACATGCGGCAAGCCTACTACGCCGCCTTGGGTCTGGTCGGCTCCCACGACGACGCGATGGACCTGTCCCAGGAGGCTTTTGCTCGGGCGTTTCGGGCCCGGACGTCCCTCGATCCCGACCGGCCATTCTATGCCTGGCTCTACACGATTCTGCGTCGTCTGTGCTTCAACTTCTTGCGGGATCGGAAGACCCGGGCGCGCAAGCTCGAAGTGGCCGCCGTATGGCTCGCAGACGAGCCACAAGCCTTCGGCGAGGATCCGCTCCGCGCCGCCGAGCGATCGGAGCTTCGGCTCCGGGTCGCCGCGGCCATAGAAGAGCTGCCTGAACGGCAACGAGAGGTACTGGTGCTGAAGGAATTCGAAGGCTTGAGATATCGCGAGATCGCTGAGCTGTTGGGCATCCCTCTGGGAACGGTCATGTCCCGCCTCTACACGGCCCGCCGCCACCTCGCCACGAGCCTGGGCGGAGAACGACCATGACGGATGCTGCACGGAACCGGGATGCGGAGCGGGGTCACCAACTGATGATGGGTGCGTTGGACGGCGAGTTGGACGCCGCCGAGCAAGCCGAGCTCGACGGACTGCTCGCGGCGGACCCCGCGCTCCAGACGGAGTGGGAACGACTCAAACGGGTCAAGGAGGTCACGGGCACCATGGCGCTGCGTTCACCCCCGGACGAAGTGTGGGAGAGTTACTGGACGTCGGTCTATCACCGCGTGGAGCGCGGGATGGGATGGATACTGGCGTCGGTGGGCGCCATCGTCTTGCTGGCCTACGGCCTGTGGACCGCGGCGCAGAAGCTGATGGCCGACGCGTCGATTCCAACCTTCATCAAAGCCGCCGTCTTCATGGCGCTGCTCGGCACCGCCATCATCCTGGTGTCCGTCGCGCGGGAAAAGTGGTTCGTCTATCGGTCCGACCCTTATAAGGACGTCCAACGATGATTGTCTGTTCCTCATCCACCGTTGCTGGTCATCGCATTACCAAGACGCTCGGCCTGGCCGTGGGCAGTACCATCCGCGCGCGCCACCTCGGCAAGGACATTCTCGCCGTGTTCAAGAACATCGTCGGCGGCGAGATCGAGGAGTACACGAAGATGTTGGGCGAAGCGCGGGAGCAAGCGCTGGACCGCCTGCGCGCCCACGCCAAAGAGCTCGGCGCCAATGCCGTCGTCGACGCCCGATTTTCCAGCTCGTATGTGATGGGATCGGCCTCGGAGATCCTGGCGTATGGCACGGCGGTCATCATGGAGCCCGAATCAACCTAGCGCATCACCAAGTTACGCACGGAGTTGACACTGTGAGACATCTCTTCTGGATCATCACGGCGATAGTGGCCAACACGGTCGCCGCCGCGACGACGATACCCCCGCAGGAGCGGTCCATCGAGGGCCGGTGGACCGGCTCCATCAGCGTGGCCGGCCAGGTGCTTCCAATGGCGGTGCACTTCACGACGGAAGACGCAGGCGTCACCGCCGCCATCGACATTCAAGGCGCCACCGGCGTGCCGCTGCAGAGCGTTTCCTATGACGACCCCGCCGTGCACTTCGAGCTCCAGGGTGGTGCCGGCATGGCGGTCTTCGACGGCCAACACGTGGCAGATTCCATCGGCGGGGCGTTCATGCAAGCGGGCATGGCCGGAACTTTCGCCATGACTCGCGCCGCGGAACCGGAGGAGCCGGCCGCGACCGACGACGACCCACCACCATACCGGCAAGAAGAGGTCTTGTTCAAAAACGGGGACGTGACGCTGGCGGGCACGCTGACCCTCCCCGCCACGGGCGGGCCCCACCCCGCGGCCGTCATGATCACGGGCAGCGGGGCGCAGAATCGGGACGAAGAACTCTTCGGCTTCAAGCCGTTCTTGGTGATCGCCGACCACTTGACCCGCAACGGCATCGCCGTGTTGCGCTACGACGACCGGGGCGTGGGTGGCTCAAGCGGAAGCGTGAGCGAATCGACGACCGAAGACTTCGCTGGCGACGTCATCGCGGCTGTGCACTTGCTCCAGGCGCGCCCCGACATCAACGGCGAGCAGGTTGGCTTGATCGGGCACAGCGAGGGAGGCGTCGTCGCACCCTTGGCCGCGTCACGGTCACCCGACATTGCCTTCGCCGTGTTGCTGGCGGGAACCGCCGTCACCGGCGAGGAGATCATCTACGAGCAGGGTGAGCTCATTCTGCGGGCCAATGGGGCCACCGACGCCCAGATCGCCAGGCAGAGGGAGTCACAAGAACGGCTGTTCCGGGCCATCAAGACCGACACCGGCTGGGACGATCTCGAGGTGGCTTTGCGGGCGGACGTTCGCGCCGGCTTGGACTCGATGCCGCCGGAGCAGCGCAGCGCCATCGCCGATCCGGATGCCTACGTCGCGGCCCAGGTCCAGGCCCAGCTGGGGAGCGCGCGCACACCGTGGTTCCAGTATTTCCTGACCTATGATCCCGCCGTTGCCCTGCGACGGATCGACGTGCCCGTGCTGGCGCTCTTCGGTGAACTGGATCTTCAGGTTCCGCCCGCGCAAAACCGCCCACCCATGGAGGAAGCGCTGCGCGCCGGCGGCAATGCGGACTACACCATCGAAGTGCTGCCCGGGGCGAATCACCTTTTCATCACGGCCACGACGGGGAGTCCCACCGAATACGCCACGTTGCCGAAAGAATTCGTCCCGGAGCTGTTGCCAACGATCACCGAGTGGCTACTAGCCCGCACCTCACGTTGACGTCTCGCAAGATCATCTGACCGGCTCCGACAGCTGCGCTACGGTTGCCAGCGGAACCAGGGTGAAGCAGGCGAACGCTGCGATCACACGCTGCAGGTCATGTCCTCTCCACAGCACATCGGCGACTTCACCTTGCCGTGGCCGTCGGGGCATTGCGAGATGAGTACCGTGGCGCCGGAATCCGTCGTCAGCGAGTCGTGCTCCAGCTCCTTGCCACATTGCCCACACGTCATGGAGCCGATGCTCATGCCGCACTTGTTGCAGGTGTACGCCGCCATCTCGTCCTCTCGGTTCAGGTGAGCATTACCACAATCGATCTCTTGGAAAATGCACGCCGGCTCATCTCCTGGCGAGCGGGCTGAGTCAGCGGGCAATGGCGGACAATCCGAGGCGCGGCGGACGGACGGGCAGAATCAGGAGGGCGAGCCTTCTCACTGGTCGAGGTGATTGGCACCGGGCAGAACGGCCCCGGGCACCCCGGAAATGGCGCCGTAGCTGGGGTTTCGCCGGGTCAGGACTCTCCTCGCCCCCCCGCCGGGGTCCGATGCGAGTGAGCCCGGACACAGAATGGCCCCCGGGGCACTGCGATCTTCCCACACCTAGCCCTTTTCGAAAGGAGATCCAGGCTTGCCCAGGGACGCCACCGAACACACGAAGTCGGCAAAGGCTGCGGGCCTGCAGTACGTCACCGAAGCCTCGCCCGGCATCACACGCAAACGGGCGGGCAAGGGCTTCCGCTACCTCGATCCCGAAGGGCGCCGCATAGCGGACCGCGACGTGACTGCCAGGATCGAGGGTCTGGTAATCCCCCCTGCCTGGACGGACGTGTGGATCTGTCCGCGTGGAGACGGACATATCCAGGCCACCGGACGTGACGCGAAGCGGCGTAAACAGTATCGCTACCACACCAAGTACCGCGCGATTCGCGACGAGACCAAGTTCGAGCGAATTCTGGAATTCAGCCAAGTGCTTCCCCGCATGCGCAAGCAAATCGAGCGCGATCTGTCGCGGTCCGGTTTGCCGCGGGAGAAGATCTTGGCCGCGGTGTTGCGCTTGTTGGAAGCGACGCTGATTCGGGTCGGGAACGACGAATATGCGCGAGACAACAAGTCCTACGGCCTCACCACGTTGAAGGGCAGCCATGCCGCTGTCGAAGGCTGGAAGGTGAAGTTCGACTTTCGGGGCAAGAGCGGTGTGGAACACGCCGTGTCCATCACCGACGGGCGTCTGGCCCGAATCGTCCAGCACTGCCAGACGCTCCCCGGCGAAGAGCTCTTCAAGTACTTCGACGAGAAGGACCGCTGCCAGGTCGTCGATTCCGGCGACATCAACAGCTACCTGGCCGACATCACCGGTGGCAGTTTTACGGCCAAGGACATACGAACCTGGACGGGCACGGTCCTGGCCGCTGCGGCGCTCCGGGATCTGGGCGTCGCCGATACGGAAAAGCAGAAGAAAGCCAACATCCTGGCGTGCATCGACGCCGTGGCGGAGCGCTTGGGCAACACCCGGGCGGTGTGTCGCAAGTACTACATCCATCCCAAGGTGATCGAGCTGTACATGAGCGGTCGCGTCATCGACGCCCCGGCACGGCCCGAAAAGCACGCCCGGAAGCATAACCGGGGCGAATTGCGGCGCGACGAGGTGGAGTTACTGAAGCTCTTGGGACTTCATGGCGGCGCAAGCAACCCGGGCACAGACGCCCACCGTCAGGTCACCGATCCAGCACCCCGGTTAACCACCGCACAACGCTGAGACAGAACTGGGCGTTCTGGGGGGCCTCGGGATGGTTCATGCCCATCGGATATCGCTCTTCTCCACTGACCTGAGCCGAGCACATGGCCGCCTCGCCGAGGAACACCATGCGGCCCCGGTCCCACTCGCGAACCGCACCGTGGACCCACCCACCCACCGGGAATTGGGGCCACTCTGCGAAGGCACCATCTTGAAACACCTGTGAGAGGCTGATTCTCGCTACCGCCTCGGGTCCAAATACGAACAGCGGGGTCCAGCCTCCGGTGATCTGGACGGCCTGGCCGGTGAATGTCGTGACGCTATTGACACGTTCAAACGGCGCGCGGCCTTCCAAGATCCGGTGGGGCCGGAGCGTGCCGTCAGACACCTGGAACACGTCGGTGGCACCGGGTACCGCGTCCACATACGCGTCGATCATGACGAGACCGAGCACCGCGCCGAGGTCACGGGCGGCTCCGGCAATCGGGGCGTGGTCGGCAAACAGCAGCAGGCGCCCGCCCGCGCGTATCCAGACCATCAACTCCCGAATCTCTTCCTTCGCGAATGCGGAGGGATGGGGATAGGACCAGTCGGTGACGTTCTCCTCCGCCAGGGGATTGGCGATGACCAGCAACCCGCAGCCAGCGAGGTCTTCGTCGGTAAACGCGCCCGAGAACCCGGCCACCGTGTAGCCGTCTCCACGAAGCAGGTCCGCAAACGGCTTGTAGCGCCCGTCCGCCGTATGAAAATTGTGATGCCCTTCGTCGATGCACACCCTGGGTCCCTGATTCGACGCAAAGGCGGGGTTGGCGTTGGCAAATCGGAAATCGTCGTCACTGACCTGTTGCCCGGCCATGGAAAGAGGGACCAGCAACGCGAGGCCGGTAAGGCGGTAGAGCTTCATGATGGTAGTCCGGTAGAATGGCTCGCTGGTATACAACGGGCGGGACGAGAGGTTCCCTGCTCGGTGTCGATTATCGCTCTCGTTCGAGCAGTGCCACCAACTCTTCGTTTCCGGGTGTGTCAAGGAACGTGTCCCACTCGAGGAAATACCTGCCCGGATCATATCCGACGAACGTACGCACTCGCCCGCTCTCATCCCCCAACTCCTCGGTCCGAAACTCAAAATCCGGCTGCCCGGCCATTCGCGCGAACCAAGCCTCCACGTCATCTGTGAAGAACGACACCGACACGCCCTTCTCCGCGGTGGCTCGGTGCAAGCCGCGGGCTCCGTCGACGAACCCGATGAATCCGGTGCGAGACGTGGGGTAGACCTTGGCCCAGCCCTGGTCCACGATCATCCGTGTGCCGAGCGCCTGTTCGTAGAACCGTTGGATGGGGCTCAGCACGTTGTAGTACAGCCAGAGCACGGTCGCCGAGATGGTCAGCCCATCACCGACTGCCACGGTCAACGGCTCGATCTCCCGCAGCCTCGGAATGAGGCGCTCGTTTTCCGCGTGCTCGTTGAAGCGTTCGAACTCGAGAAAATAGCCTTCGGGATCTATGGCTACGAACCCGTCGTGGGGGCGACCGTCGACGACCAATAGATCGGTTCGGAACGACACGCCCGCGTCTGTCAGGTGATCGTACCAGTTCTCAACCTGCTCTGTCACGATGGCGAGCGTGACCGATTTCGGTTCACTAGACGAATGCATGCCGGAATCGGCGTCGACCAAGGTGAGGTATGAGGTGGGAGCAACCTGCAGAATCTTGGCGAATCCGAAGTCCGAAACCGTTCGAAGACCCAGGGTCGTCGCGTAGAACTGCTCCGCCGCATCTACGTCTTCGTAGTAGTAGAACGCGTTGTTGGCGAGGATCGTGGGGACAGGTTGGCGACTCCTGGAATTCCGGTTTTCGATGGAGTCGCCTCCGGTGCATCCGAGGAGGGCGAGGAACATCCCGGCCCCAAACCTCAAACCGGCAATCTGCAATCGGGTAACGGTGGCCATGCCGCCCGCGCCCAGTTCCTCCTGGATCGCGTACCGCTCGACAAGAGCGGCCCTCAAACGGTCAAAGGTCTCCGACATTGCGCTAAGATGCAGCCGACGCGTCGCCAATGCGAGGGTTGCTACTAAGGCGATTGACGCTATCGCTCGGAAACGCGCTACGGCTCTGCCTCATCCTTCGACGGTGGCTCACGCCTCCGGATGTAGTCCGTCAGGAGCGCATGATCCCTGCTTCCGATGTCGGTGAATGAGACCCCCACCGTAAATCCGTCGGGCCCTTCGTCCGTGCGAACCACCCGCCCCACCGTGACGATTCCCCGCTCGGTGTCGGGAAGCGGCAAGACCACCTCAACGAGCGACCCGATGGGCAAGTCCCGATCGATGCGGAACAAGAGCCCACCTGCGCTGATGTCCATGGTAATCAACGGCTCATACTCGCCGGTCAGGTCACGGAACTGCCCGGGCAGGGCGGCCTTGATGCGCTTGTACGATCGGCTACCTTCACCGTATAGCTGGACCCGGTTCTTCCCGTCGGCTTTCGCCATGTAGAGGGCCTGATCGGCGCGCCGGATCAGGCCATTGATGTCCTGTGCATCATGCGGGTACGTCGCCAACCCCATACTGACTGTCAGTTTCCCGCTCCGCTGGGGGGCCTCACGCGCGAAGTCGTGGTCTTCGATGGTTTTCCGTGCCCGCTGCGCTACTAATTCGGCACCGGCCTTGGTCGTCGACGGGAGAACGATCGTGAACTCTTCTCCACCGTACCGCACCGTGAGGTCGAGCTCGCGAACCGATTCCCTCAAGAGCCCCGCGATGGCTGCGAGGATCTCGTTGCCAGCCTCGTGGCCAAACTCATCGTTGTACTTCTTGAAGTCATCCACGTCGACCATGAGGAGGGACACCGGCGTGCTATAGCGCGAGCCGCGAATGATTTCGCGCTCCAAATATTCCTGCAGGAAACGATAGTTGTAGAGACCGGTGAGCTCGTCTCGATACGCGAACGCTTGTGTTTGTTCTAATAACTTCAGCTCGATGATGGTCGGATTGTTGAGCTTGCGGTTGACGTGGACGAAATAGTCGATCAGCGCCACCCGTACGTCCACGAACGAGCCCAGGCGCTTTTCCATCGACTCGCGATGCTCTCCAATCGCGCGCCAGTGCTTCCGGGCTTCGTCGGGCTCGAAACGGAGATGGCAGAGGAGATTGATCAGCTCCGAATACACGGAGGCACCGTGTTGCCGCTCGAGCTCCTGCAGCTTTGGGTTCAGTTCATTGGGACGGAGATCAGAGGTACGGAGGAACTCGTACAAGATCTCGGCGAGCTTGGGATCCCACGCGGGTGCCTGGTAGGTTTCGGTCAGGCCGGGTTGGTCGGTGCGCATCTTCCGGTCGCTGGCTGGGGGGACGTGGCTAAACTGACCTAAACTAGGCCCAGCGTCCGAAAAGGACAATAATTTCTTTTTCCCAACCAACCGGCATCCCTTGTCCCGGAAAGCGTTACCCCTCCCCACGCTGCCCCGGGTCGTGGGACAGAATGCTATCCTTGCACCGCCTCGAGGTGGTGGCGTTGGTCACCGAGGTGCTTCTGTAGCAACTCGGCGTCGGTATCGAGATGGGGGGTGAGCTCGTGCCGTTCCTAGAGATCGGTCATGTCGGCGGCAGCCATCGGCTTTGGCGTCGGTACAGCGTGGGTTATTGCCCAGCTATCCACCCCCGGTGCCTGCGACGCCCCGTGTGACGCCGGTGACTGGGCCTCAGGGATCTATTATGTTGACGGCGCCGGCGCCGGGCTAGGCATACTGATCGGTCTCGTGTTCAGATCGGATCGCTGGGAGGAAGTGTCGCTCGACCGTGTCAGCTTCGCACCGCAACGTGACGGTCGGTTCGGGCTCGGGCTGTCGGTGTGGTTCTAGCGCGTAGGCGTCCAGCCAGTGGGATGAGGGTATCCGGGCAGTCCCCGGTGGCCAACGACTCCCGATTCCCGCTTGCTGCTCTACCCCTTCGGCTCCACAGGACTGCGAAACAAAGGGGCGCCACTTGGACGCCCCACTCCTTTCCCGGCCCCTTCAATGTCCCTACTTCGTGTCCTACGGTATAGGATTCGGATCGGCAGGAGGATCCCCAACCCAGGTCACATCGAACGCTTTGTCAAAGTAGAAATAGGCGATGCACGGCGACGCTCCCGAAGGACAGGACGCGGCATGGGGCATCTTCCAGGGGATGAACATGTACGTGCCCGGGCTGATCGTCATTGTGGATTCGTCCTCGTATTCCATCGTGATGACTCCCTGCACGCCCACCGCCCGCTCGGCCGACGTATGGAAGTGCATCGGCACCCTGACACCAGGCTGCAGCCGAAAGTACATCTCGAACGCCCCCGACGCCGGATCACCGTACACAACACTCATGTCGGTTCCCACGGGGAAGCCGGGAACGGGGACATACGACGCAGTGGCAGGCGCGGCACTCATGGCGCTCTGGATCGCTTCCTGAGCTGCACCACCCACCGGCAGCAGTAGGCCGACCACGAGGACAAATAGGCATGTGTTTCTCATGCGGACCTCCTTGTGAGCAACGATGAAACGTACTTCACCCCACTACAGCGCAAGGTGGGGTCAGCGGCTGCACAGCTCTTGACTCACTGAGTACCCACAACTTTGCGGCGTCAGAGATCGTGTGTATGAACGCACCAACATGATGTGATGCCATTGTCCGGCGCCACGCATGGCTCAAGCGGCGAACGTCACTCGCGAGGATCGCCGCTACCGCTACTACAGTTTCGTCCCGCATAGTGCTGCCAACTGATGGTCTACATGCTAACATACCGCTCAGGACCAGGTCCGGCTAAAGGAACACGCATTAGCTCGCCCATCTTTATGCGATCCCTTCTCTGGTTGTCCCCTTCGTCTTCGCGTTGCTCGTCTTGGCGCCGGATCCTGCACAGTGCCGGCAACGGTGCCTCGACCTGGGCGCACGCGCCGGGTGACGTCTGTTTTACCGGCGGGCGCGATCGATTTCTTCCAGCGCCCGCTCGATGTCCGACGGCTCGTTGTACAGATGCGGCGAGAATCGCACGGCGGATTGCCTGGCGGAGACCACCACTCGGGCGGCGTTCAATTGCCGCGCCATGTCGCCCGCGCTGCAGTCCGGAAAATGGGCAGCGACAATGGACGTACGTTCTTCCTCGAGTCGCGGCCCGACGATGTCAGCGCCTCGCGCTCGCAATCCGTCGACCAGGTGGTCTGCGAGCTGCCGGTTGTGATCGCGGATGCGCCCGACGCCCACGCGCAACAAGTACCTGATCGATCTTGCAAGGCCGATCGCACATCCATAGGCCATCGTACTGACCTCGAAACGCCGGGCCGTTTGCGGGAGCTCCAACCGGGTCGCCTGGAGGTCCCACATGTCCTCATGACTGCGAAACCCCACCACGCCGGGATTCAACCGGCCCTGCAAGTGCGGCGCCAGGTACATGACCGCTACGCCGAACGGCCCACAAAGCCACTTGTATCCTGACGCAACCAACGCGTCTACGCCTGAAGTCGCGGCGTCGATTGGAATGGCGCCCAGGGATTGCGCGCCATCGACGATGAGGAGCGCGCCGTGGTCGTGCGCGTGGTGTGCGAGCCTCGTGAGGTCGTATTGCTGTCCGCCGCTGTACTCGACGTGAGAAACGCAGACCACCGCCGTTTGATCGTCGATCAACGCAGTGATTGCATCGGGATCCACGTACTCTCCCTGTCCCTCCGCGAAGCGGACTTGCGCTCCTGTGTGTTGCGCCACCCTGATCCAGGGATAGATCGTGCTCGGAAACACAATGCCGGTACTCACGATGTTGCTCGTGCAATCGGGAGCGACCGCCCAGGCCAAGGATGCCATGAGTTCTGTCGCACTCGAGCCGACGGCGATATCTTCTTCGCGAGCGTTGAGAAGCTCGGCGGTGGCGCGGTGCAATTCGTCGAACACGCCCTCCTCGGCCACTTCATCGAAAGTGATGGTGCCGTCGCTGGCGAGATCAGCTAACCACGTGGCGGCTGCCGTTTCGGCACCCCGGTACATCAGGGTCACGGAAGCGGTGTTGAGATACGCGCTCTTGCGGCTGGCCGGGAAATCATCAGGATGGACTAAGCGATTCATCTTGGCGCGAAGGCTTGGTGGTCTGTGAGCGCGGCATTGAGGAAGGGCGACACCCTCCTGAAAGCTACTCCGATCCGTAGCCCTGTACAACTGCCCGACCCTGTTTTCTTCATGTTGGTGCCATTGAGATATCCTCGAGTCACTCGTTTGCGGCGCGCGAGCCGTTGCATAGCAACGCTAGTCGTTGCTGTGACTGGGTTCGGCGCCATCCTCCCGTCCGGCGCGCGCGCAGATACGGCCTCGGACTAGGGCTAGGGCTGCCACGTTCATCAGCACGCCGAGACAAAGCAGGCTCCACCAAAGTTGGCGACTCATCACATGGGGCCGGTCGAGCAGCTGACCAGTGACGATGATCTGGCCTCGCCCTGTCCGCATTGCTCGTCCGACACTCGTGCCATCCTGGCGGCGCGCGCTTCATGCTGATATTTTCCGTCATCAGCCGGCCACCGACTCCCCCTCGAAAGCCCAACGTCTAGGTCGAACGGTCTAATTCAAACCATCGTTCACTAAGAGTTGGATATGAAACGATCCGAATGATCGCAGGAGCGGTCATGCTCGGTGCTGCCTGGCCGGCCTCTTCGGCAGCTCAGATTGTTCAGCGCGACGTTCAGTACTGGCTACCCGCACAGTATGACAATCAGTTCTACAAGACGTACCCGCAGGCCGCCCGGAGTTTCTATGCCGCCCACTACGCCCACTTCGGGGTGTACGAGGTCGGCGAAACCGCCGAGAATGCGTTTTACGTCGTTGTGGGATCAGGTGCTTGTGTGATTGGTGGCAGTCGTTCGCGCTGCGGTAAGAATCTTGCGCAAGTTATTGCGGTGGGTGATGTTTCGCGACTCTGGGCCGGGTGGTGGAATCGGCAAACCCGAGGGACGCAAAAGGCCAAGGCAAGCTACAACCAGGGGTCGTTGGTTTATGGAAAATCTAACGCAACAATTGCTAGAGCAAGCCACTCTCTGGTTACCGAAAGTCCCATCGCGGGCAGTGCGACAATGGACGCCATGCCCCCATGACGCCTATCCTGAGCCAGTCTTGACCTGTTCAGATCTTGTGCGGCGTTACATTCCCTGCAATGGAGTAGAATGCGCGTTATGAAGCCCATTGTCTTCCAAAATTACGGCGGGATCCACCAACTGCGCATCGAGAGCGCGGAGGATCTTGCCTTCATCCACCAGCTCCACCCAGCTCGCTGGGCCGCCACCAGCGTGCAGATTGAGAGCCTACAGTGCGATCCCGCGTTCCTCGAGTATTTGAATCCGGACGGTAGCGGGACCATCCGTGCCGAACATTTGCGGGAGGGAGTGACATGGACC
>JAPULZ010000244.1 GCA_027294455.1 Gemmatimonadota bacterium
GGTGAGTAGGGCCGCCGTGACGATGGAGGCACCTTCCCATCGGGTTGGTGTCGCTGCGACGAAAGAGCGAACCGTCAGGCGCATCATCGTTGCCCGGACACCCGGATCGGCAACCAGCTTGGGTCGCCGGCTTCGGCACCCAATTGGCCATCTAGGTTATTGCCCCAACAATAGGCCACGCCATCGACGCCGAGTCCGCACGAGTGTGTGGCTCCAGCCGAAATGGATTGCAGGGCTGGTACCACGGCCACGAGCGTCGGCACGAGCTTGGGCGACTGATCACCGGAGCCGTCACCCAACTGCCCGTCCCGATTCCCTCCCCAGCAGTACGCGATACCGGTTTCGGTCAGTGCGCAGGTGTGATCGAAACCCGCGTTCACCATCGTGAACCTCTCGGCGGACACCACGGCCACGGGGAGTGTGCGGTTTCCCAGCGTGCCATTTCCCAGTTGGCCAGTGGGGTTGTAGCCCCAGCAGTAGATCTCGCCGGCGCCTGTGACCGCGCAGCTGTGGGACCCTCCACTGCTGATCCTTTCGAACCGCAATTGAGTGTCCACGTTGGTGGGAGACCCCACCGAGTCCGACACGGCGCCGAGCCCGAGTTGCCCGGCGTAGTTCGCCCCCCAACAAATCGCGGCGCCCTGAAGATCGAGGCCGCAGGTGTGGGCCCCGCCAGCCGAGATGACCTGCAGCTCGTCGAGTCCGGAGACGGCAATCGGGATGAGGCTGCAGGGAAGACCCGCTCCTTTCCCGAAGGAGCACAGCGAAACGCCCTGGGCCCCAAGTTGACCAGATCCGCCCGAGCCCCAGCAGTACGGCGTGTCCGCGGGCGTGATCCCGCACGTGTGGGCGTCACCTGCACTCACGTCCCTGAAAGGAATTTCAGATGCGACCCGGCTCGGACGATGGACTCCCCCAAAGAGGCCGGCGCCGAGTTGCCCGGATGCAGCCGATCCCCAACACCACACTGTCCCGTCTTCGTCTAGAGCGCATGCGTGTGTTCCGCCGGCGGTGACCGAGCGGACACGCGTGCGGCCGACCACCATACGGAGGCGATGGTCACTGGGGCTATTCGGATCTCCCAGTGCGCCCGATTCATTCCGCCCCCAACAGAAGACGAAACCGTCGGTGGTGGCACCGCAGGTGAACGAGTGACCAACATGGACGTCCACCAGGGTCAGGAGTGTCACGGTGACCTCCACCGTCGCAGATGCATCGTGAACCGTGGCCGTGATCGAGGTGACTCCCTCAGCCACGCCGCGCACGACCCCGGCCGCGTTCACGGTTGCAATGCCGTCGTCGCCGCTTTCCCAGGTTGCGGTCCAGCCCGGGAACAGTGCGTCTCCGTTTTCGGCGAATGCGGTGGCCGTCAGGAACCCCGGACCCTCCGGCACGACACGGAGGTCGGTCGGCCCGATCTCGACCCGCGCTGCATACTCGCTGACCCGGATGTTTGTCACGCCGAATGCGCCTGCTCCGGTGAGGTCGATCGCGCTCCATTCGAGGTAGGCGTACCCCTGGGCCCGCGCGATGGCGAGTCCAGTATTGTCAACCGTGACGATGCTGACGTCGTGAGACCGCCACTCAATCGGATAGTTGGGCAGGACGGTGTTGTTACAGTCGCGCACCACCACCGAAAACTGCAGCGTGTCGCCCTTGAACATCGTGATGTCGAACGGACCGTCGAACTCCGCCTGCAAGAGGCACCGCTCGATGGGGCCCACAGGGTTCTCGCACGACGAGGTGACCAGCACACACAGGGCGCAGACGATCCAGGGTGTCTTCGGGCGCATGGGGCCTCCTAAAGGAGAGGACCCATCCTACTCACTGGCCGTCAAGAGGTCGTCAAGCCGATGTTACGGAGGTCGCGGGCGCAAGCCCGGGGTTGCGAACCAAACGACGTTGGGCTTCACCAACAGCCGCCACATGTACCGGCCACCTTGGCGTCGGGATGCTCTAGCAGGACACGCAGTTGTGGTTGTTCTTCGAGCCCAGACCCTCCAGCAGCGTCACCGTTTCGGGGAATGGCCGGATACGCTGCACGGGGCCGTTGGCCATGTCGGCGGTGGTTTGCCCCCGCCGGCTCACGACGGTTACATCGGCGCCCTGCTCCACCAGGTAGAGAATCAGCTCGTTGTCTCCCCTCGCCGCCGCATGGTGGAGCGGTGTGTAGCCGTTGTGGTCCCTCGCGTTCACCTGGGCGCCAAGCTCCTCGACGAGGTACTTCACCGCAGGCACCCAGCCGTCCGGCACGTGCCGGTGCGAATTCCCGGCGTACCCCTCGCCGTACCCCACGCCCGAGGCCGCGTGTATCGGGTACACGGCCGGCCCGCCCACCGGAACCGGTGGCAACCCTGAGAGATCCTCCCTCTCACCGCCCCCGCCCCTTCTGCGCCGTTGCGGCACGTTCTGGGTGGCGCTCTTCGGATCTGCGCCATGGGCCATGAGCAGGCTCATCGCCTCAACGTCAGTCGCGTAGGCGGCGCGCCAGAAAGGGGTCGCGCCTTTCGTGTCCACCCTCAACAGGTCGAACGTGTACCCCATATACCACAAATGCTTCGTCAGCCGGGCGTTCGGGTCCGCGCCGGCGTCCAGCAACGCCTCCATAACATCCAGGTATGTGACCTGCTGCTGCTGGTAGGCCTGCGGCTGCGGATACCGTGCCTTGGGCGCCCAACGCGCGTTCAGGGTGGCGTAGAGGGGGGCGGCCCCGGCGTCGCTGGGCAGGTTGGGGTCGGCTCCCCGGTCGAGCAGTAGCAGTGCCAGGTCGAAGTGGCCGTTGATCGTGGCGATCAGCAGAGGGCTGGTGTGGTCCCCTCCGCTCACCCGATTGATGTCTGAGCCCGCCTCGAGAAGAGCCAGCGCCGCAGCCGCGTGGCCCTCCCGGGCCGCATGCAGGAGAGCCGTCAGGCCGCCGTAGCTGCCGACGAGATCCCCATAGGAAAGCGGCTCTGGCTGGGCCTCCTCGTAATCCGTCGAGTCCTCTGCGGCCTCATTCGCCTGGAGCGGTTGTTGCCGCCGCGCCGCCCTGACTGCGGCCCGGACTTGGCTCGGGCCTGGTCGCCACACCTGCTCCTGCCGACCCTGCTCCGCCTGCAATGCGGCGAGGACCTGGTTCCGGCGTTGCCGGGCCGCAAGATCCCGCTCCTGCCGTGCGGGAACGTCCACCACCTCGGTGCTGATCCCGGCGTCCGCACCCCGCCGTAGCAGCACGCCGAGGGCCTCCACTCGATTGTACGCCGCCGCGAAAATCAGGGGCGTCTGTCCCCACTCGGACTCCCTGGCGTTCACCCCGGCGCCGTGGTCCAGCAGGACCGCGACGGC
>JAPULZ010000245.1 GCA_027294455.1 Gemmatimonadota bacterium
TCGATGTATGCGACGACCGTACCGATTTCGACGGTCTCGCCCTCCTGGATACGGACCTCCACGAGCGTGCCCGACTCGGGTGACGGGATCTCAGCGTCCACCTTGTCCGTTGAAATCTCCAGGATCGGCTCGTCTCTCTCGACCGGGTCGCCGACCTGCTTCAACCACCTCGTTACCGTACCCTCGGCGATCGACTCACCCATCTGGGGCATGGGAACCTCGATGCGGGCCACGTCAGAGAACCGATTCGAAGGACGTCATTACCGAGCCCCGGAAGCACCCTGCGTGAGATGCAGCCCCGTCAGTCGTTCCCGTCGCCGCCTGCGGGAGCCTCGTTCGGCTCGCCAGATCCGTCACCCGCATCCCCCGTCTGATCGAGCAAGGGCAGAATCGGCTGAGCAACCGGCGCGGTGGAAGCCGGGTCCTGACGCAGAATCGACTGTGGCAGCTCCGCCCGCGACGACATGATGGAGAGGACCAAGGCCAACAGCATGAAGACCGATCCGGTCGTCCACGTGGCCCTCGTGAGCATGGTCGTGGCCTGGCGTCCACCCAGGATTCCGTCCGTGGCAGCGGCGCCGCCGCCCATCGCGGCCAGTCCCCCGCCCTTCCCAGACTGCAGAAGGACCACGACACCCAGAAAAATGCCGTCGAGAATCAAGACTGCCAGCAAGATACCGTAGAACATTAATGACCCATCGCTCAGGGTTGAAAATAATGGCTAAACGTCGCCGTGTCCCCTAGGGGTGTCAACCCGTAAACCCTTGCAGTCAGCCGGATTCCACGATTCTCGCGAAGCTCTCAGGATCGAGGCTCGCTCCGCCCACGAGGACACCATCGACGTCGGCTACCGCAAGGAGTTCGGCGGCGTTGGCAGGCTTCACGCTCCCGCCATAAAGGATGGCCACCTCCTGTGCAAAAGCATCGCCCCGTACCTCTCTCAAGCGGCGGCGAAGGATGCCATGGGCGTCGGCAACATCGTCCACAGTCGCGGTTTCTCCAGTGCCGATCGCCCAAACCGGCTCGTATGCTACGAGAATCGAATTTTTCACATCCTCGGGAACGCCGAGTAAGGCGGCATCCAACTGGCGAACGATCACTTCTTGCACCCGTGAATCCCGGCGCTCGTCCAGCGTCTCTCCAACACACACCACGGGGGTCAGGCCTTCACGCATGGCAGCCGCCACCTTGCTCTCCACCTGAGCATCGGTTTCACCGAACACATGTCGCCGCTCAGAGTGCCCGACAAGAGCGAACCGGGCACCGGCCGCCAACGCCATTCCGACCGAGTGTTCGCCCGTAAACGCACCCTTGGGCTCCCAGTGGATATTCTGGATTCCGAGGCTGATCTCCGGACGCCCCCCCTTCGACTCCGCTGCCGCGAGTAGCGAGATCGCAGGAGGAAAAATCAAGATCGTCGGCTCGGCACCAGAAAGCCGGGGTGAAAACTCGCCGAAAAACTTGCTAAAAAACCGGCGGGTGGCGGCGGGCCCGTGATGCATCTTCCAGTTGCCGGCGATCACCTTTGGTCTCACGTCATTACCTCCTGACGCGCACGATCGACGTGCACGATACGAAACGAACTGAAGTGCGGCGCGCTACCGGTCCGACAGAGCCGTGACACCAGGCATTTCCTTGCCTGAGAGGAGTGCGAGCGAAGCGCTCCCACCTGTCGAGACGTGGGTGATGCGATCGACGACACCTGCCGCCACCGCGGCTGCTGCGGAGTCACCGCCCCCGACGATCACCGTGGCGCCCCGATCGGCCGCCGAGGCCGCGGCGCGGGCGACCTCGAATGTGCCCGACTGGAAGGGTGCCAGCTCGAAAACGCCCATGGGCCCGCTCCAGATCAATGTGCGGGCACCACCTACGACGTCGGCGAAATGTTTCGCCGTATGTGGACCGATATCTCCGATGTGTTCGTTCTCCCTCACTTCATCACAGGCGGACACACGCGTGACAGCGTCGGATGTGATGCAGGATGCCGTGCGCACGTCCACCGGCAACAGAAGCTTGTCTCCGGCCAAATCCATCAGTGAGCGTGCCGTATCGATCCGATTCTCTTCGACGAGAGAATCGCCTACGGCCCACCCCTGGGCTTTGAAAAAGGTGTTGGCCATGGCCCCACCGATGAGCAGCCGGTCCACGGCGGGAAGCAAAGCCTCGATCACATCTATCTTGCTCGAAATTTTCGCGCCGCCGATCACCGCAACGAAGGGATGTTCCGGGTCGGCCAGGGCATCACTAAGGAATCGGAGCTCCTGTTCCAACAGGAACCCGGCAACTGCGTCTCCCCCGCTTCTGCGTACGGCGTCGGCGATACCCTGCGTAGACGCATGGGCGCGGTGCGCGGTCCCAAAGGCGTCATTGACGAAAAGTTTCGCCCCAAAACGGATCTCCTCCGCCCACTCCGGGTCGTTTCGGGTGTCCTCGGGATAGAAGCGGGTGTTTTCGAGGAGGAGAACCTCTCCACTCTTCATCCTTTGAACCGCCTCGCGTGCGAGGGGGCCGGTCGTCACGGAGCAAAAACCGACGGGAGACCCGAGGAATTCCTCGAGCTTTCCGGCAACGGGGCGGAGGGAGAGGGTTGGATCCGGCCGGCCCCCGGGCCGCCCCAGATGAGACAACAGAACCGCCTTCGCCCCTGCCTCGACAAGATACTGGATCGTGGGCAAAGTGCGGACAAGACGCGTGTCGTCGACGACCTCGCCATCCTTATCGAGCGGCAGGTTGTAATCTACCCGCACGACTACAACTTCGTCGGCGAGGGTTTCCGGCGGACAGTCTTCGAGCGTCTTCTTGGCCATCCGGGAGGTTATGGGGGCCTGGAGAGGGTCGAGTGGACGTGGTTCACATAAGCCGTCGGTCGGCGGCACGGAAACTATAGAGGGTGCCTCCTTCCGACTACCCCAGCCGCTCGCCAATGTAGAGTGCCAAGTCCACCACCCGCTGCGAGTAGCCCCATTCGTTGTCGTACCAGGCGAGTACCTTCACCAAGCTCCCATCGATGATCTTCGTGCTCGGACCATCCACGATCGAGCTGTGAGGGTTCCCAGTGAAGTCCACAGACACCAGCGGCTCGTCGCAAAGGTCGAGAATTCCCGCCAGCGACCCGGAGGCGGCCTGCCGGAACGCCTCGTTCACAGCTTCTTCCGTCGTGTCCGTCTCGAGCTCAGCAACCAGGTCCACCACCGACACATTAGGCGTCGGAACGCGCAGGGCCATCCCGTCCAATTTGCCTTCGACCTCGGGGATCACGAGGGCGGTGGCCTTCGCCGCACCCGTCGTCGTTGGAATCATCGAAAGGGCTGCCGCACGGGCACGCCGCTTGTCCGAGTGAGGCACGTCGAGGAGCGCCTGGTCGTTCGTGTAGGCATGTACGGTGTTCATCAATCCCCGACGAAACCCAAACTCTTCCATCAGGACTTTTACAACGGGCGCAAGACAGTTCGTCGTGCAACTGGCGTTTGAAATGACGTGATGCTTCGCCGGATCGTATTTGGTATGGTTGACGCCGAGGACGATGGTGATGTCCTCGTTCTTGCCCGGAGCACTGATGATGACCTTTTTCGCTCCGGCGTCGAGGTGCTTGGCCGCCTGATCTCTGGCCCGGAACAGGCCGGTCGACTCTACGACGATATCGACACCCAGATCGCTCCACGGCAGCTTGGCCGGATCACGCTCGGAAAAAACCTCGATGGTACGGCCATCGACCTTCAAGCCAACCGTATGCACCGTCACTTCCCCTGGAAAAGCCCCATGCACCGAGTCGTACTTCAACAGGTGGCCGAGCATATCATTGTCTGTGAGGTCGTTCAGAGCGACGATCTCGATCTCCGAATCGCCCGATGCATGCACAGCTCGAAGGACATTACGGCCGATACGGCCGAATCCGTTAATGGCAACGCGGATTGGCATCCACTCGCCTCCTCTTGGTATTTCGCTTGATGGGATTATTTCACATAGGGTAAGGCACGGGCAAAGGTACTGAGGAAGACCTGCGTCACCCCCGCCTGGACAAGTGGTCGAGCCGCCTCCATCGCGGTGGATCCGGTTGTCAGCACATCGTCGACCAGTAGGACTCGGGCACCCGTGAGTTTGGCTCGCACGTCGACCCGAACCGAAAATGCTCGCTTGACGTTAGCCCGACGCTCGGCAGGGTGCAACCCGACCTGAGTCGACCCATCTTGGCGCCGCTCCAGAGCGTCAATCAGGGGAGTATCGACCCGGTCGGCAATGGTCTCCGCGAGCAAACGCGCCTGGTTGTATCCACGCGCGCGGGCTCGGCGTCGGGTGGTGGGTATTGGCACAATCAGGTACTGCTCATACTCCAACTCTCGGGGAATGGCGCGCTGGGCCATCCGCTCACCCATGAGCATCGCCAGACCGCTCCAGCCACCATATTTCAAGCCGTGCACAAGAGCGTTCGCCGGAGGCCGCAAAACGACTGCGGAGCTCGCGCCCGAAAGCTCGGGCCCCCATCCCGCACATTCGAAGCAGGTGTCGGCAGCAAGAACCCCTGATCCGACCGGAAACCCGCATCGGCGACAACGCGGCCACGGAGGGGCGCGAAGCCGAGTTCGGCAAGCACCACAGACCAGCTCTCCCGAACACTCCAGTGGAAGGTGGTCTCGGCAGCCGACACAAACCGCCGGCAGGAAAAAATCCAGGAGCTCGGCGGCCAGCGCCCGGCCGTTCACACGCCCATCGCGGCGTTCATACGCCCGCCGCGGCGTTTCACACGTCGGCGTGAGCAGACCGAGCGGCTCCCAGCGCCCGCCTCATCGCCTCGATCGGGGCAGTCTCACCCCACCAGCGTTCGAAGGACACAGCCCCTTGGTGCAACAGCATCTCCCCACCGTCTACCGCTGGAATCCCAAGGCGTTTGGACGCTTCCACAAATGCCGTCGCGGTAGGGCCATACACCAGGTCCATTACGGCACCTGCCCGTGCGAGGCGCTCGAGATCGAGTGGGAGCTCGTCTTCA
>JAPULZ010000246.1 GCA_027294455.1 Gemmatimonadota bacterium
GGTGCGATGAGCCCCGCCACCATCATCAACGTCGTGGTCTTGCCGCAGCCCGAGTGCCCCAAGAACACGACCAGTTCGCCGTCCTCCACCGTCATGTCGATGCCGTCGACAGCCCGGTGGCCTTCGTAGTCCTTGGTCAGCTTCTCGAGCTCGAGCTTCACCGCGCTACGCCATGCCCTTGGTCCCGCCCGAATAGATGTTCATCAGGTACTTCTGGGCAAACAGGAAGAATCCGAGGATTGGCAGGGTCTGAAACAGCCCGATCGCGGCCAGGGTGCCGTAGCGCGCGGGTGCTGTGTCTGTCATCGACTGCATGAGGTAGGTCGCCAGGGTGGCCGAGCCCTGGTCCATCATGAAGGTGTAGGGGATCAGGAACGACCCCCACCCCGTGATGAACGAGAGTACAGCCAGAGCCGCCACCCCCGGCCCCACCATCGGCAGGGCGACGCGCCAGAACACCTGAATGCGGGTGCAGCCGTCCAACAGGGCCGAGCGCTCGACGTCCCACGACAGGTTGTCGAAGAACCCCTTCATGAGCCACACCCCCAGGGGCAGCTGCATGGCTACGCTGACGAGGATCACGCCGCCCATCGTGTTGTAGCCGATCCAGGGCCCCAGCAACGGCGAAGCGCTCAGCCCTTTCAACACGAAGTAGATCGCGATCAGAAGCGTGACACTGGGAAACGCGTGCAAGAGCAAGGTCATCGACAGCAGTTGGCGCCGGAACCGGAACTCGATGCGTGAGAGCGCGTAGCCCGCCATCGACGAGATCAAGACCGTCAGAGCCGTCATCCCCCCGGCCAAGAGGCAGGTATTCCAGAGCGCCTTCCAGAGCTGAGGGTCCTGCAGGAACGCCCAATTCTCGAGCGTAAGGCCGCCGAAGTCGCCTTGAGCGTCCACCGGCATCAGTCCGTGCGTGCGGACAGCGAAGGTGGAGATGAACATCCACAAGTACCCGATCCCGATCGGTACCGACAGCACGAACAACAAGAGATACCTAAACAGCATCGATCCTCGGCCTCGCCACCAATTCGTCGAACTTGAAGAGCTTGAGATACGCCCAGCAGAACACCACGCCGATGGCGACCAGTACCGAGGCCAATGCGGCCCCGAAGCCCCACCGGAAGTTCCCGTAGTAATTGTCCAAAGCCGTGTGGTAGGCCCACAGCGGCCAGACCTCCATGCCCCCGGCACCGTCGTTCAAGATCATGATCTGCTCGAACGAGGTCAGAAGCGACAGGGTCTGGAAGGTCAGCACAAATAGGAGCGGCCATTTGATCATGGGCAGCATGATGTGACGCACCCGCTGCAGATAGTTGGCCCCGTCGAGCATGGCGGCCCGGAGATAGTCCTGGGGGATCGACTCGATCGCCGACGTAAAGATGATCATGCCGAAGCTGGCGCCGATGAATCCGTTGACCAGCACCACAAACAGAAAGGGCTGCGCCGCCACCCAGTTCTGCGGCTCCACCCCCAACGGCACCAGGACCGTATTGAAGAAGCCGTAGGGCGCGTCCGCGCCCAGATACTTCCACATGATCACGTAGATCACTGACGGCGTGATGCGCGGCAGCAACCAGAGGGCGCGAAACAGGGCTCCCCCCCGGCTGCCGATGCTCGTGGTCAGCAGCGCGATCACCAGCCCGAGGCCCACGTTGAAGAACACCAGGGTCACCGCAACGTACTTGAGCGTGATCCACAGATGCTGACCCGTGGCCGGGTGATTCAAGATCCTGGCGTAGTTCCCGAGTCCCACCCAGCTCCAGCCGGAGAAGCCCGTATCGGTGCTGACGTTCGTGAGGGACATCAGCACGATGATGGCGATCGGCAGCAGGAAGAACAGCAGCGCCAAGATGCCTGCCGGCGCCATCAGTGCGAAGCTGTCCTGCTCCGCCGACTCCCGGCCGGTCTGCGCGGGCATATCAGAGCACCGCCAGATGCTCGTCATCGATCTCCATGCGCATCAGCGCCACCGCATCCTCAGCCGCCTGTTCGGGGCTGCGGCGGCCGCTCTGCGCGTCCTCCATCGCTCCCATCACGACATCGAACCACTGCGAGAAGCGCACATGGTTGGGCTGGAAGAACGCGCCGGTCGAGCCCGCCATCCTCGAAATGGCGTACAGAAAGCGGTCCTCGCGGTAGGGCGGGTAGCTCAGCTGCGACTTCAAGATCGCCAGATGCGAGCTCTCCACTGCGTGCCGGGTGTTGAGCTCGGGCGTGGTCATGTGGCCGAGGAGCCGCAAGGCGAGCTCCTGCTGCTGCTGTCCCGAAGCCGCGGGTGTCGTGATCAAGTAGACCAATGGATGGCTGAGCGACGCGGGTACCTCCCCCTTGTTCGCTGCCGGCGGCCAGGCATAGCCCACGTTCGCCTCGAGATAGCCGCGTCCGCCCAGCTCCGAAACGTACTGGTCGGCCCACCGCGACCAATTCCAGATGCCTCCTTCCCAGAACAGCACCTGGTTGCGCGTCACCGTGTTGTGCCAGATGCCCCACTCGGTACCCGGATAGTTCTTCGGCGTGACCCCGGAGGTTACAATGCGCCGCTGAAACGCGAACCACCGAGCCAGGGCAGCCCGATCCGCTACGAGGCGCCCCGACGACTCCTCCATGATGCTCCCGCCGAAGGCGCGGTACTTCTGCAGGTGATCGCCCCCGCGCGTAGGCCTCGGCCAGTAGCCGCGCCCGGCCGGCACGACACCCGCATCTACCGCACTTCGAGCCAATGCGAGCATGTCGTCCAGCGTGAACGCCCCCGAGTTGATGTCGCGCACGAGTCCGGCCATCCGGGC
>JAPULZ010000247.1 GCA_027294455.1 Gemmatimonadota bacterium
AGCACGACCGGAAGGTCGCGGTAAAAGTCTTACGGCCGGAGCTCGCCGCCGTGCTCGGCGCCGAGCGGTTCTTGCAGGAAATCAAGACGACCGCCAACCTCCAGCACCCCAACATCCTGCCACTTTACGATTCGGGGGAAGCCGACACTTTCCTTTATTATGTGATGCCTCTAGTCGAGGGCGACACGCTGCGGGACAAGCTCGACCGCGAAAAGCAGCTGGACGTGGAGGAGACAGTGGAGCTGGCCCGGGCGGTGGCGGCCGCGTTGCACTACGCCCACGAGCATGGGGTGGTGCACCGGGACATCAAGCCGGAGAACATTCTGCTCCAGTCGGGTCAGGCGCTGGTGGCCGATTTCGGAATTGCGCTCGCGGTGAAAGAGGCGGGTGGTGCGCGCCTCACCGAGACGGGCATGAGCCTCGGCACCCCCCACTACATGAGTCCGGAACAAGCGACGGGCGACCGCGAGCTGGATGCGCGGAGCGACGTGTACTCGTTGGGCTCGATGGTGTACGAGATGCTGGTGGGTGAACCGCCGCACCTCGGCAACTCGGTGCAGGCGATCATTGCCAAGATCCTGACCTCCGAGCCCCAGCCCGTTACGGAGCAGCGGTCCACGATCCCACACAACGTGGGTGTGGCCGTGCAGAAGGCCTTGAGCAAGCTCCCCGCGGATCGGTTCACGAGCGCGGCGGCGTTTGCCGACGCCCTCGCCAATCCCGCGTTCACCGTGGCTACCTTGGGCCCGGGTGCCGCAGCGCCCGAGCACCGGGCCCGCCGCGTGCCTCTACTCGCCGTCGTCACCGCGGCGCTGGCCGGTATTGCTCTCTGGAGCGTGTTACAACCAACGCCGCCGGCGACCGTCATTCGTTACGGACTGGCCCTGCCGTCGTCACAGGCGCCGATCCCCGGGGAGCCCGCGATCTCATCCCCCGACGGCTCTCGCATCGTGTATGTGGGTCCGGCGGACGGTGGCGTGCCCCCCATCCAGCTCTGGGTAAAGTCCCGCGATGCCTACGCGGCAACGCCGCTGGCCGGCACACAGGGCGTGACCGGCTTTACGTTCTCCCCCGACGGCGAATGGATAGCCTTTGTCGTCGGCGGGCAGGTCAAGAAGATTCCGACCGGAGGCGGCACACCCTTTACCCTGATAGATGGACGGGTGGCCACCAACCGCGCAGTGGCGTGGCTCGATGACGGCACGATCGTGGCGGCGCGAGCAGGATTTGGGCAGGGGTTTGTCCGCGTCTCGGATGCGGGTGGCACGGCCACACTGATCGCGCTTGACAGCGTCGTCGCGAACCAGCTCTCGCCGCTGCCCGAGGGTCGGGGGATTCTCTTCCAGGCGTGTGTCAGGCCGTGTGGAGAGTCGGAGTTGTGGTCGTTCGACCTCGGTTCGGGAACGGCGCGGCTTGTGGTGACGAGTGCCCGCTTCGGTCAGTACCTTGCCAGCGGTCACCTCGTGTATGTCGTGACTGACGGGACGTTGATGGCGGTGCCCTTCGACATAGGCTCGCTGCAAACTCGCGGCGCGCCAATCCCCGTGCTCGACGGCATCTCAACGCCGCAAAACTCTCCGCACATCGCGATCTCGGCGTCCGGCACGCTGGTGATGCGGTCCGGCGCAGCGCAGGCGTCCCAACAGTTCGAGTTGGTGTGGGTGGAGCGTTCGGGCCGCGCGACGGTCGTCGATTCTTCGTGGACCTTCCGACTCTCCGGATTCGCCGGGAACGACGGGTGGGCCCTCTCGCCGGACGGGAGCCAGCTCGCCATCGGCCTCTCGACGGAGGCAGGTGACAACATCTGGGTCAAGCTCCTGCCACGGGGCGCCCTGCACCGTGTGTCCTTCGATGCCGGGTCCGAGTACCGGCCACGTTGGACGCCCGATGGACGGTCCATTGTTTTCGGGGCCTTTCGCGTCGGAACCAATGGGCTGTATCAGCGCCGCGCCGACGGCACCGGCGCCGACTCGTTGTTGTTGGAAGGAACCGTCGACGAGGGCATGTGGTCGCCTGACGGCAGGTGGCTGGTGTACCGGTTGGGCGCCGTGTCGGCGGCGGCGGGGGGCCGGGACATCTTCGGCATGCGCCCCGGCGTCGACAACGCGCCCGTGCCGATACTGGCTACGCCGTACGATGAGGAGGCCATCGCCCTGTCGCCCGATGGGGCGCGGCTGGCGTACCAGTCCGACGAGACCGGTCGAACGGAGGTGTTCATCCGGCCGTTCCCCGACACAGAGTCCGGCAAGCGTCAGGTGTCAAACGGGGGCGCCACCTCCCCGCTGTGGTCCAAGGACGGCCGAGAGTTGTTCTACCTCTCGGCGGACAAGGATATGATGGCGGTGACCGTGTCACCCGGCTCGACGATCGCAATCGGTGAACCGAGCGCGCTGTTCCGACTTCCGCCAGACATGTTGCAGATCCAATCGGAGTACTACACGCCATGGGATGTGGCGGCCGACGGCCGGTTCATCATGGTGCGGAGTGTGGGGACCGCGACGCAGATCGAGGCGCTGATCGTGGTAGAGAATTGGTTTGAGGAACTAAAGGCGCGGTTGGAGAATTGACACGGCCACTGATTGAGCGGCCACGGATTGAGCGGCCACGGATTGATACTGCTGCTGGTGCCCGGCAACCGATCCATTTTGCGAGCACGGATTTGTCCGTAGACGAACCAAGCGCGCGGACAGCATCCGGATCGATCCGTGCCCGCAGTCAATTATCCGTGGCCGCTGTTTCATTATCTGCACAAAAGCCATGAGCCGAATAACCGCTCGCCTCTCCACCGCCCTCGCCGACCGCTACAAGATCGAACGCCACCTCGGCGAAGGCGGCATGGCGACCGTCTACCTCGCCGAGGACCTGAAGCACAAGCGCAAGGTGGCGGTGAAGGTGTTGCGCCCCGAACTTGCGGCAGTGCTCGGCGCCGAGCGCTTCGTACAGGAAATCACAACGACCGCCAATCTCCAGCACCCGCACATCCTGCCCTTGCACGATTCAGGGGACGCCGACGGGTTCCTCTATTACGTGATGCCGTTCATCGACGGCGAGACGCTGCGGGACAAGCTCAACCGCGAGACGCAACTCGGGATCG
>JAPULZ010000248.1 GCA_027294455.1 Gemmatimonadota bacterium
GCTACGCCAGCATCTTTAGGTGGGGCTCCGCCCCACACCCCGGCTCCGTCGCTCGCCGGGGCCCCAATGCCCCACTCCGCTCCTTCGCGGGCGCGCACGTGCGCGCCGTGGACGGGTATGCGGTTGTCATCACAGCTAGTCAATCTGATACTCCGGCGTGCTCATGATCAGGTGGGTCACCATGCGCAGCGGATCTTCCATGTACGTCTGGGCGCGGGCGAGGTCGGTGGTGCCGAGCTCCGCATCCAGCAGGGTCACGAACGCGCGGCGCGTGTCGTTCGACACCGGAAGCCGCAGGAACCGTTCCAGCAAAGCATCGACGGCCTCGCTAGTGGTCTTCGAGCCGGAGTCCAGGACGATCTGAGTCAGGTTGATCCGGGCCGCGCCACGCGGCGTCGGAATCAGCTTCTGCATGGCCTGGGCCCACGCGCGGTAACCGGAGACCCGGGTGTTGAACAGCTCGTCCCGCTCTTTGTTCGCCAGGTCGAACGCCAGCATCTTGTCGGGGTCGTCAGCATCGGGGTCATTCAGGGCAATCGCCGTGCTGAAGTCCTGGCCACGACGCAGGCGCTCGCCCACGATCCCGTCCCCGGCTCGGGAGAGGAAATTCGGATCCCGGAACGCGATGACATTGGGAAACAGGTAGTTGAAGGCGACGTTGCCCCGTCCCTGGAGCATGGCTGGCGTGATCCAGGATTTGCCCTGGGCCCAACCCGCGACCGACGGTGGGTTGAGCAGGTGCTGGCCCAGGGCGATCGTGGTGCTGTTGAAGTCGGGCACGCCCGGCACGTCCTCGGCGCCAAGCTGCTTCAGCATCGCGATGACGTGCTCGACCGGGCCCTTGATGTGGGTGCCGTGGCTGGCCTCGCTGTGGAAGTCCCGAGACAGGAACAGGGTCGTCAGCAGCGGCCGAAGCTCGTAGTCGTTGTCCCGCAGGACGGCGCCAAGCTGCGTGACCAGCGCCGGCGACACATCCTCGCGCACGAAGAAGCGATAGATCTTGGCCGCGATATACTCGGCCGTGACCGGCTGCTCGAGGATAATCTCGAGCACGTCCACGCCGTCGAAGTTCCCGGTGCGCCCCAGGAAGGTCTTGGGCCCGTCGTCGTGCTGCGCCGCGTTCACGACGAAATCCAGGTTCTCGAAGTTCCAGCCCGTGAAGGCGCGCGCCCCCTCGCGCACGTCCTGCTCGGTGTAGTGGCCCACACCCATCGTGAACAGCTCCATCACCTCGCGCGCGAAGTTCTCATTGGCGGCGCCTTTCACGTTCACGCCGGCATCGAGGTAATAGAGCATGCCCGGGTCCTGCGCAATCGCGACCAGCAGGTCGCCGAAGTTGCCGGTCGCGTGACGCTCGAACAGGTCGATCTGTCCGAGCATCTTGCGGTAGTCGCGAATCTTGTTCTGGGCGGTGGCGAAATGCCCGTGCCAGAACAGCGCCATCTTCTCCTGGAGCGGGTGGTCGGTGTCGAGCATCCGCTCGGCCCACCAGTAGCCCACCCGGCGGGTCTCCAGCTGGGTCGCGCGCAACCAGTAGAAGAAGCGGTCGGAAATCGGCTGCATGTGGCGGTTGACATGGTCCGGTTTCACCCGGATGCCCATGCTCTCGCCGTGCCGCATGGCCAGCTCCGTGGCGGCGGGACGGCTCGGCGGGAAGTGCGTCAGCGTCTCGTCCCAGAAGCCTGAATGCACGAACGCCGGCAGCTGGTCGTTCGGGACGTTGTCGTCGGCCATGAGAGAACGGACCGCCTGCTCGGGGGTCATATCCGCCAGCGTCCGGATCTCGTCCGGTGTGCCGCTGAAGCCCGCGCGGTCGAGCAGATGCTCGGCGCTGTCGTAGTCCCAGTCCGCCACGGTGATCGGTGTGAGATCCCCCTTCCACGCGGCGGGTCCCGGCACCCGGCCCATCAGGAGTGCCGAACCGGCGTGACCGGTGATGGCAAGCGTCAACACAGCACCAGCCACTGCCGCATATCGGTGGCGTCGGGTCGTCATGGCGTGGTCCCTTTCGTGTCCAGGCGATCCCTCGGGTACCCGTCCATCGGCATGTCCCCTACCGTGTACCCGGATCAGGACCGTTATACACCGAGCGCCGCCCCGCACGTCCGGATTTCTTCGTCTCGCACCCGACCCGCTCGCTCCGTTCAGGTTCGGGCGGCTCCGATCACCGTCCAGGCGGGACGCGCACCGGCGGAGCTCCGCTCGGACGATTGTCTGACCGCCCAGACGGGTATGATCGGGTGATTGTCAGCGGCTCAGGTCGTTGATTCGGACCAGCTTCCGCACCGTTTTCCTGTTTGAGAGGGGTTCTGAAGAAAGCCATCACACTGGGTTTGCTGGTGCTGTCACCTGCGCTTGCTCTGGCTGGCCAGGCTCCTGACACCTATGAGATTCCACGCACTGCATGGGGCCAGCCGGATCTACAGGGCGTCTGGAACTTTTCTTCCAATGTGTCCATGCAGCGACCGCGGCGCTTCGGCAGTCGGGCATTCATGACCGAAGAAGAAGTTGCGCAACTGCGCGCTCGGCTGGCGGCGGCAGATGCGGCATCCGATCAGGCAGTGCCTCAAAGGGAGGGCGGGCCCGGGGGGTACAACGACTTTTGGGTGGAAAGCGCAGGCCTCACCGATCACATTCGCACATCCCATATTGTGTACCCGACGACTGGTCGGCTACCGGACACGGTGGACGGCGTCGAGATCATCGCTGGTGGTCTGGGAGATGACGTATCCGGTGAGCGGCCGGTACGATTTGCCGTCGGGGGTATCGCCCAGGATGGCCCCGAAGACCGCGGCCTGTCTGAACGCTGCCTCGTGGGGTTCA
>JAPULZ010000249.1 GCA_027294455.1 Gemmatimonadota bacterium
TCGCCATCGGATCGATCGGCCGGGCCCTTGGAGAGCGCTTCGCTCACGCGGACGAACACCCGACCCGGGTTCGTCTTCCCGACG
Organism: Gemmatimonadota bacterium; assembly: GCA_027294455.1. Classification (GTDB taxonomy): domain Bacteria; phylum Gemmatimonadota; class Gemmatimonadetes; order Gemmatimonadales; family GWC2-71-9; genus B3T1B10. The sequence goes on from JAPULZ010000249.1 coordinate 85, forward strand.
AACCGCGCATGCTCGTCGACCGGGTCACCCACATCGAGGCCAAGCCGCAATCGATGACGTCCGGGCGAATCGTCACCGAACACGACGTTCTGGCGGATGGGTGGTATCTCGACGGCGGACGACTTCCCACCTGCATTGCCGTGGAGGCAGGCCAAGCCGATCTCCTTCTTTCAGGCTACTTGGGGATCGACTCAGAGACCCAGGGTCTCGCCGTCTATCGGCTTCTCGATGCCGTGGTCACCTTCCACTCCGAGCTGCCGCGTCCCGGACAAGTCATTCGATACGACATCCACATACTCCGGTTCTTCCGCCAGGGCGACACCTGGCTTTTCCGCTTCAAGTTCGACGCCACCGTGAACGGCCGGCTGCTCCTGACCATGCGCGAGGGTACGGCTGGGTTCTTTACTCAGGCAGAGCTCGAGGCCGGTAGGGGAATCGTCCGAAGTGCCATCGACGAACAGGAGCTGGTGGGGGTCCGGTCCGAAGATTGGCGTGAGCTGGTACCCATCGGGAAGGATGCGTTTGACGAAGAACGCCTGGGGGCACTTCGTGCGGGCGATCTGGTCGGTGCGTTCGGGGAGGTTTTCTCGGGTCTTCCGGTCACCCGCCCGCTGACGATCCCCGGAGATCGCATGCGCCTGGTCCACCGCGTGACCGAGCTCGATCCCGAGGGAGGGCGGTACGGAATCGGCAGTATCGTGGCGGAAGCCGACATTCAACCCGACGACTGGTTCCTGACCTGCCATTTCTCCGACGACCAGGTGATGCCAGGCACACTGATGTACGAATGCTGCTTGCACACGCTCCGAATTTTTCTCCTGCGCGTCGGGTGGATCGCAGAAGAGGATAGGGCGACGTGGCAGCCCATCGTGGACGTCAAAAGCCGGCTTCGGTGCCGGGGCCAGGTGCTCGCCTCCACCATGAAGGTTACCTACGAGATCCATCTGCGTGAGCTGGGCTATCGGCCGGAGCCGTACGCGATCGCCGACGCGCTCATGTACGCTGACGGAAAACCGGTGGTGGAGATCCGCGACATGTCCGTCCGTCTGACCGGCACCCACCGACAGAGGCTCGAGAAGATGTGGGCGGCCCGCGGTGAGACAGGGGATTCGACCCGCTACGACAAGAACAGCATCCTCGCGTTCGCCGGTGGAAACCCCTCGGAGGCCTTCGGAGCACCGTACCGCGTCTTCGATGAAGGAGACCGACGCATCGCACGGCTGCCCAGTCCTCCCTACCAATTCCTGGATCGGATTTCGGCCGTCGGGGGGGAGCCGTTCGCGATGCAAACCGGCGCCAGCGTCACCGCCCACTTCGACGTGCGTCCGGATCATTGGTACTTCGGGAGCAATCGCCAGAGCGAAATGCCGTTTTCGATCCTTCTCGAAGTCGCGCTTCAGCCGTGCGGATGGCTGGCGGCGTATGTAGGATCGGCTTTGACATCCGACGAGAATCTTCGATTCCGTAATCTCGGGGGAGACGCGATCCAGTTGGCGCGGCTCACCGCCTCGGAGGACATGATCACGACACGAGTCGGTCTGACGGGGGTTTCGGCCTCGGGCGGCATGATCATCCAGCACTACACCATGGCCCTGGAGAGCGAACGCCTCGGGCCCCTCTATGAGGGTACGACCTACTTCGGTTTCTTCTCCGACAAGGCCCTGGCGGATCAGGTCGGCATCCTCGACGCACCCATTCACGAGCCCACGCCCGCCGAGAGGGAGAGGGGCCGTAGCCTGGTCATGCCGCACACCCCACCCTTACCCGAACCACGGTTCCGCATGGTCGATCAGATCGACCTCCTCGTGGCGGACGGGGGTGCCGCCGGCCTGGGGTGGGTGCACGGTTCGATCGCGGTCGATCCGAGCATGTGGTTTTTCGAGGCGCACTTCTACCAGGACCCGGTGTGGCCCGGGTCGCTGGGCCTCGAGGCATTCATTCAGTTACTCAAGGTCTACGCCGTCGACCGGTGGGACCTGGGCGAAGGCACGGAGTTCGCGACAATGGCCAGGGAGAAAGCCGCCGGTCCAGAGCCGGCCAGTGGAGAGAGCCCCGCTGCAGGCCGGCATCGCTGGACATACCGCGGACAGATCATTCCGGGTTGCGAGCGGGTAGAGGTCTTTGCCAGCATCACGGAGGTGGACGACGTACAGAAGCGCCTGCGGGCCGACGGCTTCCTCAAAGTGGACGGCCGAACCATCTATACGATGAACGATTTCAGCTTGGATGTGATCGCTTGAGATATACCCGTGTGGTAATCGAGGGCTTCGGATACGAGCTCGCACCGTGCGTGGTCACGTCCGACGAGTTGGAGCAGCGGCTCGCCCAGGCATACGAAAAGCTTCACGTCCAGCCGGGCCAGCTCTTCCAGATGACAGGCGTCAAGGAGCGCCGCTATTGGGACCCGGGGTATACGGTATCGCAGGGGGCCACCGCGGCGGCAGAGAACGCGCTCCGTGAATCGCCCGTGCCGGCCCAAGCTATCGACATGTTGATCTACGGAGGGGTGTGCCGCGAGCACTTCGAGCCGGCCACAGCCTGTCACGTTGCGGCCGGCCTGCAAAGAGCCGGCCATGCGATTCCACCCGCCGCCCATGTCTACGACGTCAGCAACGCGTGCCTGGGCGTGCTGAACGGCATACTCGATATTGCCAA
>JAPULZ010000025.1 GCA_027294455.1 Gemmatimonadota bacterium
TATGCCTTCGGCCAGGCGTTGCTTCAGCTCGGAAGACCCGAGGAGGCGCAGCGCGAATTCGAAACGCACATGCGAATTCTGGCCGAGATCGAACCCACCACGCCGATGGCCGCCGGCCGGTAAGTCTCGGTGAGCACCGTCTTCATCCGCATGCAGCACCGGGCATCGAGCATGTCGAATAGGCGCCGTGTCCATTCCCGACTGTGCCTGATGGCGGCCGGCGCTCTGATCCTGGGTCTCACGCCCGTCCATGGCGAGTCGAGCGACACGGGCTTGCGTTTCGTCGACGTGACCTCGGGTTCGGGAATTCAGTATCGCAATGTGTGCGGCGCCCGTCCGGGCGACAAGGGCTGGCTGATGGAGAGCATGGGCGCCGGCGCCGCCTGGCTGGACTACGACAACGACGGCAACCTCGATCTGTACGTTGTCAACGGCTCGACGCTCGAGCGGGACGCCGGAGAGGGTGAGCCGAACCAGCTCTTCCGCGGCGACGGGCGCGGCCACTTCAAGGACGTCACGCAGCAGGCCAGGGTGGGGGACCGGGGATGGGGCCACGGTGTGGCCGTGGGCGACATCGACAACGACGGCGACGCGGACATCTACGTCACGAACTACGGCCCCAACGTGCTGTACCGCAACAACGGCGACGGCACCTTCGACGACATCACCAAGGCGGCGGGTGTGGGCAACGAGTTATGGTCGACATCGGCCGCGTTCTTCGACATGGATGGGGACGGCAACCTCGACCTGTACGTGGGAAACTACATGGTCGGTACGCCGGACAAGGTGCCACGCAGGGGCAGCGAGGAGGCGCGGAAGGGCAACTGCCACTACAGGGGACTGCACGTCTTCTGCGGGCCCATGGGGCAGGTCCCGTTCCAGAACGTCCTGTACCGCGGCAGCGGCGACGGCAAGTTCCGTGACGTGACCCGCGAATCCGGCGTGTGGCTGGAGCAGCCGCGCTACACCCTGGGTGTGGTGACCGCGGACTACGACAACGACGGCGACCAGGACATCTATGCAGCCAACGACAGTGTGCAGAACTCTCTGTGGCGGAACAACGGCGACGGTACCTTCGCGGACGTCGGTGTCCCCACCATGTCGGCGCTGAACGCCGACGGCAAGGCGCAGGCAGGGATGGGTGTGAATTTCGGCGACTACGACGCGGACGGCTGGCTGGATATCATCGTCACGAACTTCGCTCACGACCTGAGCACGGTCTACCGCAACCAGCTGGGCAAGTTCTTCCTGGATGATTCGATCCTCTCCGGCCTGGGCGTCACCCGGCAAACCCTTTCCTGGGGTACTGCATTCCACGATTTCGACTGCGACGGCGACCTCGATCTGTTCATCGCCAACGGCCACGTGTACCCGCAGGTGGACGACTATGCACTGGGCACGAGCTTTCGTCAGACCAATCACTTGCTGGTCAACGAGGGTGGGCGTTTCGGCGATGCGACTGCGGCGTCCGGGCCGGGACTGGCCATCGCCCGCTCGTACCGCGGGGCCGCGTTCGGCGACTACGACAACGACGGCGACATGGACGTGTTTGCCACGGCGCTGGATGAAGAGGCTCTCCTGTTGCGCAACGACAGCCCTCGCCGGGGTCACTACCTCGAGATTCGGCTGATCGGGACGGACTCCAACCGAGACGCCGTGGGCACGCGCGTCGCTCTCACCGCCGGTGGTCGGAGGCAGATCCGACAGCGCAAGGGCGGAGGGTCGTACCTGTCTGCCTCCGATCCGCGGCTGCACTTCGGACTGGGGAGCAGCACCACCGTCGATCTCGTGGAAATACGTTGGCCGGGGGGCAAGAAGGCGGTGGTGCGCGACATTCCGGCCGACCGGGTGATCACGATCCGTGAAGACCGGGGCGTCGTGGAATAGCCCCCGGGCTCTCTTCCGGCGCGCGGGCCGTGGCGTATATAGTCGAAGCATGCGGACTTCCGGCGACACGATGGCACCGGGACCCGCCTCTCGCGCCGTCGTCAACTCCATGGTGACGGTCGGCGGCATCGCTGCGCTTTCCTGGGAAGTGCTCTGGCAGTTGCGCTCCACGCTGGCCCTCGGCGCTTCCGCATTCGGCACCTCGATCACGTTGGCCGCGACGATGGCCGGCATGACGGCCGGCTCCCTTGCGATGGGGCGGATCCTTGCCGGACGCCGCGCTGTGCCGGCGGTGCGCTGGTACGGAGGGCTCGAGCTCGCCATCGGGATCGCCGGATTGCTCATGCTGCCCGGCTTCGCCGGCCTCGAGCGCCTCGACACCGGAGTCTATTCGCTCGCGCCCGGGTTGGCGCCGGCCCTGCACGCGACGGGAATCCTGATCCTCCTGGGCGTACCCACCTGCGCCATGGGCGCCACGATTCCGGTCTTCCAACTCATGTCGCGACAGCACGGGACCTCGGTCGCCCGACTCTATGGCCTCAACACCGCGGGTGCGGCACTCGGGGTGCTGCTGATCTCCTTCCTGCTGCTTCCCGCGCTCGGCGTGGTGCGGACCACATTTCTCGTTGCCGGGTTGAACCTGGCGCTCTTCGCGGTCAGTCGCGCGATCCGTCCCGGCCGGGAGCCGGATCGAGCTCCGCAACCGGCACGATTCCGGACGTCGAAAGCCGTCCTCGGTTTCTCCGCGGCACAGGTGCTCGTTTTCGGCACCGGCTGCGCGACGTTTGGCCTCGAGGTGGCCTGGTTCCGATCCTTGAGGGCCGCCTTTCAGAGCACGACCGATAGCTTTGCCGTCATGCTGGCCTCCGTTCTGATCCCACTGGCGGTGGGGGCCCGACTGGTTCCCTGGGCGCGACGCCGCGGGATCGGACCGGGCGCCATGCTGGC
>JAPULZ010000250.1 GCA_027294455.1 Gemmatimonadota bacterium
ACCATCCGCTGGGACAACGACGAACAGTGGACCTGGGAAGGCCTGGATGGCGGCTACCAGGGCGTGGAATACGACGTGGAATTCGGCCTGATAATGTCCATCGAACGCGTGTCGGAGAACACCTCGCGGGTCACCTTGCGAGACGAGCGCGTGCTGTTGATGCGCGGTTCCAACGACGTGAACGAGGACAACAAGGGCATCTTCATCCATTCCGAGGATGGCGAGGCCGTCATGCTCATGTGGGATGCGTTCGATCGAGTAGTCTTCCGCTAAGTCGCAACGTTCTCAAGGGATGGTGGCCAGTGATCGGAGAATCCGGTTACTGGCCACTTTTGCGTCTTGCCCACTGGCCGGGTGGGGGGCCAGGGGGCACTTGGGCAGGGCGGGGACGGAGGGCACTCGGGCCGGGCAGGGGGAGGGGAACAACCCTAGCGGGCGACCCAATCTCCCCGTAGAATCACACACTCCTCAACAAGCGAGACCCATGACGCACCCGATTCGAGCTTGCCTCCTCGCCGCGACGGCCGTTTCCTTGCTGGCTATACCCGGCGTGGCGCAGCAGACCAAGGTTCCCCTCGATCACTCGGTCTACGACGGGTGGAATCGTATCAGCGCCCGGGCCATTTCCCACGACGGCCGGTGGATGCTGTATCAGCTCGCTCCCGGGATGGGGGACGGGGTGCTTCATGTGAGAAACATTGGGTCGGGGCAGGACATCGAAATTCCCCGGGGCGGCTCCGCCGAGTTCAGTGAAGATTCCCGGTTCGTGGTGTTCGCAATCGCACCGGTGGATTCGATCGTGAAGGACATGCGCATCAACGACGCTCGGCCTGCCGAACTGCCCAAGGATTCCTTGGGCGTGCTCGATCTGTCCAGTGGTGAGATCACGAGGATCGCTCGCGTGCAGTCCTTCGCCCTCCCGGATGAGGCCGGCGGTTGGGTGGCGTACTTGCACGAGGAGGATCGGCCGGATCCTGCCGATTCCAGTGAGGCCGACGCGCGGCCGGCTGGCCGCGGCGGCGGGAGCCGGGCAGGCTCTGGAAACGGTCGGGGCGAAGATGAAGACGCGAAGGCCACCGGCACACAGCTCGTCGTACGGAACCTGACCAGCGGAGAGGAATTCCGGTTCGAGAACGTGACGGCGTACGAATTCGCCGAGAACGGATCGCGCTTGGCCTACACCGCCTCGAACGAAGATGGTGACGCCGACGGCGTGTTCGTCGTAACGCCGAGCTCGGGCGATGCCACGGCATTGATGACGGGGCAGGGCGTGTACAAGAACCTCTCGCTCGACGGTGCCGGCGAGCAGGTGGCGTTCGTTGCGAATCGGGACGAGTTCGAAGAAGATCAACCGGCCTTTACCCTCTATCACTGGCGTGCCGGCGGCGATGAAGCGCAGGCCGTGGCCGGTGAGGACACGCGTGGGATTCCGACCCGCTGGGGGGTGAGCGAACAGGGCGAGACCTCGTTCTCGGAGGATGGCAGCCGGCTGTTCTTCGGCACGGCGCCGCGGCGGGCTCCCGATCCGGAAGACCCGCCCGAGTGGGAGAAGGTGGAACTCGACGTGTGGCACTGGCGAGATCCCTTGCTCCAGCCGAACCAGCTGGTGCAGCTGCAGCGCGAATTGAACCGCACCTATACCGCCGTGGTGCACCTCGCCGACAACCGCGTGGTGCAACTGGCCACCATCGACCGCCCCACCGTGGCCGTGGCGGATTCAGGTGACGGTGACATCGCGTTAGCGGTCACGAACATGGCGTATCGGCAGGAGATTTCCTGGGACTCGCCGGGGTACAACGACGTGTACGTCGTGGACGTGAACACGGGCCGGGCTACCGGGTTCCTCGATGGCATTCAAGCGTCGGCGAGCCTGTCTCCAGGGGGGGAATACATCACCTGGTGGGACGGTCACGAGCGGGCGTGGTTTGCCAAGCCGGTGTCAGGCGGCGACGCGGTCAACATGACGGCCGGTGTCGGAGTGCCCTTCTACAACGAGCTTCACGACCGGCCCATGATTCCCGGCTCCAACGGATCGGCCGGATGGACCGAGAACGATGAGCGGTTCCTGGTGAACGACCGGTACGACATCTGGGCCCTGGATCCATCGGGCGCCGCCGCGCCCCGCAACATCACCGACGGCCTCGGCCGGCGGGAGAACATCCGACTCCGCTATGTGAATCTGAATCGGGCCGGAGGTTTCGGAGGGTTCGGTGGTGGCGGCGGCTTCGGCGGTGGACAACCCGCGGCGGTCATCGGCGACGGCGATCTGTTGCTGTCGGCGTTCGACATGGATACCAAGGGATCGGGTTTCTATCGTGACCGGGTGGATGGGTCACGGGAGCCCCGGCAAATCGTCATGGAAGACGTCCGCTTCGGTGCGCCGCAGAAGGCGAAGGACGCCGACGTCGTCATCTTCACTCGCGAGACCTTCCAGGACTTCGCCGATCTGTGGACTACGGATCTGGACTTCGGCAGTCCGCAGCGGCTGAGTCACGCGAACCCCCAGCAGGACGATTACCTCTGGGGCACCTCCGAATTGGTGAACTGGGTGTCCACCGACGGACAACCGCTCCAAGGGTTGTTGTTCAAGCCGGAGAATTTCGATCCGTCTCGGCAGTATCCCATGATGGTCTACTACTACGAGAAGAACTCCGACAACCTCAATGCCCACCGCGCGCCCGCGCCTGGGTCGTCCAGCATCAATGTCTCCTTCTACGTGAGCCGCGGCTACATCGTCTTCATCCCGGACATCTACTACCGGGACGGCTATCCGGGCGAGAGCGCCTTGAATTGCTTGGTACCGGGGGTCTTGAGCATCCTGGCCGAGGGCTACGTGGACCCGGAGCGGGTTGCCGCGCAAGGACACAGCTGGGGCGGGTATCAGAACGCCTACCTCGTCACCCGGACCAACATTTTCGCTGCGGTGGAAGCCGGCGCCCCGGTTTCGAACATGACCAGTGCGTATGGGGGCATCAGGTGGCGATCCGGGCGGAGCCGGGCGATGCAGTACGAGCGCACGCAGAGCCGCCTCGGTGGCTCACTCTGGGAGCAGCGCTCTCGGTACATCGAGAACTCACCGATCTTCTGGGCCGATAAGATTCAGACGCCGGTGCTCATGATGCACAATGACGAGGATGGCGCGGTGCCGTGGTACCAGGGCATCGAGTTCTTCGTCGCCCTGCGCCGCCTGCAGAAGCCGGTGTGGCTCCTGAACTACAACGGTGAAGCGCACGGGTTGCGGAAGTATCAGAACCGCAAGGATTTCTCTATGCGCATGCAGCAGTTCTTCGATCACTACTTGATGGGTGCGCCGGCTCCGCGGTGGATGGAGGAAGGGATTCCCGCGACGGAGAAAGGGCGGGATCTGGGACTTCAGATCGTGACCACCGCGACGACGAGCGGGAGTGGGGGGAACTGATCAGGAGGGGCGACGCTCTGCGTCGCCCCTACGGACCGCTGGCCCCCGCCAGCCAGGCATTCGAGTATCGATAATCTCCGGTGACCTCTTCCCCGACCCAATCCGGCCTCTCAAACGTCTCCCCCTCACGCGACAGTTCTATCTCCGCGAGCAGGAGGCCCTGGTGCCGACCGTGGAATTCGTCCACCTCCCAGACGAATCCCTCGAACGGAATCCGGAAGCGGGTTTTCTCGACGACCGCATCGCCGCAGAATTGCTCGAGGATCTCGGCGGCATCGGCCGGGGGGACGGGGTACTCGAACTCCGGTCGGGAGATGCTGCCGGGGGCCGCCCGGCCCTTGAGGGTGAGGAAGGCGGCGTTGCCCCCGATCCGGATCCGGACGGTGGCGGTTTCGGAAACGGCGATGTAGCCCTGGCGGTAGCGGATGCCGTCGCCATGGCCTCGCCATCCCTCGCCGGTGATCAGAAACTTGTGTTCGATCTCGATATTGCGGTTGGCATCGGCCATGCCGAAAGATAGCCCGTCTGTCTAGTTTTTTATGGTGTCACCCCGCGACTTCGAAGAAGGGAATCCGATGGACAAGGTGAATCTCGAAGATAAGTTTGCCCTCTTCAGCGAGCGCTGGAGCCCGAAGATCGTCGGCCAGATCAACGACTGCCATGTGAAGATCGCGAAGCTACTGGGCGAATTTGAATGGCATCATCACGAGAACGAAGACGAGATGTTTTTCGTGGTCAAGGGCCGCCTCACCGTGAAGTTCCGAGACCGGGATGTCGTGCTGGATGAGGGCGAACTCCTGGTCATTCCGCGTGGGGTGGAACACTTGCCGGTGGCGGAGGAAGAGGTGTGGTTGATGATGGTGGAGCCGACCGGAACCTTGAACACCGGAAACCGGACGACAGCCCGCACGGTCGCGGAGCCGGAGATCATCTGAGATGACGAGATCGTACGATATCATCACCTTCGATTGCTACGGTACGCTCATCGACTGGAACGCCGGGATCATGCGGGCCTTCCAGACGGCTGCCAGAGCCGACGGAGTGGAACTCACCGGCGAAGCCATTCTCTCGGCGTATCACGGCGTGGAACACCTCGTGCAGAGCCGCGAGTACGCCAGGTACCGCGAGGTCCTGGGACAGGCGGCGTTGCTGTGCGCCGAGCGCCTCGGCTGGGCGCTCGCTCCGAACCGGGCGGAGTTCCTGGCCGAGAGTCTTCCGCAGTGGCAGCCGTTTCCGGATACGAACCGCGTGCTCGAGAAACTCAAACAGGCGGGATACGAACTCGGCGTCCTGTCCAACATCGATGACGAGCTGTTCGCCGGGACCCAGGAGCAGTTCACGGTGGAGTTCGACCTGTTGGTGACCGCCGAGCAAGTCCAGGCGTACAAGCCCAAGCACGACCACTTCGAGAAGGCGAGAGAGTGTATCGGCGATCGCCGCTGGGTCCACGCGGCCCGAAGCTACTTTCACGATGTGGTGCCCGCGACGGCGCTGGGGGTGCCGGTGGTGTGGGTGAATCGAGAGCACTCCAGGCCGACGGGCAGTGCGGTGCCCGACGCCGAAGTGGAAACCCTGGAAGGGTTGGTGGCATGGCTGGGCCATTCAGGCGCGTGAGAGGCTGACGGTTGGCTTCTCCTGTGGGCCACGCATCGGTCGGGCTGGCGGCGGCCGCCGTCGTGGCGCGCATGACGGGTACGCCGCCGTCGTTCTCCCTGTGGTTCGGCGCCTTCATCGCGTCCGGGGTGCCCGATCTCGACGTTTTCCTCGGCGTCTTCGGCCTGCGCGGGCCCCGGTATCACCGCAACGCATCGCACGGCCTGCCCGCATTGGGCGCCGGGGTGGTCCTGTTGTGGCTGCTACCCGGTCTCCCGCCGAGCAACCTCGATCCGGGCGTGTACTGGGCCTGGATTGCAGCGCTCTTTTCCCACCCCATCCTCGACGTCCTCACCACCGGGCCTCGGGCTGGCGCTCGGGGCTACGGTATTGCCCTCGCCTGGCCGTTGTCGCGCAAGCGGTGGTTCTTGCTGAAGCCGATCTTGGAGACGGCCGACTTCGGCGCATGCCGATCGGTGGGTGATGTCCTGTTGGGTGTCCTTCCCGAAATGACACGGCTGGTCCCCGTGTCGGCGCTGCTGTTCGGTCTGGCCGTGTTGGCCTGACGTCAGCGTTTCAGGGCGTCCAGTCCCTCGCGCACCATCTGAGGCAGCTCGGCTTTGGATCGGTTGCGGTAGTCGAAACTCACAACAGTGCCCTCACCGTCGGCCGCCACGGCGTTCTGAGCGGTGGAGAACACGCGGTACTCCATGACGAACCGATCGAAATCGATCGCCTCGGCCCGCGCGCCCACCAAGACCGTGTCGGGGTAGAGCAGGGGTAGGCGAAAGCGGCAACTCGTGGAGTGAAGAATGGCGCCGATTTGCACTTCGTCGTACGACCGCAGAAAACCACACCGCTCGAGAAACGCGATCCGGGCTGATTCGAAGAAGCGAAAGAACACGGTGTTGTTGACGTGGCCGTACGCGTCCATCTCGCCCCATTGCACGGGGATCTCGATCACCACGGGGAACGTACGGAGTGAATCGTGCGACACCGTCAACGATTCCTCCTTCCGCGCAACGCCGCCGATGCTACGCGCGCCGTTTCCGCCAAGACCGCCGCCCCAACGGGCACGCACTCGTCCGACGCATAGAAGTGTGGGTTGTGGGCCGGAATGATCTCACCCCCGGACTCCCGGGCGCCCACGCGGAGGAAACACCCGGGGATCTCTTCGAGGTAGAACGCGAAATCCTCACCTCCCATGTTGAGCGTGCCGAGTGGTTTGAGGGCGTCGCTGCCGAGGAGGGTGGTCACCGCCGTTCGCGCCCAGCCAACCGGTTCTTCCGGGTTCACGATGGGCGGCGTGCCCACCGCGACCTCGACGTTCGCGGTGAGCCCGTGTGCCTCGGCGATGGCCTTGGCGATGGTCTGCACGGAATCGTGCAGCGTCCGACGCGTGTCGGGATCGATGGCCCGCAGTGTCCCGGTGAGGAACGCGCGGTCGGGAATGATGTTGGACGCCGTGCCGGCTTGAAGCGTGCCGACCGTGACGACGGCGGCCGTGGCGGGATTGACCAGACGCGAGACGATCGTCTGGAGGGCCGTGACCACAGCAGCGGCGCCGACGATGGGGTCGGCCCCTTCGTGGGGTCTCGCGCCGTGCCCCCCGCTGCCGATCAACTCGATGGAGAAGGTATCGGCCGAGGCGGCCAACGGGCCGGCATCGGCGACGACCTCACCGACCCTAAAGCGCCGATCCACGTGGGCCCCGAAGACGGCCTGCACCCCTTCCAGCGCCCCGGCCTCGATCATCGCGGTCGCCCCCTTTCCCGTTTCCTCTGCGGGTTGGAACAGGATGACCACGTCCCCGTCGGCCGGCTGGTCCGCCAGCAGCTGCGCCGCGCCGAGGGTCCAGGTGGCGTGAACGTCGTGACCACACGCGTGCATGATGCCCGGATGCCGGGAACTGAACGGAAGGCCGGTATTCTCCTGGATGGGCAGCGCGTCGATGTCACCTCGCAGCGCCACCGTGGGCGCGTGCGGATCCCGGCCGCAGATGCGGGCCACCACGCCGGTCCCGGCCACGCGGTCCAACCGGGCTGGCTTCAATCGCTCCAACGCCTCGTAGAGCTTCTGCGCGGTCCGTTCCTCGTGAAAGGCCAACTCCGGGTGCTGGTGCAGGTCGTGGCGCACCAACAGCAGCGCTTCGCGGGCCTCGTCGGTGAACCCGTCTTGCCGTTTGGTCGAACCCGTTGTCATGATCGCAGCACCTGCTTGCTCACGGCGAGATCGTCGATGCGATCGACATCGACGCTCACCCCGAGGCCAGCTGCATCCGTCGGAACCTTCACCATGCCGTCCTGGTCCATGGTCCACTCCGGGGTCACGACGTCCTGTTCCCAATAGCGCGCGCTGGGGCTCACGTCACCCGGGAGCGTGAAATTCGGAAGGGACGCGAGGGCGACGTTGTACGCACGCCCCACGCCGCTTTCCAGCATGCCGCCGCACCACACGGGAATATCGTGGCGCGCGCACAGGTCGTGGATGGCTTTCGATTCGGTGAAACCGCCGACGCGGCCCGGCTTGATGTTCACGATTCTCCCACTCCCCAGGGTAATCATGTCTTGGGCCTTGGTGACGTCCGTGATGGATTCGTCCAAGCAGATCGGCGTGCTGAGGCGTTTCTGCAACGCGGCGTGCTGGACGATGTCGTCCCAGGCGAGCGGTTGCTCGATCATGATCAATCGTAGTTCGTCCAGCTGCGCCAGCAGATCGAAGTCGTCCGTGCTGTAGGCGTTGTTGGCGTCGGCCATGAGGGCGGCGTCCGGGCCGAGAGCCTCCCGCACCGCCTGCAGGTAGTCCAGGTCGGCTCCGGGACGAATCTTGATCTTGACCTTCCTGTAGCCTTGCTCGAGTGCGGCACGAGCCTTCTCCACCAGCACGGCGGGGCTTTCCTGGATGCCGAGGGAAATCCCGGTGGCGATCTGTTTCCGGGTCCCGCCGAGCAACTTGGCCAGGCTCTCGCCCTGGGCTGTCGCGGCCAGGGCCCAACATCCCATCTCGACGGCGGCCTTGGCCATGTTGTGCCCCCGGAAGTTGTGCTGCAAGGCCGCATGGACGTCTCCGGGGTGGGCGAACTCGTGACCCAGGACCCGCGGTGCCACCCATTCCCGAATGGCCAATGCGCACGTATCGATCGTCTCGGGCGAATAGTTGGGATCGCTATCCGCGACGCACTCCGACCAGGCGCGCGTACCGTCCGCGCATTCCAGCTCGAGCAGGAGAATCCGCCTGATCGAGACCGTTCCGGAGGAAATGGTGAACGGCTCTCGCAATGGGAGGTTGATCTCTCTCAGCGTGATTGCGGTCAAGGCGACGGTCATGACGCGGCGAGCCTCTCGGTGGATAAGACGTAGTAACAGCGTTCGGTCTCCGGTCCGCGCCGAAGGCCGGTCACGCGATATCCCCGGGCCATGTACCACTGTAGGGCCTTCCGGGTGGCGCGGCGCCAGGCCAGGGCGGAGTCTGGTGCATCGAGCTTGACCTGCTGAATGTCGTCCGGTATCGGGACCCGCACAGTGGGCGCGCCGGGGAAGAGCACTTCGGATCCATCTGCAGTTTGCGGGGCTTGGGCATCGAAGGCGAACGGAGCGTCGTCGGCCCCGTCGGGCTCTCGCCGGCCGGCCAGCGCTCGTTCCACCGCCGGATCAGCCATGTCCCATTGCACGGTGAATCGGTCGGTGCCGAGCCCGCTGTGCAGATCACTTCCGGTGTTGCTCCCGTACATGTCGGGCACGTACTCGATGGGTCGCGCTCCCAGCAGGTTGATGTTGAAGTTGGCGTTGCCGGCGACGAGCGGATCGTATGTCCAATAGGCCACCTCGATGTTCGTCGCCAGGAGGAGGTCACGCTGCAGCGCCTTCATCTTCGTGCCGATGCCCGTCCCGCGATGCTCCGGCCGGACGGCAAGCATGTGCGACCAGTGGGCCGGCCGGCCGTCTCTCAATCCACTGATGCCGTAGACAAATCCTGCCAGCACGTCGCGCTCGTCGAACGCCCCGGCCGTTACCCCGCCCACCTTCTGGCTGATACGCAGCACCGATACGGGCACGCATTCGGTAAAATCCTGCCCCCACGTAATACGCTGCAACTCTACGCCCTGTTCGTAGTCGCTGGGGGACGCGAACGGGCGAAACGTGAGGTTCACGCGGTCTCGGCAGGAGTGTGAGCGATCTTCCACACGCCGATGGTCAACACGGGAATCACGAAGACGACCAGGAAGAACCATGTGAGCGTGCCGTATCCCTTGGCGATGAGATCGATCAGCCCGAAGCTGGCCACGAACGCACCGGCCGTGAGCAGGGCCACCGCCATGGTCGGTCGGCCAAACGGCGGCAATTCCCGTCCGCGTTCCCGGAAGCGCGCGGCCACGCGTTCGTTGACGGCGTGAATCATCCCGGTTCCCGTTTCGATGAGCGTGCCGAAGAGAACGAGCTGAAACACCATTCGAAAGCTGCGGGATCCCAGGATGTCGAGGAGAAAATTCGCGGGGACGGCTTCCCCCATGATGGCCGGATACTGTCCCACCATGGCCAGGTAGAAGAGCACCGCCGGCATCATGGCGATGGGGCCGGCCAACAGGCCGGCGGTGATCGCGTCCCGTCGCGACCCGGAGTGGCGGATCGTGAACAAGATGGCCGGCACCAGGGCCAGGTTGTAGGCCGCGTACTCGACTCCCCCCAAGAGCCATCGTGTACCGGGGGTGCTGCTCTGCAGGCTCGCCAGGATATCTGATCCGAAGAGACTGAACGCCCACGCGAAGAAGACGATGTACACGCTATAGAGCACGAACGACCAGCTGGCGAAGAACTTCTCGATGAGGCCGCTGCCGCGAAACGCGAGAAAACCGACGGCGATCATCATGCCCATGACCCCGAAGGCGTACGGCAAATGGAAGCTGTCGCGGAGAATCTCCCCTGTCGCGGCTGCGATCACGGCCAGCACGATGAGCATGAGGGCGAAATAGCAGAGTTCGTAGAGGAACCAGCCGCGTCCGAGGAGGTGCTGGAAGAAATGGCGGTAGTCGTAGCTGCGATACATGCGTGCCAGTTCAAAGCTCACCGCGCAGACGGCGCTCCAGATGGCCGTGGAGATGAGTCCCATTGCCAGGAGACCGCCCAGCGGGCCGTGGCTCATGAAGAATTCGACCAATTCTCGGCCCGTACCGTATCCGCCTGCAATGACGACCGACTGGAATACGAATCCGGGGAGGAAATACCGCTGGAACACGGTGCTATTCGCCAAACGCCCTCCTCGCCGGTGGTGTCTCCGGGCTAGAACATACACCACGGGCCCTCCCTGTCAGGGGGCAGCCATGCCTCGGGCTCGCTTGATAATTGGGGACCGGCGGGCGACGATTGCTCCTCGCAGGTTGTGTCGACCACCACCCCAGGATGGGAACAATGCGACGACTCGGTCCACGAGGCTCGATCCTGCTCGCGATCACCGCGTGCACTGGTGGCCGCGGGGATATCGCACCACGGGCCGACGTGGCCGAGGTCGCGACTCGCCTCACGAACTTCATCGAGCACGAGATGGCGGACAAGGCGCTGCCCGCATTGTCGATTGTCTTGGTGGACGATCAGGATATCGTGTGGGCGCGCGGATTCGGCTACGCCGATCCGGTGGACAGCGTGCGGGCGACCGCCGGCACCGTGTATCGGGTAGGGTCGGTCTCCAAGCTGTTCACCGACCTGGCCGTCATGCAACTCGTCGAGCGCGGTGAGTTGGGGCTCGACGTCCCCCTACGCGAGTACATCCCCGAATTTCATCCGGGCGATGGGGCGGGGGCGAGAATTACCCTGCGGCAACTCACCTCCCACCGGGCCGGCCTCGTGCGGGAACCCCCCGAGGGTCACTACTTCGACGATACCGGCCTGTCCCTCGTCGCCACGGTGGCAAGCTTGAACGACACCGAGTTGGTCTACCCACCAGAGACGCGCACCAAGTACTCCAACGCGGGGATCGCGGTGGTGGGTTACGTGCTGGAGCGCCTGACCCAGGAACCGTTCCCGGACTATCTGGCCCGCGCCGTCCTGGCGCCTCTCGGCATGACGCACAGTTCCTTTCGGCCCGACCCCGCCATCGTCGCCGACCTGGCACGCGCTTACATGTGGTCGTATGACGGCCGCGTATTCGAGGCCCCTACCTTTCAGCTCGGCATGGCTCCCGCAGGGAGCATGTACGCGCCGGTCACCGATCTGGGCAAGTTCATGAGCGCCCTGTTTGCCGGAGGGATTGGTGCCAACGGTCCGGTGGTCGGGGCCGCGACCCTCGATTCCATGCTGACCCCGCAGTTTGCCCCTCCCGGGTCGCGGGTCGGCTACGGCATCGGCTTTCGATTGTCCGAGCTGGAAGGCCGACGGCGGATCGGCCACGGGGGAGCAATCTACGGTTTCGCCACCGATCTCTCGGCCCTGCCGGACGACAAACTGGGCGTCGCGTCGGTGACGACGATGGACGGCGCCAACATCGTGGTGGGACGGATCAACGAGTACGCGTTGCGCCTGATGCTGGCCGCCAAGGAGGGTGGGCCGCTGCCGGAACCCGCCATCACCTCTGCCATCCCGCCCGATCTCGCGGCGCGGCTCGAGGGGCGTTACGGCCCTCCGGGACGTCGGATCGAGATCGACGCCCGGGACGAAGGCGTGTTTGCCGTCTTGCCCAATCGCCGGACCCGTTTGCGGATGCTGGGTGACGCCATCGTGATGGATGGGCGACTCGCGTTTGGCGGGCGCATCGTGGTGGCCGAGGATGCCATCGTCGTCGGATCCGACACCCTGCGGCGGGTGTCCGAGGAAAAGCCCGATCCCGCTCCATCTCGCTGGAACGGACTCATGGGGGAGTACGGTTGGGATTACAACACCCTGTACATCTTCGAGCGGGACGGCTACCTGCACGTCCTCATCGAGTGGTTCTTCATCGACCGGCTGGAAGAAGTCTCGGCCGACGTGTTCGCATTCCCGGATCAAGGTGGGTTGTACCACGGCGAACACCTGCGCTTCACCCGAGATGCCAACGGTCGGGCGACGAGCGTGGAGGCAGCGGGCATCGTCTTCGTGCGGCGCGACGTAGGTACGGACGCTGGTACCACGTTCACCATCGACCCGGTGCAACCCGTGGCCGAGCTGCGGGCCGACGCTCTCGCCGCTTCCCCGCCCGAGGAATCCGACGAAAAGCGCGAGCCCGAGTTGGTGGAGCTCAAGTCGCTGGATTCCACCATCGCATACGATATTCGGTACGCGACCACGAACAACTTCATGCAAGCCGTGTTCTATGACGAACCCAAGGCGTTTCTCCAGCGGCCCGCCGCCGACGCGCTGGTGCGGGTGCATCGCAAGCTGCGCGAGCACGGCATGGGCTTGATGATCCACGACGCGTACCGGCCGTGGTACGTCACGAAGATGTTCTGGGATGCGACCCCGGAGGAGAGCAAGATCTTCGTCGCCGACCCGGCCAACGGGTCCCGTCATAACCGTGGCGCCGCAGTGGACCTCACCCTGTTCGACCTCGCCACCGGCGTGCCCATACAGATGGTGGGTGGCTACGACGAGTTTTCAGACCGTTCGTTTCCCGACTATTGGGGAGGCACGTCGGAACAACGCTGGCACCGCGGCCTGCTGCGCAATGCCATGGAGGCCGAGGGTTTCCGCGTGTACGAATTCGAATGGTGGCACTTCGATTATCGAGACTGGGCGGCGTACGGGATACAGAACCTGAGGTTCGGGGAGATCCCGGGCCTGTAGGGGCGAGGCCGTGCCTCGCCCCTACATTTGGTGTGCCCAGCATGGACGGTGACTTGGGGGTGGAAGTCCCCCGGGGAGTTGGTCGTAGCGACCCAAGTGAACCGCAAGGCGGCGACCGTGAGGGGACTGCTGAAAGAAGCGGGTAGCGCATCCGCGAGTCGACGAACAGAAACCGGATAGGAGGCACGGCCGAGCAGGGCGAGCGGGCCAATAACCGCGAAGCTCTCACGACCAAGGCTCAGGCGGTGTAAATCCGGCGGCTGTGCGGAGAAGGCCATCGTTCTTACCTGGGGAGATCTCGCCTTACGCCTGAAAGGGCGACGGTGCCGCACCGGAGCGAGAAGTCAGCCGAGGCCGTAGTAGTCACGTGGGCGCGCCCGCGGGGCGAAGGGCCGAACAGTGAGGAGAGCGAATCGCTTATGCGCTGTGGGAAGGCCAGGCACCGGAAGTCCAGGCAACTGGAGCTCGCGCTGAAGGCAGGGGGTGAAGCCCCCGACGTCCAGCGCAGCGGTGAAGCCGGACGGGCGGCGCAGGAGAAGGAACGCTCGGGAAGTAACGGCCGGCTCATGGAGCAGGCGGTTGCGCGCGAGAACGCCATGGTGGCGCTCAAGCGCGTGCGGCGCAACAAGGGCAGTCCGGGGGTCGATGGGATGACAGTGGAGCAGTTGGTGTCGTATCTGCGCGGGCACTGGCCCCGACTCCGGGAGGCGCTCCTCACGGGGACGTACCAGCCGAACGCGGTGCAGCGCCACCTCATTCCGAAGCGCGGCGGTGGGGTGCGGCAACTTGGTATCCCGACGGTGCTCGACCGTTTCATCCAGCAATTGCTGTTGCAGGTGTTGCAACCGATCTTCGATCCGACGTTTTCGGAGCACAGCCACGGCTTCCGGCCGGGACGCCGAGCGCACGACGCCGTGCGCGAGGCACAGCAGTACATCCAGGACGGGAGACGCTGGGTGGTGGACGTGGACCTCGAGAGGTTTTTCGACCGCGTGAACCATGACGTGCTCATGGGCAAGCTGCAGAACCGCTTGGAGATCGGCGGATGCTCCGGATTATCCGCCGCTACCTGGAGGCCGGCAGCATGGCCGACGGGGTGGTGGTGGCGCGGTCTGAGGGGACTCCACAGGGAGGGCCGCTCTCGCCGCTGCTGGCGAACGTGCTGCTGGACGACGTGGACAAGGAGTTGGAACGACGCGGGCACCGCTTCGTGCGCTACGCCGATGACTGCAACGTGTACGTGCGGTCGCAGCGAGCGGGGGAGCGGGTGCTGGCCGCGCTGCGGCGGAAGTACGCGGAGCTCCGGCTGCGGATCAACGAGGAAAAGAGCACGGTGGCACGGGCGACACACCGCAAGCTCGTCGGCTACAGCTTTTGGGTAGCCCCGGGCGGAGTGGTCAAACGCCGTGTTGCAGCCAAGGCCCTTGAAGAGATGAAGCAACGTGTCCGGCAGATCACCAGCCGGAACGGCGGGCGGAGCATGGAGCAGGTCACGGGAGAACTGGCGCGGTATCTGCGCGGCTGGAAGGAATACTTCAAGCTGGCGGAGACCCCGGGGACCTTTGCTGCTCTGGATGGCTGGATCCACCGCCGTCTGAGAGCCCTGCAACTGAAGCAATGGAAGCGGGGCCGGACGACCTTCCGCGAGTTACGCGCTCGGGGCTTGCCCGAGTGGTTGAGCGTGAAGGGCGCTGCACATGGCCGTCGCTGGTGGTGGGCGGCCGCTCTCGGGGCGATGCAGACTGCTCTGCCGGGCAGTTACTTCGATCGGCTCGGAGTACCCCGGCTGGCCGCAGTCACCGCAACTCACTGAACCGCCGGATGCGGCCCCGCATGTCCGGTGGTGTGGGAGGGGAGTAGCCGGGCTCGCCGGCTACCCCCTATCCCGATTCAGAACCGCGACGATCGCATCCAGATAACCCGCCGCGCCCAGTATCGCTCGTAGTCCTCGTGTACCCGGCCCGCCTCGGCGTCCTTGCCCTGGGCGCGCAGCGCTTGCGCCAGGCCGAACAGCGACCAGCCGTTGTTCGGGTGATCAGCCAGCGCCTCCCGGTACACCCGTTCGGCGTCCGCGCCGTGGTTCATCTCCAGTAACACCGCGCCCAAGGTCTGGCGCGCGGGCAGGTGCCACGGCTCCGGCTCGTCGTACACGAGGCCGTCTTCGACGCTCGCGGTGTGTTCCAGCAGGGATACGGCGTCGTCCCACCGTCCGACGGCCGCGGCGATTTCAGCAGCCAGGATTCCCCGGGGAATCTGGAGCAAGATCGGCTGTGGGTGAAACCGGAATCGTGCCGAGTCGGGCCGTTGTTCGATGATCTCGGTGAGGCGCGCCAGGTCGGCCTTGGCGCGTTCCATGTCGTCAGTGCGCAGGTGGGACATTCCCCGGGCAAAGCGCCACATCGCTTCCAGGAAGGGATCGTCCGGGGCGTCGTCCAGTTGCAGCACCTCGTCCCACCGTCCGAAGATGGCGAGGGTCACGGGATGGTAGAACGAGGACATCCGGGCGATCTTGGCCAGGTCTTTCGCCGCCTGGATGGCGACGGCGCTCTGGCCGTCCAGCACGGCGCCGTACAGCATCATGTGCAGGTTGTGACTCGGATAGATGCCCGGCGGACCACCGTAGGCCGCTTGCTGATCGACGTGCCACGCGTTCTGGTTGGCCCGCACCGCGTCGCCGTAGCGTCCGATGTTCACGTAGATGTGGGACGGCATGTGGCGGATGTGACTCGCCCCCGGAATGGCGTCCCCGAGGAAATCGGCGCACGCCTCGGCCCGCTCGGGCTCGGGTGACGCCTCCACCAGGTGGACGTACAGGTGGCACGCGCCGGGATGCTCGATGTCGCGTTCCAGCACGCTTTCGAAGATCGGCAGAATCTCTTGCACCGAAGGATCTTCCAGGTCCACCGACCCGCGGCGAGGACGAAGCAACATGAGCGACTCGCCACGAAGCGTCGCGATGTCGAGATCGTCCGGGTATCGCAGCGAGACCTCGCCGATGGCTTTGGCGTACAGCGAGTCGAGCCGGCGCCGTCCCTCTGACGTGGGCTGTTCCGCGTACCGCACGACGAAGGCGTCGATCAGGTCGCGCTCGACGGCGGTGGCATGCCGCGCGCGGGCCTTGGCTTTCTGGATGGCCTCGTAGGCTTCACGCTCGCGCTCGACGTTCATGCCCCCGTTGAGATATGGGCTCAGGGCCCACGCCTCACCCCAATAGCACATGGCGCATTCGGGATCGTACTTCTGGGCCTCGCGGAACGAGCGCAACGCGCTGGGCGTGCCGAACGCGTTCATGAACTGCAGGCGCTCGTTGAAGTACGTTTGCGCCGAGTCTGACGAGGTGGTGATCGCCCGAGCGTGGGGGCCAAGGTTGCCGTACAAAGGCTGGGGCGTGGAATCGGCCTGGCCGGCGGCTGGCAGGGCGGGCAACAGAACGGCGGCTAGCACGGTGAGCGCGTGGAACGGGGCGGCGATCCTCTCGGTCATCGAGATGCTCCGGGGGTTGGTCGTGACCAAATCAGCCTGATCCGCTGGGGTTGAGTAATACGTCTATGATCGATATATTTATCAAAGATGCATCAATCGTAACCGCATAGGTGCCCTATGAAGCCTGCGCCGGATCCAGAGGGTTTCTTGCCCCTGACCCACCTGTCGTTCCAGATCCTGTTGGCGTTGGCCGATCAGGATCGCCACGGGTACGGGATGATCAAGGAAATCGTGCACCGCACGGCCGGCCGCATCCGTCCCGGCACGGGTACGCTCTACACCGCCATCGGGCGCATGCTCGACGAGGGCACGATCATGGAGTCGCCGACGCGACCAGCCCCGGATGAGGATGACGAGCGCCGCAAGTACTACAGTCTGACGGTCTTGGGCCGGGAGGTGGCGAGAGCGGAGGCGCTACGGCTGGCTGGCCTGGTCCGTGTCGCCAGCGAAAAGAAGCTGGTGCCGGAGTTGATCTCGCACCAGGCGCCCAAATGAGCCGTCGGGGCTCCCGTCTCGTTTCCTGGGCCTCGCGCCGGCTCTACGAAGCGTTGTTGCTGCTCTACCCGCGGGATTTTCGGCGCCGACACGGAGACGACATGCGTCGCGTTTTTGTGGAGGTGGAGCGGGAGGCCCACCTGGCCGCAGGCCGGCGCGGGCAACTGGTCTATTGGCTGTCCGAGATCATCGACGCAGTTCAGCATGGCGTGTCGTTGCGCGCGGCCCGAGTCCGACGCGCGCTGGCGCCGGCTCGGACACGTCACCGCACCGCGCCGCCACCCCACGCACCCCGAGGCATTTCCATGGATTTTCTGTTCCAAGACCTTCGCTTTGCCGCACGCACGCTCGGGCGGCAACCCGGCTTCGTGATCGTCGCCGTGCTGACCATGGCGCTGGGTGTCGGCGCGAACACCGCCATTTTCGGCTTGGTCAACAACGTGGTCATTCGTCCGTTGCCCTACGTCGACGGCGACCGCCTCGTGGCCGTCGGTCAAACCTTCGCGCGATATGACTGGGACTGGGGTCCGGTGTCGTATCCGAACTACGCCGACTGGCGCGACCAGAACACGGTGTTCGAATCGCTCGCCGCGTACGCGTGGCTGAACCGCACGCTCTTTGGTGGAGACGACCCGGAGCGGTTGGGAGGAGCGGGCGTCACGGCGAACATGTTCCCGCTGCTCGGCGTGGCGCCGCTCTTGGGGCGCACGATGATGGCCGACGAAGACGTGCCGGGTGGCAACCGAGTGATCGTGTTGAGTCACCGGTTGTGGACCCGGTGGTTCGGCGCGGACTCGGCGGTCATTGGGAAAACGGTGCGCTTCGAGACCGAGATGGGAGGGCAGGTGGGTGGGGCCGGCGCCTTCACCGTGATCGGTGTCATGCCGCCCAGCTTCGCGTTCCCCTCGCCGACGCGGGATTTCTGGATCCCGCTGTACGGCGGGGCGGACCGGGAACGAGACACGAACTACCTCGGCGTCATCGGCCGTCTCGGGGATGGTCAGACCCTCGCCACTGCGTCCGTGGAAATGAACGGCATCGCCGCCGGGCTGGCCGACGCGTATCCGGACGCCAATGCGGGGATCGGTGCCCGCGTGCGTTCGCAACATGAAGTGGTCGTGGGCGACGCCGTGCGGATGCTCGTGATCCTGCTCGCGGTGGTGGGCGTCGTGCTGGCCATCGCCTGCGGGAACATCGCGAGCCTGTTGTTGTCCCGCGCAGTGACCCGGCGGCGCGAAATGGCGGTCCGCACGGCGCTCGGAGCGAGTCGCCAACGATTGGTGAGACAGCTCCTGACGGAAAGCTCGGTGCTGGCTCTCGTGGGAGGTGCTCTCGGCGTCGTCGTGGCGGTGGGCCTGACCAAGGTCCTCCTGGCCATCGGTCCCGACGACATCCCCCGGCGCGCCGAAATCGGCGTCGACGGTGTGGCGCTGCTGTTCGCTCTCGCGATCTCGCTCGTGTGCGGTTTCGTCTTCGGCCTCGTCCCCGCCCTCCAATCGTCGAAGACCCGAGCGCTGCACGGGCTCAACGAGGGCGTGCAGGGCATCGTCGGGGGTGTCGGCCTGCATCGGATCCACCGCGTGCTCGTAGTGTCGCAAGTGGCGATGGCGCTGATGTTGCTGATCGGCGCCGGTCTCCTGACGAACAGCTTCGCACGGTTGGTCGCGGTGGATCCGGGATTCGATCCGAGCAACGTCCTTGGCGCCCATGTTACCCTTCCCATGTCGCGGTACCAGCGTCCCGAGCAGGTCCATCAGTTTTTCGATCAGCTCACCGCGCGCGTCGAAGGAAATCCGGGTGTGCTGGCAGTGGGGACGACGTTCTCACTGCCGTTTACGGGGATGAGCGCCAGCCGGACGCTTGTGGTGGAGGGTCGGGCAACGCGGGAGGGACAGGAGCCCGTTGCCGGCAACGTGATCGTAGGGGGGCGCTACTTCCAGGCCATGGGCATTCCCCTCGTCCGCGGACGGGGCTTCGCCCCGAGCGACGGTGCCGGCGCCCCGCTCGTGACCTTGGTGAACGAGACCATGGCTCGTCAGGTCTGGCCCGGCGAGGAGCCCATCGGCCAGCGCATCAAGTTCGGCGATGCCGACGAGGACAATCCGTGGGTGAGTGTTGTCGGCGTCGTGGGCGACGTGCGGCGCCGTGATCTGAGCGCTGGGGCTGGGGCCGAGTTGTATCAGCCTCATGCCCAGGTGGGCTGGGCCCGCTCCATGTTCCTGGTGGTCAAGGCCGCCGGCGATCCCTTCGCCCACGCTGCCACCATCCGCGCCGGGGTGCGCGAGCTGGATCCCAGCATTCCTGTGACGGGTGTGAGCACGGTGGCGCAGTTGGTGTCCGAGTCGGTGGCGCAGCCGCGCTTCCGCACCGTGCTCGTCGGGGCATTCGCAGTCGCCGCCGGCGTGCTGGCCCTGGTGGGGATCTACGGCCTCATGGCCTTTTTCGTGAGCGAACGGGTTACGGAGATCGGGATTCGCATGGCCCTCGGTGCAGGCCGGCGAGAGGTTCTGGGGGGGGTCCTGGGGCAGGGCATGCGCCTCACCGTTCTCGGCACGGTGTTCGGCATTGGGGCAGCGGCGGCGGCGACGAGGGTGTTGCGGTCGTTCCTGTTCGGGATCGACGCCATGGATCCAGTCACGTTCGTGCTGGTTCCCACGGTGCTCGTGGGCGTGGCGGCGTTCGCGTGCTATCTCCCCGCGTTGCGGGCGAGCCGCGTGGATCCCATGGTGGCGATGCGCAACGAGTAACCAGCTGCGCACGACTACAGAAGGATTCGAGACCCGGCCGAAAGAACCAACAACACGGCGACGGCGGCACCGACCCCGATTCCGGCGTCCAACCAGTCGCAGCCGAGTCGGCGCTTAATCGTCACCACCACCGAGGCCACGGCACCGCCCCTCGCCCAGGGGCGGGCCAGTGAGATTTGCCGCAGGGGAAACTGGTTTGTGATGGTATCCCGGAGTCGCTCCCAGTCCTCCAACGTCCCAGGTAAGGTGGTTGGCATGGGGCTCAGCCAGATGAGCACCGCGCCGCCCGCCGAGAAGGCCGCCATCACGGTGACGGCCGGCCACAGGGTGGCCAAGACGGCGCGGAAATCGGTCTCGACCTCGATCCACCGCAACGTCGACGACGTCACCAACGCGAACCCCATCGCCACTGCCAGCATGCCCACCACCGTGAACGCGCCCATGAGGTAGGCGATGATCCGGGCGGCGGAAGCGATGGCGGCGTCGTCGGCAAGAGGCGCGATCGTAGCCTCGGTAAGCGCCACCGTGAACGCCGTGGTCGCGATGCCCCACGCCGCGACCGCCCTCCAGAATCCGCGGGTCGAAATCACTCGGGTCATCCGGACCCCAGCGCGTCGAGCAGGAACCCTCGCGTCACGGTGGACTCGATGACCGCAGCGAGCAGGAGGGCGATGAACCCAAACAGGATGGGACCCCCCAGCGTTGCCAGCTCGGGAGGCAGCTCGGGGTCGCCCGTTTGGAGGGCGCGTCTCGCGACCCGCCACCCGCGTAAGCCCACGGCCCCGGCCACCACGAACGCCGGCATCTCGATGAGGCCGTGGGGAACGAGGAGTGTGGCCAGCACGAACGCATCCCGGCCGGCGGACAGGGCGCTCCCGACCAGCAATCCCACGGCGATGCCGTTCAAGGCCAGCACCAGGGCGGCGCTCAACCCCGCCGTGACCAACCCGGTCAGCAGCAAGGCGAACACCGTGGTGTTTCGTCCGGCGATCTCGAGGAACAATCGTGGTGGACGGGGGATCTGCCCGATCGCGGGTGACTCTTCCGCTACGTGCGGGGTCGTGACCGTCCGGGCACCTGCCAGCTGGCCGGCGGCGAATCCCACCAGCAAGATGCCACCGGCACACCACAGCTCACGTCGTAGTCGCACGGATCGCCGCGATGCGCTTGTTCATGGAGGGGTGCGTCACCGTGCCCCGATCCATCCGCCGTCCTACGGATTTCGCCAGGCGCACGAGGGCGGCGCAGGACGCGTCGGGGTCGCCGGTGAGCTTGGCACCGAGCTGGTCGGTGGCCAGCTCGATGCGTTGCACGAAGAAGCCCGGTAACCAGGCCACGACGACGCCACCCACGACGCCGCCGACCAGCAGGCCCCATGCAAAGTTTCCTTGATCGAAGAGGGGGAACACGAGTGTCCTGTTCACCGCGGCGTATGCGCTTCCGAAGACCGCGGCAATCATCACCATGCGTGGCACGTCTCGGCGAATGAGATGCGCCATCTCGTGCGCGACGATGGAACGCAACTGGCGGGGACCCATCAACTCCAGCAAGCCTTCTCCCAGAAGAATCCACCTGCCGCTCAGGGCCGTGCCGGTGGCGAACGCGTTCTTGAGCTCTCCAGGTATCACGGCCAATCGCACGCGGCCCAGGTGGTGACTCGCCGCCGTCTCCCGTGTCCAGTCTTCTATCTCGGGAAACCGTTCGCGGTATCCAGCGAGATCGACGGACCGAGGGAACAAGAGGCCTGGCTTGATGACGTGTTCGGCCAGCGGGAACGCGACCATCACCACGGGGATACTCACCCAGGGCGCCCATCCGTCCGGGAGCGCGCCGGCAAAGAACACGATCCCTACGCCGATACCGAGCCACACTCCTAGGTTGACGGCCACCTGGCGTGCCAAGAACCGGGGCGTCACCTGGAGCGCGCGGCGCCGCGTCGCCCACGCGAAGAGCGGGTACGTGGCGCTCATGATGGCGATGAACAGAAAGAACACCGTGCCGACGACGAGGCCAACCACCAAGGTGGGTGGGTCGCCTACCGACTCGCCCGACACCAGGGTCCCTCCCCCCAGGGCCAGGGCGGCCGATGAGGTAGCGAGCACCGCCAGCGCAAATGCAGCTTGGTCGCGGCGGGCGAGGTGCGCGGCCGGCTCCGTGGCGCCGCCGGCGAAGCGGCGTGTGATGGCGAGACCGAGCCCCGCCACCACCGTGGCTGCCATGCCGACGAGAAGGATTACGACTCCTTGTTCCAACCGAAGCTCCTAGTCTCGATCGTGTAGCACCGGTGCCGGCCGGGTCAGAAGCCCCCGAAGGCGGCTCCCGCCGAACCCAAGGCGAGCCCTCCGAGGAGCCCACCGAGTTCGAATCCGATGATCCACCCGACCTTTGCGGCAATGAAGGTGACGATGCCGCCGAAGGCGGCTCCGGCAGCCGGGTTCCACCTGCCGACCGCCCACGTGACCTGGGCCGTGAGCGCGACCTGCTGGCTCAGTGACGCGGATTGGCTATCAGCCGGGTTCCAGTCCTGCGTGGCCGGCGCGGTCATGGCGACGGCTCCCAGAAGGCCCAAAAGGGCTATTGTGCGTTTCATATATTTGTCTCCACCGAAGAGGTGATGAGTGTTCGCCGGTCTGTGGCACAGCCACTGTGCATCGTGAACGAGGCCATGCTAACGAGTCGAGGTCAACGAGGTGTCAACAGCGACGAGCTTCGTCGCGCGGCGGAGGTGGTGGCCCGGATCGCGATCCGGACCCCGGTCGTACCCGCGCCGTTGCTCTCGAGGGCGTCCGGCGGGCGGCCGGTATGGCTCAAGCTCGAGAACCTGCAGGTGACGGGGTCCTTCAAGGTGCGCGGAGCGGCGAACCGGATGGCTGTCCTGGACGAGGTTCAACGCGCTCGGGGCGTCGTGACCTGCTCCAGCGGCAACCATGGGAGAGCCGTGGCGTACGTCGCGGAGTCGTTCGGCATTCCCGCCACGGTGTGCGTGCCGGAGTGGGTTGATCCCACCAAGCTCGAGGCGATCCGGGGCCACGGGGCCACGGCGGTGGTCTCCGGGGCGACCTACGACGAGGCCGAGGCGCGGTCGCTGGAAATCCAGGCCGCCCAGGGCTTGGCCTTTGTCCATCCCTTCGACGATGCCTGTGTCATCGCCGGCCAGGGGACCATCGGGTTGGAGTTGCTGGAGCAGGTCCCCGATTTGGCCACCGTGGTCGTTCCTCTCTCCGGAGGAGGGCTCATCGCGGGGGTAGCGGCCGCGGTGAAAGCGGCGCGCCCCGAGGTCGAGGTCGTCGGGGTGTCGGCTGCCAACGCGTCGGTGATGTACCAGAGCGTTCAGGCCGGGGCGCCCCAGGTCGTTCCCGAGGAAGACACGGTGGCCAACGCGCTGGCCGGAGGCATCGGCGCCGAGAACCATCACACCTTCGATTTGGTGCGGCAGCTAGTGGACACCCATGTCGTCGTCTCCGAAGAGGAGATCCGGGAAGGCATGCGTTTCGCCGCACTGGAACAGCACGTCGTCGTGGAGGGAGGAGGTGCTGTGGGAATCGCTGCATTGTTGCAACACTGTTTGACCGACCGCCCGGGGCCGGTGGCGGTCGTCGTCAGCGGTGGGAACGTGGACGGCGCGCTGTTGCGAGAAGTTCTCGCAGCTAATCCCGGATGAGGGAGGTTCGCACCCGCCGAGACGGCGTCCCGGCGGTGTCCGAGACCGCCGATATGGCGGGGGTTTCCAGGCTTGTGACCTACGGCATTGACACGGATTGCGAGACGCCGCATAGCTGTCTTGCGAAACGGCGCCCGCGACCGGTGTGCAACTCGTCTCGGCTCCTCCGGACGACGCACCCGACGTGAGCGGCAGGCATTGATGGCGAACAACGGGGACACGTTGACACAGGACGAAAGCCACCGTGCCGCGGACCGGGGTCCGTTTCACGTCCTTCTGGTTGAGCCGGATGCCCGCGCAGGCGACGCGTTTCGCAAAGCCGTCGGAGACGCCGCGGTGGACTGCGAGGTCACGGTGTGTTCGCGGGGCGAGGACGCCCTCGAGTTGTTGGGAGACCCTGGGATCTCCTTCGGCTTGCTGGTAACCGGCCAGTGGCTTCCGGGGATCACCGGGCTCGAGCTGTGGCGGCAGGCCCGGCGAAAGGCAAGCTCGTGTGGACTGGTTCTACTGGTGGAGGGAGGCAACGAAGAGCTGGTCGTGAAAGCGCTGAGGGCAGAAGTTGACGATTACGTCGTTCGCGACGCGGCAGGCGAGCACCTCCGGCAGCTTCCGGACGTGGTGACCCGGGCTGCGGGGCGCTACTGGGATCGCCGGGACAGGATTCGCTCCGAAGCACTGCTCCGCGAGAGCGAGCGACGCTACCGGGAGATGTATGACACGGCCTCAGAGATGTACTTCACGATCGCCAGGGACGGGACCGTGCTGGCCGCCAATTACTATGCCGCCTCGGCGCTGGGATACGAGCGGAGCGAGTTGGTCGGCGGATCGGTCTGGCAGGTCGTCCACCCGAACGACCGGGCGCGGGTGCAGCGAGAGGTCGAAGAAGTCTTTGCCACGGCCAACGACCAGAACCATCTGGACTTTCGGAAGGTTCGCAAGGACGGGTCCGTCATGGTGGTCCGCGAACGCGTGCGGCTCTTGGGTGGCTCCGAGGTGGGTTCCCCGGAGCTGCACATCATTTGCCGCGATCGCACCGAGCACCCGCCCGAAGACATGGTGCTGGCGTCACGCGAGCGGCTGCGCAATCTCGCTGCTCGGCTCCACGCCGTGCGCGAGGAAGAGCGGACGATGATCGCTCGGGAAATCCACGACGAGCTGGGCCAGGCGATGACGGGCGTCAAGATGGACCTGTCATGGATCATCGACCGGCTTCCGCCCGACAGCAGCACGGAGCTCACCGAGCGGGCGCAGGCCACGCTGGAGCTGCTCGACGATACGATGAATTCGATCCGGCAGATCTCGACGCGATTGCGGCCGGCCATGCTCGACGACCTCGGGCTGTCGGCGGCGATCGAATGGCAGACGCAGGAGTTTGCAAGGCGTACCGGGGTCGAATGCACGTTGAATCTCGCGGTGACGCGCGACCAGATCGATCGGGATCGGGCCACGGCGGTGTTTCGTATTTTTCAAGAGGCGCTGACCAACGTGGCGCGTCACGCTGAGGCCGAACACGTGGACATCGCGCTGCGCCTCGAGGGAGGCCGGCTCCTGCTAGACGTGCGTGACGACGGCAAGGGCGTGGTGCAGGAGCAGCTGTCGAGCCCGCATTCGCTCGGCGTCGTGGGGATGCGCGAGCGGGCCGGGGCGCTGGGCGGGCGGGTGACGGTCAAGCCGGGGGAGTCGAAGGGGACGTGTGTTTCGTTGCGTATGCCACTCGAGGTGTAAAATTGATTTGGAGCGACCAAAACGCCATCGACGGCAAGTTGCCGGTGATCCGATTGTTGATTGCGGACGATCACCCGATCGTCCGAGAGGGATTGAAGCGCATCGTCGCCGAGTGTCCTGATATGCAGGTGGTGGCCGAAGCCTCCACCGGCGAGGAGGTGCTGAGCATCAGCGAGTCCGACGGCATCGACGTCATCTTGCTCGACATCTCGATGCCGGGACCGGGGTTCCTGGAGGTGATGCGCGCGCTCCGCACCAGCCGCTCGGAGCAACGGATCCTCGTGCTGAGCGTGTATCCTGAAGATCAATACGCCGTCCGGGCACTGCGTGCCGGGGCAGGCGGATACCTCACGAAAGAGAATTCCCCCCAGGAACTGGCCAAGGCGATCCGGCAGGTCTACCGGGGCGGAAAGTACGTCACGCCGTCGCTAGCGGAGAAGTTGGCGTTCGAGTTGGAATCCGACGCGCATCGCCAGCCGCACGAAACGCTTTCGGACCGCGAATACCAGGTGCTGTGTCGGCTGGGTTCCGGCGACACGGTGAAGGCCATCGCGTCGAACTTGGCGTTGAGCCCCAAGACGGTCAGCACGTACCGGGCACGTATTCTCAACAAGATGAATCTGAAGACCACCGCGGACTTGATTCGCTACGCGGTCGAGCAGGGCATCGCGTTATAGATGGAGATTCTCATCGTCGACGACGACGTCGCCGTGCGCGAGAGCGAGAAGAAGATTCTCGAGCGCGCTGGCTTCACCGTCGAGACGGCGGGCAACGGACTCGCCGCGTTTGCCGAACTACAACAGCGAACCTTCGCCGCCATGGTATGCGATATTCGGATGCCGTTTCTGGATGGGAAGGGTTTCTACGAACAGGTCGAGGAGTTTTTCCCCGACATCGCCAACCGCACGATCTTCGTCACGGGATTTGCCGCGGAAGATGACACCCGACGCTTCCTGGAGTCGTCGGGCCAGCCCTTTCTAGAAAAGCCCGTTGAGCTGGTCGAGCTGGTTGACGCGGTGAGAAAGATGGTGGAGAAGGGATGAGGCGAACGATTCTCATTGTCGATGACGATCCCGGAGCCCGGCGGTCCCTGCGGCGATTCCTCGACTCGGAAGGATTTGGGGTTGTCGAAGCGGTGGACGGTGAGAGTGCCCTCGCGGAGTTTGGCCGGCACCGGCCGGATCTGGTCCTCTTGGATGTGGTGATTCCACGCCCCAACGGTTTCGAGGTGTGCGAACGGCTCAAGTCCGATCCGGAGACCCGCCTGACACCGATCGTCATGCTGACCGGTCTCGGGTCGACCGACGACCGCATTCGCGGCATCGAGACCGGGGCGGATGATTTCCTGTCGAAGCCCATCGAGCGCGTGGAACTCCTTGCCCGCGTGCGCTCCCTCCTGCAAATCAAGCAATACACCGACGAGTTGGATCGCGCGGAGACGGTCGTGTTGACTCTCGCCAAGAGCATCGAGGGCCGGGATCCGTATACCGAAGGGCACTGCCAGCGCCTGGCCGACTATGGCGCCCGACTCGGCGAGCGGATTGGCATGGACAAGGAGGACGTCAAGGCGCTCCGGCTCGCGGGGTACGTGCACGACATCGGCAAGGTGGCCGTCCCGGACGCCGTGCTCATGAAACCGAAGGCGCTGAACTCCGACGAGTGGACCATCATGCGGCGGCACCCCCTCAAAGGCGAAGAAATTTGTAAAGGGCTGCGGTCGTTCCAGCTGGTGCTACCCATCATCCGCTACCACCACGAGCGCCAGGACGGCTCGGGGTACCCCGACGGGCTCTACGGCGACGAAGTTCCCGTGACGGCCAGGGTGCTCCAGATCGTCGACGTGTTCGACGCGCTGATTACCGAACGTCCCTACAAGTCGGCGATACCCCTCGACGAAGCCTTTCAAACGATTCGGCAAGAAACCGAACGCGGGTGGTGGGACAAGGATATCATGGAAGTGTTCATCAGCCTGATGGGGGAAACCGACTACTAGTCCTTTTTCCCAACCGGCCGTTACCCCTTGTCCCGGCTAGCTTTACCTCTCTCCACGGACACCCCTATCGTGGGACATATCGTGGGACGCATTCGTCATTATCGCCGCACTACCTCAAGGTGGCGGCGTTGCTCGCCGAGATACTTCCGTAGCAACTCAGCGTCACTATCGAGATAGGCGGCAAGGTCGTGTCTCTCGTAGAGGTCCGACACGTCCTTGGCCCGGTGCCCCATATAGAGCTTGCGGCGGGTGCGGGTGATACCGGCCTCCTCCATCCAATGCATGAACGTCCGTCGTCCGTCGTAGGGCACCACAGCCCCACCAGTGGCCTTGACCAGCGCCTTGGCGAAGCCGCCGGGCGTCTCAGGCGTAGGTCTGGTTGGTGTCCAGATACGCGGGACCTTACGCTTTCGGTCGGCGCGCTTGGTGCCCATGATGGCGATGCAATTCGGCCCGACCTTCCACTTCGCCCCCCACAGCTCGTCGGGCATCATGCCCGTGCAACACATCGTCCACCACGTGTCACCGTGGCGCGCTAGCGCCGTGCGGATTGTCCGGGCCTGCTCGGCGGTCTGCGGATTCCCTACGTCGCCGCCCTCGCCCTTGATTAGCTGCACGTCGCGTATCCGAC
>JAPULZ010000251.1 GCA_027294455.1 Gemmatimonadota bacterium
GGAAAAGACAACAGCTCGATGCGCACTCCCATCCCGATCACGGCGAGGGCAATGAGAATCTGCCCGCCCAACTTGGCCGCTGCCGGGACGGGGTAGATGTCGTCCACAGCTCCCAGCAACAGAATGCCCGCTGCCCCGATCAAGACCGGGCCGATGGACCCCGAAGTGGCGAGGAGGGTGGAACCGGTGGGGGCAAAGACAACGCCCACGAGCATCAGCGCCGCGCCTCCCCCCAAGGCTAGTGCCCAGCCTCCTACCCGTGGGACGGCAGGTTCCCGTGTGTTGTCGAGGGCACCGATCCTGGCGCCGAGCACCATTAGCAGGGGCAGGGTGAGCGCCGCCGATATCGCTGCCACCATAAAAACGAGTAGGTACGAACCCACGAGAGTCTTCCTTGAGGTGGAGAATCCTGTGACAAAGACTGCGTTACATCATCGGGTTGTCAACACCGAGTGTGAGGGAGGAGGGAGGAGAGAGGAGGATTCCCGTGAGCGCAATCACCGCGAATTTGCGCTTTCCAACGAAATACTTACCGTACATGAAATTCACCTTGCCGCGGCCTTAGCATGAGCACACTCGCGCTTCTACTCCCCTTTGTTGCAGCCATCATCGCACTCGCGCGGGCGAGCTGGTTCTGGGGACTGATGGTGTTCTTCATCTACTTGTCGATCGAAGGTCTGGTCAAGCTCGCCGGGAATTATCACCCGATCGTGCACATCGGAGTGGACGTCGTCTTGTGGGCCATTGTCGGTGTCTGGGTGGCGAAAGCGATACTTCAAAGGCGCACACAGCTCCCCAGGGTCCCGTTCTTCACGGTGCTGGTGTTACACGTCGCCTGGGTCTCTCTGCTGGTGTTCAGCCCATACACGGCGAGCATTTTCGTCGGGGTGGCATCGCTCAAGATCCATCTATCGATGATCCCACTGTACTTTCTCGGGTTTTTGTTTGCATCTCACGTTGATGTGCCTCCACGCTTCGTTCGCGCACTCACCATCGTGTGGTGTTTCACATTTGGGCTCACGTTGGTTCAGTATGTTGGTGGACCGGGCAGCTTGTTCGATTTCAGCGGACCCGCGTTGAGTCGATTCAGCTACTTCCACGAATGGCGTCCCTTCGGCACGACCGCACTCCCAGGCGGGCAAGCCGTGTTCGCTCTTCTCGCCCTGCCGTTCGCCCTCTATCTCGTCCTCAGCGGCAGGTACCGTTTTCGCGATCCCTGGATCGTTCTTACCGTCGTGGGAAGCCTCGCCGTGTTCTTCGTCTCGGGCGTGCGACAGCTATTCCTGGGAAGCTTCATCGTCGTGGTGGGGATGATGGGCCTGCAGATCATCCGCGGACGCGGGCGCGTTGCCGGCGTTGCCGTGGCCCTGGCCAGCTTCGGCACCGTCACCTACGTCGGCGTGGCCGAATACGTGCTTCCCGCCGCCCAGACCTCGCTGGAAGAAGCCACCGGCATTCCGGAGATCTGGCGCCGGCGTAACCCTTTGGACCGTTTCCAGACGTTGTTGGAGGCCAACACCTACAGGACTGCCCGGAAGGGGGGCATCCCGCTGGTGTGGGACAGAATCAAGTCCGCGCCGTTGGGCGTAGGACTCGGCCGAACGGGGTCGGCGGCGTCCGCACTCGGGTCCACGCTGAGCGACAACCGGTTCAATGCGCAGTTGCAGGAGGAGTTCGGCTTCCAGGACAACTTCTTTGCCGCCATGATCGTCGAGACGGGTTTGCCCGGCACCCTCATGCTGACATTCATCCTTCTTGGCTTGGGCGTTCGTGCTGCACGACTCTCTCGACGGGCACCGACGGCGGAGGACAGCGCCCTCGGCGCCCTCGTCGCCGGCTACATGCTCGCGCTGTTCGTCATGTCGTGGGGATCGCAACCGCTTCTCGGCAACCCGACCCTGGCGTTCTTCTGGTTCTTGGGAGGCTTGGTCGGCGGTAGACTGCGTCAGATAGAGGACGAATCCTCGGCCGGAGCTGAGGTCGTCCCCGAGCCCACCCCGAGTCCCAGGTCCCCTTCCTCGTTTGACTAACGTCCACCGTCTTGGGATCCTGAGCCTGCTCGCGGCCGGGATGTGGCTAGTGTGGTACCCCTCCGCCATCGGCATTCAGGACGAGGCGGCATACCTGGCCCACGCCCGAATCATGGCGCGAGGCGACCTGACGGGTGACGCGCCTGGTGACGTCACCGTCTCCATGCTCGAGACCCCCCGGGGCGTGGTGTCCAAGTACCCGCCCGGGCAGGCGATCCTCCTGGCCCCCACCCAGTGGGGACCGTGGCGGATGGCGTTCGTTGTCCCGCTGCTGTTGCTGCTCGCCACCACCTGGATGGCGGCGGCGGCCCTCCAACGCGACGACCGATCCCCGCTGTGGGCCGCCCTCGTCCTCTTCCATCCCACGTTGCTCCTGTACGCCAGAACCCTCATGTCCGATCTCACCGTCGCCGCCTGCCTCACGGCGGCGTTTCTCTGGAGCGACGCTCGACGCACGCGCCCGCTGCTGGCCGGCCTCGCCCTGGGCGTAGCGCCGGCGGTCCGGATGGCGGCCCTGCCGCTGGCTGGGGCCCTGGGAATCATCTTGCTGTGGCGCCTGGCGACCGATGGACGGTTTCGAGCCGTCACCATGGCCGTCGTCGGTGCCCTGATTCCTCTTGCCGCCTTGGGCGCGTACAACGCATTCATCTTCGGTGAGGTGTGGGTACGCCGGGCGCCCATGACCGGCTACTTCGACTGGGCCACGAGCCCGGGGCGAGCACTGTTCTACCTGGCCGCACTCAACCTGGTGTGGCCCCTCTTGGCCGTCGCCATCGTGGCCTCGCGGCACGCGCGCCGGTTGGAGGCGCAGGTGGTGTTGGGGATCTCTTTCGTGTTGTTCTCCGGCTACTACTTCGTGGACCGCCGGTTCGGACTGCCGGCCGATTTCGTCGTGGGTCTCCGGTTCTTCGTCCCGATTCTTCCGATCCTCGTGATCGTCTATGTGGAACGACTCGAGATCTGGATGCTCCGTATGCGTGTGGCGCCAGCGGCGTTGGCCGTCGGGCTCGCTACCGTCATTGCGGGCGACGCGGCACTGGTGCTGCAACACCAACGGTTTCTCGACGCCACGGCCGAGCGACGAGAGATTGCCGTGACCGAGGCCAACCGCGCCCCAGCGGTCGTTGTGCACGGGAGTGCCGCCGAACTCCTGAGCCCGGCATGGGGTGCGCCACCGTTCACACTGGCCAACAGCGTCGCAGAGATGCTCGCGCAGATAGACGTTGCGCAGCATGGAACGCACGACGTGCTGTTCATCGCACAGGGTGTCGCCGGGGATTCTCTCGCCGAACGGGCCCACCGTGACGTGCGGCGCGTCTCGGGCCTGACGCTCCTCCGCGTCCCCTCTGGACCACCGCAATGAGCCCCAGACGCATCCTACTGGTGATGCCCGATCTTCCCCTGCCCTTTGGCAGCGCGGCGGGGCGATGGTACTACGTCCTGTTGCGAGGTTTGGTCGAGCGGGGGAACGACGTCACCGCGTTCGCCGCGTCCGCCAGCGCCGATGACCGAGTCGCCGCGCTCGATCTGTTTGCCAAACCGGCGTTCGACCTCCGCGTATTTCCCCACCCGGCACGCGGCACCGGACTGCTCGCCAAATGGGAGACGGTGCGGCGCCCGTATTCCTACGTATTCGGCCCGGACCTGCAACGCGATCTCCAAGCCGCACTCGGCCGCGGTTTTGACATCCTGCATCTCGAGCAGGTGTGGGCCGGGTGGCTCGGGTTGGATCACGTCGATCACGCCCTGCTCAACGTTCACTACCTCGTCGACATCGATCTCGCGATGGTCAGAGCCGGCAACCCGGCCGCTGCTCTTAGACGAGCCGTTACGCGACGAGCCGAGCGCCGCATCCTTGGTCATTACCGCACCATCACCGCCCTGACGGACCGGCTCGCCGCACGGGTTGCGGCCGTTGCACCCCGGGCCTCCGTTCA
>JAPULZ010000252.1 GCA_027294455.1 Gemmatimonadota bacterium
TGCAACCACACGAATCAGAGTACGACCATGAAACCACGCTATCGGAACGTGATGTTGGCGTGGGCGTTAGGTGCGCTCGTCGCCACGCCCGCCGTTGCACAAGAAGCCATCCTGCAGGCGCGCGATACGATTCCCTTGACGATCACGGTCGGCGCCCGGGGTAGGGGACCGGTTGCGTTTACCGCCCTCGACCGGCTGGTGATCGCGCGGGTGGCCGGTGACTACGAGTCGGTCGTGCTCTCGGCGAACAGCACCGCGGAGCCACCGACCTTGACCGTCCCGGTGGCCGTGACGTGGCCTCCGGTGGCCCGCATCGACGTGACCGCGGCGCCCGGCACGCTTTAGAGGGCACGACGATTCGCCATCGCGCCGCGGCGTTTCACGGTAGCGGTACCCAACGTCCAGAAGCGCGCGGCCTCAACGCGTACGATCCGACGACGGGGCAGGGTGGGGTGCCGAGTCCCAACTCGGGATACATCCACATCATCGATTTCACCGACCCGGAGCATCCCGAGGACGTGGCGCGGTACCACGTCGAGGAATTCGGCACGCACAACATCTGGGTCGAAGACGACGTGCTGTATCAGGTCTATTACGAGGGCGGCGCGCGCATGGTCGACGTTTCGGGAGAATTGAAGGGAAATCTCGCGAACCAGGGACGGGAGATGGCGGTGTTCAAGGCGTTCGACCCGCTGGGTTACGTGCCAAATTCGACGGTGACCTGGGGGGCGCAACCGCATAAGGGGTACATCTTCTTCTCGGACCTGAACAGCGGTCTCTGGGCGGTGAAGATGCAGCCCACGCGGCGCGAGACGATCATTCCGTAATCGTTTTTGTAGGGGCGACGCACTGCGTCGCCCCTACCGGTCCGTCAGGGAATGATCACCGTTTCCTCGAGCTTGGTAACCCACAAACCCGAATTCAAATCCCAGGCGAAGACGTGCCCCTTGAAGACCTGGGCGCCCCACGTCATCGGCCAGTTGGGCACCACGCTGTTCTCGTCGGTGGTCTTGAGTACGGCCAGCTCCCGGCCCTGGCGGTAGAGATCGCCGCGCAACTCTCCCGAGATGTCCACGACCCGCAGCCCGCCCTGATAGTAGCCGACATAGAGGCGATCGCCCTCCACCCAGATATTGTGGGCCCCCGCCTCAGGCACTTCGTACTTGCCCACCTCGTGGGGGTTCTCCGGATCTGCGAAGTCGACGACGTGAATGTAGCCCCGCGCATCGATGGGCCGGTCGGGATCCCAGTCCGGCGGAAAGATCTCGTCGCCCAGGAACAGGTAGCGTCCGTGGCGCCACGCGGTGTGGCTGTTGCCGATGGGATACTTGAACTGGCTGACCTGGACCGGCCGGGTGGGTGTGCCGCCGTGCGTCCCGGCTCCCACATCGAGCATGATGACTCCGTCGTCCCAGTACGACAGATATGCGTACCCGTCCTGCACGATGACGTCGTGCAGCGTCTTCTGGTTGGCGCTCTTGGGCAAGCCCCAGGTGCCCACCTCCACGGGGTTCCACGGATCGGAGATGTCGATCATGTGGAGGTCGGACGTGCCGTTGTGCGCGGCATAGACGATGTCATTGGGCTCGATCCACACGTTGTGCACGCCGCCGGTGACGGTCGCGGTGTACTCGGACGCGATGGTCGGATGGGCCGGCGTGCTGAGATCCAGGATGACGATGCCGTTGCGCCGATTGGACGCGCCTTCCCGGGTGAGAATGCCGACCCGATTGTTGGGGTGAATCTTCACGTCGTTGATGCGGCGCGCGTCGAGCTGCATCGAATCGGTGAGTACGGGACTGGTAGGGTCGGTGACGTCCCACACTTTCATCCAGTCGTAATACAGCGTTCCGATGTACGCGTAGTCGCGGCCATCCACGCCCTCGAACACCCACACGTCCCCGGAGTGCGTCTCGGCGATCGGGCCCCGGCCCACCATTGTCAGCGTCGCCGAGGTGCTGCGCTGTGTCACGGTCACGACGGTGCCGCGACTGATTTGCTCGCCGACCTGAGCCGTGATTTGATATCGTCCCGGTGCTTCGGCCACGAACACGCCTTCGGCACCTTCGGTCTCGATCTGTGCCCCCGGACCGCTCATGGACCACGCCGGTGAGATACCGGCCACGGGGTCACCGTTGGAGGCGAACGCCTCCACGCGGAAGCGGACGACATCCCCGGTTCGAATAGTGCCGCCGTCGGGGACGATCCGGTATTCGCCGGCCGTATTCGCGATGACGCGGACGCTGACGGTTTGGGAAACGTCGCCCATCGTGGCACGCACCTGGGCCGTGCCGGGTTGCCGGCCAAAGACTCGTCCGAGGGCATCGACCGAGGCGACGTCGAGATCGGAGCTCTCGAACCGGACGCCTGCGTCGTCGAGCCGGGTGCCCGTCCGCGTTGCGACCCTCACGAGCAGCTGCGCGCTCGCTCCGGCCGGCACGGCGTCCACCGGCATGCGGAGCGCAATGGCCGCCGGGGGAAGTTGGGGCACCGTGATGGTCGCGAAGCCGCGCCGCGCGCCCGAGGCGGCAAAGATGCGCGTTTCCCCGGGGCTCACCGCCGTGACCTGTCCGGCGGCGTCGACGATGGCCACGTCCTGATTGGCCGAAAACCACCGGATGGATACGTCGGTGAGGATCGCGCCATTGGCGTCGAGTGCCTGGGCTGTGAGTTGCATGCTGGAACCCGCCGCGATCTCCGCGGCGGTCGGATCGACTGTGACGCGGGCGGTGTTGGCCCCGACCTGGAGTACGGTGAGGAAGAGCAGCGAGGGTACGAATGACATGGTCTGACTCCGGATGTCGGATCGGTAATTGTAACGTGGGGGCGTTCGCCCGGGCAAACGGCCCGCGTGAGCTTCGAAGATCGCCAGTACGGGACGGCGCATTACATTACATTCCCCGGCCATTGGGCCGGCATTACCCTCCAGACACAGGGAGACCCCGTGAGCGAAATACGAGCGGTCATCGAGACCAGCAAGGGCACGCTTCGCCTCGACCTCTTTGCCGAACAGGTGCCGCTGACCGTCGCGAACTTCCTGAATCTCGCACAACGCGGGTACTACAACGGCCTCGAGTTCCACCGCGTGATCCCGAATTTCATGGTTCAGGGTGGCTGCCCGCTGGGGACCGGCACCGGCGGTCCCGGGTACAAGTTCGAAGACGAATTCGACAAGTCGTTGCGTCACGATCGCCCCGGGATTCTCTCCATGGCGAACTCGGGGCCCAACACCAACGGCAGCCAGTTTTTCATTACGCACGTCCCCACCGCTTGGCTCGACGGGAAACACTCCGTATTTGGTGCGGTGGTGAGCGACGACGATCAGGAGTTGGTGAACAGCATCGTCCAGGGTGATTCCATCGCGTCCGTGACGATCGATGGAGATACGTCGGATCTCATGGCCAAGAACAAAGCCAAGATCGACTCCTGGAACCAGATTCTGGATCAGTGAGGGATCGGAGATGTTCATGAAACGACTCAGCGCGATCGCCACGGTCGTGGTCGTGGCGGCATGTAACTGGGGTCCCTCTCCCACCGACGCGGTCGACGCCCTCATCGAGGCCATCGCCGCCAGGGACAGTGTGGCAATCGCCCGCCATGCCGACATTGCGCGCGTGGCGGAGTCGTCCGTGGATCCCTTGATCGAAGCGGCCGCGATGATGTCTGAATTGGGCATGACGGGGCCGGGCGGGCAATCGGGAGCAATGGCGGTGCAAATGCTGGAGCAATTCCGGCCGATGCTGGCACCGCTCATGGAGCAGATGTTCTGGCAGATGCTGCTCGACCCCGAAAGCTTCCGCCGGGGACCCTTTGCCGGCATCCTCGGCGGCGAGACGTTTGCGTTCGATCGAATCTCCGAAGCCTACCGGGGTGTGGCGTACGAACGGAAAGACGAGAACGACCGGCGCATCGTCGGGATCGATCTGTCCAGCGAGGCCGACTCCTCCAACGTCGTGGAGCTCGTCATGGAGCGCGGGGAGGACACCTGGCAGATGGTGGGCTTCGTCGATCTCGCGGGCAAGATCGAGGAAATGATCGAGACGCAGCGCTAAACTCAGTCACCACAACAACTTGATCCACGCGCGCGGTCGATTGACTGTCAATTGTTCGCCCTTGGTTAGGATCCCGGCAAGCGATGTCCACGTGAGTCGGGTTGCGGTCGTCCGAAAAAAAGGCGCCTCTCTTCAAAAAACCGACCCGCCTCACGTGGACCGTGCCGGTCACACACCTCCCTGGCGCCCCGAGCTCGCTTCCCGCACGATCCGCTGGATCGTCACCGAGTCCGCCCTCAGGAGCCCCACCGTGGGCAAACGCCACAACAACTCGATCCAGCTGGGATCCTGAGCGAACGCGCGCCGGAAGAAGGGGATGGCGTCGTCCACGCGACCCAGGTCCGCCATGGTCACGGCTTGCCAGTAGATCAGCTCCCCGTTCGTGGCCTCGTCCGGCAGGAATTCCGCCGCCCGCGTGTAGGACACCAGGGCTGAATCCACCTTCCCCGCGGTCATGAAGTTGTCCCCGTCCGTCGCGGCCCTGTATGCCCGCGCCACCGTGAGGAGCCGGCGCATTTCGCCCAAGGGGTCGGGCGAGTCTTCCACGCGCAGATCGAAGAGTTTCTCCCACGGCTTGGCGTCGGGATCGCCCGAGACGACCACAAGGGCCGCGGATTGCTTCCCGCGGATGTCGCCGCCGGCCGCCTGGGCCGCCTCGAGGGCGGCCAGCAGGCGCCCGGCGAGGTCGTCCTGGGTTTCCTCGAAGGCTCGGGCCATGGCCGGCCACACATCCGCGTTGCGCATCAGGTTGGCCTGGGCGGAGAACCAGCGTCCGGTCGTGTGGCCGGCGGCGGGTATGTCGTTCGAACCCGTGTGGGCCGCGACATTGCCCAGCGCGTCGATCATCGCGACCTGCCGTACCTGGCTGTCAGCGTCCGCCCGCAGCAGCGCCGCCAGGGCCTCGGGTGCGCGGGTGCCCGTGCGCATGAGGAAGAGGCCTCGGGGGCCGTACGACGGGTCCACGAAGGATTGGGTGGCCACCGCCCCCACGCCGGGCTCGGCCCACGTCACGATGGCTCCCACGTTGAACCAGTGGGACTGGACCGCCACCCCGATCTCGCCGGTCACCGAATCCATCGCCACGATGGAGTACGTATGCACCGGACGCAGTGGGGTGTGCGGCTGCGCGGCCAAGGGGCCGCTCAAGATCAACAGGAGAAAGGTCTTGCGCATGATGTTGGGCCTCCGATGCCTTCGTCGTGATGTACTGGGCCATGGTGAGTGCTGAGGGAATTTTAGTTCCCGTCCGCCGAGGCCTACGAACGCCGCCGGGCGAGGCCGAGGCCGTCCATGATCCGGTTCAGGGCCACGGCGGAGTGCGTGAGGGTCGTCTCTCCTGCCGGTGTCACCGGGTAGAACTTCCGGGGAACGTCCACCCTTCACCGGAAGGGGGTGGGAGGCCCGGTGGACGAGGAGTCCCTGATCCTCCAGCCGTCCCAGCGTGGCGTAGAGCGCGCCGATGGAGACCGAGCGGCCGGTCCGGGACTCGATCTCCCGTCGGATGGCTGCTCCTTAGGCCTCCGGGGCGAGCCGGACCACGACAGCATGACGTAGAGTTCAAATTCGGCCAGGAACTGTCGTTTGGGAGCATTCATATACTCTACAACAGAATATATATGGAGAAGTTTTGGGTGGGAGATTAACGGCCAGCGGCCGGGCGCCATAGCATCGTGGCCCGCGAGGGGAGGGTCAGCTGAGCAGCAGGATGCTCGAGAATTCGAGGTGATAGAGCAAGACGACATAGTAGAGCAGGAACGCCACAAACACCGACACCACCGCCAGCGGTCTCGAGCGCCTGCGCCAGAGCATGTAGATGCCGAGGGAGACGACCGTGAGCTTGGCCAGCATGAACGTGAGTGCGTCCCCGTGGGCCAGATCCCGCATGAGCACGTTGCCTTCCTCGGCGAGATCGGCTTGGATCCAGGCGAGGGTGAAGATGGCGTCCAGGAGATTCAACACGATCACGCTGCGCACGATGCCGTCGAGCCACCGGAAGTGTTCGGCGGTGCCGATGGTGAAACGGGGTTGCGGCAGAGCGGTCTCGGTCATGGTGTGACCGGCAAGCAACAAGCATGCCGATTGGCGGGCCCCCGGCGGAGCGTGGCCGCCGCGGATCCCATGTTTCGGGAGCGCGGCCCGGTCCGGAGAGGAGTGTTGCGGGGGTCCTACACCAGCGGCAATTCAGAATTTGGACCGGAGCTTATAGAATTAGAGCAACGACACCGGAGACGTCATGGGATACCGGAAATTCGTGGATCGGAACGAGCAGCCATGGGAAGTGCGCGACCAGTATCGCACGGAGTGGTATTTCGTGCCGCTTCCCGGCAACCCCTCCCAGCGCACGCCGGTGCCGCCCCCCGGTTACGAGAAAGATCCCTTCGAGATGAGCAACGAGGAGCTGCAACGGCTGCTCGACGGGGCAGGCGGCGGCCCAGGCGACCCAACGGTTGCGCCACGCCCAAAGAAGAAATCACCGTTCCTGGATTGACGTCGCGACCCTCATTCTCGTCCGAAATCGAAACGTGCGCCTCTTCGTAGCCGTCAATTTGCCCACCGCGACGCGCGGGCGACTGTGGGAGGAGGTGGAGCCCCTGCGCGCAGGGAAGTACCCGGTGAAGTGGGTGGACGCCGCCGCACTGCACCTGACGGTCAAGTTCTTGGGGGACGTGAACGAGGCGAAGCGCGTCGAGGTCGAGAGGGGGCTCGAGGCGGCGGTGGGGGATACGAAGACGTTCAATCTTGCGGTTGGCGAATTCGGGACATTCCCGCCGGTGAAACAGCCGCGGGTTCTCTGGGTAGGGTGTGAGACGCTCCCGGTGCTGGAGCTGCTGGCCGACGGGGTGGAGCGGGAGATGGCCGCGATCGGGTTTCCTGTCGAAGGCCGGCCGTTTCGGCCCCATGTTACGATCGGTCGGGTGAAGCGCGACGCGCGGCCGGCACAGCTGGAGGGACTGCGAGACCAATTGAAATCCCTGGAATTCTTCGAGGAGCCGAACATCGAGTCCATCGATCTGATGCGTAGCCACCTCGGGCCCACGGGCCCGCGATACGAGCTGCTGTCCGCCGTGGAGTTTACCTGATGATCCGGGGATGCCTCAGGAACTTGCTCGCGGGCATCGGCTGCGGCGCATTTCTGCTGGCGGGTGGCCTGTTCACCTGGCAGTACCGGTCGCAACTCGCCGACGGGGTCCGGGCGTTTCGCGGACTCCCGACCGCCGCCGCAGCGTCGGCGGAATTTCAGGAGGGACCCGGCAGCCCCTCCCTGGAGGCCCTGCGGTCGGCGCAGGCAAAACACGAGCGGATGTCGCGGGGGGACGGTCCCGAGTTCATCTCCCTTTCCGCGGCCGAGATGGCCTCGCTCATTCGTGACGGCCTCGATCCGATCGGGCAGCTGGCACTCGATTCCATCGCCGTGACCCTGTCCCCGGGACGCCTGACGATGGTGGCCGTCTTGAAGACGGACGTGTGGGGGCAAGACGCGCTCGGGCTGCTCGGCGGTC
This sequence comes from Gemmatimonadota bacterium, assembly GCA_027294455.1. GTDB lineage: Bacteria > Gemmatimonadota > Gemmatimonadetes > Gemmatimonadales > GWC2-71-9 > B3T1B10. Next base: position 7,553 of record JAPULZ010000252.1, read on the forward strand.
TGCTCCGCCCGTACGAACCGCTGCGGGTGTCGGGCACCGGGGGGATCCTCCGGGTTGGCGTGCTCGCGTGGAAACCCGACGAATTCTCGGTGCGATCCATTCCCTTCCCAGGCCCCATGATCCCACCTATCGTGAACCGTCTGACCGGGGGCCGCGACGGGAGCATGCTGTTCGGCATTCCGGCGACGATCCGGGAAGTGCGGATCGAATCGAACCGCATGACTTTTTATCGACGAGTGCAGTGAATGGCCAAACGCGTTCTGGTCGTAGATGACGAAGATGGGGTCCGTGAGGCACTCCGCCAGCTGCTCGAGTACGAAGAGATCGAGGTCCGCACGGCCGAGTCGGGGGTGGAGGCGATCGACGTCTACGGAGAGTTCCACCCGCACCTGGTGCTGCTCGATGTCAAGATGGCGGGCATGGACGGCCTCGAGGCCCTTGCGAAGCTGCGCGATCAGGACCCCCAGGCGCGCATCGTGATGATTTCCGGCCACGGCACCATTCAAACCGCCGTGGAGGCCACGCAACTGGGCGCGTACGACTTCCTCGAGAAGCCCCTCGATACCGATCGCATCCTGCTCACGTTGCGAAACGCCTTCGAGCACATCGCGCTCCAATCGGAGAATGAGCGCCTCCGGGCCAGCGTGGCCGACCAGTTCGACATCGTGGGATCGAGCAAGGCGATTCGGGATGTGCTGGGCGTGATCGAGAAGGTGGCGCCCACACCGGCTCGGGTCCTGATCACCGGAGAGAACGGCAGCGGCAAGGAGCTCGTGGCCCGGGCCCTTCATGCGGGATCGCCCCGCGCCACGAAACCGTTCGTCGAGGTAAACTGCGCCGCGATTCCCAGCGAGCTCATCGAGAGCGAACTGTTCGGCCACATGAAGGGATCGTTCACGGGCGCATTCGCGGATCATGCTGGCAAGTTCGAACAAGCGGACGGCGGAACCCTGTTCCTGGACGAGGTCGGCGACATGAGCCTCGATGCGCAGGCCAAGGTGCTCCGCGCGTTGCAGGAAGGTGTCATCATCCGGATCGGTGGCGCCAAGGCGTCGTCGGTGGACGTCCGTGTCATCGCGGCGACGAACAAGAACGTGGACGAAGAGATCGCGGCCGGCCGCTTCCGCGAGGACCTGTACTATCGCCTGAACGTCGTGCCCATCGAGGTTCCGCCGCTACGCCATCGCAAGCAGGACATCCCGGCCCTCGTGGAGCGGTTCGCCAGCGACCTCGCCGTCTTCGGCGGCCTGGTCCCCAAGAAGTTCACCGAGGACGCCATGGCCTCGCTCCAGCGGCGGGATTGGCCGGGCAACGTCCGCGAGCTGCGGAACGCCGTCGAGCGCTTGCTCATCCTTTCATCAGGGGACGACATCACCCAGGCCGATGTGGAACGGCTCACCCGAGGTGCGGTCGATGCCACCGTCGGAAGCTTGGCGCAGTGCGAGACGTTCGAGGAGTTCAAGCAGGAGGCCGAACGGGCGTTCCTCCTGGGGAAGTTGGCCGAGAACGACTGGAACGTGAGCGAGACGGCACGCAAGCTCGCCATGCCCCGGAGCAATCTCTACAAGAAAATCGACAAGTACGGCCTCCAGCGGGACAAGTAGGGCCGCGATGTTGACACCAGGCGACGTTTTGATCCCAACCGCATAGTTCTGGTGACCGTTCGGCGGGCGACGGCGGCCATCTTCAAGTACCATGAATCCCGAACGCCTGTCGGTGGCGATCATCATGAGCGCGGGGGGCGTCGTCCTCGGCGACGACACGCTTTGTGACATACCTCACAGTCGGGTGCTGCGGGTCGAGCTGGTGGTCGAAGAGCTGGCGGCCTGCGCAACGGTGCAACTCGCCCACGAGTGCTCGCGCGGTGCCTTGCGCCGCGCGTTGCGGGCGTGGTCGGCCGCTCGGGGATGGTCGGTGGCAGTTGCGCCACTTCCAAGGAGCCGCTAACATAATGTAATGCCATTGCTTAGGAGCACCGGCCCGCTGCCCCCGGCTACCGCGGTCGGGCCGGCGGAAACCACCGCGGACACAGGGAATGTGCCGCTACTTCGCGTCCGGGTCGTTCGGCTCCCTGCCAGTCGCTTCCATCTCTACCAACCAGAAATTGCACAAGCGCTTTGCATCAGGAACCTGCCGGTGCCAGTCGTGAGCATGTCGGCGGGCGGATGAGCGTGTATGGGTTCTCAGGCCTAGTCGTCCTCAGCAACACGGGGGATTCCTAATCTCATGGCGGTAACTTCGGCAAAAAAAGTTGGAAGGGAAGAAGGCTCTCTCGACCAGTATCTGCGCGAAATCAGCAAATATCCGCTGCTCAAGCGGGAAGACGAGGTCGAGCTGGCGCAGAGGATCCACAAGTCCGATGAAGAGGCGCTCGACAAGCTCGTGCGCAGCAACCTGCGTTTCGTGGTATCGGTCGCCAAGAAGTACCAGAACCAGGGGGTCAGTCTCTCCGACCTCATCAACGAGGGCAACCTCGGTCTCATCCGCGCCGCTCACAAATTCGACGAGACCAAGGGCATCAAGTTCATCTCCTACGCCGTGTGGTGGATCCGGCAGGCGATTCTCCAGGCGTTGGCCGAACAGAGCCGCATCGTTCGCGTACCGCTGAACCGCGCCGGGACGCTGCACCGCATCGGCAAGCGCTCGGCTGCGTTGCAGCAAGAATTGGGACGTGAGCCGACGATCGACGAGATCGCCGAGGGCATGGATATTCCCCGGGACGAAGTGGCCAAGACCCTCTCCATCTCCCGGAGCCATCTGTCCCTCGATGCGCCCCTGACACCCGGGGAAGACAACAAGCTGCTGGATTATCTTCCGGACGAAACGAGTCCCGGGCCCGACGATCAGACGTTCGAGCGGGCCCTCAGCAATTCGATCGAAGAGGTGTTGGGTACACTGAAGGAGCGGGAGGCCAAGATCCTCCGCCTCTACTTCGGACTCGACAGCCACGAAGCGATGACCCTCGAAGAGATCGGCGGCCTCCTCGGTATCACCCGCGAGCGCGTGCGCCAGATCAAGGAAAAGGCCCTCGCGCGCCTGCGTCACGTCAGCCGGGCCCGGTCGCTGGAAAGTTTTCTGTCCTAAGAAGCTGCTGTGAGCGATCCTCCCGCGGTCGAATCCCGCCGAGTGCATCTCAAGCGACTCACGGTCCTTGCGGCGGGCGCCTCGGGGCTAGCCGCGTGCGCCCGGAGCGCGGGCCGGCGACCCAGGACCGCGATCGAAGGCCCCGAGGCACAGCGCCGGGTGCGCGTGGGCTTGTTGGTCGACGTCGAGACCGTGCGCATGGGGGCGGCGGGCGACATCGTGGCGGCCGAAGGCCCCGTCGGCGGGGTGAACACCGGCGTCACCATGCGGTCCGGGGAAGCGGTGGACGTTCGCCCGTCCGGTAACGGCATCACGGTTTTCCGGGGCGGGCAGTCGGCTCAGTTCGACTCGTTGGTGTTCCGGTCCTCGGGACATAGCGGTTTCGTTACCGTCAACGGCGCGCCCTATCGTGGGTCGGTGGCCGTTACCGCGCGCAACGGTACGATGACGGTGGTGAATGATCTCGGCTTCGAAGACTACGTGCAGGGTGTTGTGGCGATGGAGATGGGATCTCGTGCGCGCACGGATCTGGCGGCGCTCGAGGCCCAGGCCGTGGCGGCCCGCACGTACGCGGTCACCAATCTGGGACGCTTCGCGGCCCAGGGATTCGACCTGCGGGCTGGCGTGGTCGATCAGGGATACCAAGGAGCGGGCCGCGAGTCCGACATCGGTAACCTGGCGGTCCACAACACGAGAGACCTCGTGGTGTCGTACGACGGGGTGGCCATCGCGGCCTTCTTCCATTCGACCTGCGGCTACGCCACCGCCTCTCCCGAGGAATCCTTCCGCAGCGTCCGACCCCGCCCTTATCTTCGCTCGGTTTCCGATCGGTACGGTGGCGGGTATTACTGCGAGATGTCCCCGCGTTTTCGGTGGCAGGTCGAGTGGCTGGGGACCCAACTGCGGGACGTGCTCAGGACCACGGTGCCGCGCTCGCTCGGCATCGAGGCGGAGTTCGTGTCGGAGATTCGCGACGTGGCGGTGCGCAGCACCGGACGCTCGGGGCGCGCCACGGAGATCCGGGTGCGGGTCGAGCGCGGAGAGATTCTGGTTTTTGGGCCCGACGTGCGTTCCGTATTTCAGACGCCCGACGCCACCTCACTCGGGAGCACCGCCGTGCAGCTCGTGTCGGAGCGGGAGAACGATCGTTTGATTCGTCTGGTTGCGTCAGGTGCGGGGTGGGGGCATGGTGTAGGCATGTGTCAGTGGGGTGCCATCGGACGCGCCAGGGCCGGACAGGATTTCCGGTCGATTCTCCAGACGTATTACCCGGGTGCCGGCGTAACGCGTTGGAGCAGCTAGGCGGACACCCCTAACCCAAGGTCTCAATGTCACCCAGAATCACGCTACTCGCTACCGCCGTCCTGTGCCTGCCGACATCGGCCGCCGCTCAGGGGTTCCTCGAGGAATTCAGCTACGAGGGGCTGGGAGTCGCCGGCATCGGGCTCGTCATCGGACCGATTGCGTCGGATCGGGTGACGGCCGAGGTGTCCGGAGGGCTCCAGCTCGATCTTGGGATGTTCGCGCCCAAGGTGCGCATGATGTTCGGGCTGAATTATTTCAAGGGCCAACTAGACCAGAGCGAGATCGATGATTTCGAGAATAGCCTGCGGCGCATCGTGATGGATCCCACGGGGGGCGCCGTGATCGACGTCGGACAAATCACCTGGTCCAACCTGGCCGCCACGTTGGATCTGCAATACCTGTTCGCCACGGGAAGCCGCTACGCCGCCCACGTCGGCGCGGGGTTGGGGGTCCACATTCGCAACGGTGACGGTCCCGCCATTGCCGACACGTTCGTGGAGGACGCGCTGGACACGATTGCCGCGAGCGCGGACCTCTCACTCGGCGTCCACGTGGCGCTCTCCAACCGGGTGCACTTGACCACGGATGTGCGCGGCAGCTTGAGCAGCGAGTTGTTGTCGGCGTCGGCCCGTGCCGGATTCATGTACCGGATCAAAACCGGGTCGAACTGATGGCCGGACCGCTCCGTGTCGGGGTCATCGGGGCCGGGGCGATCGCCCAGGTGGCCCATCTGCCAATGCTGTCCCGGTCCACGGAGTTCGAGCTCGTGGCCATCGGCGACAACGATCTCTCCAAGGCGCGCGCTCTGGCCCAGCGCTTCGACATTGCGGAGGTGTACGACGACATCGAGTACCTCCTGAAGCACGCCCGTCCGGACGTCGTGGCGGTGTGCACCCCGAACCATCTCCACGAGGTGCATGTGAAGACCGCCCTGGCGGCCGGCGCACACGTGTTGTGCGAGCGCCCCTTGGCGTTGGGCACGGGCGGCGTCGAGGCGGTGATGGCGGCGCAGGAGCGTGCCGATCGCGCGGTGCTCGTGGGGATGCATGATCGCTTCCGCTCGGACGTGCAGGCGGTGCGACAGTTTCTCGCGGGAGGCGAGCTCGGGACGGTGCATGCCGTCCGCGCCGAGTGGTACACGTTCAAGCCCGCTCGACAGGCCCTCGGTTGGCGGCTCCAGCGGGCCCAGTCGGGTGGCGGCGCCATGCTCGATCTCGGCATCGGCTTGATCGATTTGGCATTGTGGCTCTTGGATTGGCCCAAGCCATGCCAGGTATTCGCGCATTTTGGCCCTCCCGACCGCCGAGACGCGGTGGAAGACTCGGGCATCGCGCTGGTGAGCTGCGAGGGCGGGACGTCCATCGCGGTGGACGTCACGTGGCGCTACGTCGGCCACGCGGAGCGGGTGCGGTTCGAGGTGTTGGGCTCAGCGGGATCGGGTTCCATCGGCCCGCTCGCCGTGTTCAAGGAGCTAAACGGCGCCGCGGTCAACGTGACGCGCACCGGGCTGTCCGAGCACGCTAGCAGGTTCAACGCGGCCTATGCGGCGCAATGGGCCCACTTCGCAGCGATGATCCAGGGCGACGTCGAGCGCGCCGACCTGCACCAACAGGTGATGCTGCACAATGTGATGGAAGGCATCTATCGTTCAGCGCAGGAGGGGGTTCTCGTCCAGTTGTAGAGCGTCGGTCCCGCTAGTCTTCCCCGAACTTGTAAATCTCGGCCTGATGGAAGATCTGAAACAGGTCGCCGTCGAGCAAACCACTCTCGACTTCACTCTCCAGAATTTCGAGCGCACTCTCGGCGGGGATGGCCCGCTTGTAGGGGCGATCGGAGGCGGTGAGCGCGTCGAAGATGTCGGAAATGGTCATCATCCGCGTCTGGATCGGAATCTGGTCGCCGCACACTCCCCGTGGATACCCGCCGCCGTCGAGCTTCTCGTGGTGGCCATAGGCGATCTGTGGAATGTTCTGCAGCTCGTGAGTCCACGGAATCTGCATCAGGAAGCGGTAGGTATGGTTGACGTGGTTCTCGATTTCCATTCGTTCGGTCTCGTCGAGATTGCCCTTGCGGATGGTGAGGTACCGGACCTCATCACCCGTGAGAAACGGCCTGCTGGAACCATCGAGATCCTCGTAGTGCACGTCAGCGTACTTCAGTAGCTCATCGAAGCTGCCGTCGGGCAATACCGTCGGTTCGTTCGATTCGAGCACCAGCGAGAGGAACTTGTCGAGGGACTCGATGCGCTCTTCGTATTCGTTGGCCATCCGGGTGAGAAAGGCCTCGTACCCCTGCTTGCCGTATCGTTCCAGATGCTCGGTGCGTTGTTTGTAGAAATCGCGTTCGGCCGAACGCCGGATGAATGCCGCGCGGTGCTTGACGAGCCTCAGCTCGAGCGGATAGAGCTTCTTCGACTTGACGAGCACCTCCTCCCGCACCCCAACCTTGCCGAAATCGTGTAATAGTCCGGCGTAACGGATCTCGCGCAGTTGCTCGCGGGTGAACCGGAGATCCTTGTGCTTGCCGGTCCGAACGTGATCCGTGGCCTGTGCGATGGCGACGGTCATCTCCGCGACGCGCCCGGAGTGTCCGAACGTCGTCGGGTCCCGCTGCTCGATGGCGGTCACTGCGGCTGTGACGAATCCCTCGAAGAGTCGCTCGATGTCTTCGTAGAGCTGACTGTTCTCGATCGATACCGCGGCTTGCCCGGCGAGCCCGGATACGAGCTCCACCGTGCGGCGTGTGAACGGGACCACATTCGACGCGAAGTCTTCCGGCGTCCCGAGCTTCGTGTCGGGATCACGCTTACGGTTGATGAGCTGCAGCACGCCGATTACCTGGTTCTTGTGATTCAGCATTGGAATCGTGAGCAGCGATTTCGTGCGATAGCCGTGCCGCTCGTCGAACGAGCGATTGATTGAATACTCCACACCCGGCGGCAAGACGTACGCATCGTCGAGCACGAGCGGACGGCCCGTGCTGGCGACGTATCCGGCGATGCTCGTTTCGTCGATGGGGATGGTGAACTCGACCAGCGGGATGTCCGGACGCGAGTGGTTTTGTGCCAGCCGGAACCGGAGCACCTTGGTTCCCGGTTCGGGCTCGTCGACGAGATAGAGGCTCCCCGCGTCGGCGCTGCTGATACGTCGCGCTTGCGAGAGGATCATTGTTTGCAGGGTGTCGTAGTCGCGCTCGGTGTTGAGCGCCACGCCGATCTGCGTCATCTCCTTGAGCTCTTTGGTGCGTGCGTTCGCTCTCGCCCGCAGGCGGCCGTTCTCCGTGCGGATGGCAGCGTCCCGCAGGCCCGTGCGTATGGAGATGAGAAGTTCCTTGGGGCGGACGGGATGGCGCAACAAGATGCTCACGAGTCGCTCCGGAATGCCGTCGGGGATGTCGTGGTCTTCCAGGTCGGCCAGAACCACGATCGCGCCGCCGGCATCGACGAACGATTGCAGCGCCGTGGCGGGGAACCCCTCGTGCGCGCTCGCTTCGAGCAACAGAACCGTGGGATGTTCTCCGACCGCGAGCTCATCGGCAGAACGCACCGCCGAGGTCTCGATGTTGCCGGTGGCGAACGCCGTGTCAACGGACCCGGTATCGAAGCCCGCCGTGTGGTACACTTGATACTTCATCGCCGTGCTTCGGAGGTGTCTGGTGGCGGCGGCTCGACGCCCGTCAACAAGCGCGTCGGACGCCTGCTCACTTCCTGGGCGAAATGGTCCAGCGTGCGGGTGGCATGCGAGAGCTGCTCGAGGGCCAAGCGCACGGTCTCCCGGTTCTCCTCCAGGAACACCTGCGTGGAGACGGCCAGGGTGTCAAAATTCCTGAGTATGCTGCGTGCCTCCGCTAGCATCAGCATCAGGCTGTCCTGTAACGGCCCGATGCGTGGTGACACTTCGCTGAGGATCGTATCGGTTCGCTTCAAAGTGGTGACCAGCAACTGCAATGCGGAGTCGACCTGCGGGCTCGTGCGCCCCACCATGGCTTCGGTCGATTGGAGCATGCCCTCCGCTCGCGCGATCGCGCTCGTCCCCCGTTCCATCAGGGAGTGCGCCTGCTCGAGCGTTTGCACGACCTGTTCCTTGAGTTCGGTGGCCACGCCGCCCAGCAAGGCGGCCGCGCCGGGCAACCATTCCGACTCGATCGTATCACCGGGACTCAAGTACACAGGGTCGGTGCCGGCCTTGCGGATCGGAAGCTCCAACCGCACCTCGGCGGCGGAGATCAGCGACGGTTCGGCGATCACCGCTCTCGTGCCTTTGAGAATCCGCAAGGGCGTGCCGTCGGGGTACGTCTGTCGAAGATGGAGGTGCGCGATGAAGACCAGTCCGTTCGCGTCAACCAGGGGATTGATTTCGTCGAGGCGGCCCACCTGCAACCCTTGCAACACCACTTTCGTGTCTGCGGTGAGGCCGGCGGCGGTGGTCGTTCGCATGTAGATCTCTTGTGGCTCGTCGAAGATGTCGCTGGTGACCGCGACCAATCCGAGAATGATGCCGAGGCTCCCCAGTACGAAGAGGCCGACCAAGAAATCTCGATAGTTCTCCGCGTGCTTCATTGGTCTGTTTCCTCCAGAACCCCGGCCGCCATGCGGAAGCGTCGGTCGAACCGGCGCACCACCCAGCTCGGGAGGTTGGGGCCGAGTGTCACGACCGTGCGACGCGATCCACCCTCCACATCCCCGCCTCGGGCGGCATCCAAGATATGTCGGGCCCCGGGCTCGGTCAGGCCCACGAACGGTTCCTCGAGGATGACGAGCTTCGGATCGAACGCCAACGCCCGGGCCAGCGTGGCACGGCGCCGTTGCTCGACGGTTGCCTGTGCCGGGCGAAGGTGGCCGGCGGCCGCCAGGCCGGCGGCGGCGAGCAAGATGGTCAGGCGGCTCTCTATTTCATTTGTAGCAAGATCGCTGCCAAAACGCAGCGGCAAGGCCACGTTCTGGCCCAGCGTGAGGTTCTGCAGCAGGCCATCTCCAGCGGGAAGGTAGCCAACCCGGCGGCGATAGGCGAGCAACGCCCGCCGGGGCAGGGAGGTCGGCTCTGTGTCGAAGACGGTGACCCGTCCCCCCGCGGGATCGGTGAGCCCCATCGCCAACGGGCCCAGGATGCGAATTCCGCTCGCCGAGTTGCCGACGACGGAAACCGTCTCCCGGGCTGCTACCGCGAACGTGACGGTGGCACCGTCGGCCGCGCCGAGGGGCACGTTCTCGAACGCCAAGGGAGGCGTGCTCATCAGCTCACTCCCACGAAGACCGCCGACAGGACGAAGATGGCCACGATGCTGGCCACCACGGCGCGCCCTGCGGCGACGGGCACCTGGGTGGCGGCGCGTGGCGCCCGCAGGCCGTGGAACGGCGGGATGGTCCCGATCACCATCCCGAACGCGAGTCCCTTGGCGACCGTGAGCCAAGCGTCGCGAAATGTGAGCGATTCGAACACGATGTCGAAATACCGAAAGCTGGTCATGCCATTCGACACAGCGGCCACCAGCCCGGCCAAGACGGCGACCAGGTCGAAGACGATGATGAGACAACACACCGACAACGTGGCCCCCAGGAATCGGGGAAGGACCAGATAGTGCACCGGATCGATCCCCATCCCTTCCAGCGCGTCGATCTCGCCCATCACCCGATTGGTTGCGAGCTCGGCCGCCATGGCCGTGCCCGATCGGCCCGCCACGGCGAGGGCGGTCAGGAGCGGCCCCAGCTCGCGGACGATGGCCACCACCATCAGTGTGCCGATCAGCTCGGTGGCGCCCAACCGGCCCAGCTCGCGGATCGCCTGAGAGATGACCAGGAAACTCAGGATGCCCGCTACCACGGCGATCAGCGGGATGGCCTGGATGGCGGTGAACCACATCTGGTTGAGAAAGACCCGCCGCACGACCCGCCGGCCGGCCCGAGGGACGGAAGCCCACGCTCCCAGGGTGACGAATAGAAAACGCGCCAGCGCCCCGAATTGGGATAACCAGCGCGTTCCTAGCTTACCAAGCGCGGCGATGAGCGCGATCACGCGCCGATGGTGTTACGGCGCCTGGAGTTGCTGAAGGCGCGCGGTCGCTTCGGTGTAATCGGGAAATTCCTCGACGGCGCGGCTGTAGAAGTCGACGGCTCGCGCGGTGTCACCCCGATCTTCGAAGAAGATCGCGCGGGAATAGAAGGTCAATGCTTCCACCGGGATCTCCCGGGCCTGCTCCTCCAGCTCCTCTTCGTTCGACAGAGCGGGCAGGTTCACATGCTGCGTGAGTTGCTGCGCGAGATCCACGATCAACTGATAGAGGTCGTCACGTTTGTCGGCGACCGTGTGGGTTTGCACCAGTTCGCCGGTCTCGACGTTCACGATGCGCACATCGATCCGGAAGTCGCCGTAGAAGTCCACGAATCCGCCGAGCACCATGTACCGAGCACCGACCAATTGCCCGACCCGGGCCGCGGTGCCCGCGGCGACGCGGCCGTCCGCGCCGAGATCCTGTTCCCGGATGAGGTCGTTCAAGTGCGTGCGCTCGACGACCCGCATGGACGCGTTGCGCGCGAGCTCGGTGATGAGGATTTGCTGCAGGCCGACCCGCAACGCCTCGAAGTCTTCGGCGTCTTGCCCGTACGAACCGCCGTTTTCAAATGCCCAAACCGCAATGCCGGGTCGCGAGTCCTGACCGTGAACCACGGCTGGGGCCATGAGGCCCACCGTCAACGCAAGAGCGAAACCAGAGCGCCATCGCATAGGAGTCTCCTTACTGCTAGAGAGTGAGTTCCAGGCCTTCTCGGGCCGCAATGACGTCGATACTGCTGCCCAACGTTTTCGCTGCCGTGCGTGCCTGTTCCAGCATCCTGTCCACCGTATCATCATCATGCTCGGGGCGGTGATGAAACATCACCAACTGCTTCACGTCCGCTTCCACCGCGAGCTGTACTGCCTCCATGTAAGACGAATGTCCCCACCCGCGATGATCTTCCAGTTCGTCGGGTGTGTACATCGCGTCGTGCACCAAGACGTCGGCGTCGCGCAGAAACTCGACGAAATCGCTTTTCCACGAAGCCGGGAGATCGTAGTCCCCGCCTGAGCCCAGCTCGTTGTCGGGAACGTACGCGAAGCTCGTTCCCCCGTCGGCGGGCGTCAGGCGAAAGGCCAGCGTCGTGCCGGGGTGTCGGACCTGCATCGCGCGAATCGCGAACCCGGCGGCTTCGAACTCGCCGGCACCGATGTGCTGGACCGCGAGTTCGGCGGCCAGGCCGTCGAGCGGGACGGGGAAAACCACCGGGCTCATCTGATTGCGGAGGATTTCCTCCAAATCCACCCCCCCCTGCTTGGCTCCCCAGATCCGTACCTGGCTTCCCGGCTCGAAAAACGGCTGGAAAAACGGCAGGCCCTGGATGTGGTCCCAGTGGGTGTGGCTCACGAGGAGGTCCACGCTCACCGGGCTTCCGTTGGCCACCAGCTGCCGGCCCAACCCGGCCACCCCCGTTCCGCCGTCGAGAATGGCCACGGCATCCCCGTCAGGCGCTGGCCTCCGAACCTCGATGGACGGCGTATTGCCGCCGTATCGGGCCGTCGCCGGTCCCGGTGTGGGGATCGATCCCCGCGTGCCCCAAAAAGTGACCCGGAACGTCATTCGGCCGGCCTTGGCACAACCATCAATCTGATTGTCCCCCATAGGGTTATACAATGCATAGGATCACCAAAGCTCCGTGAGGTACCTCACCGGAACAGCCCTGCCGCGGCCTTCAGCGCCTTGCGGTCCAAGACCGTGATGTTCTTGCCGGAAACCGAGACTACCCGTTGCTCGACGAGGGTCCGCATCGTCCGGGAGACGGTCTCGCGGCTCGACCCGATCATCTGGGCGATCATGTTGTGGGTCATCTTCCTGGCGATCATGACCCCGTCGTGGTCGTCGGCCAGCTCCAGCAGCACCCGGGCGATCCGCCCGGCGACGTCGAGCAACACCAGCCCCCCGATCTTGCTGTCGGCCATGCGGAGCCGTTTGGTGAGGCCCTTCAGCAGGCTGACGGCGATCCTGGGGGTTTCCTCGAGACACATCTGGAAATCGTGCCGCCGCAACACCAGCAGCCTGGAGCTCTCCATGGCGATTACGTGGGCGGAACGGGGCTCGTCGTCGATCAGGGACATTTCGCCGAAGAAATCGCCGTCGGAGAGGATCGAGAGGATCACCTCCCGGCCGTCCTCTCCCACCAGGACGACCTTCACCCGCCCCGAGAGCACCACGTAGAGGGCGTCCCCGGGGTCGTCCTCGAAGAGTATCATGCTGCTCTTGGGGTATTTCCGCTCGCGGGCCACCTGTGCCAATCGGGCGAGTTCGTCGTCGGCCAGCTGTGAGAACAGGGGAATCGCCTGGAGGGTCTTTGCCACCGACATGGGCGTCGCTTTCGCGGGGAGGAATGCCGTCAAGATAGGATCCAGCGAATGTTTCTGTCAATTAATGAAGCACCTGGCGAGTTGCTCTCAAGTCGGTGCCCCCATTATATTTCCGCGCTCGAATTTGAGCATGTCCAGCTGTTGGAGGATGTCGTGCAAGCCAAGATCCACCCAAACTACCCCGTGGTCACGGTCAAGTGTGCCTGCGGCAACGCATTCCAGACCCGCTCGACCCTCGAGTCGATTCACGTCGAGATCTGCGGGAAATGCCACCCCTTCTTCACCGGCAAACAGCGCCTGGTCGATACCGCCGGCCGCGTCGAGCGGTTCAGACAGCGGTACGGAAAGACGGCCCCGAAGGGGGCCTAGCCTGGAGGCGCGGCTCGAGGCCGCGCTCGCCCGCGCGGTCGAAATCGAAGAAGCGCTCGCCGATCCGGCGGTGGTCTCCGATCCAGGAAAGCTCAAGACCCTCGGTCGCGAACTGGCGCCACTGACGCTCATCCGGCAAGCCGCCAATCGTCTAGCCAAACTCGCCGACGAGCTGGAGCAATCCCGGGAGATGAGCCAGGAGCCTGATTCCGAGCTTGCGGCCTTGGCCCGCGCGGACCTGAAGCGTCTGGAGCCAGAGATCGCGGAGTTGAAGCAGGAGCTTCAGGTCCTCCTGGTACCGCGCGATCCCATGGACGACCGGAATACGATTGTCGAAATCCGGGCGGGGACCGGAGGGGACGAAGCGGCCCTCTTCGCGGCCGACCTGCTCCGCATGTACCAGCGATACGCCGAGCGGCGTGACTGGCAGGTCGAGACGCTCTCCATCTCCGAGGGCAATCTCGGTGGCGTGAAAGACGCCGTGTTCAAGGTGCGGGGAGACGCGGCCTACGGGCGGCTACGCTACGAATCGGGGGTCCACCGGGTCCAGCGGGTGCCGGCTACCGAGGCCCAGGGTCGCATCCATACCTCCGCCGCTACGGTGGCGGTGCTGCCCGAGGCGGAGGAAGTCGACGTAAACATTGACGAGGGCGACCTCAAGATCGACGTGTTTCGTTCCTCGGGGCCCGGTGGGCAATCGGTCAACACGACGGACAGCGCGGTGCGCATCACCCACCTCCCCACGGGCGTCGTGGTCCAGTGCCAGGACCAAAAGTCCCAGCTCCAAAACAAGATCAAAGCCATGGAGGTATTGCGGGCACGCCTGCTCGACCGGATGCTCGCCGAGCAGGAGAGCGAGCGGGCACGGGAGCGCCGGTCGATGGTGGGCACCGGAGACCGCTCGGCCAAGATCCGGACCTACAACTTTCCGCAGAATCGGGTCACGGACCATCGGATCAATTTCTCGACCCATCGCCTCGACGCCGTCCTGGACGGGGAGCTCGACGAACTCATCGACCGGCTTCGCAGCGCATACAGTGAAGAGCGCGATGGCAACTGACCAGATGCCGGCGTCATGCGGCACGGCGCTCGGGTGGGCGGCCCACCGGCTGGGTTCGAGCGCGGTGTCCCACCCGCGGAAGGAGGCGGTGGCCCTCTGGGCGGCGACGAACGGAGATCCCGGCCGGGTCCTCCTCACTGCCGACGAGCCCCTGGAGGAGCGGCACTGGGAGGCGTTTCGGTCGTCTGTGGAGCGGCGTGCTTCCGGGGTGCCCTTCGCCTACGCAGTCGGGACGGTGGGGTTCAGATACCTCGATCTCCTCGTGGATGGCAGAGTCCTCATTCCCCGTCCCGAGACCGAGGCTCTGGTGGAGCGGGTGCTGGAATGGACGGCGCGCCACGGTCGCACCGGGGCGGTGGCGGACATCGGAACGGGAAGTGGCTGTATCGCTCTCGCACTGGCCACCGAGGGAGCCTTCGCCCGGGTGGTGGCCACGGACGACTCGGAGGACGCGCTGGCCGTGGCCGCCGCCAACGTCGATCGGATCGGGCCCGTCACGCCCGTGGAGTTGCGGTTGGGCCCGTTTCTGGAACCCCTGCGTGCGGACGCGTTCGACGTGGTGGTGGCCAATCCGCCGTACGTGACGGGGGCCGAGTATGCAGCCCTCGATCCCGGGGTTCGCGATTTCGAGCCGAGGGGGGCGTTGGTGAGCGGTGAAGCCGGCATGCACCACATCCGCACGCTGCTGGGTGGAGCGGCGGCACGCTTGACGGCCGGTGGGTTGCTGGCCCTGGAAGTCGATGCACGCCGGGCGGATGCCGCCTTCCGGATGGCCGAGACGGCGGGCTGGCACGCTCCCCGCATCGAGCACGACCTCTTCGGACGTCCCCGCTACCTGCTGGCAAACCGAGCGGCGGGCCCCCGGCCATGAACGGCGCGCGTTCCGGCTTTTTCCTCGTGGTCGACGGCCCCGACGGCGCGGGAAAGACGACATTGGTGAAACGCCTGGTCGCACGGTTGCGGGATGTGGGGATCGACCCCCTCGACGTGCGCCAGCCAGGAGGCACGCCGCTGGCCGAGCTGGCCCGCACCGCGGCGTTGGATCCCCAGTACGAGGCGAGTCCCCTCGCGGAGTTGTTCCTCATGCTTGCCGCCCGCGCCGACCAAGTCGCGAAAGTGATCCGTCCAGCCCTCGAGGCGGGACGCGTCGTGGTGAGCGACCGGTACGATCTGGCGACACATGCCTATCAAATCGAGGGCCGGAGGTTGCCGCGGGACCGGGTGGTGGAGGCTAACGCACTGGCGACCGACGGCCTGCGCCCCGACCTGACCATTGTCCTCGATGTGCCGGCCGAGGAAGGGCTGCGGCGCCAGGCTCATGACGGCAAGGCGCCGGACCGCATCGAGCGGGAGGGGCGCGAATGGCACGAGCGGGTCGCACAGGTGTTTCGCCGGGCCGCGGGACCGGGCGTGGTGCACATCGATGCCGTCAGGTCGCCGGACGACGTGGCTCAAGCGGCCTGGGACATCGTACAGGTCCATCTGGCCGAAACTTTTGGGCGAGGGACGGGTTGAAGACTTCTGAGGTGCCGATGAACCAACGCCGTGTGTTCTTGTTCCTAGCCCTGGTCGCCGCCACGCTCGTGACGGGAGCGTGGTTGTTGCGGCGGGGGTGGTCCGAATCCGCTGTTGTCTATCAGAAGGCTCAGCGCTTCGACGACATCATCGCCCGGGTCTCCGATTTCTATGTCGATTCCCTCGACGAGGCGGCGCTCTATGATATGGCCATCGACGGGATGTTGCTGGAGCTGGGGGACCCCTACACCGGCTTTTTGCGTCCTGACGATCTCGCAGACCTTCGCGAGACGACCAGGGGCGACTACGGCGGCTTGGGCGTGCGGATCGAGATCACCAACGGGTGGATCACGGTAATAACGCCGCTCAGCGGGACGCCGGCCGAGGAAGCCGGCATTCAATCAGGAGACCGCATCGTGGAGGTGGACGGCGAGTCGACCCGCGGGTGGTCGGCCGACCGGGCGGTGTCGGCGTTGCGCGGCGATCCGGGGTCCACGGTCGATATTGAAGTGGCCCGGGCGGGCTTGCGGAGCCGGCTCAGGTTTACGATCCCGCGAGCCCAGGTCCACGTGACGGCGGTGCGCTACGCCGACTTCGTCGCGCCCGAGATCGGCTACGTGCACCTCGAGACGGTCAGCGAGCGGTCGGCGTCCGAAGTGGAAGCCGAGGTGACGAGGCTGCGCGACGCCGGCGCGCGCGCGCTGGTGCTCGATCTGCGGTACAACCCGGGCGGGTTGCTCGATCAGGGTGTTGCCGTCACCGACCTCTTTCTCGCAGCGGGGATGCCCGTGGTGCGCACCCAAGGTCGCCTCCGCGCGACCTCGGCCACGTTCAGCGCGGATCTCCCGGAGCGGTGGGAGGGAATGCCGCTCGCCGTGTTGGTGAACGAGTACTCCGCGAGCGCGGCGGAGATCATTGCCGGGGCGCTGCAAGATCACGACCGGGCGTTACTGCTCGGCACGACAACGTTCGGCAAGGGACTGGTGCAGACGATTTTCCAGGTCAGTTCCACCGAGGCGCTCCGGCTGACGACCAGCCGCTGGTATACGCCGAGCGGCCGGTCCATTCATCGAAACCGGAGAACCGGGGCCA
The DNA here is from genome assembly GCA_027294455.1 of Gemmatimonadota bacterium. Classification (GTDB taxonomy): domain Bacteria; phylum Gemmatimonadota; class Gemmatimonadetes; order Gemmatimonadales; family GWC2-71-9; genus B3T1B10. The sequence continues at coordinate 24,347 of JAPULZ010000252.1, forward strand.
CGGCCGGTGCGCCACGCGTCGAGCAAGACGGTGACATCCTCCCAAATCCCGAGTTTCGCACGCAGGGCGGGCGCGTCGTCGTCGGCGGCGGTGGCATCCACCCCGACGTCGTGGTACGCGCCGATACGCTCACGACCGGCGAACGGACGTTCTATCGTGTGCTGGGCTCCCGGCTGCAGGCGTTCCGGGACGTGATCGACGCGTACGCCCGAGAGCTCAAAGAGGAGGGTATTTCGCCGGAACCGGCGTCGTTCGCGGTGATGTCACCCATGCGGGACGAGCTGCTGCGCCGGCTGCGAGACCGGGGGGTGACGATGCCGGCGACCGTGTGGATCGGCGCGCAACCGGCGGTCGACGTGGCGTTGCGGCAGCGGGTGTTGCGCTACGTGTTCGGGCGCGATACCGAGACGCAGTTCCAGCTGGCGGACGATCCCGTGGTTCGTGCCGCGATCGAGCTGCTGCAGCAGGCTGATACCCAGGAGCAATTGTTCACCGCCGCGATGGGCAACGCGCCAGAGCGGTAACCCCCCGAACTACGGCGACACGATCTTCGTGCCCCGCGGGACCCGAAAGATCAGCTCCTCCTCGGGAATCGGCGCGTTGACGACGATGGAGTTGAAGACCAGCGTGCGTCGCTGGCCGGAGGTTTCGACCAGCGCCACCTTGCGCAACATCCCGTCCGCCGACAACGAGATCACGGCGCTCCGGAATGGAACGTCCGGGCTGCGCGGCAGCAGGAACACGTTTTCCACTCGGAAACCTGCGACCGAATCCGTCCCGATGTAGGTGGCGCGGTACCGCTCCAGCGGCCGATCAACGAATTGCGCGAACAGGTTGGGTGTGGCCGGTCCGGCCTCGGGGATCGGTTGGCGGATGACCTGATTCGGCACCGAGCTGGGGGTGTGAAGCCACAACCACTCCCCGTCTGCCACGATACGATCGCCTTCGGGGTCTATGAACCGCATCGCGAATCTCCCCGGCGGTGACAAGTACAGCACACCCGTGGTCGTTTCGTTGCCCATCATGGGATTGACCAGCGTCTGCGAGAACTCCGCGCGCAGCGTGCGAATTTGCCGGTAGGTGTCCTCCGCCACGGCGAGGATGGCCAGCGCGTCCTGGGCGTGCAGGGGCCGGGGGAGCATGCCCAGCAGCACGATCGTGCACAATGTCGGCACGGCCGCCGTATGAACGAGCTGTGATCTACGAGAAGCCATCATGGTTTCTCCATCTGGTTACGCGCCCACGGTGAATCGATCGCCGTCCTCGGCCACGACGACCTTGCCTGCGAACTCCGCGGCCACGAGTCCGAGAACATCGACCTGCTCGACCGGCGGATACAAGTGCGTGAGGACGAGCCGGTGGGGCTGAGCCCGTGCGGCCAGCCGTCCGGCCTGCGTCGGCGTCAAATGCATCGCGATCGCCCGGTCGTCGGGGAGAGAGCATTCCGACAGCAGGAGATCGCATCCCCGAGCCCAATCGCCGAGGGCGTCGCTCGGACCCATATCTCCTGTATACACCAGACGGGCCTGTGAGTCCCGCACCGCATAGGCGATGCTCTCCTCGGTGTGCGGCGTTTTGCAGGTCTCCAACTCGACGTCATCAGCGAGCCGGTGGGTATCGCCCGGTTCGAGCTCGGTGACGGCGAGGGGGTAGCCGGGTTCCAGCAGCGACTCGCTGTATCCCCGCGCGAGATGCTCGAGCCGGTCCCTCAATCCGACGGGTCCCACGATCTCCAACGGGCGACTGCGTGCGGGCTCCACGCCCCAGCGCAGCGCGTAGAGCACCATGGGGACTTCGAGCCAGTGGTCGAGATGGAAATGGGTAACGGCCACGTGGGTCACGTCGGGCCACGGGATGTCGAACTGCGCGGCGCGATGGAGCGTGCCGGGGCCACAGTCGAGGAGCAGGCGGACCGGACCGCTGCGCACCCAGTAGGCGGCGGCGGTCCGTGTTGCGGATGGAGCTACGGTACCGGTTCCCAGCACGGTGAGGTGCATGCTTCAGACGGCGGCGGCGTGCTCTCCCAGTCGGACGCCGACAATGGAGGAGACGCCGGGTTCCTGCATGGTGACGCCGTACACGGCGTCCGCTGTCTGCATCGTCCTCGGGTTATGTGTGATCACGATGAACTGGGTCTGCGATTTGAACTCAGTGAGCAGGCGCAGGAAGCGTTGCACGTTCGAGTCGTCCAGCGGGGCGTCCACCTCGTCCAGCAAGCAGAACGGGCTGGGCTTGGTGAGGTAGATCGCGAACAGCAGTGAGATCGCCACCAGGGCGCGCTCTCCCGAGGACAACAAATGGATGCGCTGGGTCCGCTTGCCTCTCGGGGCGGCGCGGATCTCGATGTCGGACCCCAGTGGATCGTGCTCGTCGGCGAGCCGCACGTCGCAGTCACCCACGTCGAACAGCGTCAGGAAGACCTTCTTGAAGTTTTCACGAATCCCATCGAACGTCTCGGTGAACAAGGCGCGCGCGGTGTTGTCGATCTCCTTGAGGGCTTGCTGCAGCGACGCCCGTGCTTCGGCGAGATCCTCGCGTTGGGTCTCGAGGAACTCGAGTCGCTTGCGCTCTTCTTCGTATTCCTGCGCAGCCAGGGGGTTGACCAATCCCGTTGCCTGGATCTTTTCCTCCAGCCGTTCGGCTTCGGCCCGCAGCGATTCATCGTCTCCCTCGACGTCAAGAGCAGCCTCGAGAAGCTCGGCGAGGGGACGATGCCACTCGGCTTCGATCCGCTCGATGATGGCGTTGCGCCGGCCGGCGATCTCGGTGTACTCGAGCTCGACGTTGTGCAATTCGTCGCCCAAGCGCTGCACCGTCTGTCGCGAGTGTTCCAACTCCTCCTCCATGGTGGCCAGGGCCGCATCAGCGGCCGCCACGGACTTGCCGGCTTCCACGGTGGCGGCTTCGAGCTCGGTCACCTCGGCTCGGCGGTCGGCCAGTTGGTCCGTCCACTGCGTGCGGTGCGCCACGGCGCCTTCCGTGGAGGATTCGATGGCCGCCAGCTCCCGGTCGAGATTCTCCATCTCCTGGAATGCGGTTTTGTAGGTCTCGTCTGCGCGTTCTTCCCGCTCCCGCGCTGCCTCTTCCCGCACCGAGACTTGCGCTTCTTCCACCTGCCAGTGGACGCGATTTTCCCGGGCCGCTTCCTTATCGGTCTCGAGGCTCTTGAGCAGTGACCGTTGCCGTTCCAGTTCCGCCTCCGATTGCGCGCGGCCGCTCTCCAGGGACTGCAGCTCGCGGCGGACCTCCTCCAGCCGGATCGTCCGCTGCTCCATTCGCTCGCTGAAGCGGGAAAACGCTTCTTCGCTTTCGTGGAGCTCACGATCGGCCCGCTGCATCTCGCGCTCGCAGTCGGCGGAGTGGCCCTTGATCTCGCGCAGCGCCTCACCGGTGGCCTCCGCCGATCCCCCCGCCTCCTCCAGGGCGCGCTCGGCGGCGGCGAGTTCTCGGGATGCCTCGTCCGCCGCGGCCTCGAGACGCTCCACGTCCTGCTGGGCCGACTCGAGAGCGCCGACCAACTCATCGAGCTCCGCGCGCCGGCGCAGCGGGCCGCTGTCCTCGCCCCCCGGTAGGAAGACGGCGCCGTTGGACCGGCGAATCGCATGACCGCCGTCGTCGAGGCTCGCATTGCCGGCCAGCAGGACGTTGGTCCATTCGCGGGCCGGATCGTCGATCTCCAAATCCAACTTGGGCACGTTCTTGGCGTGTCTGGCCGGGCCCGGATGGACGGGGAGCAACACCAGAGGACCGGGCTGAGTCTCTTCATGCCAGAGCCGGATCTTGTTGACGGTCGCCTCGTTCTTCACCAGCACCGCCTGGAGCCACTCGGCGAGCATCTGCTCGGCCACAGGGGCACCCTCGGCCGACAAGTGGAGATAGTCCGTCAACGGCCCGAGCACCGCACCCTTGCCGAACCGTTCCTGATCCGCCAGGAGCTTCCGGGCCGCCGGCGCCAGGCCCTCCCGGTTGTGCTCCAGTGCCTCCAGTGCTGCGCGCCGCACGCCGAGCCCAGCGGTCCGCTCCTCGGCGGAACGACGCTCGACCAAGACAGCGGCTTCCTTTTCCTTTGCGGCAGCCAGCGCGTGACGGGAGCGATCCAGCTCGGCCGACGTTTGGTCGTCCGCCAGCTGTCGCTTGTCCAGTTCGGTGCCGGCGGACTGTAACCGCCCCCCCGCCTCTTGTCGCGCCGCCCCCGCTTCTTTCCGGCGTTGCTCCGCTTTCTGTACCTGTGTGCGGAGATCGCCCAGGTCGCGTTCCAGCGCTTCGTTTTCGCCGGCGAGTGCGCGGTCCCGCTCGGCTTGTTGTTGCAGGGAGTCCTCGAGCTCCCGCGCCCGGTCGTATTGAGAGGCCACCCGATCCCGGACTTCCTGCTCGTCTCCCGCGCGCAGATTCAATTCGGTCTGTACCGATTGGCGGGCCTTGCTGGCCGCGGACCGCTCTTCGGCGGCGGCCTCACGTTCCCGGGCGGCCTGTTTGGCCCGGCTGTCGGCCCCCGCGCGTTCTTCCTGCGCGCGCGCCTTCCGGTCGGTGGCGTGCTTCAATCGTTCCCCGGCCAGCTCGAGATCGCCTTTGAGTTTGCTCACCTCCAGCCGCTGCTCGCCGAGGCGACGTTCGACATCGGTGCGCTGTGCCTCGGCGGTGGCCCGCCCCTGCACGCGTCTTTCCCGCTCCTGCTCCATCTCGCTCAACCGGGTGCGGCTTTCGGGCAGCTCGTCGGCGATATCGGTTTTGCGCCCTCGCAGCGTCCGATCCAGCTGCTCGAACTGTTGCAACGAGCGCTGGGCCAGTGTGATGACGATCCCGAAACGCTTCTCGGTGAGTTGGTGGTGCCGTTCGGCCTTGCCGCGTTGTCGGGCGAGGCTGCGCACCTGGGTCTGGATCTCGGAGATCACGTCGTCGAGGCGGTGGAGATCCTCGAGAGTCTTCTCCAGCCGGCGTTCCGTGGTGGTCTTCCGGTCGCGATACAGGCTGATGCCGGCAGCCTCTTCGAACAACATGCGGCGCTCGTCGGGGCGGTCGGACAACAAGCGGTCTATATTCTGCGCTTCGATGACGACGCCGCCTTCTCCCCCGAGCCCCGAGCCCCGCAAGAGATCTTGAATATCCCGCAGCCGCATCGGTTGCTTGTTGAGCAGGTAGTCGCTCTGGCCGTTGCGGGCCAGGCGGCGGGTGATCACCACTTCCCGATACGCCACGGGTAGCGTGTTGTCGCTGTTGTCGAGGCAGAGAGAGATCTCGGCGACGTTGAGGGGTTTGCGCTTCGCCGTACCTTGGAAGATGATGTCTTCCATACGGGCGCCCCGCAGCATGCGGGCGCGCTGCTCGCCCAGCACCCACCGCACGGCGTCGGAGATGTTGGACTTTCCACAGCCGTTGGGGCCGACGATCGACGTGATGCCGTCCTCGAAGGTCAGTTGCGTTTTGTCAGCGAACGACTTGAATCCCGACAGCTCGAGCCGGGTCAGTTTCATG
>JAPULZ010000253.1 GCA_027294455.1 Gemmatimonadota bacterium
GCCCGGCGCCGCCGGTGGGTGCTGGACGCCTTGGCGCCGCCCCCCCCGCCCGACACGGCCACCGTCATCCAGCCCATCCAGATCCCCGTGGTGCAGGACACGGCGCCACCCGGGCGGCCCACGTTCGCCACCCTGGCCCAGTATGCCGACATCAATATCGACCTCAATGCCCGGCTGGAGACCCAGTTCGACCGGTTGCGCAATCTGAATTGCACCGCGGCGGACGTCTCCAACCCCGCGTCCGGGTGTCAGGGGGGCTTTCCCACGCCGGTGCTGGACCAGCAGTTCGCCCTGCGGGCCGGCGGGGTGCTGGGCGACCGGCTCAACGTGAACGTCGACTTCGACAGCCAGCGGGAGTTCAACGCCAACAATACCATCACCATGTGGTACCAGGGTCTGGAGGACGACATTCTACGGCGCGTCGAGGTCGGCAACCTGGATTTTCGGTTGCCGGCATCGCGGTTCATCGCCACGTCGATTCCGGCGAAGTCGTTCGGCGTGCAGGCCGAGGCGCAGCTCGGGCCGTTGGAGTTCCGCGCGATTCTCGCGCAACAAAAAGGCTCGTCGGTCCGCGCCCGGGTGTTCACCGTGGGCGAGCAAGCCACGCAGCTTCTCACCCGCGAATCACGGGACGTGGAATTCGAGGACGGTCGATTCTTTTTCGTGGTGAACCCGACCCTGTTGCCCACGTTTCCCAACGTCGACGTGCTCAACATCGTGCAGCAGGCGCTGCCGGCGGAATTACAAGTCGCGCAAGTACGGGCGTATCGGTTGCGTACGCAGAGCGGCCAGGCGGGTATCAATCCGAGTCTGCGGGGTATCGAGGCCGTGGCGGTGCGAGACGACAGCCCCCAGTTCGTGGGACCGTTTTTCTGGGACTTGTTGATCGAGGGCCAGGACTACTACCTAGATCCTTCGGGCCTGTGGTTCGGGCTGCGCAACCGCGTCGGCCTCAATGAGTTCCTCGCCGTCTCGTATGTGACGCTGGCCGGCGACACCGTGGGAACTTTCCCGGCGGTGGGCGGGCCCCGCGACACGCTGCTCCTCATTCACGAACCCCGCCGGGGCCCCGAGGTCCCGACGTTCTTGCACGAGATGCGAAACTTCTATCGCATCGGTGGAGCGATCAGTCGGAATTCGATCGATCTGGCGCTCCTTGTGAACGACTCGGAACGCCCGCTCGACGGGGTGGGGACATACATAGCCCGCCTCGGGCTAGCGACGGCCACGGACCCGAGCTTGATCGACGAGTTCAATCGCGTGTTCCCGCGAGAGCGAGATCCGAACGGCGGGTTGCCGCTACGCGACCTGTTCGTCGTGTTTCCCCACCTGCAACCCTTTGCCGACAGCTTGCGGCTCCAGGAGGGCGAGCGGAACGACTCGCTGTATCGCACGCCAACGTATCTGCGTAACACCCAGGGGCCCGCGCCAAGGTTTCGGTTTGCGTGGGAATACCAGACGACCGGAGCGGGCGACCGTTCGCAACTGCATCTCGGCGCGTTGCAGCTCCGGTCCGGAAGCGAGCGCATTCGGATCGGCAATCGTGACCTGGTGCGCGGACGCGACTATGAGATGTCGTACGATCTCGGGATCGTCACGTTTCTAAATCCGGACTCTCTGTTTCCGGGGCCGACCGAAGTGCAGGTGCAGTTCGAGCAGAACCAGTTGTTCGATGTCGCACCGAGCACCGTGTTTGGGTTTCAGAGCACGTACAGTCTCGGCTCCATCGGCCGCATCGACGGCGTGACGTTGGTCCAGCGCGAGCGCACCGTCTTTACCAGGCCGGAGCTCGGGTTCGAACCGCAAACGATGTTCCTGGGCGGGCTGAGCACGGAGCTGCGCTTTCAAACGGATTTCGTGACGCGCGCGTTGGATGCCCTGCCGTTGCTCAAGACGAACGTTCCGTCCACGTTGGCCATCAACGGTGAAATCGCCATGTCCCGTCCCAATCCCAACCAGACGGGGCAAGCATACCTGGAGGAATTCGAAGGGGTGTCGACCCGGTTCATCAGACTTGGGGAGCAGGCCTTTCAACTCGGCAGCAGGCCCACATCGGGCCGCGGGATTCCTCCGACCCACCTCTCCCCGTTTGGCGAGTTTGCGACCGAGGATGCCACGGCGTTCGTGTGGCAAAACGTGCTCGACCTGGACGGCGAGCCGTTCGAGATTGGACCGGCCGAAATCGACTCGAGCATCGTGCTCACCGGTGCCTCGGTGCCGAAAGAGACGCTCCTCTGGTTCTCGCTCAAACCGGACACGATCGGCGGGGCACCCCATCCGGTCACCGGCGCTCCGCGATGGATCCGACCCCATGTCCCCGGGCCGCGGTGGCGCAGCATCACGACGCCGCTGGATCAGTCGGGTTTGGGGGTCGATCTTTCGCGGGTAGAATTCCTGGAGTTCTGGGCATTGGAGGATCTGCGTGCCGTCATCGAGCGGCAAGAGGCGATCCTGGTCTTCGATTTCGGCACGGTGATGGAGGATGCCGTGGCGTTCGGCCCCGATTCGTTTCGCGTCACCGGAACCGATACGGTGTTCTCCGGATTCCAGCAGCTCGGAGCCGGCGAGCTGGATTCCGAGCGGGATCCGTTCACGGCCGTGTTCAACGCCGAGGTCAACGACGTCGGCATCCACGGCGACCTGCTGCCTTCTATCGTCAACATCACCACCGGCGGGGAGCTCACCGACTTCCCCACCTGCGAGCGTGTGTTTACCGGCGTGTCGATCCCCGCGTTTCCCCTGGGCGACCTGGGAGCGCGATGCACCCGGCGGAACGGGTTCGTGGATTCCGAGGACCTCAACGGCGACAACCGCTTGGATCTTCAGGTAGGGGTCACGCAGGAGGACGTCATCCGCTACGTGGTGCCGCTCGGCGATCCGCGATTCGTCGTCCGCATCGGCAAGTCGGTGCCCCGCGCCGGGCAATCGGTGCCCCGCATCGGCGGCGTGGCCCGGACATGGCGGCTGTACCGGATTCCCTTTCGGCAAGACACGGTGCAGTTCGGCACACCGAACATCCGGCGGGTCCGATCACTCCGCATCACGATGCTGACGCCGGACCAGCCGCTGGGCGAGACCGAGATCTCCCTTGCGCTGGCCCGCCTGAGTTTCGTGGGTGCGCCGTGGCTCAAACGTGCCGAGACGCCCATCGCCGGAATCGGCGGACTTCAGGGTGAGCCCCACGGAGAGGTGCTGGCGTCCACGATCTCCACCGCCGACAAGGACCTGGGTTATACGTCGCCGCCCGGCGTGATCGATGAGGCGAGCCGCCAGGGTGCGGCCTTCGAGTTCACCTCGCAGGAGATCAACGAACGCTCGCTCCGGTTGATCGCGCGGGACCTGCGTCTGGGGGAGCGTGCCGAGGCGTTCCGGCGGTTCTCCAACGAGGCGGACAAGAACTTCCTCCAGTACCGGGCGTTGCGGGCGTGGGCGCGTGGGCGCGGGCCCGGGTGGGAATCGGGTGACCTCGAGTTCTTCCTCAAGGTGGGGAGCGATGAAGACAATTTCTACATGTACAGCGTCCCGGCCCGCACGGTGGACTGGGAGCCGGAAGTGGTGGTGGAGATCGATCGATGGCTGAGGTTGCGAACCGATGCGGAGCGCGACTGGCTGAGCGGCGCTCCTCCATCGGGCTCGGAACTCTGCGGCGGGGACTCGACCGCCTTCGTTCGGTGCGATGGGCCCTATCTGGTGCAGATCAAGGACCCGGCCGTGCGGCCGCCGAACCTCGCTCGCGTCTCCGAGATCGCGGTGGGGATGCTACGGGTCGGTCAGGCCGTGGCCATCCCGGAAGCCGAGCTCTGGGTCGATGACATTCGCCTCACCGACGTGGTGGGCGACGCCGGCGTGGCGGGATACGTCGAGGTCCGCCTGACGGCCGCCGACTTTGCCGACGTGGAGTTTTCCTACTCCAGTACGGACGACCGATTTCGCCAGATCGACGAGGCGCCCGACTATCTCTCCGATACGCAAACCCGGATCGGGTCCACGGTGCGTCTGGACAAGTTGTTGCCCGAGTCGTGGGGCATGAGCGTGCCGTTTTCGGTGCAACACCAGCGCGTCAGCACGGACCCGTTCTTCGTCCGGGGGACCGACGTGCTGGCAGAGGCTCTCGACGGGCTCCGCAAGCCGTCGAGCTCGGCGACGTCGTATCAGGTGGCACTGCGCCGGTCGCGCCGGGGCGACAGCTTTGCGGAGCGGCTGTTGCTCGATCCGTTGGCGCTCTCCGCGTCCCGGCTCGACGCCGAGAGCGTCTCCGAGCTGAGTTCCGCCAAGACGAGCAACCGCTCGGCGCGGGCTGTGTACGACAACCGGCCGGCGCCGCAGACGATTCGAGGAGCCCCTGCGTTTTTCGTCAAATTCGTGGACGGGTTGCCCGGATGGATTAGCAACAGCGAGTTCGGCAGGGCCCTGCGGTCGTCTCGCTTGCGGTGGAACCCATATCAAATACGCCTCTCCTCGGAATTGGTCGACAACCTCACCGACCGACTGACGTTTCGCGTGCCCGTGGCGTTGCCGCAAGACAGCGTGTTGGCGCCCCTCCGGAGCGTGGTCCACTCGTGGCGCAACACGGTCGGGGCGGACGTGCGGCCGTTTTCCTCGCTCGGATTGCGCGTCGACTACATGTCGACCAGGGATCTGCAGGACTATGGGGACTCGACGCTGGTGGGTCGCCTGACGGGCGAGGAACGCGTGACGTTTTTTGGGAAGGACATCGGCTTCGAGCGTGAGCAGACCTTGTCGACGAGATTCACGGCGTCCCCGGCCATCAACAGCTGGTTGCGCCCGCGTTTCAGCACGTCGAGCAGTTTTGTCTTCCACCGGGACCCGAACGGCCGGGTGGCCGTGCAGGTGGACATCGACTCGCTGACCATATTTCGGATTCCCGAAGCCGTGTCCAACTTCCGCCAACGGCTGCTCGGGTCCACGCTGGACCTCCGCCGTCTCGCCGAGGTGATCGGCGGCCCCACGAGCACGGTGGCGCGGATGTTTCGAGGCCTGTTCCCGGCCGACGTCTCGTTCCTGAGAGAGAGGCGCTCCACCTTCGACCGCATCACTTTCGTTCCCGACATGCGCTATCGTCTCGCGTTCGGGAACACCGATGAGTTTCGAGAACAGGACGGCGACCTGGCGCTGTCGGCCGTCGAGCGGGGCGTGTGGACCGTGGCTGGCGGCACGCGCCTGCCGCTGGGTTTCGGGTTGCGGTTCGACTACCGACGCACCGAATCCACCACGTGGGCGCGGCGCGGCGAATCGCAGAGCGAAATCACCCAGCGGTTCGAACAGTGGCCATCGGGCTCGGTCTCTTGGGTCTACACCCCACCGCCGTTCCTCCGTGGCGCCCTGTCGAGCGTCAGCGCTCAGGCGCGATACCGCCGCACGGTGGGGTCTAGCTTCCAACCCGCTGCGCTGCAAGCGCCGGGGCCGGACAGTCAGGGAGGGGCGAACGGGACCACCGGCATTTTCGCCGAGAATCGCGCGACCAACGTAACGCCCACCATCACGCTGACCTGGTTGGCCGGGGTCGTGACCACCGCACGGTTTTCCCGTATCCGGAGCGAAGTGTTGACGTCCGGCAATTCGACCTTGAACGACGAGAGGAGCTGGGGCGGGAGTGTGAATTTTTCATTCCGTGCACCAACGACGATATTCCGTTTGCCGAGCGATGTTCGAACGTCACTGACGGTGAACGCTACCGACGCCACGCTGTGCCAGAAGCGCGCGGAGAGCCCCGAGTGTGCCATCGTGTCCGACAGCCGCCGGCGGCAGGTCAACATCCGAATGGACACGGGATTTCCACCGAGCATGCGCGGTGGAGCGAGTTTTTCGTACGTGCTCACCGAAGAGCGGCACACTGCGAGCAAAGTCTCGCAGATGGTCTTCACGATCTTCTTGGACATCAACTTCCTAGCAAGCCAGGTACGGCGATGAGAAACGTTTTGATTGCGGTGACGGCCGCCACGCTCCTCGGTTGCAGCCACGCGGGCGAAGCTACCCTCCAGTTCGACGGCACCGTGGCGCTTTCCTACGTGGAGGCGCAGCTGAACTTCGGAAACCGCATACCGAACACCGCGGCCCATCTGCGCACCGGCGACTGGATCCTCGCCCATCTTCGATCGCGGGCCGATTCGGTGGAGGTCCAGGCGTTCGCGCACGTCACCCACGACGGCGACACGTTGCACCTGCGCAACTTCATCGGTCGATTTCGGCCGGACGCCACCGAGCGGATTCTGTTCCTGGCGCACTGGGATACCAGGCCGGTGGCCGACAAGGAGTCGAACGCCCAGCTGCGGAGGCTGCCGACGCCCGGCGCCAACGACGGAGCCTCCGGCGTGGCGGTGCTCCTGGGGATGGCCGACGAAATGCACGCCACGCCCCCGTCGGTTGGGGTCGACCTGTTGTTCGTGGACGGCGAAGACTATGGGAGCTTTGCGCCGCGACGGGACGTCTTCATCGGGTCGCAGTATTTTGCCGAGCACCTGCCCGAGGGGTATTCCCCCTTGTATGCGGTGTTGCTGGATATGGTGGGAGACGCCGACCTGCAACTTCCCAAGGAGGGGAATTCCGTATCCGGAGCGCCGGAGGTCGTGGAGCGGGTGTGGCGCACGGCGGCGGACCTCGGTCTGGGGAACATCTTCAGGCAGGAAACCGGCGCCTGGGTGACCGACGATCACATGGAGTTGCAAAAGGTCGGTATCCGCGCCATCGATATCATCGACTTCACCTATCCGTATCACCACACCACCCAGGACACCCTGGACAAGGTGAGCGCACAGAGCTTAGGTGTCGTGGGAACCGTCGTCATGGCCCTAGTGCGATAGGGCGTGGCAAAGTCCAGACACGCGATGCGCCTTTGCGGTACCACGTAGCCGCGCGGTGCATCGATCTTTGGCGCCATGGCCACGGCCGATGATCGCCATGGTGCCTTGCTGCTCCTCGGATTGGCGCTAGCGGGCGCGATTGTTCGTATAATAGGACTGGGATCCGGTTCCCCGGGCGAGGTCGGGTATCGGCCGGCGGGCGAGGAGCGTCCGCGGCGCGACTCGGTGGCGGCGGCTGCCGAGCGCCTCACGCGACCCCTCGCGGCCGGCGAACGCATCGATGTGGATGTGGTTGGGGCCGACGAGTTGGCCCGGCTGCCTCGCATCGGCCCGGCGCTGGCCGCCCGGATCGTCGAAGACCGCCGGGCGCGCGGGGCGTTCGGATCCCTCGAGGAGTTCGATCGGGTGTCGGGAATCGGTCGTGCCGTTCTCGAGGCCATCGAACCCCATGCGATGTTTTCCGGGCGGGCTCGACGGCCCCGCGCCCCCCAAGGGCCGGGAGCAAAGGTGAGCTTGAACACAGCATCGGCGGTGGTACTGGAACAACTTCCCGGAGTCGGTCCAGCCCGGGCGCGGGCGATTGTCGAGGACCGACGTCGCAACGGTCGCTACCAGGTTATCGAGGATTTGGGCCGGGTTCCGGGCATTGGGCCGGCCACCATTGAACGCCTCCGGGGTATGGTCAACCTTCGTTGAATTGTCTTGACAGCGAAGGGGGGGGTCATACTTTACCACGTTGTTACATAAGGATTTACGCTAGAGTCAGACGCGTGTTCAATAGGCTTCCACTTCTTTCCGCAGGACTGGTATGGCAACGGCCGCAGCCAACGCACTTCGGATAGGCGATCTTCTCATCAACGAAGGCTTGATCAGCAGAGAACAGTTGGATCAAGCTTTGGTTGAACAGCGCAGCTCCGGTCTGCGACTGGGCTACGTCCTGGTCAAGATGGGCCTGGTGCAAGAGCTCGAGATCACGAAGATGCTGGCCCGGCAGTACCGGGTGCCGGCCGTAGATCTGTCAAAATTCAAGGTAGACGAGCGCATCCTCAAGCTGATCCCCGCGGACTTGGCGCTGAAGCACACCGTCCTGCCGCTCCGCCGCGAGGGGCGGACCCTCACCGTGGCCATGGTGGAGCCCGGCAACGTCCAGGTGGTGGACGACCTCAAGTTCGTGACCCGATGTGACGTCTTTCCCGTCATCGCAGGTGAGTTCACCCTCCGGACCGCCATCGAGACCTACTACAATCAGTCCGAGGCCCAACTCGTCAATCTCCTGCAAGACATGGAGCTGGACGATGAGGTCGAGGTCGTCGAAGAGGAGGACGACGACGATGCTGGGATGGCCCTCGCGGACGATGCGCCGGTCGTCAAGCTCATCAATGGACTGCTCACCGACGCCGTGAAACGCGGCGTCAGCGACATCCACATCGAACCCTTCGAGCACGAAATCCGGGTGCGGTATCGGCTCGATGGCGCCTTGATGGAGGTGATGAAGCCTCCCCTCAAACTGAAGGCGGCGCTCACCAGCCGTGTGAAGATCATGTCGTCGTTGAACATCGCCGAGCGGCGCGTGCCGCAGGACGGCCGCATCAAGATCAAGGTCGGCCCGAAGGTGATCGATTTTCGTGTCTCGACTCTCCCGGTGATTTTCGGCGAGAAGATCGTGATGCGAATCCTGGACAAGAGCAATCTGACGCTGGATCTGAAGAAATTCGGATTCGAGCCCAAGGCCGAGCAAGATCTCATGAGGGCGATCATGAATCCGTACGGCATGGTGCTCGTGACGGGCCCGACGGGTTCGGGTAAGACGACGACGCTCTACTCCGCATTGTCACAGATCAACAATATCGACGTGAACATCATGACAGCGGAAGATCCGGTGGAGTACAACCTCTATGGGATCAATCAGGTACTCGTGCGCAACGACATCGGGATGACGTTTGCCGCCGCGTTGAGGGCGTTTCTGCGTCAGGATCCGAACATCATCATGGTGGGTGAGATCCGGGACCTGGAGACAGGCAGCATCGCGATCAAGGCGGCGTTGACCGGCCACCTCGTCCTGTCGACGCTCCACACGAACGATGCGCCGTCGACGGTCACGCGCATGATCGACATGGGCATCGAGCCGTTCAACGTGTCGAGCGCCGTCAACCTGATCGTGGCGCAGCGGTTGGTGCGAAGGATTTGTTCCGACTGCAAGGCGGAGCACCAATATTCCGCCGATGAACTGCACGCGCTCGGACTGTCGGAGTCCGAATTGGGGGAGATCACGTTCTTCAAGGGCGCGGGCTGCCCCCAATGTGGCGACACGGGGTATCGCGGGCGCGCCGGTTTGTACGAGGTCATGGCGCTCTCGCCGGAACTGCGGCGCATGATCCTCAAGGGAGAATCGACCGCCGAGCTGCAGCGGCAGGCCGTGGAAGAAGGGATGCTGACGCTTCGCATGGACGGCATCGTGAAGATTCGCAAGGGCATCACGACCCTCGAGGAAATTGTCAAAGAGACGGCGGGTAACTGAGTGACCAACGTAGCGGCAGCACCGCAACAGCAAGGAAACAAGCTGAATCTACGCTCCCTGCTCGAGGAGATGATCACTCGCGGCGCGTCGGACTTGCACATCACGGCGGGCGAGTGCCCGAAGGTTCGGATCGACGGCCAGATGACGGATTCGTCGGGTTACCGCAATCCGCTTTCGCCGAAGGAAACCTTGCAGATCGCGTATTCGGTGCTCACGGAGGAGCAGAAGAAGCGGTTCGAGCAGGACGACGAGCTCGACTTCTCGTTTGGCGTGCAGGATCTGTCCCGCTTCCGGGGCAACTGTTTCAAGCAGCGCGGGTGCGTGGCGGTCGTGATCCGGCAGATTCCCATCCAGATCAAGACATTCGAAGACCTCGGTCTCCCGCAGGTGCTCGCGGAGTTTACGGAACGGCCGCGCGGCCTGGTGTTGGTGACCGGCCCGACGGGTGCCGGCAAGTCGACCACCCTGGCCGCGATGATCGACCGGATCAACCGGACGCGGCGCGGCCACATCATCACGGTGGAAGATCCCATCGAGTTCGTGCATCGCCACCAAAACTGCATCATCAACCAGCGTGAGATCGGAACGGACACGCACTCGTTCGCGACGGCGCTCAAATACGCCCTACGGCAAGACCCCGATGTCGTCCTGATCGGCGAGATGCGGGATTTGGAAACGATTCAGGCCGCGCTCACCATCGCGGAAACCGGCCACCTGGCGTTCGCGACCCTGCACACCAATTCAGCTGCTGAGACCATCAACCGTATCATCGACGTATTCCCGGCCCACCAGCAGTCGCAGGTTCGCGCGCAATTGGCATTCGTGCTGGAGGGAGTGGTGACACAGATCCTGTTGCCGAGCGCTTCCGGCAGGGGTCGAGTGATGGCGGCCGAAATTCTGACCTGCACGCCGGCGATCCGGGCGCTGATTCGCGATGACAAGGTCCACCAGATCATGTCCCAGATGCAGGCCGGTAAGAAATTTGGCATGCAGACGCTGACGGATGCGCTATACACGCTGTACATGCAACGGGAAATCGCGCTGGAAGAAGCCCTTCGTGTCGTGCCGGATCAAAACGAGTTCCTCCGAGCCATCGGAGAACCGGCGCAGGGCGAAGAACGCTCAGCTGGGGGTAAACGTCGTTAACGAGGTAGGAGAACATCATGCCGGTCTTTGAATACACTGCCCAAACAGCAACGGGAGAGGAGCATACGTCGACGATCGACTTGCCGTCGAGAGATGACGTTATTGCCCACCTTCGCAGAAAGCGCATGCGCGTGGTCCGTGTGCGCGAGGCGAGGAAGACTCGTAAAACAAAAGTACCGACTCGCGACATCGTGATATTCACACGGCAGTTCGCCACGATGATCAACGCGGGCTTGCCGCTTGTTCAGGCATTGAACATCCTGGCGCAGCAGTCCGACAACAAGGCGCTCGCCGATGTCACGAACCAGGTCGTGTACGACGTCGAGAGCGGTAACACGCTTGCCGACGCGTTGGCGAAGCACAAGAACGCGTTCAGCGATCTGTTCGTCAACATGGTGGCGGCGGGTGAGGCCGGCGGTATTCTTGACACCATTCTCCTGCGGCTCGCCGTCTTCCTGGAAAAGAACGATGCGATCATCCGCAAGGTGAAGGGCGCCATGATATATCCGACCGTGATTTTCTCGGTCGCCGGTATCGCCATCGTCATTCTGCTGATCTTCGTCATCCCGACGTTCCAACGAATGTTCGCGTCGGTCTCGATGGAGTTGCCGCTGCCCACCAAGATCGTGATCGGGATGAGTGAGTTCCTGCAAAATTTCTGGTGGGCGCTCATCATCGGTGGATTCGCCTTCACCGCCGGCTTCAAGAAATTCTACGCCACCTCCACCGGACATCTGATCATCGACCGGATAATGCTGAACTCGCCGGTATTGGGAGATTTGCTGCGGAAGTCGGCGGTGTCCCGCTTCACCCGAACCCTGGGTACCCTGATTTCGTCGGGCGTGTCCATTCTCGAGGGGCTGGAGATCACGGCCCGCACGGCGGGCAACCGGGTGATCCACGACGCGGTGATGGCCTCCCGGGGGTCGATCGCGGGCGGTGAGACGATTGCGGACCCGTTGGCCAAATCGGGCGTCTTCCCGCCAATGGTGACGTCGATGATCGCCGTCGGTGAGGCCACCGGCGGATTGGATCAGATGTTGACCAAGATCGCGGACTTTTACGACGACGAGGTCGACACGGCCGTCGGCTCATTGCTCTCCCTCATGGAGCCGATCATGATCGTCGTGCTCGGTGTGGTCGTCGGCGGCATGATCGTCGCCATGTACCTGCCGATCTTCAACATGATCAACGCCGTGGAGGGATAGGCGGCACGAAGGACTCGACCGGCAAAAAAAGCCCGCCACGGCGGGTTTTTTTTAGAGAACGACCTCCTCGGCAGGTGCCCGCATGTTGTAATGCGAGCTCATGGTGTAGCCGTAGGCGCCGGTATCGGCGATGAGGATGACGTCATCCTCCTTGGTGGGCGGGAGCATGTGGTCCACCCCGAGGCGGTCTCCGGTTTCGCAGATGGGTCCGACGACGCTGACGACGTCGGTGGCCTCATGATCGAGGCGCGTGAGATTCACGATCCGGTGGTAGGATCCGTACAACGCCGGGCGGACCAGCGAGTTCATCCCGGTGCTCACCCCAATGTATCGCACGTCTCCCTTGTCCTTGATCTGTGTGACACGCGCCAGCAAGACGCCGCCTTGCGCGACCAGGAATCGGCCGGGCTCGAGCCAGAGCTCCCACGACGGGTTCGCGTCTTTCAAAGGGGCGAGACTGCGGTCGATGGCAGGTATGTCGAGCTCGGCTTGGTCGATTCGTTCGGGAACGCCGAGGCCGCCCCCCAGGTTGAGGGCGGTGACGTCGGGAAAGTGGTCGACCAGCTGTCCCAGCAGTCCCCCGGTGGCACTCCAGTGCTCCAGCGCCCAGATGCCGCTCCCGGAGTGGGCGTGTAGGCCCACGATGCGCGCCTTGCCGCACTGTGCCAGCCGGCGTAGCTCCCCCATCTCGGAGATCGGGATGCCGAACTTGGACTGCTGGCCTGCCGTGTAGACCTTCTCGTGGTGTCCATGCCCGCTACCGGGGTCGACGCGAATGAGCACGTCGCGGCCGCGAAAGAGTTCGGGCCATTGCTTCAGCGGATGCAGGTTGTCGAGCGTTACCCGGACCCCCGCATCGAACGCAAACGCGTATTCGCTCTTGGGTGCGAAGTTGGGCGTGAACAGGATGTCGGCCGGATCGATCCCGGGAAACAGCGCCAGGACATGCTCGACCTCGGCGCGGGAAACACATTCGAAGGCCACTTCGCGCAGCCGCATGCGCTCGAGAACCCGTCGGTTTCCGTTGGCCTTCATTGCATAGAAGATGCGATCGATGGAGCGCATGGCTTGCAGCCGCTCGATCGATCGGTCGATGGTCTCCAAGTCGTAGACGTAGGCGGCGTCACGGTCCTTCATGAGCTCGAGAAGCTCGCGCTGCTTGATTTCCCACCACTGCCGTGCGTGAGGGTGGCGTGCCGCGGCGGCGGCGCTGGAGCCGGACAGTTGTTCCCAGGTCGGGCCGAAGGCGGGGTTGAGTGCATGTTCCCGGACCACGATGCCGTGCAGCCGTTTCACGAGACGGCCGGCACTGTCCTCCTCGACGACGAACGTGATGTTGAGGTCGCTCGCAGCCTGGGTCACCAGGTGGACCTGCTGTTCCTGGAACACCTCGAGCGCCGGGCCGAGTTGGTAGAGGATGGCACGGATCTGCCGGCCTACCAGGCTGACCGCGGCGCACGGCGCGATCACCCGCGCCTTGCAAAGGGCGGCGAGATCGTGGAGCAGCTCATCGAGGGCGGCGGCGTCGAGCGTGTTGGCATCGGAGTCGAGGGAGACGGTCACGTTGGTTTCCGATGTCGCCACGAGATCGATCGACATCCCGTGGCGAGCAAAGCATGCGAAGGCGTCCGCGAGAAAGCCGACTTGCTGCCACATCCCGAGCGTCTCCATGGAGATCAGCACCGCGTTTCGCTTGACCGAAATGGCCTTGACGGCCGGCCGGCCCTCATCCGGCAACGCGGAAATCACGGTTCCCTCACACCCGGGATGGTTGGTACTGCGAATATGGATTGGGATGCGGTGCCCGCGCACCGCCGGTATGCACCGGGCATGGAGTACCGCACCGCCGGTCGTCGCGATCTCCTGCGCTTCGCCGTAGTCGAGCGATCGCAGCAGCCGCGCCGACGGCACGAGACGGGGATCGGCGGTGAACATGCCGGGCACGTCGGTCCAGACCTCGAGACGTCTCGCCGTCAGACGACACGCGATATAGGCGGCCGACGTGTCGGATCCTCCTCGGCCGAGCAGCACGGTGTCGCCGCCGGCGTCACTCGCGATGAAGCCCTGCGTGAGAATGACACCCGGCATGGCGGCAAAGCGGGCGCACAGTGCCGCATCAGGCTCTGCGCCACACTCCGCACTGAGGATGCGGGTGCGCGGAGCCAGCTCGCGCCGCGTCTCGCTTTGCAGGACGGTTCGCGCATCGACCCACTGCACGTCCAGCCCAAGCGTGCGTAGGTACGCGGCACCGAGCAAGCTGGCCATCAACTCACCCACCGCCAGCACCCGCGCCTGCAAGCGGGGGGAGAACTCCCGCACGAGAGCGATGCCCGCGGCCAATTGTCCGAGCTCGCTCAACAGCTCGTCGAGCAGCCCATCGAGGGGAACGTCCAGATCGGCGGCGAGGGCTTGGTGCTGCTCGTGAATGGACCGGAGCGTGGCTTGATGGGTACCGGCGACAGCCTCATGGAGCAGCCCCTCGAGCTGGTCGGACACCCCGGACAACGCCGACTGTACCACCACGGGACGCAATCCCTCCTCCACGCGTGACGTCACCACGTCGGCGATGATTCGCCATTTGGAGGCGGAGGAGACGCTGGTCCCCCCGAACTTCAAAACGACCCAGGGAGACTCGCCCGGAGTGTGCATAGTGCCGTGAATACTAAGGAAGAGCGAGGCAATGCAAAACTGTTGCGTTTTGCGAAAGGGGTCACAATACTAGGGCCCCATGACCGACTCCAAGACTCTTGCAAACGGCGAGAATCTGACCGATTCCTCCTACCGCATGCCGGCGGCGACGTCGCTACTGCGGTGGGTGTACGTCGGCCGGGTGAGCGTCGCGTCGGTCATCATGTTCTCGGCCTCGCTGTTCCCGGAGACGTCTCGCGGCGTCATCATCACCGTGACCATCGCGGCGTTCTTGAGCTTGCTGGTCACCGGCGGCTCGTTCTTCCATACCCACATTCGCGGCGTTGTTCCGAGCCAGACGTTCTTGTACGCCCAGATGCTCTTCGACCTGGGTCTCGTCACGGCCGTCGTGCATGTGACGGGCGGAGCCGAGAGCGATTTCGCGTCGCTGTACATCCTGGTCATCGCCGTGAGCGCGGTGACGATGTCGATGCGGTCGAGCCTGCTGGTAACCATCCTCGCCGCCATGCTGTATATCGCCGACGTGGTGTTCGGACATCCGGTGCAGTTGTCGGTGACGCTGTTTCTGCAAACCGGTGTCTTTGTGCTGGTGGCGTTGGCCATCAGCTATCTGGCCAGTCGGGTGCGTCTGGAGGGCGAGGCCCGGACGGTACTGGAACGGGAGGTCAAGCGCCTGCGCCTCGAGGCGGGAGACATCCTGCGGCAGATCCAAACCGGCGTCATCACCGTCGACGGCGATGGTGGGCTGGTCTTCGCCAACGCCGCCGCCGAACGGCTGCTCAAGTTTACCGCCGGGGACTACCTCGGACGTTCGATTCTCGAATTCATCGATTCGGTGGCCCCGGCGTTGTGCACGGCGATCGTCACGACCCAACGCCAGCGGCGGTGGCGCCTGCGGCTGACAGGGGTCGTCATCACGGGTGGGGGGTCGTTCCCCATCGGCGTCACCACCACGTTGCACGAGACCGAGGGCGAGGGGCCGGACTCGGTGACGGCGATATTCACCGACATCTCCGACCAGGTTCGTCTGCAGGAGCTACACAGCCGATCAGAACGCCTGGAAGCGGTGGCGGAATTGTCGGCTTCGCTGGCGCATGAGATCAAGAACCCGCTCGCCTCGATAAGATCGTCGGTCGAACAATTGGGCAAGTCGGTTCGGGTGGATGAAGATGACCGGTTTCTGACGGAACTCGTCGTGAGGGAAAGCGATCGGCTTAGTCGATTGCTGACCGACTTTCTGGATTTTTCCCGGGTCAGCGTCGTCGAGGCGCTGCTCGTCGATCTCGGCGATGTCGCCCGGGCCGCGGTCGCGGTGGCCCGCGAGCATCCGGATTGTCCTGCAGATGCCCGGATACGGGTCACGGGCTCGCGGGTGCACATTCTCGGGGACGAAGATCTCCTGCACCGGGTGGTGTTGAATCTGGTCCTGAACGCGATGCAGGCATCCGACGGCAAGGCCGAAGTGATCGTCGAAGTGCGGGACGCCGAACCGGCGGAACTTCCCGCGGAGGCCTCACTTGGTCCCTGCATTCTCCTGGCGGTGTCGGATACCGGGCCCGGAATTCCCGAAGATCTGCGCGACCGCCTCTTCGATCCGTTCGTCACCGGTCGCGATGGGGGAACAGGACTTGGTCTTTCCGTCGTACAACGGGCAGTCGTCGCTCACAGGGGGCTCATGTTCGTGGATAGCGCGATCGGAAAGGGCACGACGTTCAGCATATTCCTGCCCAAGCTCGAGAAGTCGGAGGTGGCCGCATGAGCGCCTACCAGCCATCGATTCTCGTCATCGATGATGAATCGAGCATCCTGCAAACGTTGCGCATCTTGCTCAAGAAATCGGGGTTCGTCGTCTGCACCGCTCAGGGCGGGAACGCCGGCCTCGAGGCCATCAAGACGGAAGCTCCTGAAATCGTGCTGAGCGACGTGCGCATGCCGCAGGTCGGCGGGTTGCAGATTCTCCAGGCTGCGCGAGACAATGATCCGGATACGCCGGTCATTCTCATGACAGCCCAGGCATCGTTACAGACCGCGATCCAGGCGGTCAACGACGGCGCGTTCTATTACATCCAGAAGCCTTTTTCCAATGACGACCTGGTTGCGATCTGCCGGCGCGCGGCTGAGTATCGACAGCTCCGGTCGGAAAACAAACACCTCCGCAGCGAGATTCGCCGCCGCGATCGCTCGGTAGCCATCAAGCCCATCGGCAAAGCGCGGGTGTTCCTCGACGTGTTGAGACTTGCCGAGCAAGTTGCTCCCACCGACTCGACGGTGCTCATACAAGGGGAGAGCGGGACGGGGAAGGAAGTGCTGGCCCGTTGTCTCCACGAGCTCTCGAAGCGGTCGGAGGAGCCGATCCTGTCCATCAACTGCGGGGCCCTTCCCGAGAGTTTGCTGGAGTCGGAGCTGTTCGGCCACGTCAAGGGATCATTCACGGGAGCCATTCGCGACAAAGAGGGATTGTTCGCCGCGGCGCGGGGAGGAAGCTTCTTCCTCGACGAGATCGGCGAGACGACTCCGGCCACTCAGGTCAAGCTCTTGCGGGTACTCCAGGAGCGGGAAGTCTTGCCCGTCGGGGGTACCGATCCGATTCCCGTCGACGTGCGCATCATCGCCGCGACCAACCGCGACCTCGAGGCGGATATCCGCAGCGGTCGTTTCCGGTCGGATCTCTTCTATCGTCTCAACGTGATCTCGCTCCACCTTCCACCACTGCGCGAACGCCGGGAGGACATCATCCTGTTGGCCGAGGCTTTTCTCAAGCGCATCGCCGGGGACCGCCAGGAGGACGTGCACACGCTGTCGCAGGAAACCATCGACGCGATCATGGTCTATCCGTGGCCCGGCAACGTTCGGGAGCTGGAAAACGCCCTGGAACATGCGGCCATCTTGTCCCAGGAGCGTGTGATCCGTGTGGAGCATCTGCCGAAGAGCATCACGGCGCCGAAATCCCAGCCGCTGGTGGACGACCGGCCGGTGGAAAATCCCAGTTTGGAGGTGATCGAGCACGCCTACATCATGTGGGTGCTCCAAGCTGAAGGCGGCAACAAAACTCGCACTGCGGAAGTCCTGGGCATCGATCCGTCAACACTGTACAGGAAGTTAGCGCGGTATGATGTCAAACCGGAGTAACTCGGCCGGGGAGCCGGCGCTGTGACGGTGCCTGTCGACTCGAACGACCTGACAATCTCGGCGATCGTGCCGGTGTACAATGAAGAAGCCACAGTGAAGGCGGTGGTGGAGCGCCTACGCAGCGTTCCCCTGAAGATCGAGATCGTCGCCGTCAACGATGGGTCGAATGACGGCACGGGTCGGGTGCTGGATCAACTCTATGCGGACGGCCAGATCCACCAGGTCATCCAACTCCCGAAGAATCAGGGCAAAGGGGCCGCGGTGCGTGCCGGCATCAAGGCTGCCACGGGCGACGTCGTCGTCATCCAGGACGGGGACCTCGAGTACGACCCGGCCGACTTCCCGAGTCTGCTCGAGCCCATTCGGCAGGGCAAGGCCGACGCGGTGTACGGATCGCGGTTTCACGCCGGCCCGCGCCGCGTGCTGTTCTTCTGGCACTCCGTCGGGAATCGGTTTCTGACGCTGCTCTCCAACATGCTCACCGACCTGAACCTGACGGACATGGAAACGTGCTACAAGATGGTACGCGCAGACCTCATGAAGTCCCTGCCGTTGGTTTCGAACCGGTTCGGGATCGAGGTCGAGTTGACCGCTCGACTCGCGCAGGCGCAGGCACGTATCTGGGAGTTGCCCATCACGTATAGCGGCAGGACGTACGCCGAGGGGAAAAAGATCGACTGGCGAGACGGATTCGCCGCCCTGTGGCACCTCTTTCGTTTCAACATCCTGTCACGAAAGCGCCCGTCGAAGTGACATTGCCGGTCGCCCGCGGCCTGTGGTTGACCATCGGGGCGGCACTCATCGCCTTGCCCGCGTTGCCCATCGCCCGCTGGGTGGGCGCCCCCGATCGGGGACCCGTGTGGCAACCGCACCTGAGTACTTGGGCCATGGGCTCTCTGCTGGTCGTGGTGGGCGGCGTGCTGGTCGGTCGCCTCGGCACGCAGATCCGGCCGCCGCGGCTGCCCCGTTGGCCGTTTCCGGCGGCGGGACTCCGGGTCGCGCTGGCCATCGGCCTGGCGGCGCTGGCTGGGTTCGCGATGCGAAACGCGTTTGCCGGCAACCCCCACCTCATCGACGAGTTTGCCCAGCTGTTCCAGGCCCGTGTCTTCGCATCGGGCCGCCTCGCCGCGCCGATTCCCGACTCGCCCGAGTTCTTCCTGGTAGCGCAGACGTTCGTGGTGGACGCAGGTTGGATCTCCCAGTATCCGCCGGGTCAAGCAATCCTGCTGGCGCTGGGCTTCCTGGTGCGGGCGGAGTGGCTCGTGAACCCGCTCCTCGGCGGGATCGGCGTGCTCCTGGTGTATCGGATCGCCATGGGGATGTATGGGCCGAAGACGGCGCGGACCGCCGTGGTGTTGTGGGCCGCATCGGGGTGGGTCCTCTTCATGTCGGCGACGTACATGAATCACGTGGGGGCCACCACGTTTGCACTGGCCGCGTGGGCCCTCGTGCTCGGGACCCGCCGGGTCACCCGATGGCAAGCGGCCGGGGCGGGGTTGTTTCTGGCGGCCGTCGCGGCCACGCGCCCGCTCGACGCGGTGGCGGCGGCGCTTCCGCTGGGCGTGTGGCTGCTACAGCGCAAGCGCTGGGTGCTCGGCATGTGGATGACGGCGGGCGCGCTCCCGGTGGCGGTGGTGTGGGGTTTCGTGAACTGGCGGACGTTCGGCGACCCGTTCGCGCTGGGCTATACCGCGCTCTACGGACCGGAACACGGCCTGGGCTTTCACGCCGATCCGTGGGGACGGTCGTACACGCCATTGGTGGGATTGAGCAATCTGGCCGTCGCCGTGCGCAGGCTGCACATCCATTTGTTCGAGTGGCCGGTCCCGGCCCTCTTGCCGGTCGCCGTGTGGGCGTTGCTGGCACGGCGGCACGGGCCGAGTGACTTGGTGCTCGCCGCCGGCGTCATGGCGGCGCCGTTGCTCTATTTTTTTTATTGGCATTCCGGATTCTATCCGGGTCCGCGCTTCTACTATGTTGCCGCGCCCTTTCTCGTGCTGGCCACCGCGCGCGCCTGGCGATGGGCATGGGCCCGGGTGACGCGGTTGCCCGGTGGCTTCGTTCGGTGGGATGTCGCGTTGGCGTCCGCCGCGGTCATCGTGTTCCTGCTGAGCGGGATCAGCCTGATGCCCTCCCGGTGGGCATCGTATCGAACCCAACTCGCGTCGCTGAAACGGCATCCCGAGCGCGCGCTGGCGGACGCCGGGGTGCGCCAGGCGCTGGTGCTCGTTCCCGAGAGCTGGGGGAGCCGGATCGTCACCAACTTGTGGGCGCTGGGTGCGCCCCCGGGATTGGTGGAGCGCGCATTCAGACGAATCGACGCGTGCGACCTCCACTTGCTGGGCGCCGAGGCACGGCAGGCGTCCCTCGACGGCCAACACCTCGTCGAGCGATTGGAACGGGAGCTGCGCGAGACGAGGGCGCCGGTCCACCCCGTGGCGAACTGGCCCGACCCGACATTACGCATGCGGTCATGGGACACGATACCCGAAGCGTGTCAAACCGAGATGCGGCGCGATCGCGACGGTATTGCGCTTTACGCCCCTCTGGTCTGGCGCAATCCGGTGGGCCTCGACTCCGGCATCATCTACGCGCGCGACCTGTTCGAGCACAACGAGGTCCTGCTCGCTCGATACGACGGGTGGCCTCTCTGGCGGTACGCCCCGCCCGCCGGCGAGCCGAATGCGCCGCCGGTGCTGACGCCGCTTCGTCCGGGTGACCCATCCGGGCCCGCCGTACGGACCCGTGAACCGTCGTAGCTACGTCGTCCTCGGGGCCATTCTCCTTGTGTCCGGCGGTGCCACCGTCGGCGCCATGCGGCAGACGTCCACGACGTTCGACGAGATCATCATGATGGCCGGCGGGGCCAGAGGGTTCGCCACCGGCAAGTTCGACCTCGTCCCCGAGCATCCACCGCTCGTGCAATACCTGTACGGTCTCCCCATTTTTCTTTCGAATCCTGTGTATCCCCCGGAGGCGGATCCCGCGTTTCCCCGCTGGAGTCGGGCCAACCGATTCTTCTACTCGGAGAATCTGTTCTGGCTCATGGGCAACGATCCCGAGCGCGTCGCGTTCCTCGGACGGATCATGGGTGCCCTGTCGGCTCTGGCGCTGGTCGTGGTGACGTTCTCGTTCGCCCGACGCGTCGCTTCAGAGGGGGTGGGATTGTTGGCGGCCGGGCTGGTCGGTTTCTTGCCGGACGTGCTGGCACACGGTGGGGTGGCGTACAACGACGTCCCTCACGCGTTCATGTTCGTGGCCGGCGTGTGGGCCATCGACGAGGCGGTCCGCCGCCCGTCCGTCAAGCACGGGGCATTGGCCGGCGGGCTCGTCGGACTGGCCTTGGGTACCAAGTTCAGCGCGCTCGTTCTCGGACCGGTGGCGCTCGTCCTCCTCGCGGCCGAAGGCGTATCGCGGTGGCGCGATCGAGCGTGGCGCGTCTCGCTCGCCAAGGCGGCGGGGGTGGGCTTCGCGGCGGTTTACGTATTGCTCGTCCTCATCTACCGCGGCGATCCGCTGCTCGCGCAACTGCGTGAAGGGCTGGGCTACACGTTGGCGCACGCACGCGAAGGGCACGGGATCCCGGCGTTTCTGTTGGGCAAGACCAGTCCCACGGTATGGTGGTACTTCTATCCGGTCGCGTTTTTCCTCAAGACCCCCGCGGCGCTACATCTGCTGGCGGTGATCGCCGTCGTTGGCGCCGCGACATCGCCGCGCGGGGACTGGAAGGCCCTGCTGGGGTCTCGGCTGCGGGCGCCGTTGGTCGGGGCGGCGGTGTTCGGGGGCGTGCTGCTGCGGACCGATCTGGCACTGGGCTTTCGTCACGCGCTGCCGGTGCTCCCGCTGGTTTGCATCCTGGTTGCCGCTGGGGTGGGTCTCATGTGGCGGGCAACCACCAGGAGGGTGCATGCCGGCATCGCCGCGGTCGTGGCCTGGTACGCGCTATCGTCCCTCTCGTTCTATCCGCACTTTCTCGCCTACACGTCCGAGTACGTCCCGTCGCGCGACCAGGGACACAAGGCCTTGGTGGACTCGAGTCTCGACTGGGGCCAAGGGCTGCTCGCGCTCCGTGCGTTCATGCGGGAACAAGGTATCGAACGCGTCTACCTGAGCTACTTCGGGTCGGCGAATCCGGCTGGATACGGGATCGAGTACGTTCCCCTCACGTCGTTCTTCGATTTGCCCGAGCCTGACGCGGTCGATGACGACGCGCCGGCGCCCTCCTACGCGGTCATCTCGGCCACGAATCTGCAAGGCATCTATCTGCCGAACGATCCCTTCGCGCCGTTTCGAGACGTCGAGCCCGACTGGGTCGTGGCTCACACGCTCTTCGTGTACCGGTTGGACCAATGAGGCGCGCAGCCGGCCAACTGATGCGGGTGGCGCAGCGGAGCGCGGAGGAATACTGGCCCGGACTCTTGGGGTTGTTCGTGTTCGTGGTTGCCCTGTGGGCGCAACCGAACGCGTTGGTCGGCGTGTTCTATGACGACGGGATCTACGCCGTGCTCGCCAAGGCGCTGGCCCAGGGGGACGGTTATCGCTACATCCACATGCCGGGCGCGCCGCCCGGCGTGCACTACCCGCCGCTGTACCCGGCGGCGTTGAGCGCCCTGTGGAGGCTATGGCCGGCGTTCCCGCAGAACGTCGTGTTGTTCCAGCTGTTCGACTCCGCTGCACTCGGGCTCGCCGCGGGTGTGATCGCGCTTCACGCCAGGCGCTGGGACGTGCCGTCCGCGGCCCAATACGTTGCCCTCCCCTTGGGGTTCGTCGCGTTCCCGCTGCTGACCCTGGTCGGCGTGCGATTTTCCGAGCCCTTCTTTCTGGCCCTCATGGCCGGGGCGCTGCTGCTGGCCGATCGCAGCGACGTGAGTCTGCGGACGGCGGTGGCGGCCGGGGCGCTGGCGGGTCTGGCGGTGCTTACCCGCAGCATCGGTATCGCGGTGGTGGCCGGGATTCCCCTGGCGTTCTGGTTGCGGGGCCAGCGGCGCCAGGCATTGGTCGCGCTCGCCGTTGCGTCGGCCATGCTGTTGCCCTGGATGCTGTGGCTCATGGCGCAGGGAGACGCCATCGACCCACGGATCGCGTCCACCTACGGCACGTACTTTCAGCGGGCCGGGCAAACCGGCGCGGCCGGACTGCTGGGAGGAATCGATTTCGGCACCCTGGGGCCCTTGGCCGATCTCGCGTTGCCGGCCGCCCCCCCCTGGCTGTGGTATCCCCTCGCCGCGTTGCTGGGTGGCGCCGTGGTGTGGGGCGCGGTCGCGGTGGCGCCCCGGGTCCCCGCGTTTGTCGCCTCGATCGGCTTTTATCTGCTGCTGGTGACCGTCTGGCCGTTCAGGCCGGACCGTTTCGTTTGGATCGTCGTGCCGTGGATGGCGCTCCTCGGGGCCGCCGGGGCCGTCGCGGCCTGGCGCCGCGGCGGGCTCTTTCGGGTCGGTGTCATCATCCTGGCGGTCGCGGCGGCCACCGGCTACCCCCGGAGAGAGTTCGTCTCACTGGTGGATCGGCGCTTTGCCGCGACGGCGGAGGGCATCAGCCAGCCGTTCCGTGTGTTGGTGCCGGCCATCGCTGCGGAGCTGCCCGCCAACGCGGTGCTGGCCGGGGAGGACGAGGCGTTGCTCTACCTCTATACCGGACGGCTGGCGGTACCGAGCTATTTGTTTCACGCGATTGGCGGGACGGCTGAGCCGTTTCCTGCCGACAGCGCCATCGAATTCTTTTGCAAGATGGGTGTCACCAATCTCGCCTTGTCCGGTGCGCGGGTGCCGGCCGCCCCGCTGGTGGGTCGGCTTTTCGAGCGCGGCGATTCCACAGTGGTGAGTTTGTTTCACGTCACCGATGGGCCCAGCATGTTCAGGTTCAGGTGTCCGGCGTGAGCCCGCCGTCCTCGGTGACCACCCGGCGAGCCGTGCTGATCGCCGGCGTCCTCGGGTGCCTCGTGTACGGGCACTCGTACCGCAACGGCTGGGCAGTGGACGACACACCCATCGTCGATCAAAACCCCGCCGCGCACTCGGTGCGCGCGGCGCTGGGGCATTGGTTCTCACCGTACTGGCCGCTGGTCGAGGGCGAGCCGGCAGCGGGGCTGTACCGTCCCGCGGTGATCCTGTCGTACGCGGTGGATTGGACGATCTCCGGCGGGCGGCCGTGGTGGTTCCATGTCGTGAACACCTTGTTGCATGGAGTTGCCACGGCGCTCGTGGTTCTCGTGGCGCTCGCGTGGCTGACGCCGCTGGGGGCGCTCGCGGTCGGGCTCGTGTTCGCGGTGCACCCGGTGCATGTGGAGGCGGTGGCCAACGTGGTGGGGCGAGCGGAAATCCTGGCCTCGACAGGCCTGCTCGCGGTAATCCTGGGCGCCCGCCGGTATCGGCACGCCAGGAGCCCGCGGCGCGCCGCGGCGTGGATGGGCTTCACCCTCGCCGTCCTGGCCCTGGCGTTGTTCAGCAAGGAAACGGCCGTGGTGGCGGTGGGACTCGTCGCCCTGGACCAGTGGCTGGATCGCCGGGCGGCCCTCCGGCGGGTGGAGCCGGTGTACCTGAGCATGGCTGTGCTGACCATCGCGTGGTTCTTCGTCTGGCACCACGTGGCCGCCCCCTACGTGGAGGGGTCGACGGCGGCGGCCCTGCGGGGTCTGTCCGCGGGCGAGCGACTCGCCACGACGTTCCCCGTACAGCTCGACGTGGTCAGGTTGCTCACCTGGCCCATGCGGCTGTTGCCGGATTACAGCCCGCAGGTGGTCCTCCGCCGGACCGAATGGAGCCTCGTCGCCGGCCTCGGTGTGGCGACGTCGGCGGCCGTGCTCGCCGGCGGCTTCGCCTGTCTGCGGCGGGCGCCGGGGGTCGCCTTCGGCGTGTTCGCCGGTGCGGCCACGTATCTGCCCACCGCGAACCTCCTGTTTGCCTCGGGGATCGTGCTCTCGGAACGAGGCCTGTATCTGGCCGCCCTGGCCCCGGCCCTCGTGGTCGGGTGGTTGGTGGAGTGGGCGATCGGGCGGCCCAGGCGTCGCACGGTGCTCATCGCCCTGGCGGCCGTCCTCGTGGCCTACGTGGGGCGAACCGTCACGTACGTCCCCTTCTGGGTCGATACCAGAAACGTGGTGCTCCGGGGCATCATCGACGTACCGGAGAACTACTGGAATCACCTCAAGGCCGGACGGATTCTGGAGCTGGCCGGCGACCGGGAGCTGGGCCTGGCCGAATACCTGGTGGCCGGCACGTTGTTCGAGCACGATCCGTTCATCGCGCGCTGGAGCGTGCCCCTAGCCATCAACACCGGGCGCCCAGGGGTGGCCCTCCAGGAAGCGAGGCGGGCACATGCCCAGCGTCCCGGTCACGCGGAGCTGAGCCGTCTGCTGGTGCAGGCCTACCAGGCGGCGGGCCTGCCGGATTCGGCCCTGCTCACCGCCCGGCGTGCCGTGGCGGGCGCTGCCGGAAATCCCATGATCGCCGCGACCCACCGTGAGCTGTTGCGGGATCAGGGGGCGGCGGGGTGGCGACAATTGGCGGCCGACATCCGCCTCGACTGGCTCGGAATGCGCCTGGCGCGGGCCACGACGAGGCTCGATTCGCTCCCTCCACTGCTGACTCAGGCGGAGACGAATGACTGGTGTTGGGATCTGGAAGAGCTGTGGCAGGTGGTCGAGGCGTTGAACTGGCCCGCCGGCCGTCGTATCGCCCAACTGGCGCAGGATGCCGACGCCGGGTGCACGCTGTGAACGGTGAAAAGCCGGGAAGGGCGCAATTCGACTGGGTTTTCGCGACATTGCCGGCACCGGCGTATGATGTTGCACCTGTCCGGATGCCTTGCAAAATGAGTGTGCTCGGTCACCACGGGAGACGCGATCGCCATCACATTATCTACGGTAAGTGATTGTAAAATATTGAGTTACGGCACATTTTCCCGTACGAGGCACAGACATTGCACCTCCACCCTTCACGTTCTGTCGTCTACATGTTCCCTAGGAGGAAGTCAATGTTGGATCGCAAGGGTTTCACACTGATCGAGCTGCTGATTGTCGTCGTGATTATCGGCATTCTGGCAGCCATCGCCATTCCGAAGTTCTCCAACACCAAGGAGAAGGCCTACTTGGCCGCCATGAAGTCGGATCTTCGGAACCTGGTGACTGCGGAGGAAGCGTATTTCGCCGACTATACCACGTACACCAGTGCAGGAGCGGCGGCTAACTACACCACGTCTGCGGGCGTGACCGTAACAATCTCGGTCACGGCTGGTCCCCCGGTGTCGTACAATGGTGTTGCAACACACACGGGTACCGCCGAGTCGTGCGCGATTTACATCAACGAGGCTCCCGCGTTGCCGGCAACGAACGAAGGCGAACCAAGGTGTAGCTGATCGCAGGGACAGTATTGCGCGAGGCGGTGGGCGTAACGCTCACCGCCTCTCCCGTAATCACTAAACCCAAAGGAGCGGTCATGCGTCGCGGTTCGACGGGCTTCACGCTCATCGAGTTACTCATCGTCGTCGTCATCATCGGAATTCTCGCAACGCTCGCCGTTCCAAAATTTGCGAACACGAAGGAGAAATCGTACCTGGCGACGATGCGAAGCGACTTGCGGAATCTGGCGGTCGCCGAAGAGGCGTATTTCACCGACGCGATAGACTATTACGGTGGTTCCGTCCCCGGGGCAGGCCTGAGTTACTCCGGGCCCTCGTCGGGCGTCACCGTCACGCTGCAGGATGTGAGTCTCGGGGGCTGGGCGGCGAAGGCCACCCATGTCGCCACGCCGAAAACCTGTGCCATTTTTTTTGGAACGGCTCCGGCGTTGGCACCCGCGGTCGATTCGGGCAGGGTCGCCTGTGACTGACCGGCCGTGGCCCAGAATGAAGTGGTGTCCAGCGTACGTAGATTGGTGTTTGCCAAGGAGTTATTGATGCGTCGCCCAGAGGCCGGCTTCACTTTGATAGAGCTGCTGATCGTCATCTTGATCATCGGTATCGTTGCATCGATCGTCATTCCGAAGTTCGGGAACGGCCGCGAGCGAGCCTATCTGGCCACGATGAAAGGCGACCTGCGCAACCTCGCCGTGTCACAAGAAGCGTACTTCTACGACAACTCTGGGTATTACGACGGGCCGCTACCGAAAGCGGAGTTCACGCACGATCCGTCCCCAGGCGTGACCCTCACCCTGCAGGACGTCACACCCGGTGGATGGGCTGCCACGGCCACGCATATCGGGCTCCTAAAGAAGTGCACGATCTATCTCGGCGTCGCGCCCCCGCTTGCCCCCGCCACGAGCCAGGGAGAGCCCAAGTGTGAGCTATAGTGAGCGCATCGGGAGGAACCAGGCGGCGGCCGATTTCGGGCCGTCTTTTTTTTGTCCGCGAATCAAGAATTTCGGTCACGACTCGCGTTGTTTGGGTGACGGCTCCCGCGCTGCTCGGCCGTAGTCTGGATTGATTCCTCACAGGCTGGGTGATCGTGCATGGCAACCGTGAGCATGGCTCCACCATCATCGAGGCGGTCTTCGCCGTGACGCTGTTGAGCGTTGGCTTCCTGGCGGTGGCCTCGTCGGCGGCGTGGATGACTCGCATGGTGGGGCAGGGGCGGCGCTCGGGTCGTGTGGCGGTGTTGGCGCAGACGAAGCTCGAATCACTCTGGGCGGACGCGTGTGCCGGTCCCGCGCCGGGCGACTCGAGCGTCGGCCCCCTGGTACTGTCCTGGCGGGTGACACGGACGGGCTCCCTGGTCGAGCTGCAAGCGAGGCTGTCCTCGCCGGCACTTTCAGGCGCCGCAGTGGACACGTTCCTGGCGGCGCGATCGTGTCCTCGGTGAGCTACGGCTTTTCCCTGCTGGAAACGCTGGTGGCCCTCGTGTTGGGCGCCACCGTAGCGATCGCTGTCTTCGGCGTCGTGGCCATGCACCGGGCGGTGTATCTGCACGGTGTACACCACGTCCAGACGGCGGCGACGGTTCGGTCCGCCGCTGCCCTGGTGGCGGCGGAGCTGCGAGGTCTGGATCCCGCCGGCGGCGACCTGATGGAGATGGCGCCCATGTCGATCACCTACCGGGCAGGACGAAGTCTCTACTTCACGTGCCGCGAGCCGGATCCCGCGAGGCGTAGCATCACGGTGGGGTCGAGTTTCCACGGCATGCGGGCGCTGGATGCCGATCTGGATTCGCTCCTCGTGTACCTGCCGGCCGAACCGGCCTCGAACCGGCCGGCCGGGTGGGTTCCCGCTGATTTGCGGCGCGTCGTCTGGGGGAACCGCTGTCCCGGCGCGGCCCCGAGCCTGACCTTGAAGATGGGGGGGATCGAGGAGCGCGTCGTGGCTGCCGTGGGGATGGGCTCTCCGGTCCGGGGTGTCTCGGTGTGGCAGATGCGAGGGTATCGGGACTCGCGGGGCCAGTGGTGGTTGGGGATGCGGCGGCTTCGGAAGGGTGGGGGCCGGCTTCCTCCCACCCAGCCGGTGCTCGGCCCAGTGGCTCCCGGGGGGATCGAGTTCCGCTACTACGGCAGGGGCGGCGTCCGGGCTGATGGTCGACAAACTGTTGTAAGTATTGGACTTACGATAACGCCCGAGGCTTCCCGACGCCTCCGATCCGGCAGGGCGGTGCTACCGGTCTCGCTTCGGGTGGCGTTGCGTGGCGCTCGCGGGTCCTGACGTGGGATCGGCCTGCCTGACGGGAGGCCGGGGGAGTGCCGACACCCGGGGCGCCGCCCTGCCCGTGGTGGTGTACGGACTGGCCATCGTGGGAGCGCTCGCGGCGGCGTCGTTCTGGATGCTTCTCCTCGATCGACGCGCCGGGATCGCCACCATCGCGTTGCAAAAGGCGGTGGGTGAGGCGGAACGCGCCGCGCTGGCGCCCCTGGAGTCCTGGTCGGCGGCTCGCTACAACTCGATGCCCGTGGGATCGAACCTCGAGCACACGGGGCCCAGAGGGAAGCGGGTGACCACGGTTCGCCGCGTGAGCCTCACCCTCTTCGAGGTGATCGGGACCGGTTTCGCCGGAGGCGAAACCGTGGTCCAGCGGGTCGGCCTACTGGTTCAACTCCCGTCCCCGGTGGAAATCCCACCGGGCCCGCTGGTGACTGCCGGGTCGGTGACGGCGGACACCCGGGTGCGGATCCGGGTCCCGGACGGTTCCCCGGGGGAGGAAATTTGCTCTCCGGGCGACAGCCGATTGGGGAGCCTTGCCGATGCACCCGCCGGCGAGGCGGCGACGAATCGATTCGAGGACATGGCGGCGTGGGTCTTGCTTGCGAACAAAGTCGTGCCGCCGGGCCGGTATGTTGGCCTTCGCCCGTCCCACACGGGCCGGTCGTGCCACCTGCAGGACATTCGAAATTGGGGAGCCCCCGACGTGCGGGGATCCCCCTGTCTCCACTACCGGCCGGTAATTCTGGTCCCTGGCGACTTGGACCTCACCGGGGGTGTAGGACAGGGGGTCTTGATCGTCGAGGGCAGTTTGCGGTTGGGTGGTGACTTCACCTTTGCGGGTCTCATCCTGGTGGGCGGCGATCTGCGGATTTGGGGGGGTGGGGCGCACGTGGTCGGGACCATTCAGGTGGGTGGCCCCTGGGGCGGGGTCAGCACCCATTTGGAGGGCGAGGTCCGGATCGACTACGCCCCGTGCCTGGTGCGGCGGGCCATGATCGCGGCCGGCCGGGCGACCCCTCTCCCGAGCCGCGCTTGGTTCTACCCCATGAAGTGATGTAAGTCACTGCACACAAGAGACTTGTGGCTGCTGGTTTAAAGTATGTTGGAGCTTGACAAAAATTCGGGCTGTTGATACTGTATGAGCCCCATTTACCTACTTATCTCCTTACGCCGTGGGAACCTATGGCTTTTGGGTTCGGGAAAAAAGGATCGACGGTTGGACTCGACATCGGCAGCGGGTTGATCAAACTCGTGGTCATCGAGCACGGCGGCGGGATGCCCGAACTGACGCGGGTGGTCATGACGCCCGTGTTGGCCGACGCCATCGTCGAAGGTGAGGTGATGGACCCGGCGGTCGTGTCGGAAGCGATCAAGGGGTTGTGTACCGGGTTGAAAACGAAAAAAGTCGTCGTTGCCGTGGGCGGCCGCGACGTGATCGTGAAAAAGATCCAGGTCGATCGCATGAAGGACAGCGATGCGGCCGAAGTCGTGCGGTGGGAAGCGCAACAGCACGTGCCGTTCGACATCGAGGGCGTGGAGTTGGATTTCCAGGTGCTCGATCCCGAGGGCGACGGGTTGCAGATGGAGGTGCTGCTCGTGGCGGCCAAGCGGGAACTTGTGGAGAGCAAGATGACGTTGTTGGCCGACGCGGGATTGCAGGCGGAGAGGGTGGACGTCGACGCATTTGCCCTGCACAACGCGTTCGAGTTGAACTATCCCGAGGCTATGGAGGGCGTGGTCACGATGGTCAACATCGGCCACGAAGTCACCAACGTGAATATCGTCCAGGATGGCATTCCCCTGCTCACGCGAGATCTGAACGTGGGGACGCGCAAGTTCCGGGAGGATCTGCAACGCGACCTGGGCCTGTCGGCGGAAGATGCCGAGAGTATTCTGGTGTCGGGCGAGCCTCGTCCCGAACTCGCGCGGTACGTAGATGCCCGCGGCGACGAAATCGCCGTCGGCGTCGAACGCGCCGCGGCGTTTCTCCAGGCGGCAACCCGCGACGCCGCCGGCCTTAAGCAGCTGTACGTGTCGGGCGGGGGCGCGCGGATCAATGGATTGGCCGCCGCGCTAAGCAGCCGGCTCGGCGTGCCCGCGCAGGTCGCCAATCCGTTGCAGCGGTTGCGTGTACGGAACGACGTGTTCGAGACGTTGGATGTAGATCAAATCGCCCCGTTGCTCATGCAGAGCATCGGCATGGCACTTCGGACGTAGGCCGGGAGGCGTAACGGCATGAAGATCAAGATCAATC
Source organism: Gemmatimonadota bacterium (assembly GCA_027294455.1). Classification (GTDB taxonomy): domain Bacteria; phylum Gemmatimonadota; class Gemmatimonadetes; order Gemmatimonadales; family GWC2-71-9; genus B3T1B10. Next base: position 30,346 of record JAPULZ010000253.1, read on the forward strand.
TTCTCCCCGGTGGCAAGAAGAAAAAGCACGGGGGCGGGGGCCTCAAGATGCCCGACTTCGGGGCGTTTGTATCGAAGGTCAAAGATCCGCTGCTGCTCGGCGCCGTCGCCTCGTGGATTCTGGTGGCCGTTTTCATGGGCGGGATCTGGTCGATGACCAATGCCAAGATTGCGTCCCTCACACCGGCGTTGGAAGAATGGCGGCGTCAAGGGCGGAATTTCGAGCAGATGATCGAGGAGAAGGATCACCAGACGGTGTTGCGCGATTCGCTCCGCATCGAGCTGCGTGCGATTCGCGAGATCGACGGTGATCGGTATGTCTGGCCCCATATCATGGACGAGATCTCGAGAGCGATGCCGGAGTTCACCTGGATCGTCTCGCTCGATGCCGTGGTGCAGCAGGACATCGTTCGCGACGACGGCACCGTGGTCCCGGCGCCGACCAAGTTCAGCATCGACGGCCGCACGTCGAACATTCAGGCGTTTACGCGTTTCTTGACGCAGCTCGGCGATTCCCCGTGGCTGACCGACATCCAAACCGGCGGGACGTCGACCGTGGTCGAGGGAAACCGCAACGTGACGTCATTCCGCATCGAGGGAACGTTCCACCGCGCGGATTCGGCGTTCATTCAGACAGTGCCCGTGACGGACATCACGCTCCAGGGAGGCTGACATGGCGATGACGCAAAAAGAGAGACAGCAGGTTCTCGGCTTGCTGATTGCGATTGCCTTAGCGGGTGCGGTCGGTTTTTGGGTGTATTGGCGTACACCGAAGGAGCTGGAAGCGCAGGTCATGCAGATGGAGATGGATTCGCTGCGCGCCAAGGTCGATTCTGCCAAAGTGGATCTCCAGCAGGGGACGGTGGAATCGCTGCGGTTGGCCGTCACGCAGTTCGAAGGGGCCCTCAGCGTGATGCGGGAGCTCGTGCCCACAGGCAATGAGATCGTGCGCCTGATCGACAGCATTTCCACCCGCGCGACGCGGCGCGGGGTGCGGCTGGCCAGCTTCAACCCGATCGGCGCTGACGAGTTCCAGCCGCCGTTCCAGGTGCAGCGATACTCGCTGGTCGTGCTCGGGCCGTACGATCACATTGGCGAGTTTCTGTCCGATGTCGCGTCGTTGCGGCGCATAATGGTGCCGTACGCTGTGCAGATGCAGCCAGCCAGCGCGTCCGATATCGCCGGGATGATCATTGAAGAAGGCCTGACCTATCTACGTGTGACGTTGAGCATCAAGACCTTCGTGCAGGTGGAACTTGACGAGTTCGGAAATGCGGTCGGCGGTGCGTAACCTTTCGGTCTGGGGTGGCATGTTGGCCGGCTCGTTGACGGCGTGCACCTCGTTCGGTGCTGGGGATGTGGCCCTTCCCGATACCACCAGTACGGGCGCCGTCGCCGCGGTCCAGCCGGTGGTGGAAGAGCAGGATGAGTCCCTCCACCGCGAAGTGTTCATGTATCGCGGGGCAGATCGTGACCCGTTCCGGTCGCTCGCCACCAGCGGTCCCGAGCTGCGTCCGTTTCTCGAGGACTTACGCGTCACGTCGATTATTTTCGACGCCAGGTATCCCGCGCGGAGCGTGGCCGTGTTGCTCGACATGGACGCGGGGCAGCGGTACAGCGTGCGCGTGGATGATGAGTTCGGACGGTTGAGGGTGTTTGAGATTCGCGAATATGAGGTGGTGATAACCATTGAAGACTTTGGCGCAGCGCGGCAGGTCGTACTATCGATCCGGCGGCGCCAGGGGGGGAACCCATGAAGCGCTCTTGGATAGTTGCTGCTCTTGGACTTGCTGTTGCATTTCCGCCGGCCGCAGCCGGACAGGGCGCTGCCGCCACCGGCGATGTGACCGCGATTAGCGTGCTTCCCAGTCCCGGCAGTGCCGTGGTCGTTGTGGATGTGCGTGGCGCGGTCAATATCAAAGATTTCACGCTCGTGGGTCCGCCGCGGCTGGTCATCGACGTCGAAGGCGCGCGGCTGAAGATTCCCGGCGTGCTGTACGACGAAATGAATCGCGGGGGCATCCTCGGTATCCGCTACTCGCAGTTCCGCCCCGACGTGGTCCGGGTTGTCCTCGAGCTGGAATATCTCCGCGATTATGAGCTCGAGTACGTGGACGAGGCCATTCGTATTGCGTTCAGCACCGATCAGTTCTTCCCGGCGTGGTCCTCCGGAGAGCCGCCGGTGATGGCGTCCCTGGTGCGGGAGTCCCCGGTCGAAAATGTCGCCGCCCCTGCGGGCAGCACGAATCTCGCCCAGGTCGTGCAACAGCAGGCCGACCGCATCACCGTCACCTGGGACTCGGCGTCGATCGCCGACGTCATGGCCGGGTTCGCGGAATTCAGCGGCCGGTCGATTCTCCTGGGTCAGACCGATCCGCTATTCATTTGGGCCGAGATCAAAGACCAACCTTGGGACGTGGCCCTCAACGAGGTGCTGAACGTCAACGGTCTGGTTGCGGAGGAAGACCCGGCGACGGGCATCATCAGCATCATGAGCATGGAAGCGCTGGCGATTCGCGACACGCTCGAGCAGCGGCAGACGGTGATCATGCAGATCAACTTCAAGCGGGCGACCGGCATGGTTCCGGTGTTGCTGGCCACCATGGAGCAGCGTGGTGGCCGGGTAATCGCGGACTCATTGACGAACCAATTGATCATCACCGATGCGATAAGCCGTATCGACGAAGACACCGCGCTCGTACGGCAGTTGGACATTCCCACGCCGCAGGTATCGATACAGGCGAAGCTGATCTTCGTCGATCGAACGTCCATCGAGCAGCTTGGTGTCCAGTATGACCTTGGGAACAGCAAGCATTTCTTCAATCGGCTCGTTCAACGTCCGGATCCCAGTTCGTTCGTCGGAATAGATACGGACGGGGATGGTGTGGATGACGCGTTGGTGGCCGAAGATACGTTCAATCCAAACATCAATGTCATCGACTTGGGGGGCAACGCCCTGGCGGCCATCGGGAACGCGAGTGCCATCCTGCCAAGCCCGGCTCTCGAGCTGATCTTCTCGACGGCCATCGGCAACTTCAACCTGACGGCTTTCGTGAGTGCGCTGCAGGAGGTTCAGTTGGCCGACCTGCAGGCCGAGCCGCTGATTACGACTGCGGACAACACCGAAGCACAGATCCTCGTCGGTGAGCGCACACCGATCCGCGTGATCGATGCCGGTGCGCAGACTCAAACGGGAGCAGGCAACGCGGGTCCCGTGGCGACGATCGAGTTCGAAGAGACAGGTATTCGGTTGAAAGTCACCCCGCACGTGACGAACACCGGCCAGGTCCTCATGCGCCTGACGGCCGAAAACTCGTCCATCCGTGAAGCACCGTCCGACATCGGCTTCACGTTGCAGACCCAATTGGCCACCAATGAGATCCTCGTCAATGACGGCGAAACCATGGTCATTGCGGGACTTACTGTGACTCAGGTCACGGTGGCCAAGAGCGGAATTCCCTTTCTTGTAGACCTACCGATTGTAGGTCGGCTCTTCGGGTTCACATCGCGACGGGAGCAGAGGCGTGACTTGCTGATCTTGGTGACGCCCACCGTCGTGTACGATCCGCGGAACCTCGGCGGACGATAGGTAGGGAGCGGCCATTCGGGCCGCCGAGCCGCCTTGGCTGGGATCTACACGACATTCAGGGATAACCGCTATGCATCGCTTTGCCACCCGGGGAGTACTGGTGTGTGCTCTCTCCGCCCTCACGTGGGGTTGCAACGAGAATACCGCAGGCACGGGCGCGGACGGAGTCGCGCCAACCGTTGCCATTCTCATGCCCGACACCGTCATCGACCGCAGTCAGGGCTTGCAGTTCACCGTCAATGCCACCGACAATATCTCACTGCTGACCGTCGGCTGGAGCGTCACCGGTCCCGTCCTCCTGGATTCGACCACGACGTTCTCGGCCACCACTCCGGCGTTTACCGAAGCCGTCACGATCCCCGTCTCCGCCAACTCCGGCACCTTCATCATCATCGCGCGAGCGACCGATGGTAGTGGGTTGGCCGCGATCGAAGACACGGTCATCGCGACCATCGACACCACCTTGTTGCCCACAGCGGTGTT
>JAPULZ010000254.1 GCA_027294455.1 Gemmatimonadota bacterium
CCCGTGAGCCGCTCGCCACCCGCCGCCGTCACCGCGCGCGCAATCCCGAAATCCGCCACCACCGCCCGACCGCCCGTGAGCATGATGTTCTCCGGCTTGACGTCCCGATGCACGATCCCGTGGTCGTGCGCGTAGCTCAGCGCAGCCGCGATGTCGTCGGTCAGCCGCACCATGTGCTCCACCGTGAGCTGCCCCTCGCGGTCCAGCCGCTCGCGCAGCGATTCCCCCTCGACGAAGGGCATGACGTAGTAGAGAAACCCTTCCGCCTCGCCAGAGTCATACAGCGGCAGGATGTGGGGATGGCTCAGGTTGGCCGCGATCTCGATCTCGCGGACAAACCGCTCGGCGCCGAGCGTGGCGGCGAGTTCGGGGCGGAGGACCTTGACGGCCACCTTGCGATGGTGCTTGAGATCCTCGGCGAGATAAACCGTCGCCATGCCGCCGCTCCCGAGCTCCCCCTCAATGGCGTAGCGGTCGGCGAGGGCGGCTTTGAGGCGATCGAACGTGTCGGGCATCAGGGGCGGGCGATGGGCCTTGGGTTCACGAGCGACCTCGAGGCTGGCTGGGGAAATCCCCTCGCCAGACTAGGGCAAACGCCGCGGGGAAGCAAGGCGACGCGGTCAGCGGCCGGATCCGGTTGCTCCCACCCCCGGCAACCCCCGCGGGCTCGAGTTCCACCACCACAGGGGCTCCAACTCGCGCTCGCGCGGATAGATCTCCCGCAGCGTGTCCCCCTCGTACAGGCGGCCGTTCTTCATCACATAGCGAATCGTGTTCGTGTTCCGGATGTCGTCCAGCGGATTCGCCTCGAGCACGACGAGATCGGCGAGCTTGCCGGTGGCGACGCTACCCAAGTCCTGGCCGAGGCCCACCGCGTCGGCGCCGAACACGGTCGCGACCCGGAGGGCGTCGTGCGTGGACAGGCCGCCCGACTGCAGGGCCCAGAGCTCCCAGTGATACCCGAGGCCCTGGAGCTGGCCGTGACTGCCCACGCCGGCCCGGCCGCCCGCCGCCACGAGATCGGCGACGAACTTGGCATGATCCTGGAAGACGTGCTGCTCGGTGCGGAACCACTGCGACCGCCGCAACGTGACCCCGTCCACCACCTGGTGGGGGGTAAAACGGTTCAGCTTGGCGTCGTCGTGAACTTCTTCGGTCTCATAGAAATAGTTCTCCGCCCACGGACCGCCGTAGGAGACCAGCAGCGTCGGCGTGTACACCCGTCCCGACTCCGCATAGAGCTTTACCATATCACCGTACAGCGGATAGATGGGCAGAGAGTGTTCGTGTCCCGGGTAGCCGTCGATGGTCGCGCTGATGTTCAAGCGGATGTTGAGGGAGCCTTCCGTCGTCGGCATGATGCCGAGTTCCCGGGCGGCCATGATGATCCATTGCCGCTGCCGCCGGTTGCCGGCCACGTACATCTTGAGCGTCTTCGTATCGTAGTAATCGCTGTACCGACGCAGAATCTTTCGCGTGTCGTCCAGCGAGTCGAATCCGCCGCCCCAGAAGATCCCCGGTCCCGTGGAGTAGATCCGCGGGCCGAGCATGTCGCCCGCACGGACACGATCCGCGTAGGTGAGCACGTCGGTGGTCCCGGTCTGGGGGTCGCGGGTCGTCGTGACGCCGTAGGCGAGGTTGGCCAGATACACCCACGCGTCGCGCCGGTGCACGCCGAACGCCGGGCGCAGATGCGCGTGCGTGTCCACGAGGCCCGGGATGATCGTCGTGCCCGACACGTCGATGACCCGGGCGTCCGCCGGGACGTTCACCGACCCCTGGGCGCCCACGGCCTCGATGCGGTTGTTGCTGACGACGATGTCGGCGTTGGCGATCACTTCATCGCCCACCATGGTGATCACCCGCGCCCCGCGCAACACCACAACACCCTGGGGAATGTCCCGCTCCGCCGTCAGCGTCATGCGGACCTCGGTCGCCTCGAACCGGGCCGGGGCGTCCTCTTCGTCTTCGTCCTCCTCTTCCTCATCTTCATCCACGGCTTCTTCATCGCCGGCAGCTTCGACGCTGTCTTCGAACACGCGGGCGGCGTCGAGATTGTATGAGAAGAACGCGTTGCCAAGTGACCAGTGCACCGTGCGGCCGTCGGCGCCCCACGCGGCGAACTCGCCGCCGATTTCCGTCAGCTTCTTTGCCGGAAACTCCGCATTGGCGGGCTTGGCCACCGAGATCGTGGGCGTCTCCCCGCCCACGACGGGCACCGTCACCACGTAGACCTGCCCCGTGACCACGGCGAGGGCCTGGTCGCCGGTGGGCGCCATGAGCACGAGGCCCGCGTTGGTCGGCTCGGACGAGCCCGGGGGCGTTGCACCGCGTACCTTCACGTGGGATTTCTCGTCGGTGCCGTCCCAGCGAATCGATACCACGCCGTCTTCATTGCTGTAGAGATAGATGCGATCAGGATTCGCCGTGAAGTGTGGGCGGGAACGGCCCTCCAGGGGAGAAATCACCGTGGCATCGCCCCCGTCTTGGGGAACCCAGATCAGCTCGGTGACCGCGCCCAGGGCGCCACGGGCGCCCGTGGACTCTTGGAACGCACGGGCCGGCCCCCGCACCGCCACCACGCGTTCGCCGTCGGGCGACCAGGTGGGCGAGGTGTACACGCCGCCCGTCCGCGTGAGGTCCACGGGATTGCCGCCGGAGGAGCGCACCTTGCGAAGCCCCCCTTCGCCGTCGTCCCATGTGGCGTAGGCAATCCACCGGCCGTCCGGCGACCACGCCGGATAGTGCTCGGCGCCCTCGCCGTCCGTCAGCCGCTCGGCATCGCTGGCGTCCGCGTTGGCGACGTAAAGGTGGTCCATCGCGGTGAACGCGATACGGCGCCCGTCGGGCGACGGCACTGCGTCTCTGATCTGCCGCACGACGAACGTGGGGCTGTCATCCACCGGGTAGTCGAAATCCACCGCGGGGCCGATCCCGAGATCGAACTCCACGTGGAACGGAATCTCCGTGGCTTCGCCGCCCGCGATCGGTATGCTCCACATCTTGCCGCCGTACGATGCCACGAGATTGCGCGAATCCGGCGTGAACGACATGCCGGGCAGCAAGTCGAACGTGCCACGGGATTCCATGTCGTCATGCTGCACTGGATACGCCAGCCAGCGCTCGTCTCCGGACTCGAGATCGCGCAACATGAGCCCGGTTTGATCTTCCAGTCGCGTGCCGTACACCAGCCAGCGGCCGTCGGGGGACAGCGTGGGCCGAATGCCCGCACCGCCCCGGGAGGTTCGCGTGTACCGCCGGCCGGTTTCGCGATCGTAGACCGCCAGCTGGTATTGCGGACCTTGCGCGTTGTACGTCCAGTCGCCCGTTCGCTGCGCGAACCAGATGTAGCGGTCGTCGGCCCCGAAGGCCGCTCCCATCGTCTTCAGCCGCTCCGGTTCCGACATGAGCTTGATCCCGGAGCCGCCCTCGATGTGGTAGAGGTGCAGGACCGGAAGGTCGCTGCCGCGGAAGTCTCCCACCGAGGCCACGATGTACTGGCCGTCGGGCGTCCACTCGGGGGATTCGGTGCGGTTGGTCTTTCCTTTGGTGATCTGGGTCGTGTCCGAACCGTCCAGCGACATCAGCCAGAGGTTCTGCCCGCCGTCCCGATCGGATGTGAACACGATGTCTTGCCCGTCGGGCGAGAAACGCGGCTGCGCGTCGACGGCCATGCCGGAGGTGAGCTGGGTCGCCTCACCCCCGCCAATGGGGAGCGTGAAGAGGTTTCCCAAATAATCGAATACGATTGTCCGGCCGTCGGGGCTCACGTCCAGGGAGATCCACGAGCCTTCCCGCATATCGTAATGGATCGTGCGCCCCGCTTCCAGCGGCAGGGACGTTTCGTTCTCGGCGGTCGAATCGGATTGCTGAAAGGCCAGCGCGGGCGCGACGGCACCGAGCGTGGAGATCGAGACGGCAATCGTGGAGGCGAGCAACCAACGCATGGGGACCTCAGCGGCATCGGGGAAAGAAAAGGGCACGGGGGAATATGGACCCCGTGCCCGAGCCGCCGGAAGGGATGCGGGTTGCTAGGAGAGCGTTTCCAGGAGCGCGACCCCTTCCAAAATCTGCGCCACCCCCAGGCTCCAGCCGCCCTTGTAGATCGGAATGAATCCGAACGTCAGCAGGCTGAGATCCGTCGGAGGAAACACCGTGGTGTAGGCAATGATGGTGGATCCGGACCCGTTGGGCGTCACCAGCCATGACGCCGGGTCGAGATACATCTGCCGACCGACCGCCCTGGTCATGATCCCGAACGCGCTGCGTTCCGGGACATAGTGCTCGGCCGAAATCGTCCGGCGCATGCGTTTGACGAGATCCTTGTTCTTGTTGAGCTGCTTCGCACCTTCACCGTCGAACTTTCCATTGAACGCGTAGCGCTCCTTGACGAAGCTGATCTCGTGAGGAAAGGTCCGGCTGGACGCGATGGAGTACGTGATCGATGAAATATGACCCCTCTCGTTGCAGAGGATGAACATCTCCATGGGCCATTGCGCACCGTGGATCTCGGTGTGATAGCTGTGCACGCCCCACGACTGAGATTCGCCGAAGAACGCCCCGAGGAGCGCCTTCCCCCTGCCCCACGCCTCCTTCGCGTCCTCGTACGGCGCGTACTCCAGGGAGACCGGCCCTGACAAGCCAGCCAGGCCCAGGTCCTCATGGAGCCACTCTTCGATGAGTGTCCGGTCCACGTTGGGATCGCCTTTCGGGTACTTTCTCCACGACTTCATCGTGGGTTCTCCTTTCACCGGGCCGATCTCACCGGGCGGGGCAGGACGACGCCGGCCGGGGGGGGGTGGAGCGCGGCAGCCCGGCAGGCCGCCAATTCAAGGTGGGCCGCGAGCGCCCGTGACACCGTGAGTTTGGTCACTTCCGCAGGCCCACGCGGGCGATCCCGCGACCATCGCGTGGCCCGACGGAGATCGCCTCGACGACCAGCCGCTCCCCCCCTACGTGGACGCCGACGCACTCGCCGCCGCTTCCAAC
>JAPULZ010000026.1 GCA_027294455.1 Gemmatimonadota bacterium
TGCCCATAGCCTGAAAACAGCCGGCAAAGAGCGGAGCCCGCGGATCCTGAATGTTGATCATGTGGAGGCCACCGCCGCAGGTTTCGCCGCCCTCACCCGCCCCCACCGCGTATGCGAAGCCGGTTTCCTCGTTGATCACGATGTTGTGAGCACTCGCGATCTGGCTGTAGTGAGCATCCTCCTCGAAGATCACCGGGTCGTCCCTGACGTTCCTCAGCTTGGTGAGGTCGAAGATCTGCATCCCGTGGGCACCAGCGCCATCGGCTACGATGAAGGCATGGTCTCGGTAGACCTTGATGTCCCTCCAAACGTCCGCCGTGGCTCCCTCGGTTAGCGGAAGATCCCCCAGATACCTGGGATTCACGGGGTCACTGACGTCTATGAAGGAGGTGCCATCGTAGCGTCCCACGAGCGCGTATTCCCGACCCGAGTCTGGGTCGGTCCATCCCCAGACGTCGTTCACCTCGACACCGCGTCGCCCCCCGAGGTCCACGACGGAGAGGAACGACAGCAGATCCAGGTCGGTGCAGCTGAAAGCGTCCGACACTCCCCCCTCACAATCCACCTGGCCGCCGGTGATCGAGGCAAAGGTCGCGGACGGCTCTGGGAACACCTTCCCGGCCTGCGACCACACTCCGCTTCGACGCTCGAAGATCACGACAGAACCCAGGTTGAAGTCGTCCCCACTGGCTCCCAATGCGGCGACATCGCCCCCCACGGCGAGGGTGCCAGCGAACTGATCACCCTGTGCAGGCTCCGAGCCGGCGAGTTTGCTGGCTCCGATCCAATCTCCGGAGGGGCCGCGATACATCAAATAGGCCCGCCCCTCGAATTCAGACGCGCCAGGAGCGCCCAACCAGACCTCGCCGCTGCTGAAGTGCATGGCTATTCCCAGCTGTACCCCCGGATTACCTCCATCGAAGGTTCTCAGGGTGGGGCCTGCCTTCCATTCCCCGGTCGACTCGTCGTAAGAGAACTCGAACACGACACCTCTACCGACCTCATGAAAGGCGGCTGCGACCAGAGCTACGCCGCCATCGAGCCCCACGGTGATGCCGAAAGCGCTGTTGGGCCCGGTTTCCGGCCCTGTGAGCTTGCTCTGCTCCGACCATTCCCCGGTGGCTGCGTCACGCCTGAACACGTATGCCGCTCCCGTGCCGTTGTCCTTCTGGGCTGTGCCGATCAGAGCGAGGTCGCCTTCCACGGCGATCGACATTCCGAAGAGCTCATTAGGCCCAACGTCACTGCCCATCAGCCGGTCGGTTTCGCTCCATCGGCCCGTGGCAGGGTCGCGCTCGAATACGTAAACCGCACCCCGGCCCTCCGAGTGCGCCCAGGAAGCCGTAAAGAAGTGATCTCCATCCGCTGCCGAGACCCGACCGAGGAAATTTCCCTCGAACGTATCACTCGCGGTCAGGATTTGTGTTTCACGCCACTGGTCGCTTCCGTCCTTCTCGAATACGTAGATCGCTTGGAGAAGGGTCGAGCCGACCAGGAGTTGGTCCCCGGAGAGTGTCACGGTTCTGCCGAAATGGTCTCCGATGACCGAGTTGGATGCCTCGAGTCGTTGGACCTCAACCCAGGCGGCACCGGAATCCTTCCGGTAGACGTAGACGTAGCCAGGGGACGTTTCCCTCAGTGACTCCCCGACGACCACGTCGCCGCCTCCCACGGCTAGGGTCTCCCCGTACCCCTGCCCAGCTAGGCGCTCGGCGAGGGGGGTTGTTGATAGAAGGCTCAGGGCCAAAAAGGCCCACGTTACGTTCGATTGCCGCACTGCTTCCACCCGTCGAGAGGTTTCCGATGTGATGCCGCCCCGGCTTGACTGATGACGGCGTCTTGCACGAAGTGCACAGACAATAGACCAGTGGGATCGTCTGTGTTCCGGGACCGGCAGGGGCTCCCCTTGCCACCTGGCTTTTGTTTTAGCAAGCTTGGGGCGGTCACTGCCACGCGGCCCACTACTTCTTCAATGGTTTTCCAGGGGACGTCAATGAAAAAGACTGTTTTCTACTCCGCCTTGATGTTCGTGCTCGCGGGATGCGCCTCCACGGGAGCGCCCGCGGGCGGAGCCGCTCCGACATCGGATCTAGCGGCGCCCGAAGCTTCGTCGGCAAGTGCGTTTTATACGAGCCAGCAGGCTTCCCGTGGCGACGGATTGTTCCGAGACAACTGTGTCAGTTGTCATTCGTCTTCCGAGTTCATGGGAGCTTCCTTCGAGCGGCGCTGGCGCAACCGGGCGGTTGGGGACATCTACGAATTTGTCCTTTACGCCATGCCCGACGACAATCCGGGCGGCCTGCCTGAGCAGACCTATGCCGACATTGTCGCGTACATGCTTCAGATGAACGACTTTCCGGCGGGTGGCTCCGAATTGCCGACGTCGTTGGAGACGTTGATGCAGATGAAGATGTTCGCGGACGGCGGTGACCGCTAGCCAGACTTCACCGGGCGTGAAAAAACCTGAGTTGGGAGTGGATCGAAGGACGTTCCTTAAGGCCGCCACAGCCGGTGCAGGCATGAGCCTCGCAGGGTTCACGCCCACGTCGGGTGAGATCCACTCCCCCCGGCCCTTGAGTGACGGTTCCCACAGATCCGCACAGGCCGCTCC
>JAPULZ010000027.1 GCA_027294455.1 Gemmatimonadota bacterium
GCCAGCACGCCAACGTCTACACCCTGCAGGAGGCGGCGGAGTTCGCCTCCGAATGGACGCCGCGCGGCTTCCTCCCCGCCGACGGCGCCACCATCCAGGGCGAGGAGCATTTCTACCTGACCCAGCCGGGCTACGGCACCAGCTACATCATGGGCAAGCTCGAGATCGAGAAGCTCATGGCCGAGCGCGCCATCCAGCTCGGCGACGAGTTCACCATCAAACGCTTTTTCGACGAGTTTTTCGCCACCGGCGTGATTCCGGTGTCGCTCGTCCGCTGGCAACTGACCGGCAACAAGGATTCGATTCTCGAAGTCGCACGATGAATCTCGAGGACGACGAAGTGCTCGAAGTTGAAGTCCGCGCAGTCGTCCCGTCGCGCTCGCCACAAGTGTCAAGCGTCGGGGACGCCACACTAGAGAGGGGTGTCATGAAAGCCATTTGGAACGGACAGGTGATCGCCGAGAGCGAGGACACGGTCGTCGTCGAGGGCAATCACTATTTCCCGGCGGACTCGCTGGACATGCAGTTTTTCACGCCGAGTAGCCATACATCGGTCTGCCCGTGGAAGGGCACGGCGTCGTACCACAGCGTCGTCGTCGACGGGCAGGAGAACCCCGACGCCGCCTGGTACTACGAAAATCCCAGCGCCGCGGCGGCGGAGATCCAGGACCGCGTGGCGTTCTGGCGCGGCATCTCCGTCACGCCGTAACCACGCTCCGGCGTTACCGAGAGCGTTTCGGATCCGCGGATCCTTAGCCCCATTGAGATATCCGGGCTAAGGCATTGGCTTTGGCAACGTAGCCTTCCGTGACGGCGGGCAAGGTCAGGATACTGCCAGGGCGCTGAACCTCCAGATGCAAAGCGTCGCTCAGTGGCTGGGGTACCGGCGCTGGGCGGCTTCGCTCAGGTCACGTTTCCGGTCCGCTGACGGGTCGGATCAGGCGCTGACCGCCAGCCCCGCTTCGCGGTAGCGATCGAGACCGTTGGTGGCGTGCAGGCGCAACTTGCGATCCGAATCATCCGCCAGCACGCCCTCGAAGACGGGTACAACGCGCTCGTCGGGGATGACGTGGTGCGCCAGCATCGCCACCGCCATGCGGCGAACGCGGATGCTGTCGTCGTGCTCGATGCGCTCGATGAGCAGCGGTGGCCTGTGGAGTGAGCGCGGGGCAGGACCCCGCGCGCCCAATTGTGAGTATAAGATGCCTATCGCGAACGCATTGCGTCAACCCCAGCCCGGACTTCTCAACGGGTGGCTATTGCGCGAGGGCGATGGCACGCGCGTACTATTGGCCCCGACCGAAACTGAGAGACTCCATCCAACGTACCTTGAAGACGTGATAGAGACGATCCTGTTGTGGGTCCTGGTAGCGGTGCTCGTGGTTGCCGGCATCCTCGGTTTGGTCTTGCCGATGTTGCCCGGCGCGCCCCTGTTGTTTGTGGGCTTGCTGGTCGCTGCCTGGATCGAGGACTTCGCCTACGTCGGTCCCTGGACGCTGTCCGTGCTCGCGTTCATGGCGTTGCTCAGCTACGTGGTCGACTTCGGTGCCGGGGCGCTCGGCGCCAAGGGCTTCGGCGCCACCAAGTACGCAATGGTCGGGGCATTCGCCGGTGCGTTCGTCGGCATCGCCTTCGGTCTTCCGGGGATCATCCTGGGCACGTTCTTGGGCGCCGTGGCCGGTGAGCTCCTTGCCAGTCGCGGCCTGCGGGAGGCCGGCGTCGCCGGCCTCGGGGCGACGATCGGTTTCGCGGTCGGGGTTGCTGCCAAGATGGCGTTGGCGGTCTCGATGCTGAGCATCTTCGTGTTCATGCGGCTCTGGGGTGCGGCCGGCTAGCGCGCCATCGCGCCCGCGCAGCCGTGACCCGTTGAGATATCCGGGCTAGCTGCGCCGGCGCACCGAGGATCGATCCTGAGTGTGGCGCATTGTTGCTGGGCGCGGTATTACTGGGGCCCATCCTCGGCTGTCGATTCGCACAACGCCACGCCCGCGCTCGCGCGGGTCCCCATCGTTCGACACGAGAACAATTCGGGAGAGGAACATGGTTCGGACTCAACGTGGACTCTATGGTCCGATTTTCTTGCTGGTGCTGTTCGTCGTTTGGCCGGCGACTTCGATTGGCCAGGGCCGCGGGGGTGGCAGAGGCGCGCCGCAGAGCCAACCCGTGGACCCGCCCCACTTCCAGTACATGGGGCCGGCAAACGCCGGCCGCTTCGCGGCCATTGCCGGAGTGCCCGGCGACCCCGACACCTACTATGTGGGCGCCGCCTCCGGCGGGCTGTGGAAGACCACCGACCGCGCCCAGACGTTCACGCCCGTCTTTGACGACCAGCCGGTGCAGGCGATCGGCACGATTGCGGTCGCCCCGTCGGATCCGAACATCGTCTGGGTCGGAACCGGTGAGGCCTGGGCCATCCGTGATTCCGACATGATGGGCGACGGCGTCTACAAGTCGACCGACGCCGGCATGACGTGGACCCACATGGGGTTGACCGAGACCGGTCGCATCGGCCGCATGGTCATCCATCCGACCAACCCCGACATCGTGTTCACCTGCGCCCTCGGCCGCACCACCGGCCCGCAGGAGGAGC
>JAPULZ010000028.1 GCA_027294455.1 Gemmatimonadota bacterium
GGTGAACTCTGGCGGCGGCAGCGGCGGCTGATCCAACCCTACTTTCATCCAGACCGGATCGCCAGATACGCCGAAACGATGGTGCGCGAGACCGAAACGCTCATGGACGAGTGGCATCCCTTCGTCCGCGACGGCCGAACCGTCGACCTCAGATCTGAGATGATGCGCCTGACATTCCGCATCGTGGGAAAAGCGCTGCTCGGCGCGGACGTGACCGGCGAGACCGATGCAGTTCGCGGCGCAGTAGACGTTCTGCAACGGCAAACCAACGAGCGCCTCTTCAGCCTCATTTCGCTGCCCCTCTGGTTTCCCACTCCGGACAACAGAGAGTTCCGCCTTGCCCTGCGAACGCTCGACGACATCGTGTACCGTTTGATCGCCACCGGCCGTGCCGACCGGTCCGTGTCGCGCGGGGTTCTCGGCGCCCTCGTCGCTGCTGCGGAATCGAACGAAGGACTTCCCGACCGGCAGATCCGCGACGAGATCGTCACACTGCTCCTTGCGGGTCATGAGAACACGGGCAATGCCTTGACATGGTTGTGGTACCTGATTGCCCGTCATCCACAGGTGGAACGCCGCCTTTGCGCCGAACTTTGCGAGGTGCTGGGCGGGCGGGCGCCAGCGTGGAACGACCTCTCCAAGCTAACCTATACCCGCATGGTCGTCGAGGAATCGTTACGCCTGTATCCGACGTCGTGGCTGAACCTTCGAACTGCCCGCGAGGACGATAGCATAGACGGGTTCCGCATCGCAGCCGGATCGTGGATCCTCATCAGCCCGTACCTGACCCACCGCCATCCCGCCTTCTGGCCGGAGCCAAAGCGGTTCGATCCCGAGCGGTTCATACCGGAAGAGAAACAGCGGCGACACCGGTTCGCGTACGTCCCGTTCGGAGGCGGGCCGAGAAAATGTCTGGGGAACCACTTCGCATCAAGCGAGATGGCGTTGATCGTTGCAACGATTGCGCGACGCCTCCGGTTCCGGCCGGCCTTCTCTGGCGAGGTGGAACCGCAGCCCCTCGTTTCGCTCCCGCCAAGGGGCGGCATGCCCGTCACTATCCACGACATTTCAGAGGACGTTGACGGCCGCCAATCACCGGACATACTTTGAATAATGAAGGGGGAACGACGCATGGCCACTGCGGCGGACCACTTGGAGGAGTACCGAGAGATTCTGGCTCCGTACGAGCGCTCGAGTCCGGGGCGCAGCGTGTGGCAGATCGCGAACTCTTTTATTCCGTTCATCGGCCTCTGGTACCTCATGTACCGGAGCCTGGCCCTTCCGTACTGGGGCACTCTCCTACTAGCGATCCCCACGGCTGGCTTCTTGATCCGGATCTTCATCATCCAACACGACTGCGGGCACGGGTCGTTCTTCGATTCGCGCAAGGCGAACGATCTCGTCGGGCGCCTGTGCAGTGTCTTCTCGCTCACGCCGTACGCATATTGGCGCCGCTTCCACGCGGCGCACCACGCCACGTCGGGAAAGCTCGATCACCGCGGCGAGTTCGACATTCCGACCCTCACCGTGCGGGAATACCGGGCGCACTCGCGGTGGGGCCGGATGAAATACCGGTTAGCCAGGCATCCCTTGGTGCTTTTCGGGATCGGGAGCACGATTCACTTCGTCGCGCGCCAGCGGTCTCCCGCCATCGCCCCGCGCACTTGGCGCCGCGAGCGTCGAAGTATCGTGCTCACCGATCTCGCTATCGGGGCCACGATCGCCGCGCTGGCCTGGCTCATCGGACTGTGGGCATTGGTGCGCGTGCAAGCACCGCTCACCGTCGTGGCCTCAACCGTCGGCCTGTGGCTCTTCTACGTGCAACACCAGTTCGAGGACACCTACTGGGAGCGGCACGACTTGTGGACGTTCGCGTCCGCGGGAATGGAGGGGTCGTCATATTACAAGCTTCCCGCCGTGCTGCAATGGTTCACCGGAAACATTGGCCTTCACCACATCCATCACCTGTCGGTGAAGATCCCGAACTATCGCTTGCCACAGTGCCTCGCGGAGAATCCGCCGTTACAACGGCTGAGACCCCTCACGCTGCTCGCGAGCTTCCGGTGCGCGTCGCTCAAGTTGTGGGATGAGGACCGGCGGAAGCTCGTGCGCTTCCGCGACGTCGATCTCACGCCCGCGCGCAAGAGCTGAAGACGGTCAGCGGCGCGCGCCGACGCGCCGTCCGGCGAGCAACAACGGTGTCACGCTGAGATCGGCGAGCCACGCGACGGCGAGACCCACCGCCATCAAGATGCCGAGGCGCCCGGTCACGGGGAACGGCGAGAGTGCCAACGATCCGAAACCGATCACGGACGCGAGCGACGTGAGGGTGACGGGCGTGGCGACGCGCCGAACCGCTCGCACGGCGGAAAAGGTTCCTCTTCCCGAGACAGGCACCCCGGCCATGACGAGCTGAAGCGTGTCGTCGACAGCAATGCCCAGCACCATCGAAAACACGACGACCATCATGAAGTCGAGACCGATCCCGGCGAACCCCATCGTGGCGCCGACGGCAAGCGGCGCGAGCAGGTTGGGGAAAAACAGCAGCGCGCCGATCCACGTTGAGCGAACGGCGACGGCGAAAGCCACGCCCACGACGACGAGCACGACGGCAAGACTACGGATCTGACTCTGCACGAGGCTGTGCAGCAGCGGCAGCCCGGCGGCGAGCGGTCCCGTGACCTGCAGCGTGATGTCGCCGTCGCTGTGTGCCACGGCGAGGGAATCGAGCCGGGCGAGCAGATCCCGCGTGTCGGTGGTCTCCATGAGTGGGACGCTGAAGACCGCTCTCGTGTAGCGCGCGTCAGCACCCTGGAACCATTGCTCCAAGAACTCGCGGCTCCGACCTGGCGCGACGAACGGCGTGAAGGCCGACCCGACCCGAAGGTCCTCCCCCGCGGCTCCCATGAACTCGCGGAGTCTCACCCGCACATCTCGACGGCGGTACGCATTGCCCGAGTCGACCCGCGCCAGCACGAACATGGGGAGGCTTCCGCCGAACGCCGCGTCGAGCGTTCGATGGGCGGCGAGGGTCGGGTGGTTCGCGGGAAAGAAACCGAGGTAGTTGTTGGGCTCCATGCGGAGGCGGAACAGACCGAAGGCGGCGACGACTGCGAGTCCACACCACACGGCGAAGGTCACTCGCGGCCTCCGGGCCGACGTGACGAACAACTGAACGGCGAAATGTTTCCAACGCGACCGACCGCGCCGGGTTCGGCCCGCGATGCTGCCGCTCAGGTGCGGAACCAGCGTGAACGCGGCGAGATACCCCACGGCGATGCCTGCGCTCGACGCGTACGCGTACGACCGGAGCGCCGGGAACGGCGACAGTGCGAAACTCAGCAACGCTGCCGTGGTCGTGAGAAACGCCCACCGAAGCGGCCTGGACAACTCCCTCATCGCCAACGCCACATCTCTGGTTCGCTCGACTGCCGCGGCCATGTGGACGCCGTACGCCAACCCGACCACGACCGTGATCGGTAACGTGACCGCCGTCGCGGTCGAGACGGGCGCTCCGAACAGGGCGAGCCCTCCGGCGACGATCACCACCGCCGCCGCGGCGCCTAAGAACGGGCCAAAGCTGAGTCGACCGAACACGACCATCAGGACGATCGCCATCGTCGTAAACGCCACCGGCGCCGAGAAGAGCGTGTCGCGGCGAAGTAGGTCGTTGAGGGCCACATCAGCCGCGGGCTTGCCGGCGATGAAAAGCTCGCTGCCCTCCGGTAGGTAGCTTTCCCCGCTCGTGTGAATCCGCGCGAACAACGCGACCTTGTTTTCGAGGCCTCCGGCCTGTTCCGGCGCGCGCACCGTCACGTAGACCAGCGCCAACCCCTGGTCGGTGTTGACGACCGCGTCGCGCATGGCTCGTATGCGGCCTCCGAGAAGGAGACCCAGCACTGGGCTCCGCTCGAACTCGCGGACGTCCCGCAGACCGAAACTCCGCTTCACTTCGGGTTGCTCGTCGAGCCATTCCTCGAACGCACCGGTCGACTCGGGAGAGGGCGTGACCCCTTCAGGTAGCCGCAGGGCGACGAGTGCCACTTCACCATACCCGAATTGATCCCGGGCGAGATCCCAAAGCCGTGCCTCCGGGGATCGCTCCTTCGGAGCCCAGTGACCACCGGGGTTTTCGACCCTGAGTCGCGTGGCGGCAAGGGTGCCGGCGACGACGACCGCGAGGCCCCAAGCCACGAACCAAGCGCGGGCGTTCCGGTTACTCCCCATAACGGTCCGTGCACCACAGGGCGCCGGGATCGGCCATGACGTGGACCGCTCGTCGTTCGACCCACACCTCGAAGCTTGCACCGGCGACAACTTCGCCGTCCACTTGGATCGGCTGAGTCGAAGTGATGGTCGCCCGACGCCACCTCCGGTACCGTGGCGCCAACTGCCCGGTGCGCCGCTCATCGATGCGAAGACCGCGGAATAACGCGCGCCAGTACGTGCGTGCCGTTTTGTGGACCACCGCTTCCCCCTCCCCATCAGCCGGATCGGCGTCCGGCAGGACGACCCACCCGAACGCGTAACACTTGGTGTTGTACAGACCTAGGTTATACACTGGATCGCCGGTGACGAGAGGTTCTCCGTCGACGGTGAGCTCGCAGCCGGCAACACTTCCCCGGACGCTCCTCATCGAAGCAAGCGCCAACCCGCGGGCGTGCGAGGGGCGCCGCAGCCGTGCGAGACAATCGATGAATCGCGATTCCACACCTACACTGATGGACATCAGTGCGAGGGGCATGTCGGGGTGCGATGTGTGAAAGACGTCAGTGGGTTGCTCCCGTCCCCGCTCGAGTATCTGCAAGCCGCGGTCGAGCGAGCGCGCCCCGACGAAGTTCGCGAGGAGGTTGCCTGTTCCCAGCGGAAGTACGCCCAGGACCCGGAGTTCCGACCGCCGCGAGAACAGCGCCCGCACGACGAGGTTCACCGTTCCATCCCCACCCGCGGCGACCGGTACGATGGTCCCACCAGCGGCGCTGGAAAGATGTGACACGACATCGTCCACGGATCGAACGGTGATCGTCCTAGATGTTTCCCTAAGGACGGGGAAACGTTCGAGCGCCGAGGCTAGGAGACGCGCAGCGCGGCCAAACCCCGCTTCCGGATTGACCACGAAGAGATAGCGGCGTGGGTTCATGCTGCGCTCAGGCGGAAGACGACCTTGATCGATTCGCTCCTCCCCCGTCGCACCGCCCTGCTCATTGCCGCACGGTATTCGTCGAGTGTGAAGACGTGCGTGACGAGGTCCCGGAACGCGAGCGTCCCGTCGGCGAGGCGTGGGAGCATCACCGAATACGGGTGAACCTGCTCTCCCTCCCACGGCACCGGTCCGTAGTCGTATACGCCACGGATCGCTATCTCTCGATACCAGACCACCGTGGGATCGACGCCGCGGAGATTCGTCGGAGCGGCCACGAGCGCGATCGTGCCACGGGGTCGAACCGCTCTCAGCGCCCATTTGAACGCGGAGCGGCTTCCCGCCGCGACAATGACGCGATCGAAGGTGCCATGATATACGTCGCCGTACCCCAAAACGTTCTTCCTTCGGAACGAGCGCTCTTTCGCCCACGCGCGCCAGTCGGATTCGCCCGCCACCGTGGTGGCGGTGAGTGCGTGGTTACGCGCCCACCGTTCCTGGTACCGATATCGCACCACGACCTCGCACGACCCGGACAACTCCAACCCCTTGTGCAAGAGTGCCGAGAGCAACCCGATGGTGCCGCCGCCGATGACGAGCGTGCGCTCGTGGGCGGTTCCGGTCCGTAGGACAGCGGCGAGGGCGGTGGCCGCCGGATCCAGTAACACCGCATCCTCGTCTGATACCTCGTCGGGAAGTGGCCAGAGTTGCGACGCGTGAGCGAGGCACGCCTCCGCCCATCCCCCACCCGTTTCGCGGTTGAACCCGAGAGAGAGTCCGACTCCTGGCCAGCCGCGTTCGCGATCCTCGCAGAGGCCGTCCCAACCCTCCGCACATTGACGACACAGCACCTGTCGATCCCGCACCCGGCACCCCAACACCGGCCATACCGCAACGCGTGTCCCCCGCAGCAACCGCCGGTCGCCCGATACCTCCAACGACTCCTTCTCGATCACGCCGACGAATTCATGACCGGGCACGAAGGGATACGAGGCTTCGGGCTCGAGATAGAGGGAATCCCGACCGAGGATCAGGTTGACATCGGAGCCGCACACGCCTGCCAGGCGCACGCCGACGCGCAACCACCCGGGTCGTTTCGGTTCGGGCCGCTCGCGAGGAGCAAAGTGAAGTGGGGCGAGACGCGGCGTCCACCACCGGGGTGCCACCTGATAGACCGCCCGCGTCGCAAGGTAGCGCACCACCTCGTGCCGGAATTCCAGCGCTTTCATCGGCTCTTCAACGATTTGCGGAACAGACGGTATGTCTTGATCCGCCGGCCACCGAACGCGTCGATGACGTGACGGACTCCGATGTTCGACGCCTGCACGAGCGAGAGTTCACCATGCCGGATCCCGAGCCGGATACCGGCGCGCACCATTTCGTGGGCTATCAACACGCCAACTCCCCGGCCCGCATACTCCGGTCGAACGCCTATGAGGAGGAACCTCGCCGTGCTGATGCGCCGGATGCCTCGGGCTAGACGAAGCCATCCAAACGGAACGAGCCGTCCGCGGGCAGCCCCGAGGATTTCGTTGATGTCCGGCAGTGCCAACCCGAACCCCACCGGCCGGCTGGCGACCTCGGCGAAAATGGCGAGTCCGGGATGGTAGAACGGACGAAATTCACGGGCGCGCTGCTCGTATTCCGCTCTCGTCAACGGGACGAACCCCCAGGAATCCGCGAACGACACGTTGTATAGCTCCAGGAACGTGCGCCCGTCCTCATCCCATCGCTCGGGATCGGAGGAGCGGACACATACCGCATCCGCATCTGATGCACCCCGCGCGGCCATGCGAAGCAATCGCTCGATTGCCGTGGACGCCGCGCGTCCGGCGTCCCAGCGGTATGAGTAGTAATCCATCCGTTTCTGGTACCCAAAATCCGTGATAAGGCTGTTGTAGTAAGGCGGGTTGTAAGGGGATAGCACCATCGGTCGCGAATCGAACCCCTCGATCAACAGGCCGACCTCATCGTGCGTGGTCAGGTTGATCGGGCCGAGGACGGTCTTCACTCCCCGATCGCGAAGTGCTTCCTCCGCTTGGCGGAGGAGTATCGCGGCGACCTCCCCGTCCGGTACACACTCAAAGAACCCGAAAAAGCCGGCCGCCTCATCCCACCGCGCATTGAACTCGGGATCGACAATCGCCGCGATCCGCCCGACCACGCGCCCATGCCGCCGGGCGATGAAGCGTCCAACCCACCGTCGCTCGAGGGAGGCGTTGTGGGCAGCCACCCAGCGACGGCGCTCCGCGTGTCGGAGCGGTGGCACCCAATGATGATCCGTACGATAGAGCTGGTAGGGGAATTCGCAGAACGACCGGCGGTCGGTCCGCGATGCCACCAGGCTGACGGTGAGGACGGGTGCGACCATGCTGCTAGCTTACGGGGCCGTCGAAGTCCTGTCAAACGGGAACCGCTTGACGTCTGCTTGACGGTTGCCCCCTAACGTCCCAGGTGTTACCTGTAACTTGGAATCACTTGGGGGACTACCGCAAGAAGTCTCGTAATGAGAGTCGTTCTGATTGCTCCGACGGCGCTGGACCATCGTGGCCAGCCGATCAAGCAGCGGCGTTTGCATCTGCCCGGCTTGACGCTGCACATGCTCGCCGCGGTCACCCCTCCAGAGATCGACCTCTGTCTCATCAGCGAGACCGTCGACGACATCCCGTACGACCAGCCATGGGACCTCGTGGGACTCACCGGCATGGGGTCGGGACTGGTGCGAGCGTGGCAGATTGCCGATGAATTCCGCACGCGCGGCAACACTGTGGTCGTTGGCGGCATCGCCGCGAGCTTAGGCAAGCCCGAGTGGACCCTTGAGCACGCGGACTCCGTCGTCATCGGCGAGGCGGAGGAGCTTTGGCCCCGGGTACTTTCCGACGCTGCCGCCGGACGTTTGCAGCCGATCTACCGGATGCAACGCCCCCCACCCATCGCCACGCTGCCGCTCCCCCGATACGATCTGATGAACCGTGCGAAGCTCGGGGTCTGGCGACCGGTGCAGGCGACGCGCGGGTGTCCGTTTCCCTGCACGTTTTGCTCGATCACGGCCTTCTTCTCCGCCAGTTATCGCAAGCGACCGGTCGATCAGGTGGTTCGAGACATCCGCGCGGTAAAACGGCATGGCACTCGTCACATCGCATTCATCGACGACAACATCGGCGTCGATTTCGCGTATTGCGCCGAACTGTGGGAGGCGCTCATCCCCGAAAAGATCATCTGGATGAGCCAATGCAGTCTGCACATCGCGGACCGTCCGGACATGCTCGCGCTGGCTTATCGAAGCGGGTGCCGCCTCCTGTCGTTCGGGATCGAGTCCACGACGCCGGACAGTCTAGCCAACATCGAAAAGGAGTGGAACCGCCCCGAGCGATATCACGACGCGGTGACGACGATCCGCCAACATGGCATCGATGTCTCGACCGAGATGATCATCGGCCTCGATGGTGACGATCGTTCCGTGTTCCAGAAGACGTACGACTTCATCATGGACAACGCCGTTTCAGTGCCCCGCGTGCATATCCTCACGCCGATACCCGGCACTCCCCTTTACGACGAACTCGAGCAGGACGGCCGCATCCTCCACCATGACTTCAGCAAGTGCACGGGGGGGTTCGTAACCTATCGACCGAAACAACTCGCCCCGGACGAGTTGCAGACGGGATACTGGCGGCTGTACGAAGAGCTGTTCACTTGGCGATCCATCCTCCACCGGGTAGGTAGAAACCCGGCGTCGCTCGGCCCGCGCATGCGGGGACTGGTGTGGGCAGTGAATCTCCATTACCGGCAGCACATCAAACGGCGCGTGACGCCGGGGATCGTCTGATCCGAGGGAGAAGCAACCATGCGCGTATTACTCGTTCGTCCCCCAGTTCCCCGCCACACGATCGGCCTCAAGCACATCATGATCTGCGAGCCGCTCGAGCTGGAATACGTGGCAGCCGGTCTAGACGGCCACCAGGTGCAGATTTACGACGGCATTCTCGAACACGACCTCGAGCGGAGGATTCGTCGCTTCGAACCGGACGTCGTCGGAACGAGCTGTTACATCACCGGCGTGAATGAGGCCATCAAGGTGTGTCGCGCAGCAAAGCGGTGGAACCTCCGCTGCCGCACCGTGGTCGGCGGGGTACACGCCTCCCGGGCGCCGGAGGACTTCGACGACGCCGCCATCGACTGCATAGTCCTGGGCGACGGAACGACCGCGATGCCGCGTCTGATGGAGGCTTTCTCCGCGAACGATCCGCTCCACGAAGTCCCCGGCCTCGCGTTCCCTACAGGGGACGGGGTCGAGTTCACCGAACAGCTTCAGTATATGCCGAAGGCAGACGACCTGCCGCTTCCGCGGAGGGATCTCGTCTCCCACCTGCGCCACCGGTACTACTACCTGTTCCACCAGCCGGTGGCGACCATGAAGACCACGTGGGGCTGCTGGTACAAGTGCAACTTCTGCTACACCTGGCGCATCACCGACGGCACGACCTACTCACGGGGTCCGGAATCGATCGCGCAAGAACTCGCGCAAATCGAAGCGGACGACGTTTACATCGTCGACGACATTTTTCTCATCAATCGCACGAGGCTCGCGCGGCTCGCTCAACTGCTACGAGATGAGAAGATTTACAAGAAGTATCTCGTCTATGCGCGCGCGGACTTCATCGCGGAGAACGAGGACGTCATCGCGGAGTGGGCGGAGCTCGGCCTGCACGCCGTCTTCATCGGCCTCGAAGCCGCCACGAACGCCGAACTCGACTCCATGAACAAGGAATGCACGGTTGACCACAACCGGGAGGCAATTGCCGTCCTTCGGCGGCACGGAGTCGACACGTATGGATCGCTCATCACGCAGCCGGATTACGGACGGGAGGACTGGGACCGCCTAAAGCGGTTCATCGACGAAACGGGATTGTACTACCTCAACGTTTCCCCACTGACACCGATGCCCGGCACGTTGATCTGGGACGAGTACAAGGACCGCACGGTGGTGAGCCGCAAAGCCCACGGTCTGTGGGACCTCTCCCACGCACTCCTCGAGACCAGAATCCCCCTCAAGCAATACTACCGCTCGTTGCTCGGTGTGTATGCCCACGCCTGTCTCGATCCACGCCGCGCCAAGGAATTCGCCCTGCACACCTGCCCGCCGATCTATTCGCCGAAGTTTCTGCGGTTGTGGTGGGGCGGGATGAAGATCGCAAGGCAGTTTCTCACGGCGCACCGGCATCACACGCCACGTGAACTAGCCATCGCCGAGGACCGGGGCGCCCCGGTTCCAGGACTGCACGACCGAACGGTGCGTGGCCCGTCTCGCCGCCGGCAGGCGGAGGCTGGAGTGACGTGACGAGGACCCGAACCGGCACAAGGGCGCCGCCCGTCGATCCTTTTGGCGGATATTTCGCGCCCGACGGGCCGGCGGAAGAACCGTACGGCATCGCCGACGTCGCAAGCGCTCGCTGGTGGTTCGAATACCTGCGATGGGGATTCGAGGAGGACCTCTACACCTATCAGCAACCCGTCCAACACCGCACGGGAACCCGGGTTACGGTTGCCGGACGGGAGATGCTGATGATGTCGTCATACGATTATTTAGGGCTGATCGGGCACCCGACCGTGAATGCCGCGGCGAGCCGCGCAGTCCGAGAACACGGTACCGGAGCCGGGGGGGTCCGGATGCTCACGGGTACGCACGAGCTGCACCGGAAGCTGGAACGCAACATCGCGCGCTTCAAGGACACGGGCGCCGTCATGACGTTCACCTCGGGATACCTAGCCAACATCGCTGCCGTGACGGGGTTAGTAGGGCCGAGGGACCGTGTTCTGCTCGACGCGAATGCGCACCGAAGTCTGGTCGACGGTTGCTGCCTGGCTCGCGTGCCCGTATCGCGCTTCGCGCACAACGACCTTGCGTCCGTCGAGACGCTACTCGAACAGAGCGCCGGCGACGGCCGGACCCTCGTCATCACGGAGGGGGTTTTCTCGATGGACGGCGACCTCTGCCCGCTGCCAGAGCTGATTGAGCTGAAGAAACGCTTCGACTCGTACCTCCTAGTCGACGAGGCTCACTCATTCGGGGTCCTCGGTGCTACGGGCCGAGGAATCAACCAACACTTCGGGCTGCCGGCGGACGCCGTGGACGTGTGGACGGGGTCACTTTCGAAGGCGATTCCCGCAAATGGCGGCTTCATCGCGGGATCGCGCGCTCTGGTGTACTATCTCCAACACGTGGCCGCACCGTTTTGGTTCTCCGCCGCGCTCTGCCCGGCCGACGCGGCGGCCGCGAGTGCCGCGCTCGCGGTCATCCGCGAGGAACCCCACCGTCTGAGCGACGCCCATCGCAATGCGGAAGCGCTCCGCGCCGGTTTGCAGCACTTGGGGTACGACACCGGCGTATCGCAGACCTGCATCGTGCCCGTCATCTTGGGCGACGACGAGGTCACCTATCGAGCCGCTCGACAGCTCTACGCTTGGGGTATTTTGGTATCGGCGGTGGTGGCGCCAGCGGTCCCCCGGGGTGCGGCCCGCCTACGGCTCTGTGTCACAGCCGCACACTCAGACAAGGACCTGGACGAGACCCTCGCGGCCTTCAAGAGCCTGCTTCCCCATCCGGACGTGGCCCGGGTGTGTGTGTGATGGAAAAGGCGCAGCGCGACATCGCGGGGCTGTCCGTACAGACGCGACGCCGATCCCGAAGTCTGGACTCGATCTTGGGACCCCGCGATATAGTGCTCGCATGGCTTCATTCGCACTTGTCAGGAGGCGGGTGTCAAAAACGCCGACTATCGGTAGGTTATGCTCTTGGATAGGGCAGGGCTTGCCGCCGTGGCTTGCTCGAGCAGATGATGACGCATACTGAGTATGTACACATCATGTTGGGCTGGGGCATGGCGATCACCGGTATGGTCTGGCTGCTCGCCGATACGGAGCGGGGACGCGGTCTTCGATGGGTGTGGCCGGTGTTGGTCTTTCTGATCGGGTTCTTCCTCTTCATTCCCACCGAGACCCAGGAGCGCTCGTACACGCAGGTCGGGGCGTGGGACACGTTCCTGAGCGTCTTCCCGAACAGCCTGGCCGTGTGGCTCGAGACCGTGCAGAAGCATCACGTCATGCAACACAAGACCGCCGGTGTCTGCGCTATGCTCGCTGGCGGCGTCGAGTTCGGTCGCGTGACGGGAGCGCTCAAGGCGGCCCGTTGGGCGTGGTTCCTTCCGCTGCTTTCGATCGGGGCGGGACTTGCCATCGGTATCCACGGCGGAACGCAACAGCACCTTCCGCGGGTAACCGAGCAGCTACATCACTGGATCATGGGAGGCGCGCTGGTCGTTGGGGGGGGTCTGCTGGCACTGTCGAAAGCCGGGAGGTTGAAGTCGGAGATGTGGCCGCGGGTGCTGCCGGGGCTGATGGTGGTTGCCGGCGTCGATTTCCTGCTGTTTTATCGTTTGCCGTAGTGCATACGATTACCCGTCCTTCGTTGCAGAGTAGAAATTTGAATTCCCCCGGCCAAAGTATCGCCCGGGGTGTGGGT
>JAPULZ010000029.1 GCA_027294455.1 Gemmatimonadota bacterium
TTGCTCCTGGGGATCTTTGCCGGGATGGCGAGCCTGCTGGCGATGGTAGGCGTGTACGGTGTCATGGCGTATACGGTTGCCCAGCAAACGCGTGAAATCGGCATCCGCATCGCGCTGGGCGCACCGGGTACGGCCGTCCTGCGCCAGACCCTGGCTCGCGGTCTTCGCCTCACGGCGATCGGGGTCTTGCTCGGTTCGGCAGGCGCACTCGCGGCGACGCGGTTGCTCACCGATATGCTCTTCGGCGTCTCCCCAACCGATCCGGCGACCTACTTCGGTGTCGTGTTGCTACTCGTCGGCGTGGCTGCCTTGGCGAGCTTCATGCCCGCCCGGAAAGCGAGTCGGATCGATCCGGTGGCGGCACTGCGCTCCGAGTAGCGCACCCGCCTCCTCTTCAAACCAGGCGAGCCGTTCCTACCGTGAAGAGATGACAGGCGGCTTCTCCTCCGCCTTCGGCCGCACCCACGGCGTCCACTCGATCCCCCGGACATGCTTCTGGATCCAGCGGATCTCTTCCACGTCGCGGATACGCTGGTGGCGGGGCTCGCGGAAGCCGTGGGGCTCCCGGGGGAACTTGATGTAGCGGGCGATCTTGCCCTGATCGCGGATCGCGGTGAAGAACATCATGCTTTGCGGCTCGGTGTCGGTGCGATCGTTGATGCCGTGCATCAACAGCGTCGGCGTCGTGACGTTGGCGACGTGGGTGAGCGGGGACATCTCCCGCCACGCCTCGGAATTTTCCCAGGGTGTGCCGCCGAGGTACCACAACCGCACGTCGTGATTGAATCCGGGCGCGTATTCGGATGTCCAGTCCGACACCATGGCTCCCAGCGAAGCGCCCTTGAACCGACCGGTTTGCGTGATCGTCCAGCCGCCGAGGATGCCGCCGTAGCTCCAGCCGCGGATGCCCGTCTGGTCGGGATCGGCGTATCCGGCCTCGATGACGTGATCGACACCCGTCAGCAGATCCTGGTAATCGCCGCCACCGATGTCGTGGAAGTTGCCCTGGAGGAACCCGTCACCGTATCCGCTGCTGCCGCGGACGTTGGGGAGCAGTTGGGCGTATCCGAGTCCCGCCCAGACGTGATACGAGGAACGGAAGCTGTTGGTGAACGCGCCGGCGGGGCCACCGTGCACGTGCAACAGCAATGGCAAGCGCGTGCCGGGCTCGTATCCGTCGGGCAGCATGAGAACGCCTTCGATCTCCAGCCCGTCGGCGCTCCGCCACGTGATCACCTCGCCGCCGGCGAGGAGAAAATCCGTCTCGACCGACGGGTTGGCGCTCGTGATCCGGGTCGGCTCCGGCGCATTGGTGGAGGAGACGTACAGGTCCGGGGGCGTATCGAAGTCGTGGAACGAGTAGACCATCTTGGTGCGGTCCTCGGAGAACGCAGCGATGTTCATGGTGCCTGTGACATCCGTCAGCTGCTCGATGTCACCGGATTCCACTTCCAGCCGGAACAAGTTGGAATTGGTACGCCGGCGGCCGTTGAAGAGGATGTGCCGCCCATCCGGAGTCCACACGGCCCGGGAGATGCCCCCCTCGAACCGCCCCGAAAGCATCCGGTGCTCCCGGGTGTCGACGTTCATGATCCACAACTTGCTCTGGTTCTGTTCCCATTCGGCGTCGCTGACCGCGCGATACGCCAGGTGGATCCCGTCCGGCGCCCAGAGGACGCCGGTTTCCGGCGCGCGGTTGGTCGTCAGTTGGGTCGTGGTGGAGTCGTCGAGGTCGAGAAGAAAAATCTCTCCGAGATATTGCTGATTCCGCAGGTTTTCTCGCCGAGCCGTGTACGCGATGCGGCGGCCGTTGGGAGAGACGTCGAAGCTGCCGATCCGAAAATCTTCTTCGGTAATTCGGTGTTCTTTTTCCTCTGCGATGTCGAAGACCCACAGATTGCGCCACTGGCTCTCCCGCTGGCCGTTCGGGCCCTCGTCAACGAAGATGGCGTCGTTGCCGTTCTTGTGCTCCTTCTCCTCGTCTTCATCTCGGGCCTCGTCGGCGACGAAGAAGATGCGCCGCGAGTCGTGGGACCACCGGTAGGACTCGACGGAGGCCTCGTGTTTGGTGAGCTGGACCGCCTCGCCACCGTTGGTTCGCATGAGGAAGAGCTGCTGGGTGCTGTCCACGGTTCGCCGGAACGATAGGAATAGTCCGTCGGGCGAGAACTGAAACGCGCTTCCTCCCTCCTTGCCGATGAACCGAAAAGCCTCGCCGCCGGCGGCCGGTACCATGAAGTAGGTACTCTCCCGCTTGTTCTCATCCCAGTCGAGCCGGGATTCGGAATAGAACACCCACTCCCCGTCGGGGGACATCAACGCGCCGCCGACATTGATCATGTCGAGACCGTCGTCGGTCGTCATGGGGCGACGGGTGGTTTGGGATGCGGCGCTCGAGGCGATCAGTCCTAGGAGCGCGGCAGACAGAAGCGTGGTTCTCACTGGAGTTCTCCGTGCTTCGGGTCCAAGAGGCAACAATGGCGTGGGGATAAGCTAGCTCGCGAGGGAGAGGGCCGGAACTGAGTCGTGCGCGAGGCGTGGCTGAACCTCGCCTTGACTGTGCCAGCTCATTGGGCCATACTCGTTGTCCCATGAGACAAATCGACCTGGCCCGCGCCTACTATTACGCCCGGTATTATGCGTCCCCCGAAACGGGTCGCAGGCGGAGGCGTGTGCGCTAGCTGTCAAGCATCATCGTCATCCCGACCGGCCCGCGAAGAACGGGCCGGTTTTTTTTGTGCCAACAGCAGGGGAGGGGTCATGCAGCATGCGGAGTCCAAGACGCAGGAGGAGATGTTCACCACGCAGAATTGGTCGGCCTACACCGCCGAGCAACACGAGGTATGGGGCATTCTGTATGGCCGGCGTATGGAGCAGCTGGGCGATACGGCGAGTCAGGTATTTCTCCGTGGCGCCGACGCGATCGGGTTGAATCGCGACCAGGTTCCCGACCTGAAGGACGTGAATCAGCGGCTCGGCGAGATGACCGGGTGGCAATCCGTGCCGGTGACGGGGTTCATTCCGGCCGGGGAGTTCTTTCGATGCCTGGCCGAGCGCCGCTTCCCCACCACCGTCACGCTGCGGTCCCGGGAGCAGCTCGAGTACCTGGAGGAGCCCGACATCTTCCACGACATCTTCGGCCACGTGCCGCTGCACGCCGACACCGTGTTTGCCGACCTGTTGCAGCGATTTGGCAAGGTGGCGGCCATGGCGGAGTCCGAGGAGGAGATCACGCGCATGGCCCGGCTGTTTTGGTTTACCATCGAATTCGGATTGGTGAAAGAATCGGGGGACGTCAAGCTCTACGGAAGCGGGCTCATCTCGTCGATAGCCGACGGCGCCAATGCGTTGAGTGACAACTGCGACCGCCGCCCGTTCGACCTGGACGCGGTCATGGACCAGCATTTCGAGATCGATCATCTCCAGGACGTGCTGTTCGTGATCGAGTCGTTCGACCAGCTTTTCGAAGCTGTCGAGGTCCTGGGCGGACCCCGCTAGCGGGATGCCTCACCCGGGCGGTATCATCCTGCCACCATGAACGTCTTGCTAATGCAGGGCCCGCTGACGGATGCGCTGACCGAGAATCCTCTCCTGGCGATCGGGACGCTGTTCGGGGTGGGGGTCCTGACGAGCCTGACCCCGTGCATCTACCCGATGATACCCATAACGGCCGGGATTCTGGCCGGTACCGGGGGGGCGGAGCGAACCCGGCGGCAGGTCGTGGCCACCACCATGGCGTACGTGATGGGGCTGGCGCTCTTATATGCCCTGATCGGGCTGATCGCCGGGCTCACCGGATCGCTCTTTGGCATCGTCGCGTCGAGCGTGTGGGCGCGGCTCACGATCGGGAACCTCCTGCTGCTGTTCGGTCTTGTGATGCTGGACGTGATTCCCCTCCGGATGCCCCAGCGGCTCATGGCCTGGGCCGGAGGCGTCTCGGGCGCATCGTATCCCCGGGTCTTCTTGCTGGGAGCCACGTCCGGCATCGTGGCGGCGCCGTGTGGAGCGCCGGCGTTCGCCGTCGTGCTGACGTGGGTGACGACGACCCAGAGCGCCGTGCTCGGGTTCGTTTACCTGTTCGTCTTCTCCGTCGGCATGACGGCCCTGCTGGTCGCCGTGGGTTTGTTCTCCGGCACCCTGGCGATGCTGCCCAAGTCGGGTCAGTGGATGGTCTTGATCAAGAAGGTTGGAGGTGTCATCATGTTGGCGATGGCCGAGTACTACTTCGTGCTGGCGGGAATGGTGTATTGATGATCGGTAATCTGAGAACTCTTGGTATGCTGGTGGTCGTCGCGGGTATTGCGGTGCTTTCTTGCGCGGACAGGGCCCAGGCGCAGGAAGAGATCGGCATATCGCGGGGATCGACTCCCGATCCGGTCGCCCTCGAGAATCTCGATGGCGAAACCGTCGACCTGGCTGACTACTTCGGAAAGCGACCGGTGTTGCTGGAGTTCTGGGCGACGTGGTGTGAGAACTGTGAGGCCCTCCAGCCGCAAATGGACGCCGCGTACGAGCAGTTCGGCGACCGCATGGATTTCTTCGCGGTTGCCGTGGGCGTGGGCCAATCTCCCCGCACCATCCGGCGCCACCTGCGCCGCCATCCGGTGCCATATCCCCTGTTGTTCGATAAATCGGGAGCCGCAGTCCGGGCCTTCATGACACCGGCCACGTCCTACGTCGTGATTTTGGATGCTGACGGAAAGGTCGCCTACACCGGCATCGGTGCGCAGCAGGACGTTGGCGTGGCGATTGAGAGGGTGTTGGAGATGGCTGGTCAGTAGCAACGCGTTCTACGGGCGAGGCATGGCCTCCTGCCGCTGTCCTTAAACGAAGTAATCCGACACGGTGATCCCGTACTTCGCCGGATCCACTACCTTGATGATCGTTCGCTTGTAGGATCCGTCGGGGTTGGTATCGGTGAGATCGATCAACTCCCCGTCGGTGCGCGCGCCGTCGGAGTTGAAGATGAGACGGATCATGGGGCGGTGGATTTGCGCCGCGTCCGGATTGGCCCCGTGCACGACGGCCACCTCGTACATGTCCAGCACGACGCAGGTGCCCACCGGGTACACCCCCAGCAGATTGATCAGTGCCTTCACGCACACAGGATCGACGCCGAGCCGGTCGTGATCGTTCCACAGCTCCTGTAGGATCTGATCCGGCGTCAGCGGAGGTCGGTGGGTGTAGACCCGCTGGCTCGTGGCGGCGTCGAACACGTCGCAGACGTGGATCAGATTCGAGTACACCGACAACTGCCTGGGACGAATCGATTTCGGGTAGCCCGAGAGATCGGGGATCTTGATATGGTGCTCGTACGCGCAGATCATCGGGCGAAACGGAACGTCGCCGTAGCCGCGGAAGCCGAAGAGGGCGGCTGCTCCCAGCGCCGGGTGTAGCTGGATCGCCGCCCATTCTTCCGGGGTGAGCTTGCCGACCTTGCCGAGAATCTCGATGGGCACGCGGGCCTTCCCCATGTCGTGGAGAAACGCGCCCATCCCCAAATCGTATAGCTGCAGCTTGGTGAGCCCCAGGCGCTTGCCCACCGACACGCTGAAGATGCAGACGTTCACCGAGTGGGTGAATGTGTAATCGTCGTAGTCGCGCAGCGTGGTGAGCCCAACCAATGTCACCTCGTTGTTCAACACCTGATCGACGATGTCCTGCACGGCGCGTTTGACCTTCTTGACGCTCACCGTCTTCCCCATGCGGGCGCCGTTGGCCACGTCCCTGGTGGCCGTGAGGGAGCGCTCGTAGGTGCGCTTGGCCCGTTCCTTCTGCTCTACTTCGTCGGGCATCTCCAGCTCGTCGGGCGGCGGCTCGACCAGGATGTGGTTCACCCCGCCTTGCTTCATGCGCTGCTGCAGGTCGTGAAGCTTGTCGTCACTGGGTGGGTCGGTAGCGCTGGCGAGCACGAGGGACGCGAAGACCTGCCACTCCTTCCGCTGTACCTGTTCGTCCACGAACATCACGCCGATGTCGGCCTGGCGAAACATGTTCAGGACGTAGCTGAACGACGCGTAATTGTTCAAGTCGACGCGCAGCCGCGTTCCGTTGATGAAGATCAACTCGCCCACCAACTTAATTTCCAGTTCTGGGTTGGCGGTATGCAGAGCGGCGGCCCCGTTCGACAGCTCATCGAGCGATTTTTGGACCTGTTCGTTCTCGATGGGATAGATCTTCAGGTTCCGCAGCGTGGCGTAGAACGTGAGGAGAAAATCGCGGCCGGCCTGGCGGACTTGGGACTCACCGGTCGCGCCGGCTTCCAGGGAAGGCTGGGCCGTCATCTCAGCGAATCTCCTTGAGGGCTTTGTCCACTGCGTTCTTCACCAGGGGTTCCTTTTCTTTTTTGATGTTTTGCAGAATCTCTTTCGCTTGCGCGGAGCCGATCTTGCCCAATGCCATGGCGGCGCACGCCCGGGTCTGGGGATCCTCCTTGCGACTCAGCATGCCTTTGCCTACCAGAATGCTTCCCAGCTTGTCCACCCCGCCGTTGTCGGCAATGAGGCCGAACGTTTC
The DNA here is from genome assembly GCA_027294455.1 of Gemmatimonadota bacterium. Lineage (GTDB taxonomy): Bacteria > Gemmatimonadota > Gemmatimonadetes > Gemmatimonadales > GWC2-71-9 > B3T1B10. The sequence goes on from JAPULZ010000029.1 coordinate 6,517, forward strand.
GAAGAAGACTCGCTTTTCACCCAGATCGGCGGTTTTCATGACCTTGCCGAAAACGAGGGTTTCTATGACGGTGGCGGCTCCGCGGTAGCGGTGCTCGCCGAGGGTCCTCACGGCCGCGAGGCGCACGTCGCGAGCGGGGTCGTCCACCATCTTCTCCAGTTGCATCAGCGCGCTTGGCGTGGCGAGCGCGGCTAGGGCGGCGGCCACCTGGGCACGAATGGCGTCGTCTTCGTGGTTCGTGACCTGGCCGAGCTGGGAGGCGACCGACTCCAGTTTCAACTGCGTGATGAGCTGAAGTGCCCCGAGGACCACGGTGTTCTCCGAAGAGCCCAGGGCGTGTCCCACGGCCTCCGGGTTGGACGGCGCAAGTCTACCGACCGCCCGGGTCAGCACGTCCTTGGCCGTGGCATTCTTGAGTCGCGGGAGCCAGGACAACACCGTTTCGATGGCGTCGGGGGTCAGCTCGCCAAACAGGGCGCTCAGGTCCTCGTCCGCTGGTTGCTCCTCGGCCTCGTCGAGGGTTTGGAGGAGCTGATTCAGCGTGTCGGATCGGGACATGGACGCGGGGAACTGGGCCAGGGCCTCCCGATGTTCCAGGGCGAGCTGGGGAACCCGCTCCAGGATCACCCGTGATTCGCCGAGCAAATAGGCAACCGAGCGGAAGTCTCCTGCGCCGAGCAGGTAGGGAATGAGCTCGTGAAGGATCGCGATGATCTCGCCGTCGCCCGGGGGATTGTCCTGCACCTCGAGGATGTCGAAGAGCATCGAGAGCACGTTGCGCCGGAGGTCCTGGCTGTATTCCCGTTGGATCTCGCCGTTCAGGTAGGCGACCTCGTCGTCGTCGAGGAAGTAGAGCGTGGAGTCGAAGTCGTCGACGCTGACGATGCCCTCGGGCTTGTCTGCGACGTCCTCCTGGACCTCCTGACGAACTTGGTCTGGTGACCGGGCCGCCTCGGACTGCGAGGGCGGCGGAATCGGCTTGGTGTTCTCGGCCGCCCCCAGGTCCACCGCTTGATAGGCGATGTAGTGGAAATCCTGGGTCCAGAGCAGCGTCAATAAATCGTCATCGGAGTCGGCGGGCAGGGTACGGACTTGATGGACCAACCCGAGAAACTGGACGATCTCCTCGTCTTCGGCCCCGGGGGTCAGGGTGAGGGTGCGGATCCCGTCCTTGAACAGGGTCCACGAGATGCTGTCCTGCGTCTTCTCCTCGGGCAGGACGATCTCGTCCTCCCAGCCGATTCCCTGGTCGGTGATATTGAGGACCAGCTGTTGCTCGTCGGCCCATACCCGCTTGAACCCCTCCGCCAGGTTGCTCACCGTTTCCTGGTAGACGGGGTTATTGGGCATATAGAGGTTGATCGCCCGGTGTGCCTTCACCACGAGCGCCATCAATTCTTCGACTGCGGCGACATGGGTGGCCCCGTCCGAATTGAGATCGGTCAAGTTTCCGCCCTGAAAAACGGTGACCGCGGCCGGCCCCACGGCTGCCGCGTTCCCGCCGGCTCCCGCCGGTACGCCCATTATTATTGGGCCATGTCCCGGTGAGTCATAGGCTTTGGATCACAATTTGAGGCGGAGAAAAGGGGTCGGCATTGGGCGCCGACCCCATTTCACTGGCTTCCCGAGCTCGGAGAGCCCCGTCAGGGGGTCAATTGGCCTGGTGGGCCCCGGTGATGGGGGCGATGCGGTCCAGCGCCTCGCCCAGCTCGACGTAGGCCTGGGGATCCACCTCCCGGAAGGGGACCGCCCGGAAGGCGATCTCGCCCTCGGGGTCGATGATGAACAGCGTCCGATTGTCGATCAAATTCCCGTCCCGTCCTTCGCGGAACGCGCCGAAACGCTGCCCCACCTGCGAGCCGGGGTCGCTGGCGAACAGGAAAGGAAACTCGTCATCCTGGGCCCAGGAGTGCAGTTCCTCGGGCGAGTCGGTGCTGATGCCGATGAGCACGATGTCGCGGCCACCATGGAAAAGACTGGCGTACTGATCACGGTACGCATGCATTTGAATCGTTCAGCCGCGTGTCCGTACCCTGAAGAAAAAGGCCAGCACCACCGTCTTTCCGCGAAAATCGCTGAGACGAACCGCGTCGCGAAGGACGCCGTACCTGGTGGCACCAGTGAGCTCGAAGTCGGGGGCCATCTCGCCGACCTCCAGGACTCCGGGTCCGTCTTGTCGCGCCATGCCTGGTTGGACCGAAACGGCCACTGCCAGGCCGGCGACGGCCAGCATGGACAAACCTTTGCGCATGAAACCGCTCCTCAATGTGGTGGGTCGAACGGGGACGAAAATCACTCGCATTATAGAGGAAAGGAACAGGCACGGTATGATGTGAACCCTGGCCGGGCGGCGTTACGTCCGGTTATGTTGAACCGCCGCGGATTATCGCTGGATCATCGCCAACACGGGAGCCGAACATGGAGCTGTTGGAGTCGCTGGTTTCGTACGTCGTGGCAGGAGCCATCGGAGCGGGGATCGTCTGGTATCCCAATCGCGGGATCAAGCGCCAGTTCTTTTCCATGATGGAAGCGATTGACGAAGGCAAGGTCCAGGATCGAGATTGGAAGTTCGTGCGAGACGAATCCGGCAACCCGAGCGGCTTCCGTGTCATGCTCGGCGCGTCGTCCCCCACGGACAAGCCCCACACCAACTGACGCCGGACAAGCAGGTGATCTCCGGTCGGCGGGCCGTCGTCTGTGCGGTGATCGCATTGGCGTGTGGCGCCGAGAACGCCCCCGATCCAGCGGTTACCGAACCCGATCCCGTCATCGAATCACAGGAGTCGGGGACGAGTGTGCTGCTCCAAGCAGTGAGCGTGGTGGATGAGAACGTGGTGTGGGTGAGCGGGCACGGGGCCACCTATGCCCGCACGCTGGACGGCGGCGCCACGTGGCACGCGGCCGTGGTTCCCGGACCCGACACGCTACAGTTTCGCGACGTGCACGCCGTCGACGCACAAACTGCCTACCTGCTGAGCGCGGGACCGGGGGACATGTCCCGTATTTACAAGACCACCGACGGGGGCGAGCACTGGACGCTCCAGTTCACCAACCGAGAGGCCTCCGCCTTTTACGACTGCATGGATTTCTGGGACGCTGACAACGGCTTGGCTTACAGCGATGCCGTGGACGGTCGGCTCATCATCATCGGCACGAATGACGGCGGCGATACCTGGTCGCACATTGCCCCGGAGCGGCTGCCCGATCCCCGAGGATCCGAGGGGGGATTCGCCGCGAGCGGCACGTGTCTGGTGGTTCACGGCGACGGCCACGCCTGGATCGGCACCGGGGCGGGGGACACCGCCCGGGTGATTCGCACCACCGATCGTGGGCACAGCTGGACGGCGGCGGCGGTGCCCATTGTGAGCGGAACCGGATCGTCGGGAATCTTCTCCCTCGTGTTCGTCGACGAGCGATTCGGGATGGCGCTGGGCGGGGATCTCTCGGACACGGCGAGCCACACGGACAACGTCGTGGTGACCGAGGACGGCGGGGCCACCTGGGTGCTGGCCGGCGGTCGACCGACCTTCACCGGTGCGGTCTACGGCGCCTCACGGGTACCGGGGGGGCCGCGCGGCGCGTTCGTAGCGGCGGGACCTCGGGGCGTCTCCTACACCCTCGACAACGGGGCGACCTGGGCGGCGCTGGACACCCTCAGCCACTGGGCCGTGGGGTTCGCGAGCCCCAGTACCGGTTGGGCGGTGGGTCCGGGCGGCCGCATCACCAAGATCAGTCTCTACTGATGCAAAGAGAGCGATCCGACTGGCGCCCGATCGCTCTCTCGACTCGTTCTGCTTGAACTGGATCTGATCAGAGGTTGACCGAGTAACCGCACACGGTACCGCTCACGGTCGTGCTGCCTCCGCCGTAGGAGATATTCATCGTCAGATTCAACGCGCAGAAGGTGGAGTTGCCATCATCGAATTGCCAGCGGAAACCGCCGCTCAACGTGAGGGTCTGCGTCGTGCCGAAAGTGCCCCCGAGGAACGTGAAGTTGCCGGTGAGCGTGATCGACGGAGCGCCGTTGATGACGAGATCGCCGTTTTGGGAATCGAACGTACAGTCGGTGAGGGTCTCTGTAACTTGGAGCCACAGCACGCCGTCGCCGGTTTGACTGTCTATGCTCCCACTCATGACGCCCGTCACTCCGATGCGCCCGAAGAGGGGGCACGATTCCGTGTGGCTGTAGTCGTATCGCAGAGCGACAGGAACGGAGGAGGCGGATGCCGCGAGGGCGTCGAAACCCTGAACCGCGCCTGACGCCGTGCCGGAGTTGAGGGCGCCGATGGACGCTGAGACCACCTCGAACGCGATCAGCTGGGCGTCGCTATCGCTGATGCCGCCGGGTCCTGTTCCGTCTGAGCAGCCGGCGAGCGCCAGCGCGGGTACCACGACCATCGACAACCAGGTTTTCTTCGGGAGCATTTGGCCCCTCCTTCGATATTGAACGCAGATGGTACGGCGAGACACGCATGTGCTTGTGCAGCGTTCCAGACGCACCGGGAATCGATTCTGGCGGCTGCATGAACCGTCGATATCGCAAACACGGGTTGGGCTGTTTACTTGGCACTTGGACTACCGCACCCAGTGCAGCCAGCCAAATGCGGGAAGAAAACTAGGCCGGCATGTCAAATATCGCCGTGACGTGTGTTACACAGTTTCCTTATCATGGAGAAGGGGTTGCGCAAGGTGTCGGGTCGGTGTTCGGCGGCGGTGTGTTCGTCTTGACCGCGGTCGCGCTGCTGGTCAGTTACGTTCCGGCGCGCCGTGCGGACAGGGTCGATCCGATGGTGTTGCGGGACGAGTGAACGGGTCTCCGTGATCCGGTCGAACGCGCCAAACGTCGCACGGGCGAGGCATGCCTCGCCCGCACACGATCACTCTTTCTCGTTTTGACGCCGTCGCCGTTAGGTTTCGGCCCGCTTGGCGCTCCACTCGCTATCGCCGCGTGGCGTGGTGGCGGTGCCGGACATGGTGTCTCCTTCGATCTTGCCGGTATAGATCATCTCGAACGACCGTCCCTGCCGCGAGATGGCCACCTTGAAGGAGATCTCGGTCCCTTCGATGACGCCGTCGCTGATGTCCGACGGACCGAACGGAAGCTCGAGGGTGCCGGTGAACGTGTTTCCGTCCTGGACGATCTCCATCAGTAACGGCCCACCTCCTCCGCCACCTCGGCCGCCACCGCCACCGCCACCGCCACGCCCACCCCCGCCGCCACCTGGCCCACCCGATCGGGTGAGCTCCCACTGGCCCGAGATGTCAACCTCTTGGGCTGCCAGCGATGTCGTCAAACCCAACGTGAGGGCGCCGATCGTCAGAAGTCCACCGAGCTTTCGCATGTCGCATTGTCTCCTATTGGAGTGGTCGAGCGATGCGGGCCTCGCCCGTACAAGCTTCTTTCACTTCTTGCCGTCCCGGCCGCCGAAGCCCCGTCGCATCCCCGGCGGGAATCCGCCGCGCCGGTCGCCGCGGCGCCCGCGTGTGGCCTCCAGCTCGTCGAACCGCTCCAATTGGTCGGGGGTGAGGATCTCGGCGATCTCATCTCGAATCGATTGCATGTGCGACCGTAGCTCCGGAATCATCTGGCGCATGATGGAATCAGTGCCGTCGCGCCGGGATTCGAAGACCGTAGTCAGCTGGGCTCGCTGCTCATCGGTCAGGCCGAGTTCGTCGAAAAAGGGAGGCAACACCATCCGGCTGGGACGGAATCCCTCGAACGCCCGCGGCTGGTTGGCTTCCCGCACCACACGCACCCGCTCGACGACGACCCCGATGAGCACGCCGACGACGAGTGTCACGGCGAGCATCATGATGCCTTGTGTCTTGAGCCGCCCGGTTGTGGTCATTGGTCCGCTTCCTTCACGCTAGAAGGCCAAAAACAGATCGGCCGTGGTGGGCAGTTCGTCGGTCCACATCCACTGGGCGAGCTCGCTGGGGACGCCCAACGCCTCCGCCACCCCCGTCGTCGCTTCCGCGTTCGTGTCGGGGAGCTCCAGCTGGCTCATGACGGTGAGTGAGATGGTCGCCAGGACGGCCGCGGCGGCCAGCATGGGTCGCCGCCACCGTGCCAGTTCGATGATCGGTGTGGCGCGCGCGCGACGGGCCAACTCGTCGGCCGCTCGAGCGGTGATCGCGGAGACGACCTGTTCGAAATGCTCCGCGTCCCGCGTGGGGTCGAGGGGCGAAAGATCGATGGCCTGTGGATCTTCACTCATGGAAATACTCCTCGAGAGCCGTTACCCCCAAATGCTCGCGCAATCGCTTGCGCGCGGCGAAAAGATGCTGCCTCGACATCCCCTCCGAAAGCTCGAGTCTCTGCGCGATCTCACGATGCTTCCATCCGTCCAGGTCGTGCAAGAGTACCACCTGGCGCTGCACGGCAGTGAGCTCGCCCAAGGCGGCCTCCAGCCGCCCTCGGAGTTCGGACCGCTCGGCGTCCTGATCGGCGCCTCCCGGACTGGCGGCCGTCGTGACCTCCAAGGGTGGCCCAGAGCGCAATCGCTGGTAGTCCCGGAAATTGTGGGCCCGATTTCGGACGATCTGTAGCAGCCATGAGGCGAACCTTTCCGGCATACGACACGTGTCGAGTCGCTCCAGCGCCTTGACAAAGGCATCCTGGCACACGTCCTCGGCATTCATCACATCGCTAAGTAAGGCCAGGGCAACGATATACGCTGTCCGGTAGTGGCGACGGACCAGGATATCGAACGCGGCCTGGTCGCCTCGGCGGGTCCTCTCGACGAGGCTGGCATCCGACGGCTGGTCGGAAGCCTTAGCGAGTGGTTGCTCCAAAGACACTTCTCGGCTCCGAAATGTTAGTCCTCGTTCCTTAATTACCAGACTTCCGAGCCCCCCAATCCGTTAATGCGACGATGGCGGCCCTCCCCATCAGCGCCCCCGACATTAACGGAAATCCATGCGTCCCTGTCTTGTTCCCATGCCGCCGCCGACACGGTGGACACGCCGGCTCGGACCAGGATCACGCGGAGAATCACACATGAACCTAGCTATGGTCAGGACTTCGGTCTTGCTGGCAGGACTGCTGGCGACGGGGGCTCTCGGGGCCGAAGCCCAGCAGACCCGGACGATCAGCGGTCTGGTCCGTGACTCGACCAATGGCGAGACGCTCCCATTCGCCGCAATCTCGGTGCGCGGTACGGCCGCACGCACCATGTCGAACCGCGACGGCTATTTCACGCTACTTGGTGTCCCCACCGACTCGTTCACGCTACGGGTGACCTTCGTGGGCTACGGGGCCACGGACGTCGCCGTCCCGGCCGGCGCGAATCCCGATCGCATCGTGATCGGGATGAGTCCGATCCCGTTCCGGCTCGACGAGATCACCGTGGTGGCGGACGACTATCGCATCATGCGCACGGGGGACGGCGTCAGTCGCATCACCGCCTCGCCGCGGGACATGGCGGTGCTTCCGAGCGTGGGCGAGGTGGACATCTTCCGCTCGCTCCAGCTGCTGCCCGGGATCAGCGGGACCAACGAGAGCTCTTCGGGTCTCTTCGTGCGGGGCGGCACGCCCGATCAGAATCTCGTGTTGTTGGACGGCATGACCGTCTACCACGTCGACCACTTCTTCGGCTTCTTCAGCGCGTTCAACGCGGACGCGATCAAGGACGTGCAGGTGTTCAAGAGTGCGTTCCCCGCGCAATACGGCGGCCGGGTGTCGAGTGTCGTGGACATGACCGGCAAGACCGGAGATCCCAACCGTGCGCACGCGAGCCTGGGGATGAATCTCCTCAGCGCACAGGCATCGGTCCAAGTGCCCCTGTTCCGCAAGGGCTCCGTCACGCTCACGGCGCGGCGTTCTTACACCGATCTCCTGCAAACGGGCTTGTACAACAGCATCTTCACCATGTTCCAAGGCGAGGAGGAGGACGCCATCGGCGCTACCGGTGCAATTCGTCCAGGGGGCGGAACCGGTGGGCAGGGTGGGCCCGGTGGCCGTGGAGCGGGCCGGTTCGCTCAGGCGAATTTCACGACGACGAATCCGGATTTTTATTTCTATGACGTTAACGGCAAGGTCACGTATCGTCCGACGGACAGCGACGTGCTGTCCATCAGCCTGTACAGCGGGCAAGATTATCTCGACCAGTCTCGCTTTCAGAGTACCGACCTGACCACCCAGGGCAATTTGACCCGGGGCATCACTACCGACATCACCGACCTCACCAATTGGGGCAACAAGGGCGTCAGCGGCAAGTGGGCGCGTCAGTGGGATTCCCGACTCTATACCAATGTCCTCCTCGCCTACTCCGAGTACTTCAGTGACTACAACCGCCGCAACGTTAACGAAACTCGGGACGCGGCCGCAGATACGCTCATCGCGGCGCGCAGCTTCGGGAGCTCCGAGGACAATCAGGTCGGCGACCTCACCATTCGGATGGACAACGAGTGGCAGGCCCTGCGCACCCACAAGATCGATTTCGGGGGATGGTTTACGCGGTCGGACGTGCAGTATCTGTTCCTCCGCGACGATACGACGACGGTGCTCGACAGCGACCAGGACGCGTTGCGGTTGGCCGGGTACGTCCAGGACACCTGGAGCCTCGGGAGGGCGCTCAATCTCACCCTTGGCGGTCGCGCTGCTTACTACGACCAAACCGCGAAGATGTACCTCGAGCCGCGTGCCTCCGCCGCGTGGCGAATCACGAATCGCGTCACGCTCAAAGGGGCTTACGGGCGATACCATCAGTTCGTCAATCGCGTGGTCAACGAGAACGTGACGGAGGGATCACGGGATTTCTGGTTGCTGGCCGACGGCGATCTGGTAGATGTCACCAGTTCCCAGCACTACGTGGCAGGTGCCAGTTACGAAACCAACGGATTCCTGGTCGATGTCGAGGCGTATCGCAAGGACCTCCAAGGCCTCTCGGAGTTCAGCCTCCGTTTTCGACGCGCCGGTGAAGTCAGCGTCGACAATCTGTTCTTCGAGGGCACGGGTGTCGCGCAAGGCGTGGAGTTCTTGGTGCAGAAGAAAACGGGGGCGTACACCGGATGGGTGAGCTATACGCTCTCCCGAGTCGAACACCAGTTTCCGGACTTGAACGACGGCGAGCCGTTTCCGGCTCTGCACGACCAGACCCATGAAGCCAAACTCGTCAACAGCATTTCGCTGGGGCGGTGGAGTTTCTCGGGCACTTGGGTGTACGGCACGGGCAAGCCCTACACGGCTCCCGAATCCGAATACGCCATCGAGCTCCTCGACGGTCGCCAACAGGGCTACATCCACGTCAGTACCAAGAACTCACTGCGGCTGCCAGCGTATCACCGTGCCGACATCGCGGCGCATTTTCGTTTCAATCTCGGGACGTGGAAGGGGGATGTCGGGCTCTCGGTGTTAAACCTCTACAATCGAAACAACGTCTGGTATCGTGAATTCGACCTGACGGAGTCGCCGGTGTTGGTCACCGACGTGCGCTACCTCGGGGTGACGCCGAATCTCTCCGTGCGTTTTGAATTCTGATCAGCGAGGGTGACGAGACTATGAACAAGCCTTGTTTGTCGGCGTTGATGTTGGTCATGACCATGCTGGCCGGTTGCGACGACGCGGTGGACGTGGAGGACACGGATCTGGTGGTTGTGCAGGCCTTTCTCTTCGCAGGGGAGGCCGTGTCGGACATTCGACTGACGTCCACGGTGCCGTTGGGGAGCGATCCCGACAGCGCGCCGGGGATCGACGACGCGGCGGTCCGGCTCATCAAGGACGGGGTGATCTACGTGCTCGAGGCCACCGGTGACTCGGGGCGTTACGTCTATCCCGGGTCAGATCTGTCCGTTCTGGACGGCGACGTGTTCAGGCTGGAGGTGGATTACTTCGGCCGGGTGGCGTGGGGTGAGACCGTTGTTCCCGCGCCGCCGATCGACGTGGCCATGGATGGGGATACCCTGTTTGCCCCGACCCTCGGGTTTGGCGGCGGCGGTCGTGGCGGCGGGGGCGGGGGCGGGGGCGGCTTCAACACGGCCGGGGCGCAACTGGCCGCGACCTGGAGCAATCCCGCTGCGATGCTTCATTTCGTAGTGGTGGATGGGCTAGAGGACGACGCCGAGCCCATCTTTCCCGAGCAGTTCACCCAGCGTTTTGGCCGGTTCCGCTTCATCTCGGAGCCCACGACGGACGACTTCTTCATTGTCAACCTCCTGCTCCTCGAGTCCCTGGGCCGGCACCAGGTGCGGGTCTACCGGGTCAACCAGGAATACGCCGAACTCTACGAGAATCGCACCCAGGATTCTCGGGACCTCAACGAACCTCCCAGCAACATCACGAACGGCCTGGGCGTATTTAGTGCGTTCAACAGCGAGACGGTGCCCTTCGTGGTGGCTCGCAGCCAGTGACCCCTGGGCTTCCAAGACCCCCGTCAATTCGGGGATCTGGACCGTTCCGCCAATACACTGCCGGGCTTGACCGTCTATATTGGCAGGGCGGCCCTCCCGACCAGAGAGGGCGGGCCGGGATTCTCGTGGGGAACGGAATACATGAAAACAATGGTTGTCGCCGCACTCGTGGTGAGCTTCGGGTGTGCCGAGCCTGAAGAAGAACAGATATATCAGCTCCTGCCCGTGACGCGGCGCGACATCGTGATTTCCGCGAGCGCGTCGGGCTCGGTCGAGCCGATCAAGACCGTCGAGGTCAAATCCAAGGCGTCGGGGGAGATCCTCGAGGTCCGGGCCGAGACGGGCGACGAAGTCGTCCGGGGCCAGCTGCTTGTCCGGGTCGATCCGCGGGTCCCGCAGAACTCCCTCATGCAGGCCGAGGCCGACCTGGAAGTCTCCGAGGCTCAACTGGCGAACGCCCAATCGGAGCTTCGCCGGGCGGAAGCGCTCTACGAGACCCAATCCATCACCGAGCAGGAGTATGAGGCGGCGAGGCTGTCAGACGCCAACGCCAACGCGTCGCTCATACGGGCCCAGCGCGCACTCGAAGACGCTCGCATCGCGTTCGAGGACACCGAGGTGCGCTCGCCACAATCGGGCATCATTCTGGAACGGAACGTCGAGGTCGGTACGGTCATTCAGTCGGCCACCAACAACGTGAGCGGTGGGGCGGTGCTGCTCAAGATGGCCAATCTGGATACGGTCCGGGTGCGCACGCTCGTCGATGAGACCGACATCGGGAAGATCCAGCCCGGGATGCGGGTGACCATCCGCGTCGACGCGTATCCGAACCAGCCCTTCGAGGGTGTCGTGCTCAAGATCGAGCCCCAGGCGCTGGTGACGCAGAACGTCACCATGTTTCCGGTCCTGGTGCACATCGCCAACGACGAAGGCCTCCTCAAGCCCGGGATGAACTCGGAGGTCGAGCTTCACATCGGGTCCCGGGAGGGGGTTGTGGCGGTTCCCAATGCGGCACTCCGCACCGACCGCGACGTGCAATCGGCGGCGGCGGTGTTGGGTATCGATGCCGCAACGCTGGCAGTGCAGCTCTCCGCCGAACGGGGTGCCATGGGTGGGAGCCTCTCCTCCGACGAAGGGGAGGGCAACGGGGATTCGCAGCGGGTCGTCATGTTCCGCGGGCGGGAGGTCACACTGCCGGCCGACCTGACGCCGGAACAGGTCAATCCCGTCCTGGAAAAGATCGGGGCCGATCCCCAGGCGTTTCGTTCGCTGACGGATGACGAACGGGCGATCATGGCCCGGGTGCGGGAAGCCGCGGGCGGGGGACGATTGGGCGGCGGCGGCCGGCTGGGTGGTGGGCCGCTCGGTTCCACTCGACCCCCGGCTCCCCGACCCGATCCCGCCATCGCCGGTGATTTCATCGTGTTCGTACTGCGGGACTCCATTCCCACGGCTGTCCGGATCCGCACGGGATTGACTGATTTGGATTATACTGAAGTGCTATCCGGTTTGACCGAGGCCGACTCGGTCATGATTCTACCGAGCGCGAGCGTGGTCCAGGCCCGAGCCGGCCAGGGCCCTCCTGGGTCGGGCACCGGTCCGGGAGGAGGTCGCGGAAAGGGGCGCTGAATGGAAACCATCATGGTCGCCCTCGGGGCGATTCGAGCGAACATGCTGCGCTCCGTCCTCACCATGCTGGGCATCGTGATCGGTGTGGGGGCAGTCATCACGATGGTGGCGTTGGGCTCCGGTGCTCAGAAGGCCGTGGAACAGCAGATACAGGCTTTGGGCACCGATCTTCTTTCGGTCTATCCGGGACAATCCTGGTCCCACGGCGTGGCCCGCGGCGAGCGGGTGAACATCACCGTCGAAGACGCCGACGCCCTCCGGCGTGACGGCTACGCCCTGTCGGCCGTGGTTCCCGAACTGTCCAGGGATCAGCAAGTCGAGTTCGGCGGAGCCAACGCGAGCATCCGCATCATGGGCACGACCCCCAATTACATCGACGTCCAGCGCTACGAGGTGGTTGCCGGCCGGATGTTCACCCAGGCCGACAACAATCAGCGTCGCCGCGTGGCGGTGTTGGGAAGCGCCGTCGCCGATAATTTTGGCGCGAACGGGCGCGCCATGATCGGGCAAGGCATCTCCATTCGCGGCATCACCTTCGAGGTGATCGGGCTCCTCAGCGAGAAGGGGGCCCAGGGGCACAACAACCCCGACGAGCAGCTGCTCATTCCCCTGGGAACGGGACAATATCGTGTCTTCGGGACGAACAGGCTCCGCGGCATCACCGTGCAGGTCATGGATCCTGACTCGATGGGCGTGGCGATGATGGGGATGGAGCGCGTGCTGCGCCGCGAGCACGGAATTCAGCCCGGTGCCGCAAACGATTTCCAGATCCGCGACCGGAGCGAATATCTCGCCGCGGCCCAGGAAACGACCCAGACCTTTACGTTCCTGCTCGCGGGCATCGCGGCGGTGAGTCTGTTGGTAGGCGGCATCGGAATCATGAACATCATGCTTGTCTCCGTGACCGAGCGCACCAGCGAGATCGGGGTGCGCAAAGCGCTCGGGGCCACGCGCGGCAACATTCTGGCACAATTCCTCGTGGAGGCCGTGACGCTTTGCATGCTGGGCGGCATCGTCGGCATTCTGGCCGGCACTGGAGGTGCATACGCCCTCAGTTATTTCCAGGGGTGGGATACCGTCGTGTCCGTGAACGCCGTGATCGTGGCATTCCTGTTCAGCGCAGCGGTCGGTGTGTTCTTCGGGATATGGCCGGCGCGGCGCGCGTCGAAGCTCGACCCGATCGAAGCACTGCGGTACGAGTAGTAGGCTGGCGGGGACTCCTCCACGCGATGGGCGCCGGCGGAGCCCCGGCATCACCACACCGGAGCCGCCTTCGTCGTGGCGGGACCGGTTTCAGGCGCTCAAGTATGTAGTTCCTCTCCTCAAGATGGTGTACGAGACCCATCCTCGGTACACCATTTCCGTTCTGTGCTTCCGTCTGATTCAGGGACTGGTTCCCGTCGCCCTGTTGTGGGTGGGGAAGCTCATCATCGAGGCCATCGAGCTCTATTATCGGGGCGGCCAGCCCGTAGACTGGTCATACCTGTGGACCCTGGTCGCCATCGAGTTGGGGATTGCCATCGCCAGTGACGCCATGTCGCGAGGGTCGAACCTGGTGCAGGGTCTCCTGGGTGAATTGTTCAACAACCACGTGTCCATCCGGATCATGGAGCACGCGGCGTGGCTCGACGTCTCGCAGTTCGAAGACCCGGATACGTACGACCGGCTGGAGCGCGCCCGCCGGCAGACGGGTACGGGTCCGGGGTTCCTGCGGCAAATCCTCGGCCTCGGGCAATCCGCCATCACTCTTGTTTCGCTCATCGCGGCGTTGACCATCTACGTGCCGTGGCTCGTGCTGCTGCTCGTCCTCACGATTCTCCCCGCCTTCTTCAGCGAGACGCACTTTTCCGCCCTGGGCTACAGGTTGCGTCATCAGTGGACCCAGAGCCGGCGCATGCTCGACTATCTGCGTTACGTGGCCGCCAACGACTGGTCGGCCAAGGAGGTGAAGCTGTTCGGCCTCTCGCCGTATCTGGTCGACCGATACAAGGAAAACGCGGACGGGTTCATTCGCGAAAACAAGAAGCTGGCTGTCCGGCATACGTTGGTCGCCACGATCATCGGCGCCGTGGGATCATTGGGGCTGTACGGCGGATACGGTGTCATCATCTACTTCACCGTGATCGGTCGCCAGACGCCTGCCGGGGTGTTCACGATCGGCGTGTTGACGTTTCTCATGGGGTCGTTTCGCCAGGCTCGCGGTCTCATACAGCAGGTGTTGCTGACCCTCTCCGGCATCTACTCCCAGAGTCTCTATCTGCGCGATCTGTTCTCGTTCTTCGAGATCGAGCCGAGCATCCGCTCCAAGCCCGACGCGTTGCCTATCCCGCAGCCGCTTCGTCGCGGGTTCACGTTCGAAGACGTGAGCTTCAAATATCCTGGGTCGGATGAATACGCCGTGCGGCATCTCACCTTCGAGCTTCACCGCGGCCGGTCGGTGGCGTTGGTGGGTGAGAACGGGGCGGGGAAGACCACCCTGGTCAAGTTGCTGACCCGGCTCTACGATCCCGATGAGGGCCGCGTCTTGCTCGACGGCGTCGATCTGCGGGATTATGACCTCGATGACCTCCGCGCGAATATCGGCGTCATCTTTCAGGACTTTCTGCGGTACGAGTTTCTCCTCAGGGAAAACATCGGCGTCGGGCAGGTGGATCGCATGGGGGATTTCGAGCGCATCCGCACCGCCGCCGAGCAAGGGCTGGCCGATACGGTGGCCGCCCAACTGGAGGATGGATTCGACCAGCAACTCGGCCGCCGGTTCGAAGGCGGCGTCCAGCTGTCGGGTGGAGAATGGCAGAAGGTGGCCCTCGCTCGTGCCTATGTCCGCCAAGCGCAGGTCCTCATTCTCGACGAGCCCACCGCCGCCCTCGACGCCCGCGCCGAGTACGAGGTGTTCCGTCGATTCACCGAGCTTACCAAAGAGCGGCTCGCGGTCCTCATCTCCCATCGTTTTTCCACGGTGCGCATGGCCGCCCGGATCTTGGTCCTGGAGAAAGGCGAGCTGACCGAAGACGGCACCCACGCGGAGTTGGTCAGCAAAGCCGGGCTCTACGCCGAATTGTTCAATCTTCAGGCCGAGGGGTACCGCTAGGTCCCACGCTGCCTTCGCCGTCAGGACGCGACCTCTTCATCGGGAGAAGACCGCTTCGCGCGGCGCATCGAAGACGCGCGTCACGGCCAGGGTGCCGTTCTCATACGTGAGTTCCGTGTTCATGGCATCACCTTTCTTTGCCTGCTTTTCTGCTTGTTCAGGTAGGCGTCGACCGCGTCGAACTGCCGTTTCCACAACCACGCATAGTGACCGATCCAGCCCCGGGTTTCCTCGAGCGGGACCGGGTTCACGCGAATCCGATGCTCGCGTCCCTGACGCGTGCGCACGATGAGACCGGCGCGCTCCAAGACCCGCAGGTGCTTCGAGACCGCCGGCTGCGAGACCTCGTAGGGCGCCGCCAACGTGCTGACATTGGTCTCGCCCTGTGCTAGTCGCTCGAGGATTCCGCGCCGGATGGGGTCGGATAGAGCACTGAAGACCAAGATTCAGCCAGGTGTCAAGCTTGCCGTTGCGACCCTATGTAGTGAAACTTACATAGGTAGCACCTCGTAGAGCCTGCGTCACCCAGGAGGTCCTCTTGTGAAGCACGCCAAACCTTTGAGCATGACGGCCGTTTCGGTACTCCACGCCGTGGATGACGGCGTTGGGTACGGCTTCGACATCATGGATGCCACGGAGTTGCCCAGCGGAACGGTGTACCCGATTCTCGGGCGACTGTTGAAAAGCGGGCTGGTGCGCTCGCGGTGGGAGCAATCCAGTGTGGCGCGGCGGGAGAAGCGGCCGCCACGCCGGTATTACGACATGACCAAGCAGGGCAAGGCCGCCCTCGCCGGGGGCGTGAGGCACTATCAAACCCTCGGCGGTCGCTTGCCGCTGGGCGCGGCCGACCCGGTACGCGAGCGGGCAGAGGCATGAGGCCCTGGTTGCCGTCGCGCGCGCTCGTCCGCACTGCGTCGCGGCTGGTTCCGCTCCGTGTGCGAGCCAA
>JAPULZ010000003.1 GCA_027294455.1 Gemmatimonadota bacterium
TAGCTATTGAGCCCTTCCACCAATGCCTCGATCGATTCGAGGTCCAAATGGTTGGTTGGTTCGTCCAGCACGAGCACGTTCGGTCGCTCGATTGTGAGCCGGCTGAAAATCAAGCGTGCGGCTTCACCTCCCGAGAGAGCCGTCAACCGTTTTTTGACTTCGTCGCCGGAGAAGAGCATCTGCGCCATCCGGCCGCGTACGAAACCGATGTCTTTGCCCGGACAAAAATTCCAAACCCATTCCTCGGCAGTACCGGGGAGGCCCTTGAACTGATCCTGACAATTCTGTGCGAAGTAACCCGGATGAGTTTCGTATCCCCATTCAACTGAGCCCTCATCCGCGGTCTCCTCCCCCATGACGATCTTGAGAAGAGTGGACTTGCCGATCCCGTTGGGCCCTATTATCGCCAACCGATCGCCCTTCTGGACCAGAAGATCCACGCCGTGCAGCACGGCATTCTCCCCAAACGCTTTCTTGACTCCCTTGATGGTGAGCACGTCGCGACCGCTGTGGCGTACTTGCTCGAACCGAAACGTGGGATACCGGCGAGAGCTCTCTGGAAGTTCTTCCAGCGCGTCCGTCTTCTTCTCAATCATGCGGACTTTGCTCTGGGCCTGGCGTGCCTTGCTGGCCTTTGCACGGAATCGATCCACAAACTGCTGGTGATGCGCGATCTCACGCTTGCGAGCAGTGATGCCCTTCACTCGGCGCTCCCGTTCCGCTCGCTTGGCCTCGAGAAATGCGGTGTAGTTGCCGCGATAGGGCAACACTGTTTCGTAATCTACGTCCAGAATGCTGGTGCTCACGTTGTCGAGGAACCGATGGTCGTGAGAGATCACAACCAAGAGCCCGGCAAAATCCCGCATGAACGTCTCGAGCCAGCGGATGGATATGATGTCGAGGTGGTTGGTGGGCTCATCCAGTAACAGGATATCGGGAGCGCTGGCCAGCACCTGAGCCAGTAACACCCGGAGCTTGAATCCGCCGGAAAGGGTAGACATTGGATCGCGATGCACGTGCGCGGGAATACCGAGGCCCTCGAGAACGGTGGCGGCCCGAGCCTCGGCCGCGTATCCGTCGTGCCGCTGGACGATATCCTCTAGCTCGGCGAAACGGTCCGCATCGAAATGTGTATCCGCGATGGCCAAGACCCCCTCCTTTTCCACCATCGCTTGCCACAACTCGGGGTTGCCCATCAGCGCCACTTCGAGAATGGCATGCTCCTCATGGATAAACTGGTCTTGGAGCAGCACCCCGATCCGTAATCGTTTGGCAACAGAAACCGTTCCCTCGCTGGCTTCCAGATCGTCGCTCAAGATCTGCAGCAGAGTGGTCTTGCCGGAACCGTTGGCACCCACCAATCCGTAGCGCTCTCCGGCGTTGAGCTGAAGAGACACTCCTGCGAAGAGGGTTCGGTCACCGAAAGACTTGGCGAGATTGGATACGGAAATCATGGGGAGGGAATGTAATGAGATTACAAAGAGGAGGCGGACGGAGAGACACCTTGGTGGCGCGACCGCAAGAAAAAGGCCCGAGCGCAGAGAACACCCCACGCCGGGCCCTTCTTGTTTGAGTCGTACGGGCAAGGCATGCCTCGCCCGTACAAGAAGATTCACTAACCTCTGAGTACTGAACGCCTACATGCCCGCCTCCTGTTGGGGCGTGACACGGTCGATGATCTCCGCCAACGCCTCGTAGGCCGTAGGATCCATCTGGAGGAATTGCGGAATCACGCCGGCGATGCGGCCCTCGGGGTCGACCACGATCACGGCCCGGCTTCCCACCATGCCATTGTCACGGGGATTCCCGCCGAACGCGGCGTACGCCTTGCTCTCCGGGTCGCTCCCGAACAGGAACTGGAAGTCTGCGTCCGACGCCCAGGAGTGCAACTCTTCCGGCTGGTCGGCCGAGATCCCGAGGAGGACCACGTCTTGCCCATCGTGAAACAACTTTGCGTACTGATCACGGTACGCTTCCATTTGAATCGTTCAGCCACGTGTCCTTGCTCTGAAGAAGAACGCCAGCACGACGGTCTCGCCCCGGTAGTCGCTCAACTTCACCGGGTCGGATAGGATGCCGTACCGCGTGGCGCCCACCACCTCGACGTCGGGGGCCATTTCGCCCACGGCGAGGAAGTGCTGTTCATCTTGTGCCGCCGCATTGGTCGGGCCGGTGAGGCCCAACCCCGCCGCAAGCACGCCCAAGATTACCGATCGTTTCATGGTGACTCCAAGGGGGGTGATAGGTGCTAATGTGCACGCCCCGTCCGCCTGCCGCCAGGGAAGGCCGACTCGCCGAGGCGCCTGCCGTATTCCTATCTTAGGCACCATGGCGGATCAACTGGAACGCCTGACGACCGCCCCGGCGGCCGCTACCGCATCGAGCGGGAACTCGGCGCGGGCGGCATGTCCACGGTCTATCTGGCCGAGGACCTGACGGGCACTAGCGCAGCGGAGGCGTGAGGTCGGGCGGGCGCCGGTGTTGGGTGGCCTGCTCGTAGGCGTAACTGATCTTGATCAGGGTTGGCTCGTCGAACGGCCGTCCCAACAGTTGGAGCCCGGCGGGAAGTCGCCCAAAGGAATAGCCCATCGGCACGTTGAACGCTGGGAAACCCGTCGGGGGTGCGAGCGCTCCGCTATTGGCTCCATGGGTGGTGTTGAGATCACCGATCAATCGCGGCGGATAGTTGAACGTGGGATAGACCAAGACGTCGACGTCGTGCTCGTCCATGAGGGCGAGAACGGCATCCTGTAATCGCTTTCCCGCGTCCAGATACTTCTGATACTCGGGGTGATCTTCCGGTGCGCCCTCCACATCGTTGTTACGATTCAAGCTGAATCGCAGATACGGATGATAGTCCCCGGATTCCAGAATCTCGTCGAGCGTCTCGAGCGGCACCTCGGGGCGGGTCGCCAGATACTTTTCGAAATCGTATCGCATCCGCCTGATCGTGGGGAACTGGTCGCGGATTTCATCCAGATCCGCGATCTCCAATGAATCCACGATGACGGCGCCGGCGGCCTCCATGTCGGCCAATGCCTGGTTCATCAGACGCAGCACTTCGGGATGGATTGTCCTGGGTTCGGTGGTCGTACTGTCTTCGTCTTCGTCGTAATCCGCTACCCAATCCTCGAGCGGATCCTCTTCTTCGAACAGCTGCCGGAGCACGCCGATTCTGGCTCCGACCAAGCCGGCACTGTCCAGGAACTGCCGGTAGTTGTCGGGAATGCGTCCCTCGCTCGCGGCCGTAACCGGATCGGCCGGATCGAGGCCGACGATCACCTCCAGCACGGCGACGGCATCGGCCACGGTGCGCGCCATCGGCCCGCCCACGTCTCGAGCGAGGCTGAGCGGTGCGATGCCGTCGCGACTCGTCAATCCCATCGTGGTGCGGAATCCCACGAGGGCCTGATGTGACGCCGGGCCCCGTATCGAACTCCCCGTATCCGTGCCGAGTCCCACCGCGCAGAAGTTCGCAGCCACGGCGGCGGCGGTCCCGCCGCTCGACCCCGCCGTGACTCGCAGTGGATCGTAAGGGTTGCGGGTGTACCCGGGAAGGACCGAGCTCACCGTGAACGCGCCGCTCGAGGCGAACTCGGCGAGATTGGATTTGCCCAGGATGATCGCTCCCGCCTCGCGGAGTTCGCGAACCTGGTAGGCGTCATCTGGTGGAATCGCGTTCTTGAACGCCAGCGTGCCGTTCGTCGTGGGCAAATCGAACGTGTCGTAGTTGTCCTTCACCATCACCGGAATCCCGTGCAGCGGTCCCACGAATCCGGACAGGGCCAGCGCGGCATCGAGCTCGTCGGCCCGTTCCAGAGCCCGGGGATTGATGGTGATGATGGAGTTGATGTACGGTCCCTGCTTGTCGTAGGCCTCGATGCGATCCAGGTACGCCTGCACCAGCTCCCTGGCGGTGAGTGTTCCCGCTTCCATCGCCGCGTGAATCGCGACGATGGTCGTTTCCTCGATCTCGAACGCCGGGGTGCAACCGAGTCCGATGACGACGGCACAGATTGTAAGGCGCTTCATGATCCGACTCACCTCCGGTATGCCGTTGCGCCATCCAAACTCCGATAGCGTTCGAACAGCCTTCGCTGGCGCGAATCCCCGCCGACCTCCAGGCCGCGGATGAGGACGTGCTCGGCGTAACCCGAAAACTCGAATGGGTCGTCCGACCACACGACCACGGTTGCCGCGCTACGGCCAGCGTTCCGTAGGCCGCGCCCGGGCCGAAGGCCCGGGCGGGATGCAGGGTCACCGCCCGCAGCGCTTCCTCCCACGACATGCCGTCCCTGGTCCTCCGGGGATACCATGGACTTTTCGTGCATGATCGCGGAAACTATGGGTGCCTGATGGGGGCGTGCAAGGGCGCTTGGGGCCCCGTCTACAACTGACTGTCGAGACCGATCATGACCCGTTCGCTCAACATGTCCGCCCACCCCCGCTCCGCGGCAACCGCGGCATACATCGTCCTTGGCGTGACCTGCCTCGCTCCCACCGGGGCGTCGGGCCGGCAACTAGCCGGGCCGGTATTTGCCGACGGGCAGGCCCAGGTCGTCGCCGCCTTTGCGGATTCCACCCAATGGATTCGCCACGAGCTGTGGATCGAGACCGAATTCGACACCGACGGCGACGGCCGACCCGACCGGGTCCACGCCGCCGTCGTGCGCCCGGCGCAGACCGAGACGGAGGGGCTCGAGGTTCCCATCATCTACGAATCCAGTCCCTACTACTCGGGTACGTCGGGCGATCGGCAGTACCTCTGGAGCGTGCGGCAGGAACTCGAGGGCCCACCACCCGTTCGCGTCAGTCAACCGGCACCCCGTCAGCGGATTCGACCCGGGATCGCCAACTCGCATGTCAACGCATGGGTCCCTCGGGGATTCGCGGTGGTGCACTCGGAGGCGCCGGGCACGGGCCTGTCCCAGGGCTGTCCCACGGTGGGAGGCCCGCCGGAGGCCCTGGCGCCGAAGGCGGTGATCGACTGGTTGAACGGACGTGCGCGCGGATTCACCACCGTCGACGGGGGCGAAACCGTCGAGGCCCCTTGGTCGACCGGCAAGGTCGGCATGATCGGGACGTCGTACAACGGCACCATTTCCGTCGCGGCGGCCACGACCGGGGTCGAGGGACTCGAGGCCATCATTCCCATCGCCCCCAACACCTCGTACTATCGGTACTACCGCTCCAACGGACTGGTGCGCCATCCGGGCGGATGGTTGGGCGAGGACATCGACTTCCTGTACGACTACATCAACAGCGGCAATCCGGATACCCGGGAGTACTGCGACGCGACGATCCGGGACGGCGAGATGGCCGCGGGCCGCGACCGCATCACCGGCGACTACAACGATTTCTGGGCCGGCCGGGACTTTCAACGGGATCTGGACGGGATCGAGGCCGCGACGCTCATGTCGCACGCGTTCAACGATTGGAACGTGATGCCCGAACACAGCGTCACCGTCTACGAGGCGCTCAGGGCGCGCGGGGTGCCCGCCCAGGCCTACTATCACCAGGGTGGCCACGGTGGCGCGCCGCCGATGAGGCTCGTGAACCGGTGGTTCACGCGCTACCTGTACGGCATCGAGAACGGAGTGGAGCAGGACCCGAAGGCGTGGATCGTCCGGGAGGGTGACGACCGGCTGGAGCCGACGCCGTACGCAGATTACCCGAACCCGGACGCGGCGCCGGTGACGCTGTACTTGCAGGCGGGAAGTCCCGGCCAAGGCGGGTTGAGCCTGGATGACGCGGGGAATCAGGGCACGGAGACGCTGGAGGACAATTTCTCGTTCAGCGGCCAGTCCCTGGCGCGCGCCGAGTGGACCAATCATCGCCTGATATACCTGACGCCGGAGCTGATGGCCCCGGTGCATCTCTCGGGAACGGCGCGTGTCACGGTGCGGATGGCCGCCAACCAGCCCGCGGCCAACCTGTCGATGTGGCTCGTCTCGTTGCCCTGGACCGACGGCCGCATGGCTCGAGGGGGAGTCATCACGCGGGGGTGGGCTGATCCGCGGAACCACCATTCCTTGACGGACCAAGAGCCTCTCGTCCCCGGCGAGTTCTACGACGTGTCGTTCGACCTCCAACCGGACGATCAGATCATCGCCGCCGGCCAGCGCATCGGCATGATGATCTTCTCCAGCGACCGGGACTTCACGTTGTGGCCGGACCCGGGCACCGAACTGACGGTGGACCTCGATGGAACGTCGCTGGAGCTGCCGCTGGTCGGCGGCGCCGCGGCGTTCCGGCACGCGCTGGAGACCGCTACCAGCGGGCGCTAGGATCCGAAGTCGATCACGCGCCCCGCGCCGGTTGTCAACGCCCGTTCGTAGACCAACGCCGTCGTGGCGGCGTCTTGCAACGCCATGCCCGTCGAGTCGAACACGACGATCTCGTCCTCCTCGGTTCGTCCCGGCGTGCGGCCCGCAACGACCGCTCCCAGCTCGGCATGCACATCTTCGCGCGTCACGACCCCCGACTCGAGGGCATGATGAAGGTCGCCGATCGTCGCGCACTGCTCGAGCACGTCCACCACGATCGTGCTCGCGGCCATCAGCGCAGGATCGAGTTCTTTCTTTTCGGGATCGTCCACGCCCACGCCCGCGACGAGGGTTCCGGGCCGTACGTCCTCGTCGCTCAGCAGGTATTCGCGCGATGGCGTGCACGTGATGCAGACGTCGGCGTTCCGGGTGGCACTCGCGAAGTCGTCCACCACGGTGATGGTGCACCCCAACTCGTCGCCGAGCTCGGCCGCCAGGGTGTCCGCCCGCGTCCTGTCGATATCCCATACATACGCCGTCTTCAGTGGCAGCACCGTGGCGACGGCGCGCAATTGCACGCGTCCCTGCTCGCCGCAACCGGCCACGGCGGCCACGGTGGAATCCGGGCGCGCCAGGTACTTCGCCGCGATGGCCGTGGCGGCCCCCGTCCGTTGGATTGATATCTCGATGGAATCCATGACGGCGAGTGGGACCCCGTTGTCCGCGTCAAACAGACCGATCGTTCCCTGAATGGTGGGAAGCCCGAACTGGGTGCGGTTGTTCATGAAATTCGCGTTGGTCTTGGCCACGAAGTATGAGCGGCCGAGGTCCAGCACCCCCGCTTTGACGTGGAATGCGCCGCCGGCCACATGGATGCCGAGCATGGCCGGGTCCGGCGCGGCCCCCTCGCCATGCACGCGGAATGCCCGTTCGACGGCCTCGATGCAGGCGTTCAGATCCAGCAGCTCCGTCACTTCACCACGCGTGAGGATCAGCGTTCCCTGTGAGTGGTTGCTCATAGATGAATGTCTTGCCGGTTGGTCATTGATTTGATACAATTGAGATAATGTATGATACAGTTGCGACAACGCAATGGTGAGCTCGGGACCCGGGGGGTGGCTGCTCCTCATCCATCAGATCCCGCCAAAACCGGACTACTTCCGGGTCAAAGTGCGACGGCGCCTCCAGCGCATCGGCGCCGTAGCCCTCAAGAACTCCGTCTACGTGCTTCCCAACACCGACGATACCATGGAGGATTTTCAGTGGCTCAGGCGGTCGGTCGTGGACGAAGGAGGAGAAGCCACCCTTTGCACCGCGTCGTTCATCGAGGGTGTCGATGACGGGCAAGTGGAGGCGATGTTTCGCCAGCAGGTCGACGCGGAGTACCGCGAGATCGTGGACGCGGCTCGGGCCGTTCCGGTGCCACCATCCGAGGCCCACGTCCGGCGTCTCGTGCGGCAGCTCGCCGGGACGCAGGCGCGAGACTACTTCCAAGCCGCGGGAGCCGAGCCGGCCGAGCGAGCGGTTGCCGAGGCCGAGACGGCGATGATCCGTGGTCGGGCCGCGGAGCCGTCGCCCAGCGGTGGTGCCGCTGGAGACGCACCGCTCGGTGCGACGTGGGTCACGAGACAGGGCGTATTCGTCGATCGCATCGCCAGCGCCTGGTTGATCCGCCGCTTCATCGATCCCCAAGCACGATTCAAGTTCGTTCCGCCGAAGGGATACGACCCCGCCCCCGACGAGCTTCGCTTCGACATGTTCGAGGGCGAGTTCACCCACGAGGGTGACGATTGTACGTTCGAGGTTCTCGCCACGCGGTTCGACCTCCACGACCCCGCGTTACGCCCCATCGCCGACATCGTCCATGACATCGATTGCAAGGACGACAAGTTCGGGCGGGAAGAGACGGCGGGGGTGGCGAGTATGATCCGTGGGATCGCTTCGGCGCATGCGGACGATGCGGCGAGGATCGAGGCTGCAGCCGGAATGTTCGACGGACTGTACGCGGCCTTCGAGCAACGTGCGTGAGCGCTGCGGCTGACCGCGCGGTTACACGAGGCGAAGCGTTTCGCGTCTGGGTGAGGGTGGCGCTCCAGAGTTTCGGGGGGCCGGCCGGCCAGATCGCCGTCATGCATCGCGTGATCGTCGACGAGAAGCGGTGGTTGAGCGAGAGCCGCTTCCTGCATGCCCTGAGCTACTGCATGCTGCTGCCCGGCCCCGAAGCGCAGCAGTTGACGACGTACGTGGGCTGGCTGCTCCACGGTGTCCGCGGCGGTCTCATCGCGGGGTGCCTGTTCATTGCGCCCGGGTTCCTCTCCATTCTGGCACTCAGCATCCTGTATGCGGGATTCCGGGATGTGGGCCTGGTCGAGGGTCTGTTTTTCGGATTGAAGCCGGCGGTGATGGCCGTCGTGTTCGAGGCGGTGGTGCGGCTCAAGCGCCGGGCGCTCACCGAGAAGGAGAGCGTCGTGGTGGCCGGTGCGGCTTTCGTGGCGATCTTCTTCTTCGGGGTCCCATTCCCTTTGATCGTTGTCGCCGCGGCACTCACCGGCCTGCTGGTTCTCCGTGCCCGGGAGTTACCGAGGGCCGACAGGGCCCTCGATTCCGTCCCCCGGCCGTCGCTCGGGTCCGCGGCTCGAACGCTGGTGCTCTGGCTCGCCATCTGGTTGGTGCCGCTGGGAGCGCTCTTCGTGGTACTCGGACCGGAGCAGGTCTTCGTGCAGGAAGGCGTGTTCTTCAGCAAGGTGGCCGTCGTGACGTTCGGCGGGGCGTACGCCGTGTTGACGTACGTCGCTCAGCAGGCCGTCGACGCCTTCCAGTGGCTGGGCCCGGGCGAGATGCTGGACGGCCTGGGGATGGCGGAGACCACTCCCGGTCCGCTCATCCAAGTGGTCCAGTTCGTGGGCTTCCTTGGCGCCTACCGGCACGCCGGCGGACTCGATCCCATGACCGCCGGCATCATCGGGTCGATCGTCACGACGTGGGCGACGTTTGCGCCCTGCTTTCTCTTCATCTTTGTAGGGGCGCCGTTCGTGGAGCACCTGCGTGAGAACCGGGCGCTCAGCGCGGCCCTTCGGGGCATTACCGCGGCGGTGGTCGGGGTGGTGCTCAACCTTGCCGTGTGGTTCGCTTTGCATACGCTCTTTGGCGAGGTGGGATCGTTCGAGCTCGGCTTCACGCAGCTCCTCATTCCCGACCCAGCCACGCTGGATTGGAGTGCCGTAACCATCGCCGGGGGTGCGATGCTGGCGATGTTCCGGTACAAGGCCGGGATGATGCCGACACTGGGCGGCGCCGCCCTGATGGGTGTGATTGTGCATTCGATCTTCCCCTAGCAGCCCCCCGGATACATCATCAATCACCACTCCGAACCGGGTTCGATCCGCCATGCGTGACGCACTTCACACCTTGATCCTGTCCATCGCGACGCTCGCCCTTCCGTGCGGACATTCCGCGGCGCAAACCGCCCCAACTTCGGGGCCGACGGGCGCGGTCGCGGCGCACCCGGTCGACTGGGAGATGGTGGCCCGCATCCGCGAGGAGGGGCTCCAGCGTTCCCAGCTCGGTAACACCCTGTCCTACATGACCGACGTGCTAGGTGCTCGTCTCACCAACTCCCGCGACATGGAACGCGCGCAGCGCTGGGTCATCGAGGAGATGAAGCGGATCGGCTTGGTCAACATCGCCATCGAGCCGTTCATGGATTACGGGATGAGCTGGGACAACGAGTACGTCTCCCTGCACCTCGTCGAACCGGACTATCAGCCGATGGTGGGATACCCGGTGGCCCACACGCCGGGCACCGGCGGTAAGAAGACGCTTCAGGTCGTGATCGCCCACGTGCGCACGACGCATGACCTCGCGAGGTATCGGGGCCGGCTTCGCGGGATGGCCGTGCTCGCCACGCCTCCGGCCACGATCGACCTGAGCCGGTTCGCCACGGGCCGTCCCCGTCGGACCGACGAAGAAATGCGGGAGCTCGCGGAGGCCGTCATTCCGCCGCGGCGCGGTCCGGATGCCTATTTCTCCCGCCTGTATCCCGCCCCGCCGGCCAATCCCGACGTCCTCGACGCCGTCGATCGCCTGGACTTTTACAAGACCGAAGGGGTCGCGGTGGTCCTCGAGTCCAACAGCGGCTGGCCGGGGGCGGTCCGGGGCTTCGCCCGTCCCGGTGCGAAAGTCGATCGCTGGGCGCGCGAGGCGACGCTCGCC
>JAPULZ010000030.1 GCA_027294455.1 Gemmatimonadota bacterium
GCCCATCCATCATGCCAATGCCGGCATCGACGTTGTCGTAGATATAGTTGTGGGTGATCTCGAAAAAGCGGTCGGTGGGGACGTCATAGTGAATGAGCTGAATCCCATCTTCGCCGTTCCCATGGATCTCGTTCCGCATTATGGTGATGTTCAACGTTGGTCCATTGTAGCTTTGCATGCGGATCTCAATGCCGTCATCATCGTTGTTGCGGATGAGGTTGTCGGCGATGACGAGGTCGACGTCATTATCGAGATCGAGACCGTCATCGTTGTTGAGTTCGAACGTGCAGAACTGGACGAGGCCACCGCTGCCGTCTTCATAGTCCACGCCGTCGTTCGTATCCCGCACCAAGCAGTTGAGCAGGTTGAAGTGAGCGCGGGGCTTGATGCCGTCGTCGGCGTTCTGGATGGTCAAGCCCTGGATGGTCGCCCCGGCTTCCGCGCTACTCGGGATCTCGATCACGAAGGCAGCGCCGCCGCCGTCGAGGATGGTGGTGGCGATGAAGCTCGTGTCACCGGTTGGGAGGAAATGGGAGGCCAAGGTGATTGCTTTGGTGATGGTGATCTGCCCGACGTAGGTCCCTGGCGCCACCAGGATGGTGTCACCGGAGCTCGCGGCGTTGAGGGCCGCCTGAATCGTCGAGAAGTCTCCGGGTACGTTGACGATCGCGAATTGGGGGGATTGGATTGAGGCCACCACCCCGGGTTGGGTGGCGTTCTCACAAGCAGCGAGTACGAGGGTGGCGAAGGCAAGCAGGGCAGGGCGTTTCATGACGTTGAACCTCCGAATTGGGCCACAAGGGCCGCCCATGAATCCATGATGACACGTCGTCCAGGGCTCGCAACCTACGGGATGCAGGCAATGAAGGCGTGACCATTCTTCATCTCTCGAGCACCTCGGCCCGCGCGTTGAGCTCATCCCCGACCGCCACGACTGTCCTGCGTGGAACATCGTAAGTCGACGCATACCGCTCCCAGTCGGAGACTGTCGCTCGCACCACCTCCATAATGCGCTCGGGTTTCTTGACGCCAAACTCGTCGGCTACCGCCAGGAGATCCGCCTTGCGAATATCCGACGCTTTATCGCGGACTTGCATCTGGTGCGTGGCCGTAAAGCCCGTGCCGTGGGCGAACGTGATGTCGTAGGCGGGGGCAAGCGACCACCGACCCGTGCGGTCCATGTGGAACGAAAGATTCTTGACGTGATCGTCTTGGTTGACGGCCATGACGTTGAATACCATCCGCCGGTACGCCTGCCGCAACGCATCGTACGCCATCCCCAATCGCAGCACCGTCCGGAAGTATTCCTCATACGAGCTGCTGCGTGGCACGTTGTAGTCGACGTGCAGCATGCCCCCTAGGGTGTGCTGGTGAAGCCGTTCGCCGTTCTGGATGTCAAAACGGTGGATGAGGAGGTGCGCGTACCCGTTCGATTCGAGAACATCGATCTCGGGCACGTTCAGGCCCGCCGCTCGAGCCATGTCCCCGTAGGCGGCCTCCACGCGGTTGAAGTGTTGTGGTGGGCCGAGTTTGTCATCTGTCTCGTCCTCCCCGACCCCGTCAAACTTGAGGATGCAGGGGATCTCTGTGGGTGTCGGCGCCGTGCCCCCCGAGCGAATGGTGTTCTGGTCGGGGTCGTAGTGGACTATGGCCTTTGGGCGTCTTCCCCCTGCGGAGGAGCCGATCCGATAGATCTCCGGGATCGCCACATCGGGCTCACCGCGCACGATCCGTTGTGCATCCTGGGCGAGCGCCTGGATCTCGAGTGACTCCTGTTCGGCAGACCTCGTGGGAATCTCCTCAGCAGGGTGGAAGGTCAGTGCACCGATGGCGCGCTCCCCGACATACAGCAGCCGTTGGACGGGGCTCAGTGCCAGCGCGCTCTGGCCTCGCGCGGCATAGTAGGCCCGGATCACGCGCCGCCCGAATGCATCCGGAAGGGCATCGGCAAAGACACCGGGAAGGCCCTCGAAGGCCATCGGCCGTCGCAGCTCGTCAAAGCTGGCCGGCCCACGTAATTCAGTCGGAAGGTGGATGGGGGATACCTCCAGGCCACGTCGCCGAAACTCAGCGGCGTACTCGAAGATGACGCGACCGCTGTCGAGTTCCACAAGTGCCCCGACCGTGTCGCCCCAGAGACGCACTTCTGCTTCGGCGCGAATCCCCGGTTCGTCAGGCACTCGCGTCTCGCTTCCGTTTCCGCAAACGCTCCATCGGCGAGATCTCGGGGGCGGGAACAAATGCTTTTAGGGCGGGGAGGCGACCATAGGTACGGAGCAGGCGAATGACCGTGTGGAGCGTAGGGTTGTCGCCCTGTTCGGCCCGGTAGAGCGTGTTCCTGCTCAGCCCGGCGCGTTCGGATGCAACAGTTTGCGTGAGACCATGAGCCCTGCGCAGGGCTGCCATCCGCTTTCCGATTTCCCCGAGAATCTCGAGGTCCGTGGCTGATGTGTACTCTATATCATCCATAAATGCCCAATTGGTGGCGATCTCCATAATTTATAGTACAGACATGATAGCATGTCGATGGTCGCGTAGCAAGCTGAGTGTTCGATAAACAGTACATTATGTCCCCACGCTGGCTCCTCACAACCGGCCCCGGACGCGCTTGCCTCACCGCCTGGGATCCAGTTGCTGGTAGCACCGCCAGCCACTTGTCCTTTACTTTGTTGGGCCACGCGAGCGTGGTGGAATTGTGTACCGGCAGGATCGAGGAGCCCCTTTCGGTCCAGGAACCGAGGTGCCATGAAACCCTACGACAAGCTCACGATCGCCAGGAATCGCCATCGAGCGAGGGATCTCCGCATCTTTCGTGAGCTGGTAGAGACCTATTTCGAGCGTGTCCAGTACGATGAAGACGACCTGCTGGCGGACTGGGACGGTGCGCGAGCCGTCCGTTCACAAATCAACCGGATGCTTCCGCGCGTGATCCAGATCGTGCACGCAGCCGGACTGGACGCGCCGACCGCAAACACCACCGATCCCGGCCGGACCGTGGCGGATGTGCAACTCCTCCGCAACATCTTCGGCGCTCGATATGTCGACGGCGCCGACCAGGAGACCCTCGACGTCATCGACATGGCACTGGGCGTGTACGAGGCCAGCCGTTTCAACGCCCTGGCGCGAACGGTCAACCCGTTCCATTACGCCGTGACGGCGCTCGGGTTCGTGGCCAGCGTCCCTCGACGCATCCTCACCGCCATCGGTCTCTGGCCGCAGCGTCGGCGGGCGCCGCGCATCAAGGCGGAAGACGTGACCCGGCTCGAAGCCGTGGCGTCGCGTTTCGCCAAGGCCGAAGAGATGATCGAGAGGCGATTTGCAGAGATGCGCGACCGGCAGGCGCGGCAGTTAGCCGAGCACGCCGGTCAGGTGGCGGAGCTCGCCGAGCGGCTCGACTTCGCCGAACGCCTATTGACGCAGCAGCAACCCCTCCACCGGATCAAGTCACCCGACGGGAGCGACGTCGTCACGCCGGTATAGTGGGGACGAATCCGCGTTGCGTCGAAGAACCATGACGAGACGACCGCTCGGATGGAAATGCGCGGCCGCGGTGACAACCGCTCTGTGGATGGGAGGGTGCACCCAGCCAACACCCGCCCGAGCGGAGCGTGCGATCACCTTCGATCGCTATCATCGGGTCGAGGAGTTTCAGGAATACCTGGCGGGTGCCGCCCGCGAGCATTCCGGGCTCGTGACGCTGCACGAGATCGGGCAGAGCCGGCTGGGACGCCCCATTCTGGCCATCGAGATCAACAACCCCGAAACGGGCCCCGCGGCCGAGAAACCGGGCTTCTACCTCGACGGCAACATCCATGGCGGGGAGGTCCTCGGGGGTGAGGGCGCCCTGTACTTCGTCGACTATCTGCTGACGCGCTACGGCGCCGATTCTGCCATCACGAACCTCGTCGACACGCGTGCGTTCTACGTTGTTCCTCTCGTCAACCCGGACGGCCGGGCCATATCGGTCGATACGCCGGAAAACCACCGCTGGAACGTGCGCCCGGTCGATGAGGACGGGGACGGCCTCGTGGACGAGGATCCGCCGGAAGACCTCGACGGTGACGGTCGCATCCTCCAGATGCGCGTACCGGACCCGAACGGGCGCTGGAAGATATCGCCCGACGATCCCCGGCGAATGCTGCGCCGGGGTCGTGGCGAGAACGGGGGGTCGTACTACCAGGTCTATGCCGAGGGAGTCGACAGCGATGGCGACGGCCGCTTCAACGAAGATCGCGTGGGCGGTGTGGATCTCAATCGAAATTTCCCAGCCAACTGGGACCCGGCGCAGTTCGCGTCGGGGCCGTATCCCCTCTCGGAGCCGGAGACCCACGCCCTCGTCGAGTACATCACGTCGCGACCGAACATCGCCGCGATTCACACCTTTCACACCAGTGGGGGGTTGTTGCTCCGCTTTCCGACCCTGGCGGATCAGGATTGGAATTTTCCCCAAGCCGATCTCGAGGACTATCGTGCCATCGCCGAGGCCGGCGTCGAGATCACCGGGTACGCGAACTTCGCGTACGAGAAACAGACCATCGTGGACCTGATGAACCCGGGTCACGGCGTGTTCAACGACTGGGGCTCGAAGGTGTTCGGCGTGTTGGCCATGACGACGGAGATGTGGCGGCACGCGATCGGTGAAGGCCAGGACGCGTTGTTCGCGTGGAACGACAGCGTACTCGACGGCACGGGCTTCGTGTCATGGTACCCATCCAATCACCCGCAACTCGGCCCCGTCGAACTCGGAGGTTGGGATCGGTGGTCGACCGCCAGTCCGCCGGAACACCTGATCGAGGAGGAGTTGCACCGCAACATGCGGTGGGTGCTCACCTTCGCAGAGCGACTGCCCCGGGTGGTCATCTTGACGGCCGGCGCCCGCTCGGGCTCGGCTCCGGGGTCGGTGCGCGTGGCCGCCGAAGTCGCCAACGTGGGCTGGATGCCCACTGCCACCGCGCACGCGGCCGAGGTGTTGGGGATCGCAAAACCGGTGCGCGTGAGACTATCCCTCACCAACGCGGAAATTACCGAAGGCGAGGCCGATATCGAGTTGGGCGTGCTGCCGGGTGCACGGGACGACGGGCCGGACACACGCGTGCTCTCCTGGAGCGTCCGGATAATCGATCGTGAGCGTGACGCTCGCGCTGATATCGAGGTGTGGTCTGAAAAGGGCGGGGTAGTCCGGCGGTCGGTGCGTCTACCAGGTAGCTGAGGCGCACCAGACAACGACCGGCCTTGCGGCCGAATGATAATGACATTCCCCTTCACGGACTGACAATATGGACACCAAGAAACTCCTCACCTCTCCCGCCGCCGGTGGCATCATCGGCGTATTCGTAGGTGGGTTGACGGTCTTCTTGTTGGAATCGGCCGGCCACGCGCTCTTCGGCACGGCCGATCCGAATGACCTTGGATCGGTGACACCTTCCATGTTCGCATCGGTACTGGTAGCCTGGATCGTGGCATCATGGTTCGGTGCGACAGTCGCGACTGTGTGGTCCAAAGGGCAGACGATCGTTCCGGGCCTGGCAGTGGGCATCGTCCTGCTGGCCGGTTCGGTCTCGAACTTCTTCATCATCCCACATCCGGTCTGGATGATCATTGCTGCCGTGGTGCTCATGCCGGCGGCTGCGTACATGGGCGCTCGGTGGCGTCTGGCGCCGGCGGTAGGCTAGCAGTGGGACATCCGGGGCTGGGAGACCTCGAGCAGCCCGTACTCTTGGCCGTGGTACGAACCGATGGGAACGGGTACACGGTTTCCGTGCGTAACTAAATCGAGTAGCAGGCGGGGCGGCAATCAGGCTCGGGTTGCTAACTGGTAGTGGCGGCGCTTCACCATAATTCCGTTCGGGAAGGCAGGGGATCCTCATGTCAACGGCGCGCTTGACTCACAGACAAATCGGGGTGCGGCCACTCATGGTCGGCATCTGCACATTGGTCCTCGCATGCTCCCCAGGCGCGGAGGATCCCCCCGAACCCTCAGCTCCCCCCACAGGGTCGTATGAAGACTTCACCCCGGAGGAGCTGGTACGGGTTTTCGGGCTGCGTGAAAGCGATGTGCCGGTTCGCGAGCTACCAGGGTGGGCTTCCCCCGAGAAAGTGGTAGTCGTGGTTCCCGAGGAGTGGGATCGACGCGAGGAGCGGATGGCGTTCCTGCAGGCAGTCGCTCCCGGGGCCGAGCTCATCCCCGTCAGGGATCGGCGAGATGCCGTCGACCGAGGTGTGCTGGCCGATGCACAGGTAGTAATCGGACTTGGATGCGCCGCGAGTACCGTTTCAGCGATCGGTCCGGAGGTCCACTGGATTCAGTCGGGTAGCGTTGGAGTCGCGGGATGCTTTACGAGCGGCACACCGCCCGGAGAGACCAACCGGGTGCTCCGTGAACGCAACATCATCACCACCTCGATGCGAGGCATGACCGCACGCGCCATTGCCCAGCATTCCCTTACGCTCATGCTCTCGGTGATCGGCGGCATGGACATCCACGCCGAGAGACAGCGGAAGCACATCTGGGGGCGAACGCAGACAGACGTGGTGAAGGACAAGAACCTGGATAGGGAGTTCCAGGATCTGACATTGTTGGTCGTCGGCCTCGGTAGTCTCGGGACGGAAGTG
>JAPULZ010000031.1 GCA_027294455.1 Gemmatimonadota bacterium
GTTGACGGCCACGCATCGATCGCCGCCGACGATACAGTGCTCGCGGTTCATCGCCTTTGGCGCCGACGCGTAACAGATGTTGCCGCCGGCGCGATAGCAGGGCCAGCCGCCGCGGTAATACCAGCAGCGCGTGTCTTGCGAGACGTTGCCCCCGAGCGTGCCCTGGTTGCGAATCTGCGGGGTGGCCACCTGCGCCGCCGCCGACGCGAGCAATCCATAATTGGCCCGAATCTCGGCGTTGGTCGCGACATCGGTGAGTGTCGTCATGGCGCCGATCTCGACGCCGTCTCCCGAAGAGCGCACACCGCGCAGCTCGGCGATGCCGCCGAGTTCGACGACGACCTTGGGACGCTTGATGCGATCCTTGAACCAGTCGAAGCTGTCCAGGCCGCCGGCCAGCACCCAGGCATCTTTCCCGTGTTGATCCAGGAGAGCCAGCGCTTCGTCGGTGCTCGTCGGCTGGAAGAGCTCGAACGCCGGAATCATGTCGCGTATTACGGCCATTGCGCTATCTCCCCGGTCACACGTGAATCTCGAGTGGTCCGTAGGGCTGCTCCCGACCCTCGAGAGCCGCCAGAATCACCTCCGTGGTCAGCGGTGTGCGGCATAGACACTGCCCGCCGAGCGCGTCGGCGATGGCCGAGGTGATCGCCGCCGACCCTGCGCCAACGGGCGGCTCACCGATGCCCTTCGCGCCCACCGGCGTGTGCGGATCCGGAATGCCCACCGCGCCCCATTTCATCTCGAGCGGCACGTCGAGCATTCCCGGCGGGCGTGCCGTGTAGAACCGCTTGGCGAACGCCACGCCCCATTGGGGATCGAATACCATTTTTTGACTTCGCGCGATGCCGAACCCTTGGACGCTGCCACCGTGAATCTGGGCGGCCAAGCTTCTGGGATGGAGCACCGTGCCGCAGTCGGCGACGCCGGTGTACTCCTTGAGATCCACCTGGCCGGTTTCGACATCGATCTCCACCAAGGCGAAACCGATCACGAACGAGTACGTGCGGCCCCCGCGACTGTAGTTGTCACGTGCCGCGGCGACCAGCCCTTGTCCGGCCAGCGCCCGCACCGACGTCACCGTGACCGGGTTCAGGTCCTCGGCCGGCTCATGCCCGCTGTACTTGCCGCCCATCTGGATCGCCCGGCGGGCCGCCTGGGCGAACGTCAGTCCGCCCACCCGATTGGATCCCCGGAACACCCGCCCGTTGTCGACGGTGTATTCGTCCGGGGAGCCACCGAGTTCCCTGGCGGCGATCTCTTGCAGTTTGCGCTTTGCGTCCATGGCGGCCGCATGATTCGCCCGTGTGTGGGCATGCGTGGTTTGGCTGCCGGCCTGGACGCTGCTCCACGGGAGGTGCCGGCTCGAGTCGCCCCACACCACCTCACAGCGATTCCACGGCATGCCCAGCACGTCGGCTGCGGCGCGCGCCGTGTCCGCTATGGAATGGGTGCCCAGGTTGCCTATCCCCTGGTGAATGTAGAGCTTGCCGTCGGGCCGGATCACCAACAGCCCATCGTACCCGGCGCTGCCCGCCGTGTACGGACTGAGCCCGATGCCGACCCCCGTCACCTTGGTCCCGACGCGCCGGCCGCTCAGTCGACTCTTCTCGTCCCAACCAAAGATCTCCCGGCCCTTCTCCAGGGCCTCGCGCACGAACGCGCTCGTGACGCCGTCTCGGTTGGCGCCCATCCACGCGTTGCTGTCCGGCGCGTTGATCAGCCGCATCTGAAGGCGGTCGATGCCGAGCTGGCGCGCAGCCTTGTCGATGATGGGTTCGAGCATGCCCACGATTTGCGCACCGCCCGGCCCACGCTGCGCCGACCGGGGCGGCGTGTTGGTGTAGAGCGACACGCCGCGGAAGCGCATGGACAGCGGCTGATACGAGAGCGACGCCACCGTGCCCGCCGTGCCCTGATCGCCGGAGCCGTACGCGCCGCCATCTTCCACGATGTAGAGGTCGATAGCGGTTATGCGCCCGTCGGATCTACACCCGAGCTTGACCCGGGCCTGGAAACCGGGACGGCACCGCCCGACGTAGTTCTCCTCGTAGCGGTTGATCCGCATCATGACCGGGCGGCCGATCTTCCGAGAGAACACCGCGGGCACGATCATGATCGTGCTGCCCCGGATCTTGCTCCCGAACCCACCTCCGCAGTATTCCGCGACGATGACCACGTCGTCGACGTCCATGTCGAGCGCCCGGGCGATTCCCGAGCGGGTCTGTATCGCACTCTGGGTCGACGTGTGAAAGTAGAGCTTGCCATTCTGCCAGTAGGCCATGGTGCTGCGCGGTTCCATGGGATGGTGCGAGAGCGTCTGGTGTACGATCGTCTCGTCCAGCACCAGATCGGCGGCGGCCATTTCGGCCTCGAGATCCCCCACCGACCATTCGCGCTGCGGCTCACCCATTGGCAGCCGGCCTTCCTCCGCCTCGGCGAAATCGGCGTCGGTCCACTTGAGGGTGCGGAATTCCGCTACCTGGGGCTCGCGGGACCGGAAGAAATAGTTGCCGCCCGTCCGGGCGTTGGGTCCGTTGGGACGCAAGCTCTCCAGCGGATCCAATACGAACGGCAGTGGCTCGAAATCCACCTCGATCTTCTCGATGGCATCGGCCGCGGTCGTCTCGTCCACCGCCGCCACGGCGAGGACGGGTTCGCCCTCGTAGAGCGGTTCGTCGGTGAGGCACGCCTCGCCAGGCGGATTCACCGAGGGGACCTCCTCGGCCCGGAGAATCCCCAGCACACCGGGCATGGCCAGCGCCTCGGCGGCATCCACGCTCCGCACGCGGGCGTGGGGCATCGGGCTCAGGAGCAACTTGGCGAAGACCATGCCCTCGGCCCGGAAATCTTCGGCGTACTTGGCCTTGCCCGTCACCTTGGCGACGAGATCCGGCGGCGCAATGTCTTGTCCGATCAGTGCCATGGTCGCATCTCCTCCGCTAAGCCCGCCGCCGCACGTACTCGGCGGCCCGCATGGCGGAGTTCAAGATCTTGTTGTAGTCGCCGCAGCGGCACAGGTTGCCCGACAGGGCGTGGGCCGCCTCTTCTCGCGTGGGGCTGGGGTTCGCCTCGGTCAGAGCGACCATGCTCATGATGAATCCCGGGGCGCAGAAGGCGCATTGGAATCCACCCTCGTCCACGACGGCCTGCTGGACCGGATGTAACTGGGTGTCGGAGGGGGCCAGTCCTTCGATGGTGGTGATCGCCCGGCCCCGGACCGAGTGGGTCAGGGTCGAGCACGAGTAGCGGGTGATCCCGTCCACCAGCACGGTACAGCAGCCGCATTCGGCACGGTCGCAGCCCAGCTTGGTGCCGGTGAGCCCCAGCTTGTAGCGCAGGGTCATGGCGAGGGTCTCGTGGGGGAGCACATCCACCCGCCGTTGCTGGCCGTTCACGTTCAGGGTGATGAGCCGCTCCACCGCCCCCTGCGCCGAGGGCACGGCCAGGGCCTGGCTACCCCGGAACAGATAGGCGGAGGTCGAGACCGCCGCTCCCGCGGCGATGACGCCCTTGATGAAGGTTCGTCGGGAGACCCCACCGGGCGGGGCTTCGATGATCTCAGCGTCATGCATCGGACCATCACCTCCTTGGCAGGTTCGCGCCGTCGGCGGGGGAGGCCACCGGGCGCCGGATGCCGCAGTGCGTATGATTAGAGATATTACGCCGCGAAACGGCCCTTGGCCACCAGAGTCCAGTGCCCTGGTGGGACCTGGTTTTTGGGGCCATTTTTGGCCAGTCCTCTAGGCCAGTCCTCTACAGGAGTCACACATGGATCGCCGCTTTCCCTTGATCGCCGCTCTCCTCACCGCCGCCATCGCTTGCACCACCACCGATGGTGCCAATACGGCGGCGGACGTCGAGGCCCTCCGAAGCCTCATCGCGCAGGAAGTGGAGGCCCTTACGACTTTGGATGCCGACGCCTTAACTGCCGTCTGGGCGGACGACATCCTGATTGCCCCCCCGAACGAACCGGCCGTCTCCGGCGAGGCAGCGGTGGAGTGGGCGCAAGCTTTCACCGTCTTGTTCAGCGCCATCGAAGGAGGCTACATGGACGAGGAGATCGTCGTCTCCGGGGACTGGGCGATCCATACCTACGGGTTGGAAATGTCGCTCACCCTCGCGGACGGGGGAGACTCCACGACCGAACGGGGCCGAGGAATCCATATTTTCCGCCGCGAGGCCGACGGGTCTTGGAAGATGGTCCACGACATTTGGAACTTCGAGGCACCAGCAGAAGGGATGTAGCCCGGGACCCTATAGGGGCGAGGCGATGCCTCGCCCTTACTTGGCCCTACTCTTCTCGCAGCGCCACGATCGGTTCCACGTTCACGGCCCGCCTGGCGGGCACCAGCGTCGCGATCAACGTCACCACCACCAGCAACACCGGCACGCCAATGAACGTGGCGGGATCGCGAGCGCCCACCTCGTAGAGCAGGCTCGACATGAAGCCGGTGATCCAGAAAGCGCCGGCCAGACCAGCCACGACGCCGATCGCGACCGCCGACATCCCTTGCCGTACCACCATCGAGATCACGTCCCGTCCGCTCGCGCCCAGCGCGCGACGCAAACCCAGCTCGTGGGTGCGCTCCGACATGGAGAACGAGATCACCCCGTAGACGCCCACCGCCGCCAGGGCCAGCGCGACCCCGCCGAACGTCAGCAGCAACGTCATGAGAAATCGCGGTTCGGTCACGCTCGCATGGAACACGTCCTCCATGGTCTCGATGTTCGCCACGGGAACGTTGGGATCGAGGGCCCGCACTTCACGCCGCACCGCCGACACGACGCTCACCGGGTCCACCTCGGTGTGAATCACCAACCGCATACTGCTGGGCGCATAGCCGGCCGACCGGACAAACTGATCGTGCGGCCGATAGAACTTCGAGTTGATCTTCCCGCTGATGCCCTCGTGCCGGACGTCACCTACCACCCCGACGATCTCGAGCCAGGGCGCTTCGTCGCCACCCATGCGTACGCGCTTGCCCAGCGGGGTCTCCCCCGGCCAGTACAGCGTGGCCATGGCCTCGTTGATGACGATGACCTGGTGCCCGTCGACCCGGTCCCGGGCCTCGATGAAGCGTCCCTCCCTCAGAGGAATGCGCATCGTCTCGAAATAGCCCGGAGACACCACCTGCCAATCTCCGTCGAAGTCCTCCCCGGGGCGCTTTTCCCTTCCCTGTATGTCGATGGACCAATCCCCGATGCTCTCGGCGAGGGGCAGCAGCCGAACCGCGGCGGCCTCGTGCACGCCGGGCAACTCCCGTACCCGCTCCAGCAACCGCTGGTAGTATCCGCTGACGGCGGGGGCGTCGGGATAGTCCGCCGCGGGAACAGAGAGCCGCATGGTGAGCACATTCGAGACTGCAAAACCGGGATCGATACGAATCAGGTTGCCGAAGCTTTTGATGGCCAGCGTTGCGCCGATCACGAGCATCACGGCCAGCCCGATCTGCGTGCCGACCAGCGCCCGCTGCACCTGGTGTCCACGAGCCCCGCCCACCGCTCCGCGCCCACCGTCCTTCAGATCGGACTGGAGGTCCGCCCCACGCGCTCCGCGGATCGCCGGAGCGAGTCCGAACAGAAGACCAGTGAGCACCGAAACGATCGTAGCGTATCCCAGCACCGCGACGTCGAGCCGTACCTCGCTCAATCGAGGCACGCTCGCCGTGTCGAACGCGATCAACGCCCCGAGTCCCACTCGGGCGAGGGCGAGTCCCGCCAAGCCGCCGGCGAGTCCCAGGACCACTGCCTCGGTCAACAGCTGGCGACCGAGCACGCCACGGCCGGCCCCAAGTGCGGCCCGCACCGCCAGCTCTCGCTTGCGCGCTTGGCCGCGGGCGAGCATGAGATTGGCCACGTTGGCACACGCGATGAGGAGCACGAAGGCGACGGCGCCGAACAAGACCAGCAACGCCGGACGCACATTCCCCACGACGAAGTCATCCACGGGTGTCACCACCCCGCGGAAGTGTTGTCCTTGATGGTAGAGCCCCTGCTCCGTCAGTGCGTTCCCGATGGAAAGGAGGTCGCTGTTCACCTGGTCGATGGTGACGCCGGGCTTCAAGCGCGCCACGCCGTCGAGGTAATGGCTCCCGCGTCCGCTCAGGTTGTCTTCGTCGAAACGGATCGGCAGCCACAGTTGCGACCGCATCGTGGAGAAGGCCGCCGGCAGGCGGAAGTCCGCTCCCATGATGCCCACGACCGTGCGCGGAATGCCGTTCACCATGATGTCCCGGCCGATGACGGCGGGATCGCCTGCGTAGCGTCGCTGCCAGAGATCGTGTCCCAGGAGAGCGACCCGCGGCGCCGCGGGCTTGTCTTCGTCCGGCGTGAAGGTCCGGCCCAGCGCCGCGTTGACACCGAGCACGTCGAACACATCCGCCGTCATCACGGCTGTCGGAACGCGTTCGGCGTCGCCATCGGTCCCGGTGAGATTGACGGCCGTCGTGTAGTACGCCCCGATCCCCTCCAGCGTCTCGTTGCCACGGCGAAAATCGAAGAGCTCCGGTTCCGACATTCCATGTAGCTCGTCGTCGCGGCCGCTTTCCGATTCGCTCCAGGTCACCCCCAAGACTGCCGCCTGTCCCGGTTCATGATACGGCAGCGGCGCCAGCAACACACCGCGCACCACGCTGAAGATGGCCGTGTTGGCTCCGATGCCCAGTGCGAGGGTCACGACCGTGACGATCGTGAACACCGGACTGCGGCGCAAAACGCGGACGGCGTAACGAAGGTCCTGACGCAAGGCGTTCATGGGCTCTCCCCGACGGGGGGTTGAAAGCGAGTAGCGAAGGTGGTGATGCCGCCAGGTCCGAAGCCTGGCCTTGATGCTGGGAACCACGGATTGGACCACGTGGCGCCAGTACCTGAGACGCGCCCGCGCGGCCCCCCAGGGTTTCGCGCTCAGCGCGTGGTATTCATCGGCCACGTCGCCGAGCACGTATTCCCGGTCGGCCGGCTGGACGATGCGGGCCAGCAGCCATTCGGCGATCCGCGGAGGTCTGGTGGAACCGGCCACGTCAGCGGCTCTCCAGATACCGATTGAGCTCCAGGCCGTCCCACATTCGCTCGATGGCCCGCCGGGTCTCCACGAGGGCCCGGGCGCCTTCGGACTGCAAACGGAAGTGTTTCTTGGCCCGGCCACCCCGCTGGGCGGTGGGCGGTGAGGTCCAGGCGGAGACGAGACCTTCGGTCTCCATCCGGCCGAGGGTGGCGTAGACCGCCGCCAGGGAAACGGATTTGGCGGTTCTGGCCTCGATCTCCTGGCTCACGGCCATGCCATAGGCCCCTTCGTCGAGGCGGGCCACGGCGAGCAGGACGAGCTGTTCGAATTCGGAGACTGGTTTCATGGCGAAACGGGGCTCGGGTTATTTTCTACTTCATACGGAGAAAATGCTCCGGAGTTTCACGGGCGCCTCAGCCGCCGCGATTCAGGCACTGCGGGCTGGAGAAACCGAGGCCTTTTCAGCAGGTTATGCGGTCCACGACTGGTCGAGGGTGTCCATGAAACCCCTACTCGGAAAAGTGGCCGTAGTGGCCGGGGCCACCCGGGGCGCGGGCCGCGGGATCGCCACCATGCTGGGCGAGGCCGGGGCCACGGTCTACTGCACAGGCCGCAGCGTCCGCGGCGATCTCGCCACCAAAGGCCGGCCGGAAACCATCGACGAGACGGCTGAGATGGCGACGGCCCGGGGAGGCGATGGCATCGCCGTGCGAGTCGACCACACGGACGAGGCCCAGGTAGAGGCCCTGTTCGCCCGGGTCGAGGAAGAACAGGGCTACCTCGACGTCCTCGTGAACGACATATGGGGAGGCGACGGGCTGACCGAGTGGGGCAAACCCTTCTGGAAGCTCTCCCTCGACAAGGGCCTCCTCATGCTGCAACGGGCGATTCACACCCACATCATCACCAGCCGCCACGGCGTGCCCCTCATGGTGGAGCGGGACGCGGGGCTCATCGTCGAGATCACCGACGGGGACTTCCTGGGCTATCGGGGAAATTTCTTC
Source organism: Gemmatimonadota bacterium (assembly GCA_027294455.1). GTDB lineage: Bacteria > Gemmatimonadota > Gemmatimonadetes > Gemmatimonadales > GWC2-71-9 > B3T1B10. Next base: position 8,011 of record JAPULZ010000031.1, read on the forward strand.
TACGACCTAGTGAAGGTGTCGGTGATTCGTCTCGCCTACGCCATGGCGCACGATCTCAGTGATCGCAATGTC
>JAPULZ010000032.1 GCA_027294455.1 Gemmatimonadota bacterium
GTTGGCAGGAACGACGCGTACGCGTTCCGGACTCCCCACGCCGCGGCGCCTCGGTCGTTCGCGGCTTGCCTATAGGTCGGACTGTAGGTCTCGGCGAGATTGAGCGCGTCGTCGAGCGACAGCGTCTGCGGTATGGACGGCAGACGGTTTTGAGCCGTCGCGGCGGTCGAGATGCCGAACAACAGGATGCCGAGCAATGGGATGGCACGGGCGTTCATCAGATTCTTCCTCACGCTGAACTGTTTACGATTCTCTCTACGCCATGCCTCGGAGCGCGGTTTCACGCCCGAGACACAACGTGTCGATGGCGGACTGATTGGGAAATAGAGGGCCAAACGATCGGTCCCCACGTCGACCCCGGTGGTCGTTTTCCCGGGTCCGAAGGCCCCGAAGAGCCGCCGACCGCTTATGGGATATGCAGGCGCCGTGCCACGATTCTATGTTCTATAACTTGTTTTGTCACAACAATTTAAGGGGCCTGCAGTCGAGTCGGCGAAGCGGAAAAGTGTTCGGTTGTGGGTTTGCTCGTCCCGAGTCCGGTAAGCCCAACGCGAATACTGCGTTATCGGTTTGGGACCGCGGAATCCACTTCCCGCTCGGCCACCAGACGCCGGGCGGGGATCTCCACCTTCATGAGCCTGCCGCCCGCGTCGTACCATAGGTGCCTCACATCGGTCGCGGCGGTGAGCACCAGGTGACGGAGAGAGCGCCGGCGCGTTCCCACCACGGTTTCCTCGAAGCCCCGGTCGGTTAACAGGAAGTCCACCCGGCTCCCCTGACGCGGCGACACCAAGCGAACCGTTCCCGTGTCGGTGCCGGGAGGGAGCGCGTAGAGGGAAAGCAGCGAATCGTCGACGACCCAGTTCCGGCTCACCCCGGGGTATTCCCGGAACGTTTCGCCGGCGGACCGTCGGGTCTTCAAAATGAGAATCCGGGGTCCGAACTGGGCCTGGGTAACGAGGTCGACGCCCGTGATCGGCCCAAACTGGGCCAGACGCGGCAGGGAATCGGGACCCAGATCGACCGAGGACGGGATAGTGACCCTCGTCCGCCTGGGTGGGTAGAATGCGGTAGCCAGAAGCTGATAACCGGTCCCCCCATCGAAGGAGCGGCCCCGCCGGATCGAAAACTCCTCGCGGGCCACGTCTCTGCCGCCGATGGTAACGCGCAAGACCCCCTCGTCGAATGTCCGTCCTTGGGCCGCGACCGGAGCGGTGGTCGGTAGCGCCCAAACCAGGATGCAAGCTCCGATCGAGACCTTGCCGGGCCTCGATCTCGCGTAGGCAGGGGTCAGAAGGTTGCGCATGGTTATGGAAGATGAAGATATACGGGACGTGAAATCGACGCTCCTTACTCGCTGGGAAACGTGGATCGGGGCGCTGATCGTGGCGCTCGGATTCTGGTTGGGACATCCCGTCGGTTTTTGGGGGGTAACCGCCGCCCTGTGTGCCCTCGCGGCGACGATTATCGCAGCACGGACCAGCCAGCCCGCCAGGGTGGCGGCGTCGGTGCTCGGGCTGGCCGGATCGGGCGCCGCCCTTCATGCCACCTGGCAGGTGGCGGCCATCGAGACCCGCTGGGACGACGTGCGAACCCAGCTGGTCGATCGGGCAACGCGCCATCTCGAGATCACCCTGGGAGACGCCGTCGCCATCGTTCGCTCGCTGGCCGATCGAGGAGCGAGTCTCGAGGCTTCCTCACGCTCCGAGATTTTTGACGCGTGGCAAGGAGGCCTCGCCGCTCGAAGCCCAGAACGCGGCGTGGTCGTGTTTGGACGCACCGGCGAAGCGCACGCGTGGGCGGGTAACCTCCGCATCCCGCCTGTCCCGATCGGGGTGTCACTTCGGGTCCAGATCACGCCGTTCTACGTCGTCTTGGAAGCGGAACGCACCCGTGGCGGCCGGACGGCCGTGGCTCAGCTCCTCCTTGCCGGCGACAGCGCCGTGCCCAACCGCGCCGCCACCGTCGCCTCACGCTTCGCCCGAGCGACAGGCTCCCAACTGCACTTTTCGGCGCCGGGAACGGCTTCACGGGACCCAGACGTCGTCAATTATTGTGTGCCCGATTGCAACTCGGTCGAGGTATTTCCGGATACGCTGTTCTCGGTGAGACCGGTTCCCCCCACCCAGGGCACGTTGAAATTGACCGTCCTCGAACGCGGCGGCAGGCGAGTGGCGGTGGCCGCGGTTCTGACGCTCCTGGTGCTGTTCTTCTTGGTGAGCCATCGGTTGCGATTCTGGGTCGTCATGGGTGGTGCTGGCCTGCTCTTGTTGACGCCAATGGGGTCCCGTCTCGGACTCGACCCGCTTTTCTCTCCACACACGTATTTCCTGTCACAGTTCGGCTTTTTCAGCACGTCGGCGGGCGGGTTGGTCGTGCTTGCCGGCGTCGCCCTGGTGGTGATCGTGGCGTTGTGGCGGAGATCCCTGGTGCGATGGCGGTGGCTACTGGTTCCCGTAGCTGGTTTGATCGTCGTGGCAGCTCCCTTTGTGTTCCGTGTCCTCGCGCAGGGCGTGGCCGTTCCGGAGGGCGGCATCGGTTTGAGCAACTGGCTCGCCTGGTCCGTATCCATCGCGATGGCCGGTACGGCGATGTTGGCCGTGGCGGCTCTGTGCGTTCGAATCTCAGGGGTCAGTCACTTCCGGTGGTGGAATGCGTGGGCGGCGGTCGGCCTTGCGTTTGTTCTCGTGCTGTTGGGCCTCGTGGTATGGAACCCCGGGTCGGAGTGGCCGGTGTGGTATTTGTCGCTGTGGACTCCGGCGTTGTTCTTGGCCGTACATCCCGGGCGCCGCTCCCGGGTTATTGCGTCTTGCTCCGGCGTGGCCGGCTCGGCGGTGCTGCTGTTCATCTGGGCGGCGGTGGTGGATGGGAGAGTGCTCAACGCCGAGCGCGACGTCGAGCGACTGGCGGAACGGGTCGATCCGATTGCCCTTGGTGCTTTGCAGACTTTCGGCGAGGACCTCCGGTCGGAGCCCGTGCCTCGCTCGGCGGCCGGGTTGTACACGCGGTGGCAGCGTTCGTCCTTGAGTCGCGACAACTATCCCGCGTCGCTCGCCATATGGAACCTCGATGGAAACCGCATCGCCGAGCTGGAGTTGGCCGACCTCTCGGTGCGTCGCCTGGACATCGAGGTCAGCGCCCGCGATGCGGTTGGGCGGCGCAACCCGCTGGTCGAGGAGCTGACGGTGGTTCCCGGCGGTCACTACTTGCTCACGGTTCCGTATCCCGATAGCAGTGTCGTGACGGTGGTAGTCGGACCTCGGTCGCAGGCCATCGAGCCCGTTCGGTTGGCTCGATTTCTCCGCGGCGACCCCCTGACGGTGGCACCCTACGACATCTTCGTCGCGACCCCGATCTACTCGTCGGCCACGGCTGTGCGTCTCGAATGGCGCAAGGAGGGCCGCCTTTTGATGGGTGAGCAATCACTCGCTTTCCCTGAGGGCTTCAGTAACCTCCAAGTGCGCGTTCCCCTCGGCGGGATCGTGGATTCCGTGGTCCGAGGTGCCCTCCTCGTGGGGCTCACGGCGGTGGTCGCGGCGTTATTCGTGTTGCTGGGCGAGGCGATCCAGGGTAGGGTGACGATCGATCTTCGACCCTTGTGGCGATCGCTCAAAGGCGAATCCTACAGCACCAGGCTCACGCTGGCGTTGGCCCTTTTCTTCTTCATGCCGACGCTGGGTTTGGGGACGTGGAGTGTGGGGCGCTTCGCTGCGGAGGTGCGGACGACCGAAGACCTGGTCATTACGCAGACGCTGCAGGACGCCGCCGGGGTCGAATTGGACTTTGCCATCATGGGCGCTCGCAGCCAGCAGCGGCTCGATGAGCTGGCCGATCAGCTCGACGCGGATCTGTTGTTGTACGAAGACGGCAAGCTGCTTCATTCGAGCGCCAGGGTTTTGGCCGAACTCGGTCTTGTGGAGCCCTATCTGTATCCTGAGGTGTTCCAGCAGCTCGTCCTCGGAAGCGGGTTGGATCGCCAGGCGATCGCCGACCGCAACGTCGGCGGGCGAAACACCAGGGTAGGGTATCGTGCGCTGACCAGCCTGACCGGACGGTCGCTCGTTCTGGCCGCTCCCCGTCTCGTTGATGAGCCGCAGCTGCGACACAATCAGCAAGACATCCTTTTTGCATTGATTCTCGTGATCGCGCTCGGGTTTGCGGCAGCTTCGGGGCTGGCGGCGACAGCGGGACGCGAGCTCGCGAAACCCGTTCAGGCGTTGAGCGCTGCGGCCGGAGCCATCGGTGGCGGGAAGGAACTGCCGCCGTTCGACCCCCAAATGCCGAAAGAGTTCGTCCCCGTCGTGAACGCGTTCAAGCAGATGGCAGCGGACGTTGCCGCGCACCAGGCGGCGTTGGAAGATGCGCTGAACTTCACCGGTGCGGTGTTGAGCAACGTCGCGACGGGGGTCGTGGCCCTGGGACAGGGACTGCGCGTGACCACCACCAACCCACGCGCCGTTCAACTGCTCGGGATCGAGCCGTCTCCGTACGAAGCGGTGGACCGACAAACGGGGCCGGAGTGGAGAGATTTTTGGCGTTGGGTGCGTTCGTTTGTCGACGGAGGGGGTGACATGGATGCCAGGGAGTTTACGGTGGGCGACAAGCGTATTCGTGCACAGGTGGCCGTGTTGACCACAGAC
>JAPULZ010000033.1 GCA_027294455.1 Gemmatimonadota bacterium
GCCCGCGCCAGCGCGGCCCGCAAGACGATCCACGATCCGCTGACCGGTTTGCCGAATCGTGCTCACTTCCTGGATCTGGTCGACCGAACCCTGCTACGGGCCCGCCAGGACAAAACCACATTCTCGGTGATGCTCTTCGGAGTCGACCATTTTCAGCGTGTGAACGCCAGCCACGGACGTATCGGCGGCGACCAGTTGCTGACCGCCCTCTCTCATCGCTTGCTGCGGTGTGTCCGTCCAGAAGACACGGTGGCGCGCATCGGTGGTGACGAGTTCGGCATCCTGCTGTCGATGGGGCACGGAGCACGGGCGGCCGTTCGGGTGGTCGAGCGAATCGAAGCGCAGCTCCAGGAACCGTTTCGCATTGGCGAGCGGGACGTGTTTGCCACAGCGAGCATCGGGATCGCATCGAGTGAAACCCCGTACCAGTGCGCCGAGGATCTGCTGCGGGACGGCGAGACCGCCATGCGCCGGGCCAAGGCGAGCGGAGGGGGGAACACTTACGAGTTCTTCGATCCGGGCATGCACCATCGGGTCGTAGTTCGACTCCAGCTGGAAGCCGATATCCGTGCGGGATTACAGGATGATCAGTTCTCGTTGGTCTTCTGGCCACTTGTGTCGCTGAGCAGCGGCCGTATAGTGGGCTTCGAAGCGCTCGTACGGTGGGAGCACTCGTTCCGCGGCATGATGTTGCCCGCGCAGTTCATCCACGTCGCTGAAGAATCCGGGTTGATCGTGCCATTGGGAGATTGGATCTTGCGTGAGGCGAGTCGCCAAATCCTTGTCTGGCGGAAGCTGTTTCCGGAGGAAACGGACTTGTCCGTCAGTGTGAACCTATCGGCTCGGCAGTTCCAGGATCCCCACATCGTAGAGCAGATCGGCAACGCCCTCATCAGCTCGGTTCCCGGGTCGGTCATCCTGGAGATCACGGAGAGTATGCTCATGGAGGACATCGAGTCCTGCATCGACATCCTTCGGCGGTTCCGCCATCTCGGCGTCAAGATCCACATCGACGATTTCGGCACCGGATATTCCTCGTTGAGCTACCTTCACCGCATCCCGTTCGACGCTCTCAAAATCGATCGATCGTTCATCAGCGACGCGAGTTCCACCGAAAATGCGGTTGCCATAGTTCGCACGATCATGCGGCTGGCCTCGGACCTCAACGTGGAGGTCGTGGCCGAGGGCGTGGACACCCAGGAGCAGGCGGAGTGGCTCAAGTCACTCGATTGCCAATATGCCCAGGGGAATTTGTACTCGAAGCCCGTCGATGCCGACGACGCCACCAACTTGCTTCAAGCCCAATCGGAGCAAAGCGTCCGTCCCAGCGCGGGGCGAGCGATGGCGTAACAAAGGCCAGCGCCGCGCCAGCCTACCCAACCAGACCCCCCTGCTGGGGGTCCGGGTGGCCCGCTCCCTGCTCCCCGCTCCCCGCTCCCCGCTAACTTATCATCCGCCGATCCTTCATCTCCTTGGTCATGTACTGCTCGAACCAATCCAACTGATACAGCTCGGTTCGTAGGAAGTTGGATGGATTCCGCGACGTACCGTGCCACTCGTTCTGCATGTAGATCATCTTGGTCTCCACACCCTCGATCTTGAGCGCTTGATAGAATTCTTCGCTCTGGGGTACTGGCGTGCGTAGGTCGAACTCACCCACCATGACGAGCGTCGGTGTCGTCACGTTCTGCACGAACATCAACGGCGAGCGGCTCAGGTGTTCCTCTGCACCGTACCACGGATAGTTATGGAACGTCTTGTACCAGGAGGTGCCGTCGGTGGTGCCGACGAATGAGATCCAATTCGTGATGGGGCACCGTGCCGAGGCGCCGGCGAAGCGGGTCGTCTGCGTCACGACCCATGCGGTGAGCGTACCGCCACCGCTACACCCCATGACGAACATGTTGTTCTCGTCCACGTAACCCCGCTCGAGCACAGCATCGACGCCATTCATCAGGTCGTCGTAGTCCTTGCCGGGCCAGGCGTTGTTGATTCCGTTCCCGAACTCCTCACCGTAGCCGGTCGAGCCGCGGGGATTGGTGTACAACACCACGTAATCGTTTGCGGCGAAGTTCTGGAACGAAAAACTGAATCCGTACGTGTACATCGAATGCGGCCCGCCGTGGATGCTGAGCACCATGGGATAGCGCCGGTTGGGATCGAAGTCGGGCGGCTTCACGATGAAGCCCTGGGCACGCCACCCGTCCACCGACTCGTACCAAAAGTCTTCCACCTCGCCGAGTGTCACGTCGGCCAGGACGTCGTCGTTCACGTGGGTGAGACGTTCGGGTGTCGGATTGCTGAGCGAAAGCGTGACCACGTCCGACGGAATGTGCGGCGTGGACAACACACCCACGGCCGTCCCGTTCGGATTGATGTCGGTGATATTGAGGTTGTGCTTACCATCGGTGATCTTGCGGACACCGCCCCGCGTCGACGCGAAGTAGAGATTCCGCTCTCCGTGGTTGTCCGCGCCGAAATACACACCGCTCCCATCGGCCGCCCACCGCATGGCGCGTATGCTGCGGTCGAAATCAGTGGAGATCAGCCGGGGGTTCGAGCCGTCCGCATTCATTATATGAAGCCGGCGCTGCACGTACATGTGATCGGTGGAATCGGACGCCAGGTAGGCGATCGTACGGCCGTTGGGTGAGATGACGGGGCTTCGGTCGACGCCGACGTGCCCGCTGTTCAACTCCCGGATGCGGCGACTCGCCACGTCCACAGCGTAGATCTTGGACGGGCGACCCATGTAGCTGCCGGCATAGTACGTGTCCCCCTCCCGCCGGAACGCGTCGAAATAGATCGTCCGGCCGTCGGGGCCCCAGCGGGGGCTGCCGTCGTTGTAGTCACCGTGGGTTACTGCACGCGGCGATCCGCCATCGGCGGGAACGGTGAAGATGTGGCGGAAGCCGTTCCGCGTGAGCCCTTGCCGGTCCTGTCGATAGTCGAGCCTGTCGACGATGCGCGGCTCCTCCGTCCACGTTGCTCCCCGAGGCTTGCCGGGCAAACTCACGGTCCAGCGGTCTTCTTTGGGGACGAACTGATTGAACGCGATGAGCGACCCGTCGGGCGACCACTCGATGTTGCTGGCGCCCTCGATGAGGCGCGTGATCTGTGTGATGGCACCCGCGCCGGCGCCCGACATGATACGGACGTAGATCTGCTGGCGAGTCGGCCCTTCGCAGTCGATCAGGGCGCCCGGATCTCCGCCCGGCGTGCCGCACGCCAGAAAGGCGAGCCGGTCTCCCGAAGGCGACCAGCGGGGCGATCCGCCGGTGGTCAGGTTCCGATTCTGGCCGCCGTCCGCGTTCATGATCCAAAGCGACGATCGGCGCGAGTCGGTCATGGCATCGATCCACTGGCGAGCATAGACGATCTGGCCGCCGTCGGGCGACATGCGGGGATCGCTCACGCCCTCGATCTCCAGGAATTGCTCCAAGGCGAGCCGCTGGGTCCCCGCGGGTGGGGCCTGGGCCTGGAGCGACCCGGCCGGGATGAGGAGAGCCGCCGCCAAGACGGCGGTCGACAGGGTCGTGGGCCAGGCTGGAGAAGTGTGGGTAATCATCGCGTTTTCCTCGTTGAACAGTGAGCAAGCGTTGAGAGCGTCGGGTCGACCCCGGGACGCCTACATATCAAGGGGCGTCGGCGGACCCGTGGTGTCAAGGCAGTCGGTCGAATGGCCAGATGAATATCGAATATCCAATATTGAATGTTGAATGTTCAATATTCAAAATTGGATATTCCCCGCACCGCTTGTGGCACCCCGAAACCGAGTCGTAGATTCCCGAATCCAGAGATTCGACCCCCCTCACCTGAGGGAAAAGGAGTGCTCATGTCCCCCACGTCTTTCGTCAGATCCGTCTCCTCGCTCGCCGTCCTCGCCACTCTCCTATTGATGCCCGTCGAGGGCGCGGCCGACCCCATCAAGTTCATGCGCGATCCCCACATCGCCAACGGCATGATCGTCTTCTCGTATCATGGCGACATCTGGA
>JAPULZ010000034.1 GCA_027294455.1 Gemmatimonadota bacterium
AAACAGATGGTCCTTCCAGCCGAAATAGCCGCCGTGGGGGCCCGTGGAGGCCAACGGGTGGTGGGCGACCACCACCGTGTGGCGCCCGCCTGCGGATGCCAAGGCCTGCACCAGGGCATCGAGTACCTCTATTTCCGAATCTGCAGGACAATTCGAATCGGGATCTTGCGGCTTGGGTCCTTGCCGGAGCCACCACTCTGTGTCCAGCGCCACGAGACGCACGTCGGTCCCGAGATCGGTGACAGCCGGCCCCGGACACCCCCCGGAGGGCAAGAGCTCAATCCCCTCACGCTCTAGAAAGCGACCCTGCCGCAGGATGGCCTCCCATCCGTCCGGCCCCGATCGATCCCAGTCATGATTGCCGGGGACGAAGATGGCCCGCGCACCGCTCGCCCGGGCGACTTCGATCTGGAGCAGGAGGGCCTGCTCGCCGACCGCCCGATCCGGCGCCCCCGGCGCCGCGAGGCCGGCTTGATAGATGTTGTCTCCGAGAAACACGACGGTGGAACGCCCCGGCGCCTGAGCCACCTGGGCCGCCATCTCGGTGAGTAGCGGATCGGGCCCCCTAACCCAGCCGGCATCCCCCACGAGGAAAAGAGAATGGATGACCGCCTCGGTGGGGTCGGCTCCCGCGCCTGCCCCAACCGGCGGCGCCGCCGCAGGCCCCACCAGGTGTCCGCTGGTGGCGCAGGCGACGCCGAGAACGGCGACGAGCGCCGTGAATCGCTTATCGAGCACGTCCCTGTCTTTCGTCACACGCCAGCACCCAACCGGACCATCCGGTCGGGAAAATTCGTCACGATGCCCGCAACTCCAAAGGACCGCAAACGCTGCGCGGTTCCGGGGTCGTCCACCGTCCACACGTGCACCGGCTTGCCGGTTCGCGCCGCGAGGCGCACGAAGCGCCGGTCCACGACCCGCATCCGGCCCTGATACTCCGGCACCGAGAAGGCGGCATACTCCTTCCCAATGCCCCTCCAGCCCACCCGGCTGGCCACCCAGAACGCGGCCGTTTCGGGTCTCGTGGCCACGGTGACCATACCCGCCGCCCGGGCGGTGCTGAGCACTTTCGAGTCGAACGATCCCAGGACGACCCGGGCACCGGCCCCCATGGCCCGGACGAGGCGCACCACGGCCGGCGTCGCCGCGCGCTCCTTCACCTCCACGAGCAGCGGGGTCCCGGGGAACGCCTCGAGCACGGCTTCGAGGGTCGGGATCGACTCGCCGCACCCGGCATCCAACCGCAGAAGGGCATCGAGGTCACGCTCGCCGACGCCACCCTCCCCGTCCGTCGTGCGGTCCACGGTGGCATCGTGCATGACCACGAGGACACCGTCGTGGGAGAGCCGGACGTCCAGCTCGACCGCGTGGGCCCCCTGGGCGACGGCCTCGCGAAACGCCAGCAGTGTGTTTTCTGGGAATTGACCGCTCGCCCCCCGGTGGGCGATCACCGGGCGGGCGGCCGGATCGAGCAGAATCATCCGAACGTGGCTACACGACCTTGGTGCAGTACTCCTCGAAGGCTTCCACCAGCTTGTCGGCGATGGCGTTGGCTTCCCGCCCCTCGATGTCATGCCGTTCCATGAGGTAGACCAGCTTGCCGTCCCGCAACAGGCCGATCTGGGGGCTCGAGGGCGGATAGCCGGTGAAATAGCTCCGGGCGCGCTCCGTGGCGTCCATCTCCATTCCAGCAAACACGGTCGTCAGCCTGTCGGGCATCTTGTCGTGCTGCACGGCCAGCCGCACACCCGGACGGGCCTTGCCCGCGGCGCAACCGCACACCGAATTCACCACGACCATGACCACACCATCGGCCCCCAGCGCCCTGTCGACGTCATCGGGGGTCATCAATTCTTCAAAACCCAGCGAAGTAAGTTCTTCTCGCATAGGCTGCACCATGCGGGGATCGTATCGCACCGGTTCCTCCTTTTCGCGTGACCTACGGCTGCGGCAGCCGTGCCGCAGCGCCTTGCCAGAAAAATAATCAGGGACGCCGGTTTGTGCTCCGCCGCGTCATATGCCCGGAGGGGCGTCGCACCATTCGGGTCGCCCGCGGCGTCCACGCAACCGGTACCTCCAATGTTTCCAACGAGTTACGTAGCTGTCACATCGGACAGGCCCGGTACTTGACACCGGGCTCGGCACGATTCAAGATTCGGCCTACCACTCGCAAGGATTACTTGGCAGTAATGACCTATATCATCGCGGAACCGTGCGTCGACGTGAAGGACCGGGGCTGTGTGGATGTCTGTCCGGTGGATTGCATCTACGAAGGTCCGGACATGCTGTACATCCACCCGGACGAGTGCATCGATTGCGGCGCGTGCGAGCCCGAATGCCCGGTGACCGCGATCTTCGCCGAAGAAGACACGCCCGAGGAATGGAACGCCTACATCGGCAAGAATTACAAGTACTTCGAGACCGGGGAGGAACGTCAGGTGGCTCAAGGTCGCGGGTGACCCCCCTGAGAATCGATCCCGAGGCCTCGGTGGCTAACCACCGGGGCCTTTTTCTTTGAGGAGAGCTGATGAGGTCGTCGCCCACGCACAAATGGCGCGTCTTGTTGTTGCTGGCGCTCGCGGAACTGCTGGCCATGAGCCTGTGGTTCTCGGCGACCGCCGTCATGCCCTCGCTCATCGACGCCTGGCAACTCAGCACCGGCGGAGCCGCGTGGCTCACGATGAGCGTGCAGCTCGGGTTCGTGGCCGGCGCCGTGGCCAGCGCGCTGCTCAACGTTGCGGACGTCTGGCCGCCGCGGAAGGTGCTGGCCATCGGGGCCTTCGCGGGAGCCGGCCTGAACGCCCTCATTCCCCTCGTGGTCGATGCCCTCCCCCTAGCGCTCGTTCTGCGATTCGGCACCGGGGTCACCCTGGCGGCCGTTTACCCGGTCGGCATGAAGATCATGGCCACGTGGACCAAAGAGGACCGGGGGCTGGGACTCGGCCTCTTGGTGGGCGCCTTGACCATCGGCTCGGCCTCACCGCACCTCGTCAGGGCCCTGGGCGGTGTCGGCGACTGGCGCCTGGTCCTCTTCATCGTTTCGGGACTTGCCGCAGTCGGGGGCATCATCGTGTGGTTTGTTGGCGAGCTGGGCCCATACCGTTCCGCCGCACCCAAATTTCGCTGGAGATACATGAGTCGCTCCCTCACGAACCGATCGCTTCGGCTGGCCAACTTCGGCTACCTGGGACACATGTGGGAGCTCTACGCGATGTGGACCTGGATCCCGGTGTTCCTGGCGTTCGCCTACGGCACCGCGTCCGACGATTCGCTGTTCGGCCGCCTGGGAGCCGACCGCAGCGCCGCATTCGTCGCCTTTGCGGTCATCGGGGCCGGCGGGGCCGGGAGTCTCGCCGCCGGATGGCTGGCCGACCTCTGGGGGCGGACCCGCACGACCATCGCCAGCATGATCACGAGCGGCGCCTGCACGCTCACCATCGGCCTGTTCCTCGACGGGCACCCGTATCTCGTCACCGCGGTGGCGCTGGTCTGGGGGTTCGCCATCGTCGCCGATTCCGCGCAGTTCTCTTCGGCGGTGAGCGAGCTGGGCGACAGCGAATACATGGGTACGCTCTTGACGACCCAGACGGCAATGGGGTTCCTGTTGACCTTGATCTCGATTCGCATGATCCCGGGCGTGGTCGATTGGGTCGGCTGGCGCTGGGCATTCGCGACACTGGCCATCGGTCCCATATTGGGCAGCGGGGCCATGTTGGCCCTGTTGCGGTCGCCGGAGGCGGCGAAGCTGGCCGGCGGGCGAGGGTGAAGCATTACCGAGAACACTGACCCGGATGCGCGGAATGCACCGCCGAAAACTCATCGCCCTACTCGCTCTTTGTTTCACGTTGCCCGCCGCCGCGGGCTGCCAGGAGGATCACGTGTCGGTGCCGTTCCAAACGAGTGGCGTCATCGAGGGCTTCTACGGCCCACCGTGGTCACACCAGGACCGCCTCGACATGTTGCGATTCATGGGCGAAGTGGGGTTGCAGGCCTACTTCTACGCGCCCAAGGACGATCCCTTCCATCGTACGCGCTGGCGCGAGGATTATCCCCCGGCCCGGTACGAGGAGCTTCGCGTGTTGGTGCTTGCTGCGCAGGACCACCACGTGGAGTTCTGGTACGCCATCAGCCCCGGTTTGTCCATCGTCTATTCCGACTCGACCGATTACGAAGCGCTCCTGCGCAAGATCGATCACGTGTCGGCGCTCGGCGTGCGCCACGTCGGCCTGTTCGTCGACGACGTTCCGGCATCGTTATCCCACCGGGCAGATCGTGACGCGTACGGGACGCTGGCGGCAGCGCATGTGGCCCTGACGAACAGATTGCACGGCGATCTCGCCACTCGCGGGATTTCCCTGGCGTTGACCCCGACGACGTACACGAACGCCTGGGGCGATCGGGCATACATCGCGGAGATCGGCGCCGGCGTGGTCGAGGACGTGCAGATTTTTTGGACCGGACCCGATGTGGCCTCGCCAACGATCTCGCCCGCGCAGGCCGAAGCATGGGGTCGTCTGCTGCGGCGCCGCCCCTTGTTGTGGGACAACTACCCCGTCAACGATTACGCCCGGTGGCGTCTGTTCCTCGGCCCATTCACCGGCCGGCACCCCGACCTCGCCTCCACGACGGCGGGCATCATCGCCAACCCGATGAACGAGGCCCACGCGTCCATGATCGCCTTGGCGACCCTCGCCGCATACGCCCGGGACCCTTCCGGCTACGATCCCGCCACCGCACTCGACGCCGCTCTTGCGCGACTCTACGGTGATGCGGCGGCGGACGTCCAACCGCTCATCAGGATCTTCGGGGACTACGGGTGGGACGACAACGTGTTCGGACCGCTCTATTTCCTGCCCGACACCATCGACGCGCGACCCATCGGGCAAGCCCTGGAGGATCTCGCTGCCGGGTTGGCTCGGATGCGCGCCAAGGCCGCCACGAACCCGGCATTGGACCGGCTGGCCGATGATGTGGAGCCACACGTGGCGACGCTCCGCGCACGGCTGGCCGAACTGCGACGCTCATCCATGTACGAACAGAGCGAGGACATGCTGGTCTATCGCACCGACCTGGATCGCTACCCCGCCGCGTCCGTGCCGGCGCCTCCAACCATCGACGGAGATGTATCCGATGTGGACGAACGCGAGTGGGTGCCGCTGTTTCTCGACCCGGACACACGCAGCGAGTCCCGGGTGGCGTTCCGGCAGGACGCGGAATTCCTTTACGTCGCGTTTCGGGTGGCCAACGCCGACATTCGCCCCCGTCCCGGCGAGGAGATCGGCGAAGGGGATCACATGGCGGTGGTCGTCGACGGCGATCCCGAGGACGGCGCCATCGGCCCGGAGGAACTCGTGCTGCTGTTGCCGCCGCCGGGCGACGAGCCGCCGACGATTCGCGCCACGGCCTTCGGGTTTCAGGGATTCATGGCCAAGTGGTTGGCCGACAACCGCGCGCTCACGTTTACGCAGTTTCACATTTCGAATCTCGGGCTCCCACTTTCGGCGACGGTGGCACCCATGGCATCGGGCGCCTCATACGCGACCCGCCGGGCCCCCGGCGGATACACGGCGGAACTCGCCCTGCCCCACCTCGGACGCAACCGCCTTCGCATAAGCCTCACCGTCACCACAACGGCCGGCCGCAAGCGGGTGGCGTCCCTCTCGCGCCGCAACTACCCGGCCAACCCCACCACGTTTGCGGAGATCGTGCTGCAACGCCAAGACTAGTGCTGGTGGTCCGTTGATCCTCTATGGGTAGAGGCGTGTGATCTTCCAGGCCGCTCCCTCGCGATCGTAACACAACCGGTCGTGGAGGCGGTCCGCCCGGCCCTGCCAGAACTCGATCCGATGCGGGGACAAGCGATACCCGCCCCAAAACGGCGGCAGCTCCACGTCCTCACCGCGAAACTTCTCCTCGTACTCCTGTACCAGACGCTGAAGCACTTCCCGTTTCTCCAACGGCGAGCTCTGCTTGGACGCCCAGGCGCCGATGCTGCTGCCGCGGCCCCGGGTCGCGAAATAGGCCGCTGATTCGTCGGCGGCCATCCTCTCCACCGTGCCTTCCACCCGAACTTGCCGCTCGAGCACCGGCCAGTGCAGCACCAGCGCCGCCCGGGGGTTCAGCGTGAGCTCCCTCCCCTTGCGACTTCCGTAGTTCGTGTAGAACACGAACCCCCGCTCGTCCGCGCCTTTGAGCAGCATCATGCGGGCCGAGGGCCAACCGTCCTCCGTGCAGGTGGCAACGCTCATCGCATCCGGCAACAGAATGCCTGACCGCTTCGCCTCATCGAACCAGGTATTGAAGAGAGCAATCGGATCGTCACCTGCGGTGAACTCCGACAGGCCCTTGGCGACGCCTTTGCCCAGCGTGAAAATCGTCCGCAGAATGCTCGCTATAGACATGGGGAGAAACAAAGTAGCGCCGGCGGTGGAAGCAAGGGGCGGATGGCTGGGGCGACTGTCCACTGTCCAACTGTCCACTGTCCACTATCCACTAGAAAAACTCCCCTTGCTCCACGTACTGATGGGGCGCAATGCACTCGGCGGAATCGATGGTGACGCTGTTGACGATGGGGTTGACGGCCCGGGACCGCATGGCGTCCTCGGGAAAGGGGACCAGCAGGGGCACCAGGTCGCGCTGCGGGTTGGCAGAGTTGAGCCAGCGATCGTAGGCGTCGGCCGGGAGGATCACTGGCATGCGATCGTGCACTGGCCGCACGAGGGCGTTCGGTTCGGTGGTGAGAATCGTGCAGCTCTCCAGCGGATAGCCGTCGGAGGCGATGTAGCACTCCCACAGGCCGGCGAAGGCGAACGGCCGCTCGTCACCAGCCGTGAAATAGATCGGCTGCTTGCTGCCTCCCAGGTCGCGCCACTCGAAGAACCCATCGGCGGGGACGAGGCACCGGCGCGCCAGGAACGCCGACCGGAACATGGGTTTCTCCATGACCGTTTCGGAACGGGCGTTGATGACGGGAGCCCTCCCGGCGTCGCGGCCAGAGCCCTGCGGCACGAGCCCCCACCGGACCATGTCGAGCCGGTTACCGATCCCGTCGGATGGGGAACGCACCACGGCGACGTCCTGGGTCGGGGCGATGTTGTACCGCGGCCCCAGATCCGGCACCTCGTCCAGTCCGAATTGCTCGGCGACCCACTCCGGCGCCGTGGTCAGCGAGAATCGTCCGCACATGACACCCGTCCTTCAAAATGCCTGCCAACCTTTTCCCGTCTTCAGGGATCTAACATGCCAAACCCCTGTTCGGAATCGGTCTTTTCACCGGCAGTCGTCGAGGAATCTAGCAATGTCCCTTCACCCGTCATCTTCCCATACGGCATTCATCGCCGGCGTAGTCGCCCTCTTGGCGCTCGCCGTGCCGCCGTCGCTCACCGCCCAAGCCTCGGGCACCTTCAGCGTCTCGGGGAACCGCGTTTCCATCTACAACCTCGCGGGCATGGTGCAGATACGAGCCGGCAGCGGCTCGGACGTGGTCGTCGAAATCGACGCCCAGGGCGCCGACGCCGATCGGCTGACGGTGGAAACCGGGACGATCCGGTCGTCGGAGACGCTCCGGGTGATCTACCCAGACGACGAGATCGTCTATCCCGAGCTGGGGCACCGCTCGCGCACCACCGTGCGGGTACGGAGCGACGGGACGTTCGGCAACGGCCGAGGCGGCGATCGGATCTCGATCCGCGGATCCGGGCGCGGGCTGGAGGCCTACGCCGATATGACCATCTCCATTCCCCAGGGCAAGTCCGTCGCCGTGTTCCTGGGCGTGGGTGAGGTCGACGTGGCGAACGTGAACGGCGAGCTGCGGCTGGATATGCAGTCCGCCTCGGTCACCTCAACGGGTACCCGCGGGGCCCTCTCGATCGACACGGGCTCCGGCTCGGTGGATGTCACCGACGCTCAGGGCGACATCAACATCGATACCGGTTCCGGCTCGGTGCGCGTCTCCGGTATTTCGGGCGGTTCGCTCATCGTTCACACCGGCTCGGGGTCGGTCACCGGGGAGAACCTGACCACGGAAGACCTCAACATCGACACGGGCTCTGGCCGCATCACATTGAACACGGTCACGGCATCCTACGTGAGGTTGGATACCGGGAGCGGCTCCGTGCGCGTCGATCTCACGAGCGACGTCGACCTGCTGAACATCGACACCGGGTCGGGCAACGTGACGGTCTCCATCCCCGACGACTTCGGAGCACGGTTGGAGATCGAGTCCGGCAGTGGCGGCATCGACTTCGACATGCCCGTCACCGTGCGGCATTTTAGCCGTTCCGAACTGACCGGGACCATCGGCGACGGAGAGGGAACGGTGCGGGTGGATACGGGATCGGGACGGGTGCGTTTCCTGCGACGCTGACGAAACGCGAGCAAATAGCCCAGGGAGTATTCGCACGGAAACTGTGCGGTGCTCCCTGGGCTATTTCCTGTTGTTCATCGCTCGCAACCGCAGCAGCCTGTGGCCTACCACCACCAAATAGTTGACCGCCACACCGACGGTACCGAAATGGAGCCCGAACAGGCTGTCAAGCTCCACGAAGTATCCCCCGACATAGAGGGCCAGGATGAGCAGCAGTCCGGTCCACAGTCCCGCGAGGATGTCCCGCACGGTGTAGGCGGCGGGGTGGTCGTGCCCGTGCAGCGTGCCGAACACGAAAGCCGGCGACAATTGAATCAACACTTCGAATTTGATGACCAGCAGCCCCCAGATGGTCGTGCGGGGTTGGATGGCCAGGCCGACGATCAATACCATGGCGGCGACACTGAATAGCGGCGCCCATTTGACCAATCGCTCCGCCTGCTCGGCGGTGTATCCTTTGAGACGTGCCGCGAAGTCTTTCGTGCAGATCGACGAGAGCGTCAGCAGGCACGAGTCGGCAGTGGACATGATCGCCGCGACCACGGCCATCATCACCATGAGGGCCGGATAGTAGGCCAAAGCGTTGCTCTCCACCAGATATGACACAACGCGGAACGTTACCTGGTCGGGGTCGATACGATCGAGTTGCGGGAAGAGGGCAATACCGGCCGCCCCGATGAGGATCACCACCGTCACGGCAAAGAGCGGAATCACCGCCATGATCGCGAGGGCGTTGCGGAGCTGTCGGAGGCGTTTCGCGGCGTAGATGCGCTGGATGGCCTGCGGGTACAGCGGCGCCCCGAAGGTCAACAACAAGAAATTGCTTATCCATACCAGGCACAGGTTGAGGCTCGGGTTGGCAACCGAATCGGGCTGCAACAACTGGAGTGTCCGGCCCACCGAAGCAGGAGAGCCGACCTCGACCCAGATCAACCCCAGGATGAACAGCAGCCCCACGATGAGCAGCGCCCCCTGGAGCGTGTCGGTCCACGCCACCGCTCGCATGCCGCCCAGCAGGACGTACGTCAGCACGATGAGGCCGCCCCCGACGACACCCGCCCGGTAGGGGATGTCTCCGTGGGTGAAGGCCGCAAGCGCCAGGCCGAGGGCCGTGAGCTGGGCTAGGAGGAAGTTCAGCAGAGCCCACGCGAATATCGCCGCCGAGAGATAGTTCAACGCCGGGCTGCGGAAGCGATCGTCGAGGAAGTCCGTGGGTGTGAGATAGTCTTTCGCTCGTGACAGCGCGTACAGCCGGGGGGCGAAAAAAGTATACCCGAGGACGATCCCGATCATGAACGTCACGGTCATGAAATACGCGAGACCCTCGCGATACACTTGGCCCGGGAACCCCGACAGCGAGTTTCCGCTGTATTGGGTCGCGAAGAAGGTCAACACGAGCACGCCGAACCCCATGGAACGGCCGGCGAGAAAATAGTCGCGCAGCGATTCGTCGCGCCGCGCCTGGCGGCCCATGGTGCCCACCACCAGCAGGAGCACGACGTAGAGCGTGCACCAGAACAGGAGGTCTAGCCCCAAGTCAATCAAGCTCGTCGTCCTGCCAGAACCTGAGCAGGCCCCACACCGTGAGGGCCGACAACGCCGCGGTGAACGCCATGCTCGTCCAAAGCCACACCGGAATCCCGAACAGAAACGCCGTCCGTCGGCCGATGAACCAAAACGGCACGGCACCGATCGACGCGAGTCCGGTCAGGATGAGAAACGCTCGATGTTTGCGCGGTTCGTCTTGCAACCCCGCCCCCTTTCGCTGAGTGCGTCCGAAGGTATCGCGAGCGGTCGGTTGCGGGTAGCGGTCGACCTCTTGCCGCCCGCACCCTCCAGTGGGCCGTGCCCCTCCCCCCACCACCAATGAGGTGCTACTCTCTTTCTCCGGACCATGAAAGGGCGTGGACCATGCAGATCCGATTCATTGTCGCTCCGCTCGCGCTCGCCGCCATGGCGTGCTCCATCGTCTCCGCCGATCCGAACGCGGGCCGCGACGCCCGAGGGAACAACGGTGCCGTCACGGCGGGGCATCCCCTCGCGGCCGAGGCGGGCCTCCGGGTACTTCAGAACGGCGGGAACGCCATCGACGCGGCCATCACCATGGCGGCCGTCCTGGCCGTCGCGCGGCCCCACATGAACGGTTTGGGCGCCGACATGTTCCTCATCTACCACGACGCCGCCACCGGGGAGGTGTTCGCCCTGAATGCATCGGGCCGCTCCGGCAGCGCCGCCACACTGGCCGAATTGCGCGGGCGCGGTTTGGAGACCTTGCCCGAAACCGGACCACTCAGCGTGTCGGTCCCCGGCGCGGTCGGCGGGTGGGCCGAGGTGCTAGGGCGGTTCGGATCGTACACGTGGGCCGAGGCGCTGGAGCCGGCGGTGGTACTGGCGCGGGAGGGGTTGCCGGTGTCGGAGCGGCTCTCCCTCGATATCGCCGGACAGGCCGACAAGCTTCGTGGGGAGCAGGAGGCTGCCCGCATCTTCCTCCCGGCCGACGCCGCGCCCGAGGCCGGCACGACGCTCACGATGCCGGACCTGGCGGCGACCTTTGTCCGCCTTCAGGAAAACGGTCCGGACGAGATGTACACCGGGGAAACCGGCGGGCGGATCGTCGAATACCTCGCCGAGCGCGGCGGGTTGTTGTTGGCGGGTGACCTGGCCGCGTATCAGCCGGAGTGGGTGGATCCCATTCGGGGCAAGTATCGAGATTACGAAGTGCTGGCATTGCCGCCGAATACACAGGGCGTCGCGTTGATCTCCGAGTTGACCATGCTGGACCGCATCGATTTGAAGAGCCTGACCCATAATTCCGCAGCGTATTTCCACACGATCGCCGAGGCGATCCGCATCGCCGTGGCCGATCGAGACAGCAGCGTGGCCGACCCGGACGCCATGCGCGTCACGGTAGAAGAGCTGCTCGACGAGCGCAGGCTCGCCGGGTTTGCCCGGAACATCGACCCCAACGGTTCCGCCCCCGGGCACGAGGCGGCGACGGACGACGATCATCCCAACACCGTGTATCTCTCGGTCGTCGATGAGGATGGCAACGTGGTGTCCCTCATTCAGAGTTTGTTTCACTCGTTCGGATCGGGACTCGTCGTGCCCGGAACAGGCATCGTGCTCCACAATCGTGGATCGTTGTTCCGCTTCGACCAGCGCCACCCCAACGTGTTCGCCCCCGGCCGGCGCCCGTATCACACGTTGTCACCGGCCATGATCCTCAACGACGGACGGCCCTGGCTCACGTTCGGCACCCCGGGGGGTGACGGGCAGACACATACGTTGGTCCAGGTTCTCAACAATATCCTGCTGTTCGGCATGACACCCCAGGAAGCGATCGACGCGCCCCGTCTGCGCCGGCTGCCCGATGGCGCGCTGGCGATCGAAGATCGCGTCCCGCTCGAGGTGCTCAATGCCTTGACGGCACGAGGGTACGAGGTGCTGCCGCGAGCGGGCTGGACCGCCGAGTTCGGCGGCGCCCAGGCCATCCTCATCGATCCGGCGACGGGAGAAAAGCGCGCCGGTGCCGACCGGCGACGGGAGGGATGGAGTCTCGCCTACTAGGTCCCGCGCCGCGGGCCAACGGACTGCGGGTTGGACACGTAGTCCCACTGAAAGGAACCATATGACGACGTCACGGAGAGATTTTCTCCACGCCTCCGCCGCCGGATTCGGAAGCGCCCTGGGCTTGGGCCTCGTGCCTCACGAGCTCGCCTTTGACGCGCCGGCAATTCCGCGCGCACAGGCCCCGATGCGCATTCTCGTGCTGGGCGGGACGAGATTCCTCGGGGTGGCGCAGGTGAACTATGCGTTGGCGCGCGGGCACGTGGTCACGTTGTTCAACCGCGGGCGCACCAACACTCACTTGTTCCCCGAAGTCGAAAAACTCGTGGGCGACCGCAACGACGATCTCACCGCCCTCGCCGGCAGACAGTGGGACGTCGTGATCGACAACTCCGCGTCGGTTCCTCGGTGGGTGCGCCAATCGGCGGGCATGCTGCGCAACGCGGCCAACCAGTACATCTATGTCTCGTCGCTCTCGGTGATCG
Organism: Gemmatimonadota bacterium; assembly: GCA_027294455.1. Lineage (GTDB taxonomy): Bacteria > Gemmatimonadota > Gemmatimonadetes > Gemmatimonadales > GWC2-71-9 > B3T1B10. The sequence continues at coordinate 12,418 of JAPULZ010000034.1, forward strand.
CTGACAACAGCATCATAGGCTCCGACGAGTCGATCGAGGTGGCCGAGCTCGACGACCCCACCGTGGAAGAAATCACGGGGCAGACGTACGGCGGCATGAAAGCCCTGTCCGAGCGCATGGCACAAGCCGCGTTCGGCGACCGGGCCACGGTGGTGCGTCCCGGCTTGATCGTGGGTCCGATGGATAATTCCGACCGTTTCACGTATTGGCCCGTGCGGATCGCCCGGGGCGGCGAGGTCATGGCTCCCGGTGAGCCGACCGATCACGTGCAGATCGTCGACGTGCGCGATCTCGGGTCGTGGATGATCCACCTAGCAGAACGGCGTCATATGGGTGTCTACAACGCCACCGGGCCTGAAGCGCCGTTGACCATGGCCGAGATGCTCTACGGAATTCGCGCCGCAACCAGCGCGAACGTCTCCTTCACCTGGGTCAACGCCGACTTCCTGCAGGAACACGAGGTCCGGCCTTGGGGCCACATGCCGACCTGGATTCCACCACGGGAGGGAATGGAAGGATTCAGCCGCGTCGATTGCTCCAAGGCCATCCGGGAAGGACTCACGTTCCGGCCCCTCGCCGACACGGCCCGCGACACCATCCTGTGGTGGGACTCGCTGCCCGAGGAACGGCGGGCCCAACCCCGCGCCGGCCTTCCCGCCGAGCGCGAAGCGGAAGTGCTGGCGGCCTGGCACGCCGCAAACGGTTGAGCCATGACTTCTTCACGACGCGACTTTCTTCAGATATCCGCGGCCGGCGTGGTCGGACTCGGCGCCGCCGCGAACCCGCTCCGCTTGCGGAGGCCGCATTCCCCGGCGCAATCGTCTTTGCGCGTGCTCGTGCTCGGCGGCACGGGATTCATCGGCCCACACCTGGTGCGCAACTTGCTGCAACGCGGGCACACCGTCACCATCTTCAACCGGGGGCGCACCAACACCCATCTCTTCCCCCAGGTCGAGCGGCTGATCGGCGATCGCAACGACGACCTGGCATCCCTCCGTGGCCACTCCTGGGACGCCGTCATCGACAACTCAGCCACGAACCCGAAGTGGGTCCGGGACTCGGCGCAATTGCTCAAGGACGCCACGCCACGGTACCTGTTCACTTCCACTCGTTCGGTCTACAACGATTTCACCCAAGTCGGCCTGACGGAGGAAACCGCTCCGACGTTCGATCCGGACTCGTCCGCCATCGACCGAGGCGAGCGACTGCCGTACGGACCCAGCAAGGTATTGTGCGAACGCGAGACGTGGCGCGCGTTTCCGAACGGTACGCTGATCGTGCGCCCCGGGCTCATCATCGGCCCTGGAGATCAATCCGACCGGTTCACCTATTGGCCGGTACGCATCGATGCCGGCGGCGAAGTGCTGGCGCCGGGCGATCCCACCGACCCGGTGATGTTCATCGACGTGCGCGATCTCGCCGAGTGGTACGTGCACCTGCTCGAACAGGAACGCACCGGCGTGTACAACGCCCTCGGCCCCGAGGCGCCGCTGTCGTTCGCGGAGATGCTCTACGGGTGCCGTGCGGCCACGTCCGCCAACATGTCCTTCACGTGGGTGGAAACAGATTTTCTGCTGGAGCGGGAGATTCGACCCTACTCCCACATGCCGTGCTGGATTCCCCCGCGGGGAGACCGGGCGGGATTCCAGCGTTTCGATCTGAGCAAGTCGCTCGCGGGCGGAATCACCTACCGGCCCCTGGCGGTGACGGCCCGGGATACGCTGGCGTTTCACAAGACGCGCCCATCCGAGGTGCGGAACCGGCTGTTGGCCGGCGAGTCGCGCGCCGGCATATCGCGCGAGCGCGAAGCGGCCCTACTGGCCGAGTGGCACGCCCTCAATCAGTAGTCCGTACCAAATGCCATCACTGAGTACCGAGTAGGGTCGTAGGGGCGAGGCATGCCTCGCCCGTGCAAATAAAATCACAACCACTGACACTGAACACCGAGCACCGAACCAAGGAGCAACACCCGTGTCCGACTGGGCCGCCCGTCTCATGAACTTCAAGCGCGGAGAGCTCCCGCTGGGCGTTCTCGCGGCGCTGTTCTACTTCTGCGTGCTCTGCGGCTATTTCTTCCTGCGGCCCGTGCGCGAGGCCATGGGGGTGTCGCGGGGCATGGATGAGCTCCGGTGGCTCTTCCTCGTCACCTCACTCAGCTCGCTCGTGATCGTGCTTTGCTTCGGTGGTGTCGTCAGCAAGCTAGACCGGCGGCGCTTCATTCCCATCGGGTATCTCTTCGTCATCGCATGCTTGTTCGCGTTCTCCGTGCTCCTCATCGTCGACGCCGGCGCCGGCGGCGGCCTCATCGGCACGAACGCGGAAACCGGTGTGGCGCGTGGCGTTGGGTACACGTTCTACGTCTGGCTCTCCGTCATCAACCTGTTCGTCAACAGCCTGTTCTGGGCCTACATGGTCGACGTGTTCGACGTGGAACAGGGCAAGCGCATGTTCGCGTTCATCGGGATCGGGGGAACGTTGGGCGCCATCGTGGGCGGATGGGCGACCAACGTCATCAGCGGCATGACCGACTCCGTGTACCTCCCCGCCGGCCTCATGCTGACCGGTGCGGCGTTGTTCGGCGCGGCGATCGTGGTGATGCTGATCCTCGACAAGACCGCCGCCGGCTCCGAACACTCGAACCTGGCCTCGGGAAAATCCACGGACGCCGCCGCCCCGAAGGATGGCGAACAGATCGGCGGGTCGTTCCTCGACGGCGTGACCGCGGTGGCGACTTCCCCCTATCTACTCGGGATCGGCGGGTACATCGTCCTGATGGCGATCGCGAACACCATGATCTACTTCACGCAGGCCACCGTCATTCTGGACAACACCGACACCTTCAGCCAGCGCGTCGGCAGCTTCGCCCAGTTCGACATGTTGGCGCAAATCGCCACCCTGATCACACAGATCTTCATCACGACCCACCTCATCCGCCGGTTGGGGGTCGGGTGGACCCTTGCCATCCTGCCGGTCGTCACTGTCGCCGGCTTTGCCATACTCGCGGTGTGGCCGATATATGGAGTGATGGCCATCTTCCAGGCCTTGCATCGCGCCACCCGCTACGCGGTATCGCGTCCGGCTCGCGAGACGCTGTTCAGCGTGGTGCCGCCGGCCGAGAAGTACAAAGCGAAACCAGTGGTCGACGTGTTTCTCTATCGGGGCGGCGACGTCGCGGGAGCGGGGATCGACGGCGCGCTCAGGGCGTTGGGCCTCGGGTTGGCCTGGGTGGCCGCGGCCACCGTGCCCCTGGCCGCCATGTGGGCGGTGTTGTCGATCGGGTTGGGGCGAGCACAGGCCAGGAGAGTTGGGACCGAAGAACTCGTACCCCAAAGTGAAAGGATGGGGACGCGCTCGTGAAACTCCGAGACGCGAGTCGGTGGAACCAGGACGAGTCACGGAGGACACGACGCCAACCGTGTCCTCCGCGGCGTTTTGCTAGTTGCCAAATTCTTCGGCAATACCGGCCAGCCGTTGCCGGATCATCTCCTCAGGCAGCCACTCCCCTCGCACCATCACACCGGCCCGGTCGGCGACGTTGGCAATGTCGTCGAGTGGGTTCGAGTTGGTCAAGATGAGATCAGCGCGCCGGCCCACGGCGATTGTGCCGAACGTGTCCTGCCCCTGGAAGTACTCGCCGACGTTCATTGTCCCGGAGGCGAGGACTTCGTAGGGGGACATGCCGGCGGCGATCATCGCCTGCATCTCGCGGTGCAGCGAGAAACCGGGAACACTGAAGAGCTGCGGTGAATCGGTGCCCATCAGGATCGTCACACCGCCGTCGCTCAAGGCCTTGAGGGTGCGATTCCGGTTCTCGGCGTGGACGCGGGCGAGCTCCACGTCGAACTCGGGATTGCTGCGGCGATTCAGGACATTCTGGGCCCAGCTGTCCACCGTTTGCCGCGGCCAGTATCGCATCTCGGGCCGACTCCGCATTTCGTCCACGTCGCCGAGCCCGATGATGCCAATCTCCCAGAGCACCATCGTCGGGACGACCGCGGCGCCCGCCTCCCGCGTCAGCCGGGTGACCTCCGCCAGCCGATTCTGATCGATCGGGCCCTGGATACCGCCCGTGTACTCGAGGTAGCCGTCCAGGTGGTCGAAGGTCCGCTGCCCCATCTGAATCGCATGGATCAACCCAACGTCCGGGGGCACGTGGCCGCCGAACCGGATCCCGACCTGGTGTGCGGCCAGGGCGACGGCATCGTAATTTTCGCGGGTGAACCGCTGCGGATGGATCTTCAAGAGATCCCATCCCTCAGCCTTCTGCTCCCACACCCGTCGTGCCCCCTGCTCGGGCGAGGTGACGGTGCGCCCGTTGAAGCTCGGTCCGGCCAGGTACAGCGTCGGGCCGATGAGCTCTCCCCGATTGATCATGTCCCGCAGCTCGAGCTGGCCGTCTCCTCCCAGCATGCCTCGCACCGTCGTGACCCCGTTGGCAACGTACAGGAACATCATGTTGGCCACGAAGCTGGACGTGGGATCGCCGTTCGGCACCGGAGTGTGCCCGTGCATCTCAGCCAGCCCGGGCATGAGATACTTCCCGCCGGCATCGATGCGTCGCGCATCGCTGGGCACGCTCACCCCGGTGGCGGGGCCCACTTCCACGATTCGCCCGTTGCGGACCACGACCGTGTAGTTCCGCAGCACGCGTTCCCGATCCATGGGAATCACGTTCGCGTTGGCGAACGCGAACGCCTGATTGGTCTGAACGGGCGGCGCTGCATCCGTGGAGATTGCCGCCGCGAAAGCCGTCCCGGCCACGGCAACGGCGGCAAGGCCACTCACTAGTGCTCTCATCGTCCTAGATCCCTCGTGGTGTGGGGGGGGTGGAGTGCTCCGTGCCCGAAGAATCTACATCATTGTCGGCATGACACCATGGAGGCCCCGGCCGCCGGGAATGTCTTGCCCGTCAACGCAAGAGCCCCGGAGGGCCGGGGCGCCTGCCGAGTAACGGTACTCAGTGATCCAGCTTGGCCGAGGACCGAGCACTGAACACGGTCGTAGGGGCGAGGCATGCCTCGCCCCTACGAAAACATTCACAACCTCTGAGCACTGAGTACTGCCCCGCTACCGTGTCCCCCGCAATACCCGCATGACACGACCGTGATTGTAATCCGAGTCGATCGTGTCCGCCGCGTCCATTAGCGCATCCAGGATGACCTCGTCGCTTCGGAAACGCCGGCCTAGCTCCAAGAGCACCGTGGTCTTGTCGTGATCCGAACCCAGCGTGCTCGCCACCGTGATGGCGTACAGCACCACCGCCCGATCCACGTTGGCCGGCTCGATCGCGGCCAGGAGCACGCGGCGCCGTTCGTAATCGGAGTCAAGTGTGCCGACCGCGCGGAAAAACATGGGCCGCAGCGTGTTGTCCAGTGGCCGCTGGGCCACAATGGCACGCAGGATGGTCGACAACTCGTGATCCGAGTCGACGGTCATCGCCGATGCCAACACATCCTGGACCACCCGCGCCGGTAGTTCCCGGTTGGCCAGGAGCGTTTGCAAAATTTGTCTCTGCTCGTAGTCCGAGTCGATCGAATTTACCGCATCAAAGAAGGGAACCCGCAACCCAGCGTCCAGCACATAGGTCGCCGCTGTCGCTTTCAGGATCCGACTCAACTCGTAGTCGGAATCGATCTCACCCGCCGATTCGAGCAATTGCAGGAGAATGGGATTGGTGAGGTTCGGTTGCTCGAACAGCGCACGGAGCACCCGACCCCGCTCGTAGTCCGAGTCCATGCTGTTGGTCGAACCGACATATGTGGCGCGAATCCGATCATTGTGCAGATATTGCCCGGAAATCGCGATGAGCAATTTGGCGAGCTCGTAGTCGGACTCCAACGACCGGGCCGATTGCAGCAAGCTCAACACCAACTCGTCGTCGAGCCCCTCCTGCAACAGCATCGCCCGCAGCACGCGGCCTTTCTCGTAGTCCGACTCGAGGCTGTTTGAGGCTTGCACATAGGTGCTACGCACTTGAGGATCGCGCAGATAGTCCGCCGGCACCGATCGCAACAGACGGGAGAGCTCATAGTCCGACTCGATCTCGCGGGCCGCCTGTGTGAGAACATGGCGAACCTCGGCGACATCGAGCTGTCCAGACGCGATGGCCTTCTCGTAGTACCGGGCGCGGAGAAAGCTGCTGTAGGCGAGCTCCGCCTCTTGCAGCAGACCCTGGACGCCCCGCGTCTCCAGAATCCAGTCGACGCGTTCCTGCAACTGATACGAGCTGCGCCGGAAGAAGTCTTCCAGAGCCGTGGCGAGCCACGCCGCCGCCGCGGCATCGTACTGTTGTTCGTGGCGGTTGACCTGCCAGCGGCGCTCGAGCCTATTGTCGTGCTCGGAGATCTCCACTTCCCGAATGACACGACCGTCGTCGATTGCGATGGAGAAGAATCCGCGGCGCGAGAGTCGCGCAATGTCGGTGAAGTCCTCGTTGAACTCCACCTCGCCCTCGATGCGAACCTCACCGGAGCAATCCCCCATCCACCACCGGATGGTGTGGCGATCGTCGTTGGAGTTGGAGTTCGTCCCGCGGTCGTCGTCATCGCCCGAGTCACACTGGGCTTGGAGCGCCTGCACCCGGGCGTTGGCCGGGCGGGGTGGTAGCGGTCGTCCGGGCCGTAGGGCTGGCTGATGCGCCTCGCTGCCGAGCCCCGAGAAGTCCGCCGGATCGAAACGCTCCACCGGAGGTGCCGCCGCCGAAACCGGTGCCGGTCCTTCCACTGGTGCGCCCGCCGGCGGCGTCTCGGTGGACTGGGCCGGCTGAACGCAGGCCAGTGGCAGGACGATCGCCGCGGCAACCATCCAACTCACCATCGAGGCACGGCCGCTGACGGTACGCCGGCTCCGCGTTTCATCGAGCACATCCAACAGCCGCCCCGTGAGCTGTGAGGGTCTCGCCATGGCCACCGTCGCGAAGGCGGTGCACCGGGCAGCCTTGAGCGATCGGGCAATCTGGAGGAGGTGATTGGCGTATTCCGATGGACGGGTTCCGGCGTTCAACACCGTGTCGTCACACGCGCGCTCCCGCTCGAGACGCATCTGCCTGGCGGCGAGCCACACAAACGGATTGAGCCAGTACACGGCACAGGCGTACCGCGCGATCAGCTGGGTCAGGTAGTCGTTCCGTCTCACGTGGGCCAGCTCGTGCAACAGCACATCGCGCCGGCGCATCAACGACCAATTTGCCGCTTCCCGCGGAAGCAACACGCACGGATTCCGGAAACCCCAGGTCATGGGCGTGATGGCCATGTGACTCTCGAGCAACCGCACGGGACGCCGGATCTCCAGGTCGTCGGCAATCGCCTCGGTCAGGCCGAGCAACTCGGCGTCGGCGATGGGCCGGGCCCGCCGGGCGAGGGTCCACACTCGGAGCAATCCCATGGCCAGGATGGAGACGACGAACGCCGCACCCACCGACCAAATCACGAGAATCCACACGGGCCAATCCGCCGAGCCGCGGGCCCGAGGAGCAGTTACCGGCTCCGCTTGCGGCATCGCCAGCAACAGCGGCAGCCCGACGTACGCGAGCGAATCCGCGCGGACCACTGCCCCTCGGCTCCCGCCGGGCAACATCGGCAAGACGGGACGCCCCGACCCGACCGGTACCCCGGGCCGAGGCGGCACCACCAGAACCGCGGAGGCCGCGTCCGGGACGACCATGATGATGGGCAACTCGGGCTGCACCACGATCACCGGCACGGCGGTCGAGATCGTGATCGCCGGCGTCTCCGGCAGCCGCTCGGCACCGGGCAGGATGAGCATCGACAGCCGATCCGCCGACGGCAGAAACGGCACCTGCCAGTGGGGTAACGCGATGGACAGCAGCGGCAGCGCCAGCAACCCGCCGAGTGCGACTACCCAGACCTGATGGCGGAACGCCGCCGACGCGCCGCGCATGCCGAACGCTATGGCTGCCGCCACCCCAAGAATGACCGTGCCTTTGAGAAACACATCCATCATGAGGGCCAGCCAACCCGCCGAGCTCGCGGGAACGCCGACCGCACTGAGTACCTCCAATACCCAGTTCATTACCTTCCCTCCTTTTTTGCTTGCTCGATCAGCTCGGCCAGCCGATCGAGTTCGGACTCGGACATGTCCTGCGCCGACATGTCCAGCAGGGTTGCGACCGCCTGCTCTGCCGAGTCCTCGAAGAACGTCCCGACCACCTGCTTCAATGCTGATTCTCGGGCCCGATCGCGGGAGACGGTCGGATAGAACACATACCGCGGACCATCCTGTTCGTGCCGCACGTGCCTCTTTTCCTCCAGCACGCGGAGGAGGGCCCGCACGGCGGAGTAGCTGGGGGGATCCGGCAGTCCTTCCATCACCTTCGCCACAGTCGCCTTTCCGCGCTGGTAGATGATGTCCATGATCTGTCGTTCCCGCCGGCTCAGTGTGGCATGCTTGCTCGCCATCGAGCCTCCCGGTGAGTGCTAAATTTCTAGCATGTGCTAAGAATTTAGCACCCCGGGCTCGTGAGTCAAGCCCACTGCCCCACTGGGCGGAAGGGGAGGAGTGGACTACGGGGCGGTGCGGAGGGGCTGCCCACGCGGGGGTGGGCGCTAGGGTGTGGGCGTTCCGTACCTGAGTCTGAGCACGGTGGCCCGCCCATCGGCCGTGAGGGTGACGACGAAGAGATCGTCGTACTCTTGTTCGGTCAGGTTTTCGAAGGGCCCGGCACCGAGGGCGTTCACGATGGGCGGGATCGTGTTGCTGTGGCCGACCACCACCACGACCTCTCCCTGGTGGTCACTCTTGAGCGTCTCCGCCAGCTCCTGCACGTGGCTTCCACCGACGGGAGTGGTCGTCACCTCGATTCCCAGCAAATCGGCCAGGGGCTGGGCGGTGTGCTCGGTGCGCAGAAAGGGCGTGGCATAAATCGTCGTGACGTTGATTTCCCCGAGCACGTGAGCCAGGGTCTGCGCGCGAGCCTTGCCGGCCTCACTCAATTCGGGATCCCGTTCGTTCGGCTCGCCCGCCCGCTCGGCGTGCCGGACGAGAATCACCGTGGTCGGCGTCTGCGCAAAGGCCGGGACGACTGCCACAAAAGCAAACAGGAGGACGGCGCAGATCAATCGACGTGGTCGGTTCATCGTTATTCCTCTCTTTGGGCTCCGATGCCCATCAGTTGCAAGAGCCGCAACGCATTGGTGGACGTGGCGATGCCGGGACGTAGCTTGTAGTCGAACGAAATCTCGGCCGCCCGGTTCTCTGACCCCGATGCAATCTGCTCGGAGAAATGCACGGCGTGACCCGCCTCGCGCAAATGGTCGGTATCGGCCAGGCTCAGATCGTGCGTGGTGACGGCCCCGATCGCCTCGAGTCCGAGCAGCTGGTCGATGATGTTGCGAACTGCCACCTGGCGCTCGGCGGTGTTCGTCCCCTGGAGAATCTCATCCAGCAGATAGACGAATGTCGCCCGGGACGCATCGTGGCCACGGGCGGCTTCGATGATCGTCTTCAAGCGCATCACGCCCGCCATGAAGTACGACACGCCATGCTCCAGCGAATCGTGGATCCGCATGCTCGTTGACAAGCGCGTCGGGGGAATCTGAAACCGCGTCGCACACGCGACCCCACCGGCTTGGGCCAAGACGATGTTGAGCCCGACGGCCCGCAGCAAGGTACTCTTGCCCGACATGTTGGACCCCGTCACCAACAGAAACGTCCCGGCCGGCCCGATCGCCACATCGTTGCACACCCGGCTGGCATCTGGCAACAAGGGGTGTCCCACGTTTCGCCCTTCGATGGCACCGAGCGCCGCTTCGTCCACCGTGGGATAGATCCACTCGGGCTGATCGTGGGCCAGCCCCGCCAACGCCGACAGCGCTTCTAGCTCCCCGAGACACTGTATCCACCGCCGAACCAACCGGCCCGACTCGCGCTTCCACCGCTCGAGCCCGACCAGCACGTGGAGATCCCACAGTGTGAGCACCTGAATCAAACCATGAGCCGACGAGTGGCGGAGATCGGCGAGATGGACGAGACCGTACAGCTTGCGCAATCGTTCGTGCGCCGCCTGCCCCTCATGGCTGATCGCGGTCTGGATGTCCCGCAGGGCGCTCGACGTGAACTCGTGCCCGTCGATGGTCTCGAGCATGTCGGCATACTGCTGAAACGCGCGTTCGTCGGCCGAGACAGTGCCCAACGTCGCGTCGACGCGATGCCGATAGATGGATGTCAACCACGCGTTGATGAGGATGGGGAAGACCCAGGCCACACCGGCCGCGTTGCCACCCAGGATCCAAAAGCCAAACAACCCTACAGCTGACACACCGAGGAACGGCCCCGCTACGCGCGCCACACCCATCCCCACCGCGGCCCCGGCAGACTCGATGTCTTCCGCCCAGTCGAGAAAGCGCGCGATTCGCATCGCCGATATGCGCACCGCGGTACGGCCGTCCGCCGCCAGCGTCTGGCGAAAATCCAAGTCCGGTGCCAGTTCCGCGACGGCTTGCTGGCGGCGGCGAATCACTTCCGGCGGCGCGGGCGCCCCGAGCCAACGCGACAGCGTCTCCTGCCCCGGCGCCGTGACGACCGTGCCGAGAAGATGCATGAGGGACGCGTGCCCGAAGAGATCCAGATCATTCGCATAGGGATGGTCCTCACGCACTTCCACCTCGTCCGGATTGGGCAGTTGATCCCACGACCGCTCCGCACGCGCTGCCGCTTCCCGATTGATTGCGACGAATGCCTCGAGACACCGAACCGTACGCTCCGCGACTTGTGAGGCGCGCACCAACACCACGAAAACGAGCATGGCGATGCCGGTGATGCTCAGGAGTAACAGCCGTGCGGCTGGAAGGTCGACAGCCAGAAGTACCGCGATGATCGCCCCGAAAAACGTCACCAGCCGGCCATTGGCCAGGCGACTTGCTCGCTGCGTCGCCGCGTCACACGCTTTGGCAAACCGCTCGCGACGGTCGTCGTAACGTGCTCGTGTGGTCAAGGGAAGTGCCGCCCCCGCTCAGCCCCCATCAACCGGATCGTACCACCTCGACGCGGGCATCGTTGTAACACGCGCCGCCGGCCACGACGTTCACGCTCGCCGGACACAGCGCGGTGGACGTGGAACCGTTCCGCGAGCTCTTGACCCACGCGCCTTTGGGCATGGAGACCACACCCGGGCGCACCATCGTGCGGACCTCGACGAGGCACACGACCTCGCCGAGTTCGTTGTACACCTTGACCTGGTCCCCGTCCGCGAGGTTGCGCGGGCCCGCATCCTCCGGGTGCATCGTCACCACGAGCTCTTCGTAGTTGAACTCCCCGAGGGTGCTGCTGATCATCTTGGTGTTCGCCGGACTGATGAGTGCCAAGGGGTACCGGGTGTTCTCAGGGGGCAGGTACCCGTACGGATCATCGCCGAGCACGGCCGGCGTCAAATCCACCAACCCATCGGGGGTTTGGGGAGACACCGTCTCGAACTGCACCGGTGTCGCGTCCGGAAACGCCACGGGCTGGACCCCGCCGGCGTTCAGCACATCGGCGTCGGCGTTGCCGCCTGGCAGTCGCAGGTGCGCCGCGGCACGGTGGACGTAGCTCTCGGCGTCCCAATGGAACGCCTGGTCGTCCCATCCCATCGCGCGCCCCAGCTCGGCAAACACATCGGGGTTCGAACGTGCCTCCCCTTCAGGATCGACGACCGGGGTGACCCCGGCAACCACATAACTGCCGTAGCTCACTCGGACGTCCGCGTGTTCGAGAAAAGTAGTGGCCGGAAGCAGGATGTCCGCGTACTTGGTGGTGTCGGTGTAGACCTGCTCGAACACCACGGTGAAGAGGTCGTCGCGCCGCAGGCCCTCGATGACGGCATTCTGATCTGGGGCGGTGGCAACCGGATTGCAGTTGTATACGAATAGTCCCTTCACCGGGGCGTTCCGCATGGTGTGCTCATTCAACACCATGCCCAGTTCCGACATGTTGATGAGCCGTGTATCCGGCGGGACCGTTCCGAGCCCCTCGGCCATACGCGACCGCACCGCGCCGCTGTTACTCAGCGTGTACCCCCCACCCCGCACGCCGAATTTGCCCAAGAGTGCCGGTATGGCGAGCACGGCCGCCACAGCTTGGCCGCCGTTGCGGTTTCGCTCGAGCCCCCAACCGCAGCGAATGACCGCCGGGGCCGCACCGGCGAAGCGCCCGGCCAGCAGTGTGATGTCTTCGTGAGGAACCCCCGTGACCTCCGCGACGCGATCCAGCGACCATTCCTCGGCTCGCCGGAGCAGCGGCTCGAGTCCCTTGGCGTGGCGGTCGAGAAACCCCCGATCGAGTTGCCCCGCGTCGTGCCACAGTTTGATCAAACCCAACGCGAGCGGCAGATCAGTTCCCGGCCGAACCGGAAGATGCAAGTCCACCTCGCGCTGGGAGAAATTGCGCCGCGGGTCGACGATCGCGATGAACGCGCCGCGCCGTTTCGCCTCGCGGAGGTGCGGCACGAAGTGGATGGAAGAGGCTTTGGGATTAGCGCCCCACACGATGATGGACTGCGCCATGGGGTAGTCCTCGAAGGCAACACCCGGCATCTTGCCGTACATGGCCGTGGCCACGGCCGTGGTCGGCGCCGCGCACAGCGTTTTCTGAAGACGGGACGCCCCGAGGCGTGCAAAAAACAGGGCATCGATGAACCCATCGGTGAGCATCCCGTTCGAGCCCCCGTAGTTGTACGGCAGGACGGCCTCCCCACCCCACTGCTCCACGATCTGTTTGAAACGACCTGTGATGGTCGCGATGGCCTCGCCCCAGGAGATGCGGTCGAAACGGCCCTCGCCCTTGGCACCAACCCGCCGCATCGGGTACAGGAGTCGATCGGGGTGATACAACCGCCGGTCGAACCGCGCGAGCTTGCTGCAGATGAACCCGCTGGTTGCCGGGTGCCCGTTCCCCGCGGCGATCTTGGCGACACGACCTTCCTCGACAGTCACGTCGAGCGAGCAGGTATCGGGACAATCTAGGGGACAGGAAGTGGCATGTACCGTGGCCATGTTCCGAATCTACCATGGAACATGGCCGCCGTCAGCGAGGCCGATACAATGTGGGACCGAGCACTACAATCCCTTCACCCGCTAACGAGCTCCACGCCACGAGTCGCGAGCTGTTGCAGCACTATGTCATGGCACTCGCTCGACGCCCCCACGAACTCCGGCGGCGAGACCCCCGGTCGCCGGTAGGTGCCTTGCAACACCAATCTCGCCACGACCGCGCAGGTGTACCCGGTGGTGCGGGCCATGGAGGTCGTCCCCGTCGCCTCGTCATAGTAATCGAGGAGATCGAATTGCCGGCGGACCGCCTTGCCATTCTTGCGACCTTCCACGACCATGCGCATCACGGTGAGGTCGCGGTCGCCCTCCCGCTGAACCCATTGCTTCATCAAGAGCTCGGCCGTGAGATCGATGGGCCGCACCATCTGATCCCCCACCCGTACCTTGCGGCGGCCAAACAGGCCGGCGTCCCGCAGCGTGACGATCTTCTCGATGTGTCCCGGATACCGAAGCGTCTTCTCCTGCATGTTCGGAATCCGCATCGTCCTGATCAGCGATCGCAGGCCGTCGGTGTTGAACGCCTCCAACGTACCCACCCCATCGAAATCGACGAGCTCCCGCTCCGACAAGGCCGGCAGCGTGAGGATCTCCCCGTCCCGGACGAGGCGGGCCGGACGAGTGTATTCCTCTATGACGTCGATGGGGGAAAACGGCGCCTGGTACTCCCACGGAGGCTCCCGGCGCTGGGGCAAGCCGCCAACGTAACACGTGAACGTGGCGACGTCGTCGAGGTGTTCGTGCATGCGGCCGAGCACGATGTTGCTCAACCCGGGCGCCACCCCGCAGTCCACCACCGCGGTCACGCCCGCCTGCCGGGCGCGCTCGTCCAGCTCGAGTGCGTCCTCGGCAAAGAAGGAGATATCGACGATGTTCTTACCGGCGTCGATCACGTGTCTCAGCGTTGCGAAACCCATATGCCCGGGGACGGCGCCGATGACGAGGTCGGCTCGGGCAACCACCTCACCGATGCGCTCGGGATCGGCCAGCTCGGTCTCCTTGACAACGAATCCCGATTCCCGCTCGAGCATGTCCAATCGGCGGCGATCCCGGTCGGCCACCGTCACGTGATAGTCCCGAGCCAGGTCCCGGGCGATGGTCGCGCCGATGCGGCCGGCTCCCAATACCGTTACGCGCATGATGACCTCACCGTGTACCGCAGTAGTCGATTGCCGCTTCGGCAAGGATCCCGGCCAGCTGCACAACCGACTCGAGGTCCACCCACTCCTCCGCCGCATGGGCGCCGGCTCCCGACGGCCCGATCACCACGGTCTCGATGCCCGCCGCCGCCAGCAACGCCGCATCCATCCAGGGCGTGTCACCGATGCGTGATGGCGTCTTGCCCAGCACCGCGTGTGCCGCCCGTTCAACGGCTCCGACGATGGCGGCCTCCGGAGCGACCTCGAAGGGCTCCCGCGCGAAGAACATCTCGACCGTGGCCTGAAAGGTGTCGTCGCGCGCCGCCAAGCCGTCGATGATTTGCCGCACTTCGGCGAGCACGCCGTCGGGTGTCTCGCCGGGAACGGTACGGCGCTCGATCTGCAGTTCGCACGTGGCGGCATACGTGCTGATTCCGCTCCCTCCCTGCAACAACGCCGCATGGAGCGACGGCGGTCCCACGAGCGGGTGCGCCGGCCCGAGCCGGAGCTCGCGTTCGAGCTTCTCCAGCTCGGCGAGGACCCGACCCATGCGCATGTTCGCATCCACTCCTTGCTCGAAGCGACTGCCGTGAGCCGCCCGTCCCTGGGTGATCACCTTCAGCCAGACGTATCCCTTGTGTGCGAGGCACACATACAGATGGGTCGGCTCGGTCACGATCGCCCCGTCCACGGTGCATCGGGTGATGATGTCGGCGGTGCCGATACTCGAGTATTCCTCGTCGGCCACGCCGGCGATGATCACGTCGCCGCCGAGGGACACGCCGCCATCGACCAACGCCTTAACCGCGCCGATGCACGCGGCCATCGCGCCCTTCATGTCGAACGAACCCCGACCAAACAACTTCCCATCCTGGATGGCGGCGGTGAACGGGTCGGCCATCCCCTCGACCCCGACCGTATCGATGTGCGCGTTCAACATGAGGGCGCGTCCCCCACCGCCACCCTTCAAGGTTCCAAGCACGCTCACGCGACCCGGGACCGGCTCATACGTCTGCGTCATGCAACCCAGGCGTTCCAGCGTCTCCGCGATGAACGTGGCCACGGCGCCCTCGCCGGGGCTCGACGGATCGAGGATCGGGTTGACGGAGCTGGTCTGGACCAGCCGCACCAACACATCGTGGATAAAGGCTGCGTCGACGGTGATCGGCATGGCGAAGCATGAAGGCTCTTTGAGTGGAAAGGAACCCCACTTAGGTAGTATTCTATGGGAACCCCAGCATGCAACTTACACACGAGTCCCGATGAACCACTACCGATACACGTTCCGCGGCGCGACCTCCCTGGCCATCGTGGCCATCATGGGATCGACGTCGGCCGGCGCCCAATCGAGACCCATTCCCCATCCAGTCGTCCCGCCGGCCGGCTTTCGGCAAGCGATCGAAGCGGGAACCCGCACTGCCAGAGGGGAACCCGGGCCGTCCTACTGGCAGCAGTGGACGGACTATCGGCTGCGCGCCCGCCTGCTACCGGAAAGCAAGCGTGTCGAAGGCTCGGCCCAAATCGTCCACCACAATCACGCGCCGATGCCTCTGCCCGTCCTGGCCCTTCACCTCCACCAAAACGTCCACGCGGAAGGTGCCGTGCGGAACCGCTCGGTGGAGGTCACTGGAGGCGTGGAGCTTTCCCGCGTGTCATCGGCCGGCGTCGATCTCCGCGAGATGTCGTTGCAACAGTCCTCCGGCGCCGGGTACGAAGTGGACGGCACGACGTTGTACGTGCGTCTTCCAAGCCCCGTGTTCCCGGGCGACTCCGTGACGCTCGAGACCGACTGGTCGTTCACCGTACCGCAGGCCGGCATGGGGCGTATGGGATGGAGTCGGGACAATTTGTTCTTCGTTGCCCACTGGTATCCGCAGATAGCGGTGCTGGACGATGTCGATGGATGGCAAGTCGATCCCTACCTCGGCAACGCGGAGTTTTATGCCGGGTACGGCAGCTACGAATTGACCGTCGAGGCCCCGGCCGGATGGGTGGTGATGGGATCGGGGGAGTTGATGAATCGCGACGAGGTGCTGCCGACCCACGTGCTACAACGGCTGGCAACCGCGGAAACCAGCGATCGCACCGTGCACGTCCTCACCGAAGCCGATGTGCGGTCAAACCAGGCCACGCTCCCGGGAACCGAGGGCATCCTGACCTGGCGGTTCCAGGCCGACACCCTGCGCGACGTGGCGTTCAGCGCGACACGCGCGTCCCTCTGGGATGCCGCACGCACACCGGTCGGTGACCGCGACCACGACGGCACCACCGACTACGTCCGGGTGGACGCGTTCTATCGCGCGTCCGCGCCCCGATGGGTACAGACCACCCGCTACGCGCAGCACGCCATCGACTTCCTGTCGCGCTTCACGGGAATCGCCTATCCGTGGCCCCATATGAGCGTCGTTGAGGGGGCGGGCATCATCGGAGGCGGCATGGAGTTCCCCATGATGACGCTGATCGGTGACTACAATCAATCCACCGACAGCGCGC
This sequence comes from Gemmatimonadota bacterium, assembly GCA_027294455.1. Lineage (GTDB taxonomy): Bacteria > Gemmatimonadota > Gemmatimonadetes > Gemmatimonadales > GWC2-71-9 > B3T1B10. Next base: position 29,090 of record JAPULZ010000034.1, read on the forward strand.
TGTATTACGTCACCGCCCATGAGCTGGCCCACATGTGGGTCCCGATGATCGTGGGGATAGACGAACGACGTCGTGCATGGATGGATGAGGGCACGACCACGTTCAACGAAAACCAGGCGCGCGGGGAATTCTACCCCGGCCCGAACCACCACCAGGCGGATCGCGAGCAATATGTGCAGTTCGCGCGTACGGGTCTCGAGGGCGAGCTCATGCGTTGGACGGACTACCATTACAGCGACGCCGCCCGAGGCGTGGCGTCCTATTCCAAGCCGGCGACGATCCTCGTCGCCCTCCGAGCGCTCCTGGGAGAGGACACGTTTGCCCGCGGATATCAGCAATACCTGGCGGACTGGGCGTACAAGCACCCCAAACCCTGGGATTTCTTCAACACCATGGCCACCGCGGCCGGCCGGGACCTGGATTGGTTCTGGCGGACCTGGTACTACGAGACCTGGCATCTCGATCAGGCGGTTTCGAAGGTCATGGAAACCGACAGCGGGACCAAGATTTGGGTCGACGATTTGGGGTTGGCACCCATGCCCGTGAGACTTACTATCACCATGGTGGATGGACGGCAGATTCGAGAGGAGATTCCCGTGGAGGAGTGGCTGCGGGGAGCCTGGACCGTGGAGGTGACCGTTCGAACCCCTTCACCGGTCGCCCGTGTGGAGATCGACGCCGAGGGGGTTTTTCCCGATAGCGACCGCCGGAACAACGTGTGGACCGCCAACTGATGCCGGGTAGCCGTTTTCTTCGCCGCAGCGCGAACAGATTTTCACTGCCACGGTGAGAGGATCGTATGATCACCTTACAGATCGTTGAGCAGCCGGATTCGGACCTGTTTCGAGAGATGAAGCGTGCCATGCGGAGCCATGACCTGCGAACGTTCTCCACCCAGAACAAGGGCAAGAGAATCACGCACATGACCTACCCCGGCCAGATCAACTGGTCGCACGACGGCAACGTCATCACGTGCGTGGTCAAGAATCTGAAGAGTCCCAAGAACGAGTGGCAACTGATGCACGCCTTCCTCGGCCGGCTCGCGGACCGGTACGCCGCCTACATCCACAGTATCAACATCCAGTTTCCGGACGCCGAGTGGGAGGACTGAGCGGGTCCTCCCTCCCTTCCTTATTAATGTGATCGACATCGTCATTAGTGTGATCGACCTCGTCACCTTCGACACCGACGACACCCTGTAGCACAACGAACCGCCGGCGGTCTCCGGAACCTGTCTTGTTGGAATTACACGACCTCGCCCCGGGCCCCGCGCACCCAACGCATGAGGGAGACGGCCGCGAAAATCAGGGACAACGCGTCGAGCACTATCACGGCCCGCATCCAGGCGCCGAACGGCTCCACCGCAGGATGCCCGCCCATGCGGCTCCAGAGATATACGATCAGCAGGCCCCACCACACCCGCCCAACGTGGGCCAGGCGGGTGAATCCGAAACGGGCGGCCAGCGCCATCATGGAACCCACGGACGCCAGGAACATCAAGAAGATGACGACCGCCTCGGTGTGCCCGAGAAAGAACAGCGGCACCAAGCCGTTGGCCAACCCGAGCACGACGAGCCAGACGCGCGTGGCCAGCGGCAGTTTGAGACACCCTCTCGGATAGGTGAGCAGCCGGCCCACGATCAACGCTCCCCGCCCGGCAGGAAGGGAGCGATGTCCACCACGGTGACGTCCTCTCGATCGCGGAGGTGTTCCAGGATCCAATACCTATGCGCGGCACCGAAGGTCATGAGGAGACGCCGGCCGGGTCGCTCGGCGATGGCGCGATCGATCCAATACATGTGCGCGTCGTTGATGTTGGTCCATCCACCCGGCCCGATCCAATCGTTCAGCACCTCGTCATAGATGGCGTATTGCGCCTTGACGCGCGCATCGTAGAGATCCGAATGAATGATGTGGGGATCGTCGAGCTGGCCACGGTCCCAGGGATCTTCCGCTCGAACTGCCGCGATGCGACGCTCGTACTCGGCGTTTTGCTCGGCAAAACGCGCCTCCGTGGAAAACTGCCGCAATCGCGTTCGCCGCAGTTCGTTCATTTCCGTGGTCCAGCCCGCACAGGGAATGATCGCGAAACCCTGTTCCTCGGCCATGGCAAACAAAAGGTCTGTGTATTCGGGGAAGACGCGAACTCTCGGCTCCTCGATCACGCCGTCCTCGCGGAAATCCCGCCACGCCTCGTCGAGGCGATCCGGAGGAATTTCCGCGCACACCCCATCGGGCGCGAACCGCTCGATTGTCTCTCGTACCTGGTCGAGCCCCCAGACGGCGCTGGTGCGATGCCGTCCATGAATCATGCCGAGGACGGCGACCTCGGTCGGGTCCCGGCTCGCCGGCGCGCGGACTGCCGGAGCTTGCCATCGGCGGGGTATCTCGATGATCGAGAGCTCGTCACTGCCCTCCGAGGACACCCACAACGTCTCTCCCGAGGGATGCACCGCCATCACGATGGGGATCTCACCGACCGGAAGGCGCTTCACCACTTCCCGCGCGCCGAGGTCGATGACGGAGATGTCGTGACTGGCCGTGTTGTTGACGAATGCCAGCCGGCCGTTCGGCGCGACGACCACGGAGAAAGGCGAGTCGCCGATGCCGTCGATGATCGAATCCACGACGAGCCGCGAGGCGGTATTAATGAATAGGATCTTGTTCTCCCCTCGCACCGCCACGGCGTAGTCGATGTCGTCGGGCAACACGGCGCCACCGCTGGGGTGCTCCCCCACAGCCACCGTTCCGACGACGCGTTCATTCCACAAGTCGATTACCGTGACGGTGCCGCCGTCGTAGTTCGGCACGAACACGAGCCGGCCATCCGAAGTGGCGGCCGGGGGAAACGGCCGGATTCCGGTTTCATACGCCCGCTCGAGGGCAAAGGGGCCGGCCCGGAGTACCCAGAGCCGATCCACCTGCTCGGTGGACACGAGGTAGCGATCGCCGGGCAACGGCCCCACCAAGAGCGAGGGCCCGCCACCGGTCTCGAGGGATCCATAGACGTCGGCTTGCTCCGCCCCCATCTGAACCAGTGCGTCCGCCCCAAATCGGCTCACGATGAGCCGGCTGCCGTCCCCCGTGACGGCCACCCCGAGGGGAGTGTCGGCGGTCTCGAGCACGCCGGTGACGCGCCGCGATCTCGTGTCCACCTTGGCCACTTGATCCGAACCGGCTGCGGCGACATACGCCGTGGCTCCGTCGGGTGAGAAGGCGATCTGGTGCGGGTTGAGACCCACGTCGACGGTCGCGAGAACCTGGAATTCCTCGCTCGGGGCGCAGGCCATGTACACCACGAGGAGGAGGAACGGCAACGGATATTTTCGGGAAGTCATGAACCGATCCGAGTTCGCATGGATTTCGTCACCCTACAATGCATAGCGTGGCCCGGCAAGGTCCGGCGCCGGGGCGCGACATGCAATTGTGCTCCATATCACCAATGCTGCACGCACGCCACGCGCCAAAACTGCAAGGCAAGTTGCAAGGTGCAATTCGGTCTCGACGCGCACGCGACATCCTCCGCCCAGATCTCATTGCAGCGCAAGCACTTACGATTGTGGCACCTTGTGTGCAACCGCTGAACTGCGAACCCCAACGAAAGAACCCACCACGGTGGATTGGGTCGCCTTCTTTACCGGCACGCTCGTCTTCCCCGCCATGCTCGGGCTCATGTGGCCCCTCCTGGCCGTGATGCGTTGGCGGCGGCGCCGTTGGAGCGACCGGGGCCTGCTGACCGACGGTCGGGTTCAGACCGATCGCCAGCCTGTGAATGGACGGTGGATTTCGTTGGACGATTTTCCCGCGGCCGACCGCCGCGTCCTTGCAGAACTGATTGAGGACCGGGCGAGCTGATCTAGTCCACTTTCTCAGATAGATGCCGAGTCCGCGGAAACCCGGGCGGACACCTAGTGAGAACGCTCCTGCGGGAGTACGGGGCTCGGCGTTTTCTACGGCAGGTGATGGCCACGGGAAGAGTAGACCACCATTGGGGGTCTACTTTTTTTTGGCCACGACCTGGCCAGTGCCCCTCCGCCCGGCCCTACCCCAGTACCCCACCCCGGTGGACAGCAAGGCAGGTCCATGGTGAAGGCGGCGGCGGGCCCCGGTGGATCGGCCGGGCCGAGGGCACCGGGCAAGGTGCGGTTGACCGGCTATCTATATCGAGATAGACTTAGATAGCCAAAACTTGGGGACCGCATGGACAAGCCCATTCGTATGACCTATGCCTCGGCCATGGTGCTCCAGGCCCTGGACCTGGGCTCCAGGCACGGGTTCGACATCATCGACGCCACCTGCCTCCGAAGCGGCACGGTGTATCCCCTGCTCCGGCGGTTCGAGGATGCCAATCTCGTCCGGTCCGAGTGGGAAGACGTGGAGATTGCCCGGGCCGAGAACCGGCCGTCCAGGAAGTACTACGAGTTGACCAGCGACGCCCGGCCGATGCTGGAGCTGGCCCGCAGCCGATATCCGGCCCTCGCTGCCACGTTGGACCTGACCTAGACCGCCGACGAACCCGGCAGTCGATGACCCCCGGATTGTCGTTTCTCAGGTTGATCGGCCTCCTCGTGCCCTCCCGCGAGCGCGCCGCATGGATACGGGAGTGGACGGCCGAGCTCCACTACTCGTGGCACCGGCAGGGCCCGCGACACGGCATCCGTGCCCCCGGCGGAGCGCCTGCTCCACGTCCCGTCTCCCGCATCGCGATCCTTTTCCGCTGCCTCGGCGCATTGGAAGACGCGCTGTGGCTGCGCATTCGCAGGAGGAACAAGACCATGCTGGTGCAGGACGTCAAATACGCCATCCGCTCGTTCGCCAGGAGCCCCGGCTTCACGGCCGTCACGGTCCTGACGCTGGCCCTCGGCATCGGTGCCAACACGGCCATCTTCACCCTCGTGGACGCGGTGCTGCTGCGACCGTTGCCCGTGCACGAGCCGTCGCAGCTCACCGACATCTACACGAGTTGCCGGCGTGGCTTCCCCTACTGCTCCACCTCGTACCCGGATTTCGTGGATTACCGGGATCGCAATCGCTCGTTTGCCGACATGGCGGCCTTCGCCGGGATGACGGTTTCGCTCCAGGACGGTGACGCGGTGGAACTCATGGGCGCCATGCTCGTCACGGGAAACTACTTCGGTCTGCTGGGCGTGAACGCGGTGCTGGGGCGCACGATCATCCCGGACGACGATCGACTCGGTGACGCCAAGGCTGTCATCGTCTTGAGTCATCGCATGTGGATGAACGAGTTTGCGGGCGACGAGGATGTGATCGGCCGAGACTTTCGCCTGAACCGCGCGCCGTACACCGTGATCGGGGTGGCACCCAAGGGTTTTCGCGGGACGAGACTCAACCAATCGCCCGACATGTGGATCCCGTTTTCGAGCCTACCACTCATCGACACCCGCAACCCGCCGTTCGACGTGCTCCCCGAACGCGGCTTCCGTTGGATCGGCGGCACCATCGGGCGCCGGCTGCCCGGGGTCACCGTGGCACAAGCCCGGGCGGACATGCTCAGCGTCTCCGATCGCCTGGCCGAGGAAACCAACCGCGCCGGCCGAACGATCACCACCGAGGCCACCCGCACGTTCACGCTTCCCGCAGCCACCACCGGACGGGACATCGTCCGGTTCGCAACTCTCCTGATGGTCGTCGTGGGAGCGGTCTTGCTCATCACATGCGCCAACATCGCGAACCTGCTCTTGGCCCGCGCCAGCGCCCGGCGCCGGGAGATCGGTGTGCGCATCGCCCTCGGCGCGGGCCGCGCCCGCCTGGTGCGACAGCTCCTGACCGAGAGCGTCATCTTGTCGGTGACCGGCGCCGCTGCCGCGCTGTTCGTGGCGTCCGTGGGACTGAAGTTTCTCTCGGGTTACGCCCTGCCCGGGTTCGTCTCCATTGCCTCGTTGGAATTGGCTCTCGACGGACGGGTGCTGGCCTTCACTGCGATGATCGCCGTCGTCACGGGCGTGCTGTTCGGACTCGTGCCGGCCCTCCAGACGACGACCCCCAATCTCTCCGACGCGCTCAGGCAACAGTCATCCGACGCGCGGTCCCGCGGGATCATGCGAACCAGGGGCATTCTGCTGTCGTTCCAGACGGCGATGGCCCTCGTGCTGTTGATCGGCGCCGGCCTGTTCGTGCGCAGCTTGAAGAACGGCCTCAACGCCGACGTGGGGTTCACGACCCGCAACCTCGCCATGGCTTCGTTCGATCTGTCGTTGCTGCAATACTCCCAACCGGCTGTCTCCCGGTTCCTCCGCGATTTGACCGTCCGGTCCATCGGGGTTCCCGGCGCCAGGGAGGTGACCACCTCGGTGTACCCACCCCTGGCCGGTAGCGGGTCCGGCTTCTTCATCAACATCCCCGGCCATATCCCGGCGGCTGGCGAAGAAATGCGCATCGAAGCCAACTGGGTCGGGCCGCGCTACTTCCGGACGTTGGGGATTCCCCTCATCAACGGGCGAGACTTCACGGAGCAGGACATGGCCGGCGCGCCGATCGTGGCGGTGATCAACGAGACGATGGCCCGGCGCTGGTGGCCCGGAGAAGACCCCGTGGGGCGGACTTTTCGGCTGAACTCCGATGGCAGCGGGCCCGAGGCGTTGATCGTCGGACTGGCGCAGGACGTCACCTACGGTTTGGCAGACGCCCCCGAGCCTTTCATCTACTATCCGATCCATCAGTTCATGGATCGAGCCGCGGGTGGGTCCATCCAGCTCCTGGTGTCCACGAACGACGCGCCGGTCAACACGCTTCCGCTGCTGCGCAATCATCTGCGCGAGCTCGAGCCCAACCTGGCCATTCCGGAACTGACCACCTTGGAGAGCCGCTTCGAGGAATTCCTCATGCCGCAACGCATGGGCACTATGCTCCTCTCGTCGCTGGGAGGCCTCACGGTATTGCTCGCGGTCGTCGGGATCTCCGGCGTGGTGGGATACGCCGTGAATCAGCGCCGCAAGGAGATCGGCATCCGGATCACCCTGGGCGCCGCGCGCCGGCACGTGCTCGGCGTCATGGTCCGCGGTGCGGTGATTCCCGTGGCTGTTGGGTTGGCCGTAGGATTGATGGCCGCCGCAAGCGTCACGAGGTTCATCACGAACTTCATGTTCAACGTGCGGGCAACCGATCCCGTGACGTTCCTCGTGGTCCCGGCGATCATGGCGATCGTGGCCATCGTAGCCGCCTACTTCCCGGCCCGCCGCGCCACTCGCATCAATCCAACGGAGGCCTTGCGAGCCGAGTGAACTGGGCGGTGGGAGCGGCCCGGGCACTCGATGCGGGGCCGGGCGGCGGTGCTCAGACGACCGCCGCCGAGCTCCTCACGGGCGTCAACCACAGGTGCTGGTCGTCGGCTTCGCCCCGGGCGATATCCAAGAACCGCCACTGCAACTGCCGCGTGATGGGCCCGCACTTGCCGGCACCCACGGTGATCCGGTCGACGCTCCGGATGGGGGTGACCTCCGACGCCGTGCCCGTGAAGAACAGTTCGTCGGCCGTGTAAAGCGCCTCGCGGGGCACGGCCTGCCGGCGAGTCGGGATATTCAGATCGTCGGCGATCGTGAGGATGCTGTCCTTCGTGATTCCTGAGAGCGCAACGCCTTCGGCCGCGGGGGAGATCAACACTCCGTCCCGCACCAGGAAGATGTTTTGCCCGCTGCCCTCGCTCACCAGACCGCCGGGCCCGAGGGCGATGGCCTCGATGTAGCCACTGGCCAGGGCGTCCATCTTGATGAGCTGGGCGTTGGTGTAGTGGCCGGCGGCCTTGGCTTCGACGGGGAACGTGTTGGGCTGCATGCGATTCCAGCTGGAAACGCAGACGTCCACCCCTTGCTCCAGCGCATCCTCGCCCAAATACGTCCCCCAGGGCCAGGCCGCGATCCACGTCTCGATGGGGCTGCCTTCCGGGTCCATTCCGGCGGCGCCGTACCCGCGCATGACGATGGGCCGGACATAGCACTCCTCGAGGCCGTTTTTCTCGATGAGCGTCGTGCACGCAGTGGTGAGCTCTTCGGCGGAGTAGGGCAACTCCATCCGATAAATGTGACACGAATCTCTGAGCCGCCGCAGGTGCTCCGGCAACCGAAACACCGCCGGCCCGTTGGCAGTCTTGTAGCAGCGAATCCCCTCGAACACCGACGCCCCGAACTGCATCGCGAGACTCAACACGTGCACCTTAGCATCCGCCCACGGCACAAACTCACCGTCGTGCCAGATCCAATCGGCCTCTACTAGCTTGCTAGACATCAAACGCCCCCATTGCTTTCCTCGATCGTGGTCATTGAGATATGAAACGTCCCGGTCACAGGAGCGAGCGGATCCGCCCACCATCCACCGGGATCGACGTGCCCGTAATGTAGCTCGCCCGCTCCGAAACTAGGAACGCCGCGAGCGCGGCGAACTCCTGGGGCTCCCCCACCCGGCCGAGGGGAATGAGACTCGCCCATTCCCTTATGGCTTCCTCGACCGTGATGCCCTTCTGTTCGGCCATGCGCCCGGCCAACTGCTCGAGCCGCTGGGTCCGCGTGTATCCCGGCATGATGTTGTTGACCGTGATGCCGAACGATCCCACTTCGTTGGCCAGCGTGCGCGCAAAACCGGTGACGGCAGCCCTGACCGCGTTGGAGAGGATGAGGTTGTCGACGGGTTGCTTCACCGCGATCGACGTGACGTTGAGAATCCGGCCCCACCGGCGTTCCTTCATGCCCGGCAACACGGCACGCACCAGGTTGAGAACGCTGTCGAGATTCTGCCGCACGGCCATGGTCCAATCTTCCGGCGAATGGTCCTCGAACTTCCCGGCTGGAGGTCCCCCCGTGTTGGTCACGAGAATGTCGATGCGTCCGAACCGCTCGATGCCCCGTTCCACCAACCGGTCCACCTGGGCCGGGTCCGAGAGATCCGTCGAGAGGGCGAGGACGCCGGCTCCCGTCTCGCGCTCGATGGCCCCTTGGGCATCCTGCAGAGCCGATTCTTCCCGGGCGCACAGCACGAGCTGAGTCCCCTCGGCGCCGAGCTCTTCGGCAACGGCCCGCCCGAGGCCCCGACTCGACGCCGCCACCAACGCCACCTTGCCGTCAAGTCCCAGATTCATGGCTATTGCTCGTGGAAGTACGTGTCCGTGCCGTCCAACCAGTCGCTCCGGGGTGGACTGAAGACGTCGACGTCCAGCGTGTCCTCGATGGCCTTCGCCTTGTGCGGCACGTTGGGGGGTATGTGGAGGACCTCCCCGGCGTGCACGACCACCTCCTCCTTTTCATCCTCGCCGATCCAAAAGTGGAGGCCACCCTCGAGGACGTAGGTGATCTGTTCGTTATCGTGCGAATGCCGCGGCACCACCGCGCCTTTCTTCAAGTAGACGTGGGCCAGCATCACCCGCTCGCCGGTCACCAACCGGCGAGCGATGACGTCGGTCACTTTCTCCTTCGGCATGTCGTCCCAACGAAACAGTGTGACAGACGAGCCCATCATCATCTCCCTTTTTGCAGGCATCTACATCTAGTAACGCGAATGGTGGCAAGGGAATTTAAGGCGGTACGGTAGCCCGGCGGTAGGGCGGCCCGCCTATTCTTCTTTCAACGCCTTGATTGGCTCCACCTTGAGTGCGCGGCGAGCCGGCACCAGGCAGGCCAGCAACCCGACGCAAGCCAGCACCGCGGTGACGGCCACGTAGATCGGCAAGTCGATGGCGGAGACGCCGTAGAAGCGGTGTGCCATCGTGCGGGTCACAACGAAGGCGCCGAATAGACCCACCGCGACCCCCATGCCGATCATCCAGAATCCCCTTCGCAACACCAGCTTCAACACGGCCAGGGGCCCGGCGCCGAGGGCTATGCGCACACTGATCTCGTTGATCCGGCTCGCGACTGCGTGGGAAATCACACCGTAGAGGCCGACGGCGGCCAGGACCAGCGCCAGCAAACCGTAGGAGCCGAGTTGCATGGAGGCAAATCGGGTCAGGGCCACCTCCCGTTCGATCAATTCGTCGAACGACGACATGTTGAAGACGGGCACATCCGGATCGATGCGGCGAAACTCGCGACGCACCGGCTCGGCGATCATGAGCGGATCGACGCTCGCCCGCACCGCGATGTCGAACCGCAACACGGGAACTTGATAGAGCGGAAAATACAGGTCGGCGCCGTCAAACCCTCCCGTCTCGTCGACCAGTCGCCGATGCCTCACGTCTGCGACGATCCCGACGACCGTGTACCAATCGGAATCGCTTTCCGCGAGACCGATCCGCTTGCCGATCACGTCCTTTCCCGGCCACGCGCGCCGCACCATCGTTGCGCTCACCACGACCACCCGCGGTGCCTCGTAGGTGTCCCGCGACGACAACGACCGGCCCGCCAAAATGGGGATGCCCATGGTGGCAAAGAAATTCGGCGTCACCTCATGCCGAAACGCGTGCATCGCCTCATCGGCAAAGGCGCGCTCGCCTTCGAGCCGCACGGTAGTCGCCTGGATCCGGCCGGACAACGGGAAACTCGACGTCATGGCCACGTCCCGAACCCCATGCAGTGAGCCGAGCCGTTCCCGCACCAACTCCGTGAACTCCTGGACCTGGCCGCGTTCGTAACGCAACCGCGGCAGCTGCACCGACAAGCTCACCAGGTTTTCCCGGTCCACGCCGGGATCGATGCGCATCTGGTGGAGGAAGCTGCGAATCATGAGCCCGGCACCCACCAGCACCACCAACGCCAGGCCCAGCTGCCCGACCACCATGACGTTGCGGATGTCCCAGAGGGGGTTGGCCTCCGACGTGGCGCGGGAGATGTTGCGGAGCGTCTCCGCCACCCGCGTGTCGGTCATGCGAAGGGCGGGGACCAACCCGAAGGTGAATCCCGTCAAGAGGGCCAGCAGGAACGTGAACCCGAGTGCCCGCATGTCCATGCCGAGGGTGACGTAGCTCGGAAGCGAAATCGGATTCATGGCTGAAAGCAGCTCCATCGTCCACATGGCCACGAGCAAGCCGAGGGCGCCGCCGAGCATCGCGAGGGTGACACTCTCGGTGAGCAGGTACCGGACGATGCGTCCCCGGCTGGCCCCCACCGCCTGCCGCAGCGCGAGCTCCTTGCGGCGGGCGATGTCTCGCGCGAAACGAAGATTGGCCACGTTGACGCAGGCAATGAGTAACACGACCGCCACGGCCACCAGCACCAACACAGCGGCGTCTTTCGCCGGTCCGAGGATCTCCTCTTCGAGCGGGATCGCCGTCACCCAACGGTTGCGGTGGGCGACCGGGTACTCCTCCTGGAGTCGTGCCGCGATGACCGCCAGCTCGGAATTGGCCTCGGCCAGACGAATCTCCGGCGCCAGGCGCGCAAGGGCCACCAGGAATCGCTGGTCCCGCCGTTCGAACAGATGTACGGGGCGGTCAGTCCGGATGACGACCTCGCTCATCAAGGGCAGCCACACGTCCACGGTCCCGGTGATGCCGTTGAACTCCGGTCCCATCACGCCGATGACGGTCGTGGGAACTCCATTCAACCAGATCGACCGGCCCAGCAGCGTCGTGTCGGCCGCGAAGCGCCGCGTCCACAGGCCGTGGCTGATCACCGCAAGGGGTTCCTCCCGGGCGCTCTCCCCCGGCGTGAAGCGACGCCCCAGCAGGGGCCCGGTGCCCAGCACCGTGAAGTAGGTCGGCAACGTGAACGCCGCCTCGATCCGCTCCGCACCGGTGGCCCCGGTCAGGTTCACCTCGGCGTGGTCGATGACCGCCACCGCGTCGAACGCCTCTGCCTCCTCCCACCAGGTCTGGAATTCCGGGAAGGACACCAGTCCCGGGTCGCCGGCATCCCGCTCGGCCGTGCCCATCAACCGGACGATCCGATCCGGGGACTCGAAGGGGAGCGCATCGAATATCACCGCGTTCACGACGCTGAACATCGCGGTGCTCGCCCCGATGCCCAGGGCCAACGTGGCCAGCGACACCACGGTAAACCCCGGTCGCCTGGCGACCAGGCGCAGGGCGATTCGGATATCCTGGCGAAATACGTCCATACGATTCCCCAAAGCTGCGCGAAGATGGGACGATTCGACCCCACCCGAAAAAAACGACCGCTCTCGGCCGTTACCTGAGGGATTGCAAGTGACGTGCCGGGGTAACGCTCCTCGGAGACACCGTATGGCCTTGATCTATAACGTTTTACGATGTCCGGGATCGAGCGCGCGCCAGGTCGTGGTGCGAGAATGGGAATGGGCGGTTCGGAATTGAAACGACAGCGACCGGCTCGCCAGGAGACTGGCGCGAACCCATCGCGGCACCCATGATCTGGTTGAGCCATCCCGCCCGAAAGGTGACCGGTATGCCCATCGCCCCGAGGCCAAACTGGCCGCCCGCACTCGTGTTCCTCGTCCTCGCTTCCGGGTGCCAAACCGGCGGCGCAACCCAGGAAGCGCCCTGGCCCACCGACGGCTGGGCAACCTCCACGCCCGCCGAACAAGGGCTCGTCGCCGCGCCTCTCACCGAGCTCGACGCCGCCATTCGAGGGGGAACGTACGGATACATCGACCGCATGGTGGTGGTACGCAACGGTTATCTCGTGGTTAACGAACGATACGACAACGATTACATGACGATCAGCACCGGGTTCGACGGGATTCTGGGCTGCAGCCCGGATCGGTGCCGCGACGACTCCGCCCTGCATGAATTCAACTATTACCACCCGGACTGGCACCCCTACTATCAGGGCCGAGACGTGCACACCCTGCAGTCCGTGACGAAGTCCGTCTCGTCGGCGCTCATCGGGATCGCCATCGACCGCGGCGAGATCGCGAACACCGATGTGGCACTCTTGTCGTTCTTCGACGACTACGACCTGTCCGGCGTCGATCCGCGATTACATCAAGCCACGCTCGACGACCTCTTGACGATGCGCACGGGAATCGAGTGGCACGAGCAAGATCGACCACTCGACGAAACGAACACCACCACGCAACTCGAAACGGCCGAAGATTGGATCCAGTTCACGCTCGACCAGCCCTCCGACGCAGCGCCGGGCGAGAAATGGGTGTATAACAGCGGCGCCAGTCACTTGATGTCGGGCATCGTCAAGAAGGCCACTGGGCGCTACATCGACGAATACGCGGAGGACCATCTGTTCGGACCGCTGGGGATCGACGATTACCATTGGAAGAAAACCTCCAAGGGCTATCCGGATACCGAAGGGGGCTTGTACCTGCAAGCGGAGCAGCTGGCCAAGATCGCCTACCTGTACCTGAACGGCGGCATCTGGAACGGGCAGCACATCTTGGGGAACGGCTGGGCCGAAACCTCGACGGCCGTCCACGCGGAGTCCATCAACGCCGCGGGATGGGGATACGGCTACCAGTGGTGGCGACTCGATCAGAACGACGTGGCTGTGTGGGCCGGGCTCGGCTTCGGCGGTCAGTTCCTGATCGTCATTCCCGACCGCGAATTGATCGGGGTCATCAACAGCTGGAACCTCTTCGGCGGTTCACAGTCTTCGGTACTCGGCCCGTTCATCAACGCGTTGTTTGCGGCTGCGGCGCCGTAACAGAGATGGCCGCGCTGGTGACGCACGACACATACAAAACGGACGGAGGCTGAGAGGTTGGCCTAGCCCTGCAGACTCTCAGGGAGGTAGTCATGTGTCAGAGTTTGGTCCAAGGGGCTTGAGCTTGTGCGTCACACTCGCTTGGGTTATGAGTTCGCCGAACTCTGGATGGTCGATCTCGATTTGACTTGGGGTAGCATCAATTCGGCGAGCGTGTTCACCATCGGCATCAGCGTGAACATTCTCAGCCGCTAACATCAAAAAAACATGTAACGCGGAACGTACCCCGCGGCCTCATCAGCCGCGGGGGTTTTTTTGCCCGTGCTCCTGAAGAACGGAGGCGGCCGCATGTACTGGACCCAACCCACGCTGGATTTCAACGTATATTCCAGCCGTTCACCGGGCCGCCGTTGAAGAACACCGCCGGCGTCATCACGCCGTCCCGCTTGAACACCATGCCATCCTTCATGACGAACCGCACGTCACGCAGCGCGTCGATACTCTCCAACGGGTTGCCTGAGACCGCGATGAGATCTGCGATGAATCCCGTTCTGATGGGACCTCGTTCGTTTTCGGTCTCGCTGACCCGAAAGCCGTTCGTGGTCATCGCTCGCAGCACGTCCACCGGTGGGATGCCGGCCGCTTTCCACGTCTCGATGAATTCGATGGCGACTTCTCCGCGGGTCATGCCGGGAACGAAGTAGTCCGCGTCCGTCGAGAAGGTCAGCAGAACGTTGTTTTCATAGGCGTTCCGCAATCCGGCCACCGTCCGCTCGTACCGGGCCTCGCTGGTGTGCCCGGTGAGGGAAATCGGCGTCTCCGTTCCCGCGCGGAAGATCCCCTTTTGCGCCATCCCCTTGTGCATCTCGTCCGTGAGGCCACCACCGTGGGCGATGGACCAGATCCCGGCCTCGATGGCCCGGCCGGCACCCTCCACGGTCTGCACGTGCCCTTCCACCTTCAGGCCGGCTTTGGCCGCTTCAGAGATGAACAACCGAATCTCGTCGGTGGTATAGCCCCATGGTTTGCAGTCCACGCAAATCTTGATCACCGTCGCCCCGAACAACGCGTTCTGCCGAACCGCTTTGACGATCTCGTCCGGCGTATCCGCGTCGAGGTATTCGGGATACACAATCTGCTTGCCCATGGCCATCTCCGGCGTCGGCCAGAACTGGCCGCCCATGCCCCCGATGATGATGCCTGAGTTGATGATGGTGGGCCCCGGAATCCAGCCCTGCTCGATCGCACGCCGCAGGGCCGTGTCCGCGTAGTCACCGGCGTTGCCCATGTCCCGGACGATCGTGAAGCCGGCGTTCAACATCTGAATCCCGTTGGATACCGCCTGAATCGCCCGAAGCGGAGTGCCGTCCAGCACATAGGTGAGGTAGTACACGTTACTCTCTGGCTCTTCCTTATAGGTGAGGGCTAGATGGTTGTGGGCATCGACCAGCCCCGGCAGGACCACGAGGGCGGACAGATCGATCACCTCCGCCCCTGGGGGAACGGCGACATCAGCTCCGATCGCCGTGAATCTGCCTCCCTCCACCAGGATCACCTGGTTGGCAGACAGCGTCCCCGATTCGGGATCCACCAGCCCACCGGCGCGGATGGCCGTCACCTGCGCCATCGCGACACGTGGAGCGACGATTCCGAGGCCGAGGACCAGCATACTGGTGGCGATGGGTGCTCGCATGGCGGAAACTCCTGGCAAGAGCGGACGAGGGTTGGATATGGCAGGTGATCTGCACCGACATCCCCGCGGTGTCAAGCACGAACTGGACAACCGAACGGCCCGGATTGAATACTGCATTCGTGGACTGCCAGCGATTGCGAGAGACCTATGGCTTCGCCTTCGACTTCCAGGAAGCCTGAGTGACCGACCGAGAATCCGATCGCCGCTACACCGATCAAGAAGTCGCGCTGGTCTTGAAGCGGGCGGCGGAACTAGAGGAACGGGGACGCGACGGCCCGGCTGCGGGGCGAGGCGAACAGGACGCCATGAGATACATCATGAAGCAGGAGGACGCGCGTCTCGACGCGCATGATCTGCCATGAACGCGATGACTAGCACGATCCGGCCTACCGTCCGGCGTTGGCTTCCCCTCGCCATCTGGGGCGGGCTGAGCTGCGGCAACCCCGTGGAGGTGGAGTTGCTCACAGTGATGCTCTACGGTCACGTAAGCGATGCCGCCGGTGCTCCCCATGCCTGACGTCGCCGTGTCCGCCTATCCGTTTCCGTTCACCAGCTCTTGCGCCGACACCGGCGGCGAGCATCCGGCGCACACCAAGACGAACTCGAGCGGGGCGTATCGCCTGGGTTTCGCCTTCCCCGGCGAAGCCCTCACCGGGTGTATCCAGGTGATCGCCGAACCGCCGAGCGCGGCTTACCTGCCGGACACCGTGCGGCAGGAAGGGATCGTCTTTCGCAACGCATCGCCGCCCGACAGCGTGCGGGTCGACCTCGTCCTGCGTCCGACGCCGTAGGAGGGCATGCCCCGGAACTCGCTCTCCCCAACAGAAGTGCGCCGCATCGCGCTGGCGGCCCAGGGGTTCGACCGCCCCCGGCCCGGCCGCGTGGATACCCGACACATCCGCCGCGCCCTGCGGCAACTCGGTCTCCTCCAGATCGATTATGTGAACGTCCTCGGTCCCGCCCAGTATCACGTGCTGTTTTCGCGGCTCGGCCCCTACGACAAGAGCCGCCTCGACGATCTGGTGTACCGGCGGCGCGAGTTCACCGAGCAATGGGCCCACGAAGCATCGATCGTGCCCATGGAAACATGGCCCCTGCTGCGACACCGGAGGGAGACGCACCGCGTGCGGCCGTGGGGTTTCGAGAAGTTCATGGCCAAGCATCCCGACTACGTGAAGCAGGTGTTGCGCGACGTGCGCACGCGGGGACCCTTGACCAGCGATGACCTCTCGGCGCCGGATGGAGTTGCCCGCCGAACCGCCGGCGGCGCGTGGTCGCGAACGGTGCCCTGGGCGACTTTGGAGGCCCATTTCGGATGCGGCCGGCTCGCCGTCGCCGACCGGTTGGCAAACTTCCAGCGGGTGTACGACCTGGTCGATCGGATCGTCCCGGCGGAGGTGCGCACCTGCCGGATCGGGCGCGCAGATGCCGAGCGCGCGTTGCTGGAGGAGGCCGCCCGCTCCCACGGGGTGGGCACGGCCGCCGATCTCGCTGATTACTACCGCATGCCGGTCCGCGACGCCCGACCGAGGCTGATGGAGCTGGTCGAAGCGGGCACCCTGCATCAGGTGCACGTCGAGGGCTGGGACGAGGTCGCATACCTGCACACCAAGGCGCGGATCCCCAACCGGCTCGACGCGGTGGCCCTGTTGTCGCCGTTCGATCCACTCATCTGGTACCGTAGGCGCGCGGCGCGCATCTTCGATTTCGCATACACGGTCGAGATCTTCGTCCCGAAGCCGAAGCGCAAATGGGGGTACTATGTGCTGCCCTTTCTCCGCGGGGAGCGCCTCGTGGCCCGCGTCGACTTGAAGGCCGATCGTGCCGCCCGCCGGCTCCTCGTGCTTGCGGCGTACCTGGAACCCGGCGCCAGCCCCCGCCCGGTGGCTGGGGCGCTGGCAACCGAGCTGCGAACCCTGCAGCAATGGCTGGGGCTCGACGCCGTCGTCGTGCGGCGCAAGGGCAACCTGGCCACGGGGTTGGCCGCCGTTGTGCGACGCTGATACGAGCCGGCCGTCCATCGATTATCCTACATGGCATGCACGACCCATCGGACTTGCCCGCCAGGATGCGCCGGGCCGCTCGGATCGAGGGACAGTTTCGCCTGCGCTCGGGCGCCACGGCCACGGAATACTTCGACAAGTATCGCTTCGAATCAGATCCGGTCTTGTTGCGGGCCATCGCCGAAGCCATGACCGAACTTCTCCCATCCGAAGTCGATGCTCTGGCCGGGCTCGAGTTGGGCGGGGTCCCGCTGGCCACCATGCTGTCCCAGTTGACCGGCTATCCGACCATCTTCGTCAGGAAGCGGGCCAAGGAGTACGGCACCAGACAACTCGCCGAAGGAGGCGAGGTGGCCGGGAAGCGCTTGGTCGTCGTCGAAGACGTCGTCACGACTGGCGGGCAGGTGATCGAATCAACTCAAGCACTGCGATCGCTCGGCGCCTCGATCGACACGGCGGTGTGCGCCATCGACCGTGAAGCCGGCGGGCGCGACGCGATGGCCGACATCGATTTGGAACTCCGATCGCTCTTCACGAAACAGGATCTCGATGGCCTTTGATTTCTCCGGTCAGACCGTGCTGGTCACCGGTGCGTCTCGCGGCATCGGAGAGCAGATTGCGCGGGACGTGGCCGACGGGGGCGGTACGCTGCTGGTGACGTCCACCGAGGCATCCCACAAACTGGAGGATCGTTTCGGCGTCGCCACCCATCATTTTCCCATCGATTTTCGCCACGAGGCCGACACGCAACACTTTCTCGCGGAGCTGCGCGCCATGGATCGCGTCGACGTCTGCATCAACAACGCCGGCGTGGCGCGTCACAAACTCATGGAAGACACGACCGTGGAAGATTGGGACGATACGGCCACGGTCAACGTGAAAGTGCCCTATCTGATCACGCAGGCAGTGGCGGAGCCGATGAAGCGACACGAATACGGCCGCATTGTGAATATCGCCTCGATCTGGGGGCACATGACCAAACCCACACGCTCGGCGTATACGGCGGCCAAGCACGGCATCCGCGGTGTCACCGTCGGGACGGCCATCGAGTTAGCACCGTTCAACATTCTGGTGAACACCGTTTCGCCCGGATTCACCCGCACGGACATGTTCAAGAAGAACTACTCCCCAGCGGAACAAACGCAGGCCGCGTCCCGCGTTCCCCTCAAGCGGCTGGCCGAGCCGCAGGAAATCTCGGTGGCCGTCCTCTTTCTCGCCAGCAAACTCAACACCTACATCACCGGCCAAAGCCTCCTCGTGGATGGAGGATACTCGATCGGCTAATCACCGGCTCCAGACTGGACAACCGGCCCTGGCGGAACGCCGAGATCGCGGTGCTCGGGCGACGACGCTGCAAGGGGCCTGCGGCGAGAGTGAGCACGGGGGAGCGGACTGGCCCCTCCCCCGTTCTCGGCACCCATGTCCGCTACATCCCGATCACGAACACCGCGTAGCCTTTCACCGCCGACAACGCCGCCGCCGCCTCCAGCGCCTGCTGTTTCTCATCCAGGGAGGCGCCTTCGGGGATCCGCAGCTCGGCCCCCCCGTCGGCATCTTGCGGCCGAGCCGAACGGGCTGCGCACGTGACCTTGATGGACATCGGCGTGTAAATCCCGATGGTCAGCACCGATACCAGTTGATTCAGGAAACTCAGCTGCGTTTCCACCTTCGCGACACCGTCGGGGCACCGCTCCGCCGTCTCGACGGTCTTGGGGGAAACCAGACCGCCGATCCAGGCAGGCGCCCAGGCATCCTCCAGCGTCCGGTCCGAGGGCGGCAAACCCGTTTCTATCGTGGCGTGATAGCACCCCGCTCCCGCAACGGCCAGGACCGTGAGGGCGCCGAGTCGTCGCCACATGACACCTCGCAACATCTTCCCTCCCATTCTTGATAACGCCAATCCAGAAAACAGGGCGCGCCCGTACGGCAATATCCACTGCGACGGGGAGCGCCGTGTTAATCAACGATTGAAGCGGTTGAAAAACAACAACTTACAGAGCCTATGTGATCCATGCCCTTGAAATAGCTAACGTAAATGTTAAACTTAGTCTCGACTATATTTACAGCCATGGAAAATCCCGCGACCGCACTTCTCGTCTTCGGCGTAGCCTCCGCCGTCCTGGCCCTGCTGTTCTGGCCTCGCCGTGGACTGATCGTGCGCTTGTACCGGCTCGCCCGTATCAGCGAGCGGGTACGCATGGAAGATGCCCTGAAGCACTTTCACAACCAGGAGTACCTGGGCAGACCCGCCTCCATCGAGACCTTGGCCGGAGTCCTGGAAACCTCCCGGGCCAGGGCGGTCCAGCTCGTGGCCCGGCTGGAATCTCGCGGTCTGATTCACTCCGACGGCAGGGGACTGCCGCTCACCGATTCCGGCAGGGCCTACGCCCTCCGGATCATCCGAAGCCACCGGCTGTGGGAACGGTACCTGGCCGACCTGACCAGCGTAAAACCGGGCGATTGGCACGATGGGGCGGAGTTGCGTGAGCACACACTCACTCCCGACGCCGTGACCGAGTTGGACGTCCGCATGGGCCATCCCCGCTACGACCCCCACGGCGACCCCATTCCCACGGCATCCGGCGAGCTGCCGCCCCAGTCCGGTGTGCCGCTCACAGCCCTCGAGGCGGGCCAGAGCGGGACGATCGTCCACCTGGAGGACGAACCCCGGGAAGTGTACGACCAGTTGACCGCCGTGGGGCTTGCCCCGCTCATGGAGCTCCGCGTGTTGGAGTCTACCCCGTCGTCCTTGCGGTTTACGGCCGACGGATTGGAGCTGATGCTCGAGCCGGTGGTGGCCAGCAACATCACCGTCAAGGTGCGTTCCACCGAAGATTCGGCGTTGGGCCCGTCCAGAACGCTGGCGCAGCTGCGACCCGGCGAATCCGCCGCGGTGGTTCGCATCTCCCCAACGTGTCGCGGAGCACAGCGGCGGCGCCTGCTCGATCTGGGCGTAGTTCCGGGAACCGTGGTGAGCGCCGAGCTGGAGGGGGTCCTGCGGGATCCGGTCGCGTACAACATTCGCGGGGCCTTGATCGCCCTGCGCCGGCACCAGGCCGAGTGGATTTACGTCGAGGCCCCGCCGGGCGACTCGAGGAACTGACGTGACCACCGCCACCCTTCCCTGCCGCGGATGCTCCGTGAACCGCGAGACCAACCTCGTCCAACTCGGCGTCCGCGCCGACAAGTGGGACTACATCGTGGCGCTGGCCGGCAACCCGAATACCGGCAAGAGCACGGTGTTCAACGCCCTGACGGGCCTGCGACAACACACCGGGAATTGGCCTGGCAAGACCGTTTCCCGGGCCGAGGGCGTCTTCGAACACGACGGGGAGCGCATCAAGCTCATCGACCTGCCGGGGACCTACTCGTTACAGGCCGGAAGCGCCGATGAAGAAGTCGCGCGAGATTTCGTCCTCTTCGGCGAGCCCGATGTCACCGTGGTCGTCGTCGATGCCACGCGCCTCGAACGCAACCTCAACCTCGTGCTGCAGGTCCTGGAGATCACCGACCGGGTCGTCGTGTGTCTCAATCTCATGGATGAAGCCAAACGACGGGGGATCGGCATCGACGTGGCCCGGCTTGCCAGGGAACTCGGCGTCCCGGTCGTGCCCACTGCGGCGCGGCGTCGGGAGGGCATTCCGGAGCTGGTCGAGGCCATTCGTCGGGTGGCACATGGCGAAGTGCAGCCCACGCCGTTTCGCATCGCCAGTCACCCTGAAGAGGTCGAATCCGCGATACGGGAGCTCGTGGCACCCCTTCAGCAGGCCTTCCCCGAGCTTCCCAACGCCCGCTGGGTGGGCTTGCGACTCCTGGGTGCAGACGAGCGGGTGACCGCCGCCGTCCGGCACGGCAACCTGGGAAATCTGAGCGACGGGACGTTGTCCCCTGCGCTCGGCGGAACAACCGGCGTCGCGACCGGCGACCCGAACGCCATTCTCGACAGGGCATCGCAGCTGCGTTGGGTTCTCAAGCCCAGCTTTCACGACGCCCTCACCGCGAGCTACTACGCGGCCGCGCACCGCATTGCCGATCTGGCGGCGATCCAGGGTCTGAAGCGGACCAAGTTCGACTTCGATCGCAACCTGGATCGGCTGCTGACCAGCCGTTGGTTCGGCTTCCCCTTGATGCTCGCGATCCTGGCCGTCGTCTTTTGGCTGACCATCGCCGGCGCGAACGTCCCGTCGCAGATGATCGCGGCGTTCTTGTTGGACACCGTGCACCCGGCACTCAAGGGTCTGGCGGCCGCCGTCGCCATGCCATGGTGGCTGGACGGCTTCCTGCTCGACGGCGTGTATCTGGCCACCGCCTGGGTCGTGAGCGTCATGCTCCCACCGATGGCGATTTTCTTCCCGTTGTTTACGTTGCTGGAAGACTTCGGGTATCTGCCGCGAGTCGCGTTCAACCTGGACAAGTTGTTCCAAAAGACCGGTGCCCACGGCAAGCAGGCCTTGACGATGTGCATGGGCTTCGGGTGCAACGCGGCCGGCGTGGTGGCGACACGGGTCATCGACAGTCCGCGCGAGCGGCTCATCGCGATCATCACCAACAACTTCTCGCTTTGCAACGGCCGGTGGCCGACGCAAATCCTGATTGCGACGATTTTCATCGGCGCGGTGGCAACCCCCGGGCTCTCCGGATTCGTCGCCGCCACGGCCGTGGTGGGAATCGCGGTGCTCGGTATCGTTGCAATGTTCGTCACGTCCTGGTTACTGTCTCGGACAGTCTTGCAGGGGGAGGCAACTTCGTTCAGTCTCGAGCTCCCGCCGTACCGGCCCCCCCGGATCCTGCAGACACTCTACACGTCGCTCATCGACCGCACAGCCATCATCCTGTGGCGCGCCGTCCTCTTTGCGGTCCCGGCGGGGGCGGTCATCTGGTTGAGCTCCAACATCTCCCTCGGCGGCGTCAGCATCGCCGAGCACGCCATCGACTTCCTGGACCCGTTCGGCTTCCTCCTCGGTCTCAACGGCGTCATCCTCGTGGCCTACATCGTGGCCATCCCGGCCAACGAGATCGTGATCCCCACCATCTTGATGCTGACCGTCCTGTCGGTGGGCGCCCTGGGCGGGGAAGTCGGCGGGGGAGCCGGGGTGATGTTCGAGCTGGATTCGGTGACGGCGATGGGTACGTTGCTCACGGCCGGGGGGTGGACGCTCTTGACCGGCGTCAACCTGATGCTCTTCAGCCTGCTCCACAACCCGTGCTCGACGACGGTCTACACGATCTACAAAGAAACGGGAAGCGCCAAGTGGACGGCCGTTGCAACCTTCCTGCCGCTGGTGATGGGATTCGTGATTTGCTTCTTGGTGGCGCAGGTGTGGAGGCTTCTGGGATCCTGAGCAGCGGGGTCATCCCCAGCTCATTCTTCAGGCTGCTTTTCAACGCCGCACTGCGGTTTCGCGTATGTGAGCAGTCGCGGTGGTGTCGTCACGGTCTCCTCACCTCCAGGTCGGTAGCATCTTCAGTTGATCATCGTGAACCGTTCCTTGATCGCCCGGCAGGGACACGCGAGCTTCTTGTCCTGCATCGCGCTTTGCGTCAGCGGACTGGGAACCCCGGTGGCTGGCCAAATTTCCCCCAGGGAGACTCGCACCCCGCCGAGCGACGCACCGCGCAGCATGGCAGCCGTACGACTGTCGGCGGCTCAAAGCATCAGGCTCGACGGGGAACTCGACGAGGCGGTGTGGAGCACCGCCATCGCGGCCACGGGATTCGTCCAGCGAGACCCGGTGGAGGGCGCCCCGCCCACGGAACGCACCGAGGTCTTCGTCGTCTACGACGACGACAACCTCTACATCGGGGCCATGCTCTACGATTCCGAGCCCGACCGGATCAAGGCTTTCCAGAAGCAGCGCGACGCGTCACTCGGAACAGACGACCGGTTCATGTGGGTCCTCGACACGTTTCGCGATCACCGGACGGGATATTTTTTCGAAATCAATCCGGCCGGTCTCATGGGCGACGGGCTCCTGGGAGCCGGCGGGTTCTTCGGCGTCAACAAGTCCTGGGACGGCATCTGGGAAGCCCGGGTGGTCCGGCGCGCCGACGGATGGTCGGCCGAGATCCGCATTCCGTTCCGGACCCTCAACTTCGATCCCAACCAGGACACCTGGGGCATCAACTTCCAGCGGACGGTCCGCCGCAAGAACGAAGAGATGGTCTGGAGCGGATACCGGCGCAATCAGGTGCTCACCCGCCCCGTCCACGCCGGGACCCTCACAGGCCTGCAGGGCATGTCCCAAGGTGTGGGGTTCGAAGCCAAACCGTACGCCACGGCCGGATACCAATTCAACGCCACCAGCGACCCGGGTGTGGACCCAACGGATTTTCCGGCCGACGCTAGGTTTCGACTTGGCCTACAGCCTCACCCCGAGCCTGCGGGCGGCCCTCACGGTCAACACCGATTTCGCCGAAGTGGAGGTCGATCAGCGACGCGTGAACCTCACGCGATTCTCCCTGCGGTTTCCCGAGCGGCGGGATTTCTTCCTGGAGGGTTCGGCGGTGTTCAGCTTCGCGCCGACCAACGGCGTCGAGCCCTATTTCAGCCGCAACATCGGACTCACCGACGGCGAACCGATTCCCATCACGTGGGGTACGCGCCTCGGCGGCCAGGCCGGGCGCCAGGAACTCAGCTTTCTCCAGATCCGAACCGGCTCCGAGCGGCGGTTCGAATCGGATTCGAGCTTCGTCGACATCCAATCCGAAGACTTCACCGTGGCGAGGATAAAACGCACGCTCTTCCGGCAGTCGTCCGTCGGCTTGCTCTATACGCGGCGGGCCACGGGCGCCGACGAAACGGGGTTCAGTCCCCTCGACCGGCACACCGTCGGCGCAGATCTGGACTTGTACACCTCCCGATTCTTGGGCGACAAGAATCTGCAGTTTCAGGCGTTCTTGGTATGGAACTCGGATCCTCTCGCAGCGGGCGGCACGTCGTTCTGGAGCCACACGGCACGAGGGGTCCGGATCAGTTATCCCAACGACAAGCTCCGGATCAGCAGCTCGTATCGGGAACTGGACGAGAACTACGATCCAGCCGTCGGATTCACGAACCGTAATGGCTTCCGGCGGTTCCAGCCGACGGTTACGGTCGCTCCGCGGCCCACAGACTTTCTGGGGTTGCGCCAACTGGAATTCCAGGTGCGATACGAGCACCTGATGGACATGAACTGGGTTCTGGAAACCCGCAAGACCGATCTCAAACTGCTGGGCCTCCGGTTCAACAGCGGCGACCGGGTCGATTTCGATCTCACCCAGCTCTTTGATCGTCTCGAGCCGGAAGACGCGTTCAGCATTCGTGGCGTTCCGATACCGGCCGGCGAGTACAACACGCTGTCGTGGCGTGTGAGCACGCGCACGGCGTCGCAACGGATCGTGTCGGGAAGCTTGAATCTCAACGGGGGAGAATTCTGGTCGGGGACGAGGACGGGTTATGGCCTTTCGGTCACCGTCCGCCCGTCTTCGGGCATCAGCCTGTCTACCCGATACGACCGAAACGAGGTCGACCTCGCCGACGGCTCCTTTACGACCAACCTGGGCAGGGTTTCCGGCGGCTGGCACGTTAGCCCCTGGGCTTCCCTGACCGGCAACGTGCAGTACGACGACGGCAGTGAGATCGTGGGCCTATACGCCCGGTTTCGCTGGATCATCCGCCCCGGCAACGACCTGTATTTTGTGTACACGCAGAACTGGAACAACCTGGGCGACCGGCTGCAGGACCTCGATCTCGCCACGCGATCGCGCGGCGCAACCACCAAGATCAACTACACGCACCGCTTCTGATCGGCCGCTATCGGTCGGGCGAGGCACGGCTCGCCTTCACACAAGGTGTGTCTCATGTCGACGGCGGAAATCTCGGATTGCGGCGCACGGCGGCCGCCTGCCACAGGTGGCGCCGCTCGTGAGCCGCCAGCAAGGCGAAGCACTGGCCGAGACTCATGCGCAACAGCGGCGAGACCGGAGACACCAGCTTGACACGGGCCAGGTGCAGCCCACCGGACTGCTGGACACGCCGGGCCAACGCGTCCTGATGCGCCATGAATTTCGGGAACTCGGTTTCGTCCGCCGAGCCCAGACCAACGCGAAACTTGGTCGGCGCTTTGAGGCGTCTGCGTGGCGGCGGTTCCAGCATCCGGACGAACCAGTTGACGAAAAATCCATGACGGAACGGGGGGGTTCCCTTCACCCCCCGCTCGCGGCCACCTTTGATCGCGCCGTCCATCGCCGGATAGTACTGCTCCGCGGTGATGTTGAGGTGTTGGAGACAGTCCGCCATCGACCAGCTCTCCGGCGCCGGCTGCCATTGCGCTTGTGCGGGGCTCAAGCCGGCAAAGAGCTGTACCGCACGCTCCTTCGCATCCTCGAACTGGCGCAGATAGTCCCGCAGCGCATCGTTCAGCGGCCCTGGAGCTGGCAGATCCTTCGATTCCACCGATGTCATGACTGGGAAGTTACCGGGGGGAACCCGGATGGCCAGAGCCCCTGGCGACACTGCCGCGCGTCTCTATCTTTCCGTCAACGAGGAGCGCACATGAGGATATCACGCCGAAACTTCGTCGCGGGAGCCGCCGCCATCGGGCTCGCCAGACCGAGCGTCGGAGCGGCCGCGCACACCGCGGTTCAGGCCACGATACACTCCGACCGTTTCGACCCGTGGATCGAGGTCGATCCGTC
The DNA here is from genome assembly GCA_027294455.1 of Gemmatimonadota bacterium. Lineage (GTDB taxonomy): Bacteria > Gemmatimonadota > Gemmatimonadetes > Gemmatimonadales > GWC2-71-9 > B3T1B10. Next base: position 54,979 of record JAPULZ010000034.1, read on the forward strand.
CGCACTCCGGCACAACGTGGGAGAAATCGCGCGCCTTGGCGGTGGCCGTCCCATCCTCGCGGTGGTCAAGAACAACGCGTACGGGCTGGGCTTCGACGCGGTTGGGTCGGTCCTCGATCCGATGGAGGAGATCGCCGGGTTCGCCGTGGTCAAGGCGAGCGCCGCCATCACCCTACGCCAGGTGGGTGTCCGGAAGCCGATTCTCCTCATGGCCATGTTCGCCGAGTCCGATGGCCCCGACCTCGTCACGCACGAAATACAGCTGAGCCTCTGCACCGACGACGCCGCCGACCGCATCCGGAGATTGGCAGCCAGCGTCGGCCACCCCATCGCCGCCCACTTGTACCTGGACACCGGTATGAGCCGCATGGGGATGCCGTACCATCGGGCCCTCCCCTGGATGACTACCCTGGCGAGCCGCGATGATCTGAGAATCGCCGGGACCTTCATGGCCTTCACCGAAGAGACGGCCTTCGACCACGAGCAGCTCGACCGCTTCACCGCCGTGACGGGCGAGGCGAGGCGTGCCGGTGCGAATCTCGGACAGCTGCACGCGGCCTCGTCGAACGGGGTGTTTCATCTTCCGGAAGCGCGGCTGGACCTCGTGCGTCCGGGGATCGCCATCTACGGCGGATACCCCAGTCGTCCCGAGGAGGAACGAGCCATGGCGACACTCAGGCCGGCGTTTCGATTGCGGGCACGCGTGTCGCGGGTGCAACAACTGCGGCCCGGTGATTCCGTGAGCTACGGGCGGCGTTACGTGGCGGACCGACCAACCTGGATCGCCACGCTACCGATAGGCCATTCCGACGGATACCCCGGCCAGGCCGTCAACCGCGGACGCATCCTCATCGGCGACAACCTGTACCCGGTGATCGGGTCGGTCAGTGCCAGCCATACCATCGTCGAAGTGGGTGACGAACGATCGGTGCAGGTTGGGGACGTGGCAACCCTCGTAGGTCCCGATCACCCCGACATCACGCCGAACACGTTCGCCGACGCCGTCGGGGTGTCGGTGTACGACGTGATGATGCACATGAACCCGGGCTTGCCGCGGGTGCTGCTCTAGAGAAGCCCGTAGGGGCGAGGCACGGCCACGCCCGAACATGCCGAGCCTGCCCAACCTTGTCAGAGTCGTCCTAGTTGACGTCCAGCAACTCGATATCGAATACGAGCCATGCGCTACCCGGTATCGGCCCGGTGCCGGCCGGTCCGTAACCGAGAGCTGGCGGAATCACGAGCTTGCGCATCCCGCCGACCCGCATCCCAGCCACACCCTCATCCCACCCGACAATGACCTGGCGGGCACCCAGCGTAAACTCGAAGGGTTGAGCGCGGTCTCGACTACTGTCGAACTTGGTCCCGTCCCGCAACCACCCCTCGTAGTGGACCGAGACGAGCGCGCCGCTGGTCGCCTCGTCTCCGCTGCCCGTGACGAGGTCCTGCAGGTACAGGCCACTCGATGTCCGCGTCATGGCCGTCAAGTCGACATTCAGCTCGGCGGCAAAATCGTCATTCGTGGGATCGGTTAGCACGTCGTCACCACAGGCTAGGGTCGAGAGTGCCGCCAGCATGACCAGATGCCTTCGCATGACTGCTCCGGTTGGGGGTTGAGTGCTCAGTATTCACTGCTCAGAGGTTGGAGATATTTCTCGTAGGGGCGAGGCATGCCCGTCCGTCCGACCGATTCGACACTCGGCAATCGAGGTTCATTGCTCAGTAGTCGGATTCTCGGTATACAAGGACTCAAAAGTATAGATTCCGGTCCCGTGTCCGTCGCTCCAGTCCACGCGAAACCCGTAAGCGCCCACGAGTTCGATGGTCATCGGCTTGACATCCGCCGGAACGGTCGCCGGGTCGAGAACCGCTTCGCCGGTCATTTCGTTCCTACACTGCGCGCAGTGGCACGCCAGCCGGAGCGCGCGGGCCGGAATGGCAGTTTCGTGATCCTCCGACCATTTTAGCACGATCTGGTGATCGTCGCGATGAATCTCGATGGGAATCCGAATCGTCAACGCACGTAGGGGGAAACGGGTATACGGAACGCTTGTCACGCCTATTGGATGAATATCAATCGCCATGGCGCAAAAGTCCAACCGGCGAAACCCGGCTCAGGAGACCTGGAAGAGGCCTCCGAGTTCGCTCGACGACAGAGCTTCGGGCCGCTCGATGAGGCCTACCCGGGCGGCGGCGAGTCCGAGCAGTTCCTCGGCCGTCATGCCGTCGGCACGGAGGGTCCGAATCCCCAATGCGCCGTCTCGCTTGTTGAGCTTGTCCCCGCTGTCGTCCCGCACCAATGGATGGTGGGCGAACACCGCCGGTGGGGCCCGCCCCAACATGGTCCCGAGACGGATCTGTCGCCCTGTCGAGGAAAGTAGGTCCTCGCCGCGGATGACGAGGTTCACCCCCTGGCGATCGTCGTCCACCACCACGGCAAACTGATAACTCCAATCGCCGTTGGTGCCACGAACGGCCAAGTCTCCACATTGTTCGGCGGGAACCTGGCGCTGAAATCCCAGAAGAAGATCGGTGAATTCCACACAGTCCCCGTCCAGGGGAACTCGCCAACGCTTGCCCGGGGCATACACCAAACCGCGACGGCGGCAGCGGCCCGTGTAGGGCACTTCCTCTGCCGCGTCATGGTCGGCCGCCAGATCCTGCCGGGTGCAATCGCACGCGTACACGTCCGGTAGACGCCGCAGTGCGGCCTCGTATACACCCCAGTCGTCGCTCTGGCGGGAGAGCCTGGCACGTCCCACCTCATCGAGGAACCCCAACCAGGCCAGGTCTTCGAGGATGGCCGCCTCGTATTCCGGCCGAAACCTCCCGGTATCGTGGTCTTCAAGCCGTACGATCACCTCGGCGCCGACGGCACGGGCGATTCCCCACACGAACACGGCGTGGGCGACGTGACCCAAGTGGAGCCACCCCGTGATGCTCGGGGCAAAACGCGTGACGGGGTTGGTCGGCACTCCGCCGGCTGGCAGGATCATGAAACGCGCTTCGATGGAGCCCAGCTGGGGGCCGTGCGATCCCCACGCATCCCGAGGACCCGACTCGAGGGTGTTGGTGACCGCGCAACCGGACCGATTACTCGACCGACCCGGCCTTTTCGGTGAGTTCCAGCGCCGCGTCGAGGACATGCTGCCGCGCGCGATCCACCGCCTGCTGCCGCACGACTTTGCTCTCGAGGAGACGATGATGCTCGTGCTGTCGAACCGCCTCTTCGAACTCGTGGAGCGCATCGCGAACGGGATGAAGAATTTCGGAGTGCTTCATGATCCTTCTCAGGGTCGAAGACAACTATCTCCAATATACCTTGGCAGGCCGCGATCGCCTCACCCACTCGGCCGGCGGGCGGCTTAAAGATTCCGGGAAGATGAAGGCGCAGGGGCCGGTGTCGAGGCCTCGGGTTCCGGCGTGAAGTCCTCGCCAGGATTGATGAACCGATCGCGCTCGATCTTGTACTGCCTGTCGTAGAGTTCGCGGTAGCGACCATCGACGACCAGCAACTCTTCATGGGTTCCCCGTTCGAAGATCTGGCCGTCCTCCACTACCAAAATCTGGTCGGCGTTCTGAATCGTCGAAAGGCGATGCGCTATGACGAACGTCGTGCGGCCGCGCAGCAGGGCCTGGAGACCGTCCTGAATCAACGCCTCGCTCTCGCTATCGAGGCTCGAGGTGGCCTCGTCGAGGATCAAGATGCGGGGATCAGCGAGAATGGCACGGGCGATGGAAACGCGCTGACGCTGCCCACCGGACAACTTTACCCCACGCTCCCCGACGATCGTGTCGTATCCGTCTTTAAATTCCATGATGAATTCGTGGCAGTGCGCGATCTGGCTCACCTCACGTATTTGCGCGGCCGTCGCGTGCGGTTGGCCATACTTGATGTTCTCCGCCACCGTTCCATCGAACAAGAAGTTTTCCTGCATGACGACACCAAGCTGACTCCTGTAGTCACGTAACCGCACGGCGGACAAGGCATGACCATCCACCAACACCCGACCCGATTTGGGGCGGTTGAACGCCATGACCAGGTTAGTGATGGTGCTCTTTCCGGAACCGCTCGACCCTACGAGGGCCGTGGTCGATCCGCTCGGCACCTCGAACGAAACGCCCTTCAAGACGGGAACGCCCTCGGTGTATTCGAACCACACGTCTTCGAATTCTACGTCTCCCCGAATTTCCGGGAGCGGCCGCCGACTGCTGTCTTGTTCGTCTTCGGTCGGCATTGCGCGGATTTCGCGGATGCGATCGAGCCCGGCAAACGCCTCGCTCACCTGGGTGCCGATGGACGCCATCTGCACGAGCGGCGACACCATCATGGCGGTGAACATGAGATACATCACGAAATCGCCCACGGTCATGGCCCCACTGAGTATCGAGCGGCCGCCCATGAGGATCATCACCACTCCGATGGCGCCGACGATCAACGTCGTAAACGCCGTGATCACCGATACGCCGGTGATCGCCTTGGCCACATTGCGGAAGAGCTTGTGCGCCCCTTTGGCAAACACGAAGTTTTCGCGCCGCTCCGCCGTGAACGCCTTGACGATGCGCACGCCACTGATGGTTTCCGTGAGTCGTCCCGTGACCTCCGCGTTGATCTTGCTCCGCTCGCGGAACACCGGGCGCAGGTGATTGAACGCGTACGCCATGGCGGCTGCGAACGCCAACAGGACCACGAGGGTGACGAGGGTGAGCCGCCAGTTCAACACGAACAGCACCAGCATCGCGATGCTCGCGGTCACCATGCCGCCGGTGAGTTGCACCAGTCCGGTTCCCACGAGATTGCGGATGCCATCGGCATCGGACATGACACGGGCGATGAGAATACCGGTCTTGGTAGAGTCGAAAAATCCGACGGGCAACCGCGTGACGTGCTGCTGCACCGTCTTCCGCATCTCCGTGATGGCGCGTTGCGCGGCTACCCCCAGCACCTGCGAAAGGGTGAACGATGAACTCGCCATCACGAGCGTGGCGACGCCCGCCCAGATCGCCAAGGTCATGAGGAGCTCGGGCCGGTTGTTGCCGATTACCTCATCGATGAGCCATTTGGAGGAACCGGGGAGGACGAGCCCGGCAAGGCGGTTGACCACCATGAGAGCGAGACCGAAAGCTAGGCGGGTGCGGTGTGTCCACACCAATCCACTGGCCTCCCGCCAGACGTCGGGAAGCTTGACGCGTTTCTTTTCGGTCTTCTCGTCGTTGGCCATCCGCAGGTGCCTCGAGCCCGTTGTCGGTCACTCAATGTAACCGGTATCCAACGGAGAGACAGCGACGGGTGGAGGCGCCCGTCTACTCCCCTCTCAACGCTACCATCGGATCCACTTTGCTGGCCCGACGGGCCGGCATGTACGTGGCGAGCGCCGCCACCATCCCAATGACCATGGCCACCACGGCGAACGTGGGGATGTCCGTGGTGCCCACGCCGAAGAGCAGGCTGCCAAGCGCCCGGGTGAATGCCAGCGAACCGGCAAGACCTATTGCCACCCCGACGCCCGCGAGCACCAGTCCCTGACCAACCACTTGTTTCAGGAGATCGCCGGCCTGGGCCCCGAGCGAAATACGCACGCCGATCTCGTGTGTTCGCTGGGTCACGGCGAACGACATCACGCCGTAGATCCCCACCGCTGCCAGGATCACGGCGACGGTCGCGAAGAGGCCGAGGAGCAACATGTTGAAACGCGGCTGCGCAACCGACGCGATGAGGCGATCCTCGAGCGTGGTCGCTCCAAATACCGGCAGGTCTCGATCAATGGCACCCACCTCTTGCTGCAACATGGGCACGATGCTGCCCAACTCCTCGTCCGTGCGCACCAGGAGACTGAACGCACCAAACGGAATCTGCTCGAGCGGTGCGTACCACCCCTGACGCGTCTCCCGGCTCAACCCGCGGAACTTGACGTCCTGAGCCACACCGACGATCTCGCGCGACTGGCCCCAGAAGGAGATCCGTTGCCCAACCGGATCCTGCCCGGCAAAATGACGCCGGGCGAAGGTCTCGTTGATGATCACCACCGGAGCCGCCCCGGCGCGATCCTGCTGCGCGAATCCGCGGCCCCGCACCATGGGAATTCCCACGGTGCGGAAGTACGCCGGACTCACCGGATTGATTCTCGCCTCTTCCTGCTCGCCTGCCGTCACCGGGGGACGATTGTCCACCGTGAAGCGGCTGGTCCAACCCGGGTTGAGCGGATGGTGCACCGCAAGAGCATGCGCCTGCACCCCTGGAAGGCGTCCGACGCGCTCCAGAAGCTGACGGTGAAATCCCAACACCTCCGCGAAATCACCTTGGCCGAAACTCTGGGGATACCGCGATGTGGGAAGCTGAATGTTGGCAACCAATACGTTCGTCGACGCGAAGCCGGGATCCACCTGTTGCAGGCGCCAAAAACTTCGAATCAGCAGGCCCGACCCAGTGACGAGCACCACCGCCAGAGCCACTTCGGTCACCACGAGGAATCGGCGCAACCGGTGCTTGCCGGCGGCCGCGGCCGTGCGTGTCCCTTCCTTCAGCGGAGACTGCAGGTCCGGATTGGATGCCTGAAGGGCCGGTAAGATCCCAAAGAGGAGTCCAGTCGCCAGCGACACGATCGCCGCAAACGCCAGGACGCGTACATCGATGGTGACGTTGGAGAGCCGTGGTAGTGAGGCGGGCCCCAGCGCCACCAATCCGCGCAGCCCCGCAAAAGCCAACAGCACGCCGGCCGCCCCGCCAGCCACCGCCAGCACGCCGCTCTCGGTCAAGAACTGCCGCAACAACCGCCGGCGCCCCGCCCCGAGTGCCGTCCGGATGGCGACCTCGCGCTCCCGCACCGTGGCGCGGGCAAACAGCAGATTGGCCACGTTGACGCACGCGATGAGCAAGACCAGCGTGACGGACCCCAGCAACACCAACAGTGCCGGTCGCACCCGACCAACCGTCGCGTCCAACATCCCCTGCACCCACATGCCCCGGCCCAGGTTGTCGTCGGCGAACTCCACCTCGAGGTCTGCGGCGATCGCCGTCACGTTGGCGTTCGCGCGCTCCAGGGTGACAGCGTCGGCGAGCCGCGCAAGCACACGAAAGTTGTGGTTCCCCCGGGGCCGCGACGTTGGGTTCATCTGCAATGGCGCCCATAGGTCTGTACCGATGGTCGGATACGCGAAGCCCGGCGGCATCACGCCGATGACCTCGTAGGGGCTTCCCTCGACCACCACGCGCCTACCGATGATCGTTTCATCCGACCCGAATCGGCTCGCCCAAAGCTGATAACTCAACACTACCACGGCGTCGCCGCCCGGTCGATCATCCTCCGCATCGTAGACCCGGCCGAGCATCGGCTGCACGCCGAGGATGTGGAACAGGGAATGCGTGGTTCTCGCGGCACGGATCACCTGGGGCTCGGCATCGACACCGGTGAGGGTGGCGCCGATGAACTGCCATGCAGCGAGATCCTCGAACACGACATTCCGTTCCAGTACGTCAAAATAGTCGGGACCCGAGAACCACTCCAACTGGGTGCCGCGGAGCCGGTCATTCTGCCAAACCATGACCAGGTCGTCCGACCCGGCGAAAGGCAGCGGACGCAGCAGCACGCCGTCCACGACGCTGAAGATGGCCGTATTCGCACCGATGCCGAGCGCGAGCGTCAAGACGACGGTGGCGGCGAAGCCCGGATTCTTGAAGATGGCGCGCAGGGCGTACCGTAGATCGTGCACAAACTCCCCCATGACGTTGCCTCTCTCGTGTTTGCCATCCACCAACATGATTTCCCGGCACTCCGAGCGAATCCGTGCGTAGTCGCCGAACAACGACTCGGCCGTGCGCCGCGCGCCGATGTGCGACGCGCCCGAGCCCTCGAGATCGCGAGCCCGCATCTCGATGTGGTATGCAAGCTCGCCATCGATCTCGTTGCGTATCGACCGTCGTGCCACCGCAGCGCGGATGCGCATCGCCAACCGGGCCCAGAAGGAGAGCACGATCAGGCGGACCCCAGGATCTTGCCGACCGCGTCGGCGAAGCTTCCCCACGCCGCCGTTCCCTTCTCGAGCCGCTTGCGCCCCGACCGGCTGAGCCGGTAGAACTTCGCCTTGCGGTTGTTCTCCGACGTGCCCCATTCGCCCTTCAGCCACCCACGGCGCTGCATCCGATAGAGGGCCGGGTACAGGGATCCTTCCTCGATACGAAGTTCGTCTTCAGTCACCTCCTGAATGCGCTTCCCGATGGCGTATCCGTTCATGGAGCCGTCTTCCAAGATCTTGAGAACCAATAGTTCGAGCGTCCCGTGGAGGTGTTCGGTGTTGGACGGCATCTCCTCCTACCCTTCCTTTAGTTTGTCTAGGGATAGCTACTCTTGTTCCCTTAGATTGTCAAGGGAAGTTTGGCCCGGCCCGTTCCGCCCGTCCCCAAGTGCCGGGGGCACTTGGGCGGAGTGGCGGAGGGGGCACTGGCTACTCCAAGAGGCCGACTGGTCTTAGCTTACGACACACAGGAAGAACCAACGCCGTAACCAGAACGAACGCCCGGCAATGACCGATCCGTTTCCAGAACAAGACCTCGTCCGAATCATCCATGAGCGCGGCGTGCAGCTGCTCCGCGCCGAGGGTGGCTGGCTGGTGCCTTCCTCTGAACGGTTGCAGCACGTCGACAGCCCAGAGGACCTGCAGGCGACGCTCGGGGTCCGACCCATCGTTTGCGATACGCAGTTCAACGTGCCGTTCTTCCAACCCCGGCGGGTGATCGATCCCGACGGGAAACCGGTGAGCCGCGCCCGGTATCTCAAGGGATATGTCGAAGACCCCAAGCGCCGCATCTACAAGTACATGGTAGAACATCACCTGTATTGCGCCGTGGCCCACCTCGGCTATCTCGCCGAGGCCTACGGCGGGCTGGCGGTGCTCCAGAATCAAAACCGGTGGGGACTGCCCGAGCACGCCCGGGATCATTCGCAGCACCAGTTACAAGATTCGGCGCTGCGCCATGGGGAAGCGATCTTTACATCGCTGTGCTCGAGTCTCGAGGCAAGCGGCATGCTGGTCTGGCGCGACCACAACGCTAAGCCGGAAAGCCTGCCGTCCGCCCTCGACAAGGTCATGACCAGGGCAGAACCCGAGGTGCGGTTGCTCGTGGCCCCGCTCGAGGAGGTGTGGTACGAGATCGGCGTGCGCATCGCCCAGTACCGCGACTGTACGGCGGCGCACCATCCCATCACCGCGTTGGGCGGTGATTCCCGCGCTTCGCTCAACGACGCCGACCTGTGGGAAATGCGCATCGAGATCCCCGACAATCCCGACGCCTCCAAGGCCGACGCGTTCACGTTCGATCAGGGGATCGACCTTCTCGACTACTGCTGGCGGAGCACCTGCGCCGTCGTTCGCTGCATCGAGGCGACCCTGCCGCCCGTGTACGAGCTGGCCATGTCGGGTCAGGAACCGAGCAAGTGGATGTGGCTTACGGGAGAGTGACCCTGCCCTGCCCCACTCCTCACCAGTGGACAGTCCACGGAGCCGCGCTAGGTCGGACGCTCCGAAAGCCGTCTCAACACCGCCGGCAAGTCGGGCTTGATGCTCAACACTTCGCGCAGCGGGTCCTCTCCAAAATCGCGCAGCCGCTGAACGGCATTGCGGATCGTGAACTTTCGGATGTCCAGCTTGGTGTTCACTTCACTCCACCGCAGCGGCATGGATACCGGTGCGCCGGGAAGCGGGCGCACGCAAAGCGGCGAGACCAGCAGCTTTCCGTGGCCGTTCTGCCCGAAATCGATGTAGACGCGCCCCTGCCGCGCCGACAGCGCTCGGGCCGTCGTGGCGATGTCGGGCAGCTCCGACGCCGTTACTCTGGCCAGCACCTCAGCCAACTGGCGCGATTGCTCGTAGGTGCACTGGCGGCCGAGGGGCAAGAGCACGTGCAGTCCCGTGGATCCGCTGGTCTTGATGAAGCAGGGCAACTCGATGTCGTCACAGAGTCCGCGGATGGCATTGGCCACCTGCACCACGTGCTCGAACGGTGCGTCTTTCGGGTCGAGATCCAGAATGGACCAATCCGGCTGCTCGAGTGACGACAAACGGCTCGACCACACGTGGAAGGGAATGGATCCCAGGTTGGCGATGTAGAGAATCGTCTCCACGTCGTCGCCGATGAAATAGTTCGTCTCCTTTTCGGAGTCCCGGCTCCAGACCTTCTCGGTGCGAACCCAATCGGGCACCCATTCGGGCGCGTCCTTCTGAAAAAATGATTTGCCGTCGATCCCGTCGGGGAACCGCGTCATGATCACCGGTCGATCCGCCACGTACGGCAAGAGCCACTCGGACACGTCCCGGTAATAGTCGATCATGTCGCCCTTGGTGTAGCCCTCTTCAGGCCAGAACACCTTGTCGAGGTTCGAGAACGGCACCAAGCGCTGCACGGTCGCCTCGTCGTCGGCCTCGGGCGGGCGGAGATCAAACTCCTGGTCCTGGCGAATGCACTCCCGCGGTTCCTTGCCGTCGCTGAGTCGCAGGAACACCGGGTGCCGCAGGTAGGCGTCGCCGGTCCACTCCTTGTATCGCACCTCCACCACCACCTCGGGCTCCACCCAGTGGTGCTCGGCGCCCTTGGGGAGCATGCCCGTACACGGAGGTCGTGGTCGTTCGATCGTCTGCAGGGCGGCACGGATCTCCTTGCGCTGGTTCTCCGAGAAACCGGTGCCCACGCGACCCGCATAGGTCAGCTCCCCGCCAGAGTAGCACGCGAGATGGAGCGCGCCGAAGCCCGCTCCACTTCCCTTGGGCTCGCTGAACCCGACGACGACGAAATCATCGGTGCGATCGACGCGGATCTTGACCCAATTCGCAGAACGGCCGGCCCGGTACCTGGAATCCGCTTTCTTCGCCATGATGCCCTCGAGCGCCATGTGACGGACCTGCTCAAAAAAGTCCTCGCCGCGTTCCGCGATGTGGTCGGCGAAGCGGATCGGTCCCGTGGCGGGCAGCACTCGCTGCAACAGGGCCTTGCGCTCGACGAGTGGCAGCGACCGCAGATCGTGCCCCTCGAGCGACAACAGGTCGAAGGCATAGAGGCAGGCCGGCAACTCGACCGTGGCGGTGCGGATATCGAACCGCGACGTGAGTCGGCCGCGCTGTTGCAGGCGCTGGAAGCTCGGCCGCCCTTCGTCGTCGTGCACCACGACCTCGCCGTCGAGAATGAAGTTCTCGTAGGGCAGTTTGCTCACGGCGTAGGCGACTTCGGGAAACACCACCGTGAGATCGTGGCCCTTGCGCGAGAGCAGCACGGGATCGCTTCCCCCCGACTCTCGGGACGCCAGCATGCGGTAGCCGTCGTACTTGAGCTCGAAAACCCAGTCCGCATCGGTGAACGCGTCGTCCTTCGTCTGCGCGAGCATGAGCTCTGCGTCCCGCACGTTCAGGGTCTTGGGCTTGCTGCCCATGGCCTCCAGGTCCGCCCGCACCTCACCGGCCAGGTCCTTCCCCGCCTTCAGCTCTTCCACGGTGAGGCCAGAGAACACCGAGTGGTCGGTGAAGGGCTGCTCCCCATCGGTGATCATCCAGGCGTCCCTTTCCTTGATCATCAACCATTCTCTGCCATTGCCCTTCTTGATCCGCACCAAGGTCCACGCGCCGTGGAGCTTGTATCCCCGCAGCTCGAACAGCAGCTTGCCCCTTTCCATCCCCGCATCGAAATCCTCCCGGGGAATCCACAATCCACGATCCCACACGATCACGGCCCCGGCGCCGTAGTTGCCCTCGGGAATGATGCCCTCGAAGTCGGCATACTCGACCGGATGGTCTTCGGTCTGGACCGCAAGTCGCTTGTCTTGCTGATTGAAGGAGGGGCCTTTGGGAACCGCCCACGACTTCAAGACCCCGGCGTGCTCGAGCCGAAGGTCGTAGTGCAGGCGGGACGCGAAGTGCTTTTGCACCACGAACAGCCGCCCACCGGTCCCGTGGCCGAGACCGAAGGGCTCCGGGGTCGTGCCGGGTCTGCGTTTGTCCCGGTACGCCCGGAGCCGGTCGGAAGTGGGCTTACCTGTTGCGGCCATTGGGTTTAAGTGATATCATATCGGACATGAGTGCGCGAGCCATCGGTACGGCGACCATAAGTTTTGGCCTGGTTTCGGTCCCTGTAAAGCTCTACTCCGCGAGCGAAACCTCTCAAAAAATCTCGTTCAATTTGGTGTCCAAGAAATATGGCACCCGGTTGAAGCAGCAGTACATCGCACCCGAGAACGGCGAGGTCGTGCCCCGGTCCGAGATGGTCAAGGGTTACGAATTCGCCAAGGGCAAATTCGTGCTCTTCAGCCCCGAGGAACTCAAGGCCCTCGAAGAGAAAGCCAACAATTCCATCGAGATCGCCGATTTCGTTCCCTTCGAGCAGGTCGATCGCCACTACCTCGATAAGGTGTACTATCTGGGACCGGACAAGGGCGGAGATCGTGCGTATAAGCTACTGAGTGCGGCACTTGCGAAGACCGGTCAGTCGGCCGTGGCCCGCTATGCCGCCCGGGGGAAGCAGTACCTCGTGGTGATTCGACCCATGGGCGAGGGACTCGTCATGGAGCAGCTCCACTACGCGGACGAGCTCAAGCAGTTCAGCGAGGTTCCATTGGGCGATGCGGAGATCAAAGAAGCGGAGCTGGCCCTCGGGGTCCAGTTGATCGAGCAAGCAAAAATCGACCGGTTTGAGCCGGAAAAATATCGCGACGATGTCCGCGAGCGCATGTTGGACTTGATCCAGAAGAAAATCGACGGCGAGGACATCACGCAGATCGTCAGCGAGGAGCCGAAGGGCCAAATCATCGACCTGATGGAAGCGTTGAAGGCCAGTCTCGCCAGGGAAACGGGCGGGGAAGAACGCAAAGGCGCGAAGACCGCAGCGCCCAAGGATGAGAAGAAGAAAGTCCGCAAAGCGGGGGGAGGTGGCGCGTAACCCATGTGCCGTAATCCCCGGGTGAACCGACCTCACTAGTGTTCACCTCCCGCGAAGTTGCTGAGCTCGCCGGCCTCTCGCTCGGGCAGGTGCGACACTTCGCAAGGAGTGGCTTCTTGTCCCCGGAACGAACCTCTCAAAATCATTACCGTTTTACCTTCCGGGACCTGACGTTCTTCCGTACCACCTCTCAACTGTTCGACAACGGCCTCCCGACACACCGAGTGCATCGCGCGCTCCGGGAACTCCGGCGCCAACACCCGGCCGACCGGCCGCTGTCCGAACTGCAACTCACCGTCAACGACGACGGCGTTCTCGCACGGGACGGCGGCACCACTTGGGAAGCCGAGTCGGGACAATTGGTGCTGGATTTCGCGCCGAACCACGAGGAGGGCGTCGTGGCCGCCCTCAAGCCGGCGGTGCCCCCCCCGGCACGTCGACGAGTCCGCAAGCGGGACGCCGAGGCCTGGTTCACGCGGGGCTGCCACAGCGAAGATGATGAGCCTGCAGAGGCCCGCCGGGCCTATCGGCGCGCCCTCGCGCTCAACCCCACTCACATCGAGGCGCGCATCAATCTGGGCCGCCTGCTGCACGCGATCGGACAAATCGAAGAAGCCGTGGAGCACTACCGCATCGTCCTGTCCATGGCGCCCGAAAGCGCGATGGCCGCGTGCAACCTGGGGATCGCGCTCGAGGATCTCGACATGCCGCAGGAAGCGTTCGCCGCATACGCCCAGGCCATCGCGGCCGACCCCGCATGCGCGGACGCCCATTTCAATATTGCGAAGTTGTACGAACACGCCGGGGATGAGCTGGCGGCGCTACGGCACCTGCGGGAATATCGGGACCTTGTGAGATAGCGGCCCGTTCCACCCCCCTTCGCCTCCCCTCACCGAGGGCCTGGTCTCGAGGACGATGTTATATTGATGGTTGGCGAGACACTGACATCTTTTCAGGGCCAACGGCGTGAACACCAAATCCGTGCGGAACCGCCTGCGGGCGGCACGTGACATCTACGAGGGACTCTTCGTCGCTCCGTATCGATCCCAGATATATCGAGAGTACCGCGAACAACGCGATTTGTTTCTCATGCTCAGCTTCTCGGATCTCACGGGGGTCCCGAACCCGGTGGGCTTCTACACCCTCGAGCTCTATCCCGAACTGATCGAGCAATTCCACGAGTGGCACACCCGGTTGGGGATCGAACGTGCCCCCGAGGGGGGATTCCGCTGCTGTTGACGGCCGCGGGCCTGCCACTGCTGTTGCCGTAAACCGCGCTCATCACGAAGTTTAAGTGCTGACGCAGAATGAGGCACTCAAGGTGCATCGCCCGGGACGGAATCGTCTAAGTATGTCTGCCACAAAGATTTGCGGTAAGAGGAACCCCATCCGCATCGTCACCTCCGCGGCGCTCTTCGATGGACACGACGCCGCCATCAACGTGATGCGCCGGATCATGCAGGCGTCCGGGGTCGAGGTGATCCACCTCGGCCACAACCGGAGCGCGGAAGAAGTCGTCACGGCGGCCATCCAAGAGGACGCGCAGGGGATTGCGATCACCAGCTATCAGGGTGGTCACATGGAGTTCTTCAAGTACGTGCGGCAGATGCTGGACGAACGCGGCGCCGGCCATGTCAAGATCTACGGGGGCGGCGGCGGCGTGATTGTGGATGAGGAGATCGAGGAACTGCACCGGGCCGGGATCGATCGCGTGTTTTCGCCCGAGGACGGCCGCCGCATGGGGCTCCAAGGCATGATCGACGAGGTCGTCCGGGGCTGCGACTTCCCGCTGACCGACACCGTCGTTCCCAATGGCTCCGAATTATCTCTCGCGCGCCGCATCACCGCCGTCGAGCTCCACGGCAGGAACGGCGACGCACCGCCGCCCCGGAAATCCGTTCCCGTCGTGGGCCTCACCGGAACGGGCGGGGCCGGCAAGAGCAGCCTCACAGACGAGCTGGTCAGACGCTTCGTAGGCGAGTTCGCGGACGCGCGCGTGGCGATCATTTCGGTGGACCCCACGAAACGCAAGACCGGCGGCGCGCTGCTCGGCGACCGGATTCGGTTCAACAGCCTCAAGAATCCGCGCGTGTACCTGCGTTCGGTCGCCACGAGAGACGCCCGGGGCGAAGTCTCCGCCCGCCTCCGAGACATCATCGACGTGGTCAAGGCCGAGGGGTTCGATCTGGTGTTCATCGAGACGGCTGGCATCGGGCAGGGCGACTCCGCTGTGATCGACCTGGTCGACGTCTCGGTATACGTCATGACGAGTGAATACGGCGCGCCCTCGCAACTCGAGAAGATCGAGATGCTGGATCACGCCGATTTCGTGGTCATCAACAAGTTCACACACCGCGGAAGCGAAGATGCGCTGCGCGACGTGCGCAAGCAGCTACAACGCAACAAGCAGGCGTTCGATGTGGATCCCGAGAGCCTGATGGTGTTTGGCACGAGTGCGACGCATTTCAACGACGCCGGGGTCAATGCGCTGTACGGCCACCTGATCCGGGCCGTCGCCGATCGATGCGGCGCCAAGTGGCAATCACGCTACGCCGCTGCCGACCGGCGGATCACCGACGCCGGGCAGCACATCATTCCTCCCGCCCGGGAGCGCTATCTCAGCGAAATCTCGGACGGCTGCCGGGCGTACCGAGAATGGGCACAGGAGCAGGCAGACGCCGCGGCCGAGCTCGACGGGCTGCGACGGGCCATCAGGGTACTGGGCGGGCCGGACAACCGGGCTCTCGGACGATACCCGGAAACCGCGATGGAGAACGCCCCATCCAGCCAAGCGGACTTGATGCTGGAGTTCAACGACCGACTCGATCGACTCGATCCCCTCGGGCGCGACCTACTTCAGGGGTGGGAAGACTGGGCGGCCCGCTACCACGGCCACACGTTCACATACGAGATCCGCGGCAAACCCGTCGAGGTCGAGAATCGGCGCACCACGTTGTCCAACACCAAGGTGCCGAAGGTCGCCCTGCCCCGGTACCGCGACCTCGGTGACCGCCTCTATTGGCGGCTCACCGAAAACGTCCCCGGAGAGTTCCCCTACACGGCGGGCGTATTCCCGTTCAAGCGACAAGCCGAGGATCCGACCCGCATGTTCGCGGGCGAAGGTCCGTCGGACCGCACGAACAAGCGGTTCCATCTCCTGGCCGACGGCCTGCCTGCGAAGCGTTTGTCGACGGCGTTCGACTCCATCACGCTGTACGGCGAGGATCCCGATCGACGCCCGGACATCTTCGGCAAGATCGGCGAGAGCGGTGTCAGCGTCTTCTCCGTCGAGGAAGCGGAGCGGCTCTACGCGGGGTTCGATCTGTGCGACCGGGCCACGTCCGTCTCGATGACGATCAACGGCCCCGCTCCGACCATCCTGGCGTTCTTCTTCAATGTCGCGATACGCCAACAATGCCGGCGTTTCCTGCGCGACGGGGGGCGCCTCGACATCACCGAGGAGCAGGTGTACCAACCGGACTCGTGCCGCGGGGCGACGTGGCCCGAGGTCCGGGGCATGCTGAGTGACGAAGAATACGAAACGATCCGAGCCGAGACGGAGGCCAAGGTCCGAGGTACCGTGCAGGCGGACATCCTCAAGGAAGACCAGGGCCAGAACACGTGCATTTTCTCGATCGAGTTCGCCCTGAAGCTCATGGGCGACGTGCAGCAGTATTTCATCGATCACAGCGTCCGCAACTTCTACAGCGTGTCGATCAGCGGCTACCACATCGCGGAAGCCGGTGCCAACCCTATCCACCAGCTGGCATTCACGCTCGCCAACGGCTTCACCTATCTGGAGTACTACCTCGCGCGCGGCATGGCCGTGGACGATTTCGCGCCCAACCTGAGCTTCTTCTTCAGCAACGGAATGGATGCGGAGTACAGCGTCATCGGCCGCGTCGCGCGGCGCATTTGGGCCGTGGCGCTGGCGCGCAAGTACGACGCCAACGCCCGGAGCCAGATGTTGAAATATCACATCCAGACGAGCGGCCGCAGCCTGCACGCCCAAGAAATCGAGTTCAACGACATCCGCACCACACTGCAGGCCCTCCTGGCGATCTACGACAACGCGCAGAGCCTGCACACCAACGCGTATGATGAGGCCATCACGACGCCCACCCAGGAGTCGGTCCGGCGGGCCATGGCCATTCAGCTCATCATCAACAAGGAATTTGGACTCACGTTCTGCGAAAACGCCACGCAGGGCAGCTTCATCATCGAAGAGCTCACCGATCTCGTGGAAGCCGCCGTCCTGGAAGAGTTCGACCGCCTGACGACCCGGGGCGGCGTGCTCGGAGCGATGGAGCGCCAGTACCAAAGGGCGGCCATCCAGGACGATTCACTCAAATACGAACAGCTCAAACATTCGGGCGCCTTGCCGCTCATCGGAGTCAATACGTTTCTGCCTCGCAACCCCATCGAAGCCTCGGCGAGTCAGGCCACACAACTCACCCGCGCCACCAACGAGGAAAAGGAACTCTGTATCGCGCGGCTCGAAGCCTTCAAGGAACGCCACGCAGTCGAAGCGGAAGCGGCGCTACGCCAACTCAGGGAGACCGCCCTGGCAGGAGGCAATCTCTTCGTGGAACTCATGAACGCCTCCGCGTGCTGCACGCTCGGCCAGATTACGCGCGCGTTGTACGATGTTGGTGGAGAGTATCGGCGGAATATCTAGCCTCGCCCCTACAAAATAGTTCACAACCTCTGAGCACTAGAAAATGCCCTCCTCCCTCGTCACCAGCCTTCTCCAACGCCACGTGCTCTTCTTCGGCGGCAAGGGTGGCGTCGGCAAGACCACCATGGCGTCGGCGTTCGCGCTGCTTTCGGCCGACGGCGGGGCGCGAACCCTCCTCGTGTCCACCGATCCGGCGCATTCCACCAGCGATATCTTTGAGCAGCGCCTCGGCAACGAGCCGCAGACGGTGGTGGACAATCTCTGGGCCGTGGAGATCGATCCGGAGCGGGAGGTCGACAGCTACATCGCCGAGGTGAAGTTGCGCGTGGCGGATTCCACACCGCCCCGGTTGCACAAAGAGGTAGAACGGCAGATCGACATCGCCCGCATCTCGCCCGGCGCCGAGGAGTCCGCGTTGTTCGACCGATTTGCCCGAATTCTCGAGCAAGACGCCGAAGCATACGACCGCATCGTGTTCGACACGGCCCCCACGGGACACACGTTGCGGCTGTTGTCCCTGCCGGAAACGATGACGGCCTGGATCACCGGATTGATCGCCCACCGGAAAAAGGTAAACGTCCTGGGACGCATGTGGCGGAACGTCGCGGGCGCCGCGGCGGGGTCGCACGGTGACCAGTATGATCCCGTCCTGCAAACGTTGAATGAACGCAAACGGCGCTTTGAGAAAGCGCGGCAGATCGTGACAGACGCCGCGCGCACCGCCTTCGCCTTCGTCATCGTTCCCGAACGACTGCCCATTCTGGAAACCGACAAGGCGGTCCGGGCCCTCGACAAGTACGGCATTCCGGTGGGCGGCGTATTCGTCAATCGCGTCTTGCCGGAACACGCCGAAGGGGCGTTCCTGCAACGGCGGCGAGAGCGGGAGGGCACATATCTGGACGACATCAAGTCCAGGTTCGCCGCTCACGATCTCCAGTTCGTTCTATTGGTCGAGGACGACGTCGTGGGCGTGGTCGCCCTACGCGACCTCGGGCGGGCACTCTGACGTCGCCACGCTAGCTCTTTGCCGCCATGGCCGCGTGCACTTGGTGCTCGGTGGACGGATATCCCTGCTCGGTGCGCAACATCCCGATCTGCCCCACGTGATACGACTCGTGCCAGCACAGGAAGTTGATCGCCCCGCGCATGGTCTGATCCTCGATCGGGAAGCCATCGGGCGCCGGCGCCAGGAGTTGGTCATCCGTCGCCTCTTGGAGTGTGGTGTGAAAGCGCGGTGACAACTCATCCCATGCGGACTTGAACTCCGCAATATCCGAATATTCGCTCACGTCGCGGGGACCTGCGTCGCGTCCGAACTGCTCGGCGAAGGGGTTCTCGTCATCCGCGCCCAGCATCTTGAGCATCCCGTAGCGGCTGGAGAGCAGATGTCCCATGAGATACGAGATCGAGCTCCCCTCACCGTTCCGCAGCCGGTGGCCCGCGGCGTCGTTCTTCAGGTCTCCCGTGGCCAGGCTCAGAATCATCGAGTTGAACTTGAACTGATCCACCACGGTCTTGATCATGTCCGACATGTGTTGCTCCTTCGGGTGACAGCCGGCTCAACCGGCGAGTAGGTCGTCCAGCGCCTCAGTGGTCATCGGTCTCGTCGTCCCTGGTGAGATACCGCTCCAGTGCGTCGAACGATCCCTCCCGACATCGCGCGAACTGGGCGAGCCAATCGTTCGCGGTCTCGAGGGTGGCGACATCGCTGCAGCATCGATGGAGCCGGCCGTCGCGCTCCTTATGTATGAGCCCGGCGTCCTGGAGCACTCGCAGGTGCTTGGAAACGCCCGGGAGCGACATGTCGAACGGCCGGGCCAGCTCGGTCACCGTCCGGGGGCGAGCCGCCAACCGGGTCAGCACGGCGCGCCGCGTGGTGTCACTCAACGCCGAAAACACGGCACTGAGGCATTCATCAGAAGAAGACTTAACCATATGGTTAAGCATAATCGGCGGCGGCCTTCCGTCAACGGGCGCCCCGGCGTACCCTCCGGACATGCACCCCCTGCTCGAGAAGCTCCGGGGCGGAGACAGCCGATCCATGGGGCTGGTCAACGAGGTGGCCCGTCAGGTGCTGCGGGCGCCTGCCCTCCTGGGAGAACTGTTTCGCGGAATGCTTTCGAGCGATCCCATCATCCGGATGCGCGCGGCCGACGCGGCCCAAAAGGTGACCGCGGAGCGCCCGGAATTACTCCAGCGATACAAGAAGCGGCTGTTGTACGAGATCGCCTCCATCGACCAGCAGGAGGTGCGGTGGCACGTCGCGCAGATGATCCCCCGCCTCGAGTTGACCCCCCAGGAGCGGGCGCTCGCCGTGAAGATCCTGATCACCTATCTCGCCCTCAAGAGCAAGATCGTCCGAACATTCGCGCTGCAAGCCCTGGCTTCGCTGGCAGCCAACGATCCTGCGCTGCGCCGCAAGGTCCTCGCAATCGTGCGCGATGTGGCCAAGAACGGCAGTCCGGCGATGCAGGCCCGAGGGAGGAAGCTCCTGGCACAGTTGCGGGGAGTGGTAGGAACCGGCCCGCCCCAGGGCAAGTGACCCGTGTTCAGTGTTCAGTACTGGGTATTCAGTACGCTGCGAACTGAGCACTGAGTACTGAGTACTGCCCCCTCCTTCCGCTCCCCGTCGTCCGCCCCCTAGATTACCCCCTCCCGAACCGAGAGATTGCTGTGAGTTCCATCGCACTGCTCATCATTGGTCTGAGCGCATTTCTAACGGGGTACCTGTTCTACTCACGGTTTCTCGCACAGCGGATCTACCGGCTCGACCCGGATTTCAAGACGCCGGCGCACACATATGAAGACGGCGTCGACTTCGTGCCGACCAATCGTCACGTGCTGTTCGGCCACCACTTCACCTCGGTGGCGGGAGCGGCCCCCATCGTCGGGCCGGCCATTGCGGTGATTTGGGGCTGGCTCCCCGCATTCTTGTGGGTGGTGATCGGAACCATCTTTGCCGGCGCCGTGCACGATTTCGGCACGTTGTGGGTGTCGACGCGGCACAAGGCCCAGTCCATCGGCACCCTCGCCGATTCCATCCTGGGCGGGCGGGCGCGCGTCCTGTTTCTCTTGATCATCTTTTTCCTGCTCTTGCTGGTTAACGCGGTCTTCGCCGTGGTCATCGCGAACCTCTTCATGGCCAATCCGGGCGCCGTGGTCCCAGTCTGGGGTTCGCTGGTCGTCGCGATCGGTGTCGGATTCCTGATCTATCGGACGGGTGTGGGCATCATCTTGCCATCGGTGGCGGCGCTGCTCACCCTGTACATCATGATCTGGCTGGGACAGTACATGCCCTTCACCCTGCCCGACTTCTTTGGATTCCAGCCGACGACGGCGCAATTGGCATCGGGCGACGCCCAGGCTGCGGCCGCGGCGGCGACCACGGACGGGGTGCGGGCCGGCTGGGTCATCGTGCTCTTCGTGTACGGATTCTTCGCTTCGGTGCTTCCGGTGTGGATGTTGTTGCAACCACGTGACTACATCAACAGCCATCAACTCTTCGTGGCCCTCGGGATCATCTTTCTCGGCGTGCTCATCACCAATCCAGAGGTCATCGCACCCGCAATCAATCACGACCTGCCGGCCGATGCGCCGAGTTGGTTTCCCTTATTGTTCGTGACGATCGCGTGCGGTGCCATCAGCGGCTTTCACGGACTGGTGGCGTCCGGGACATCTTCGAAGCAGCTGGACAAAGAAACCGATGCCCGGTATGTGGGATACGGCGGCGCGATCGGCGAAGGCATCGTGGCCGTCACCTCCATCTTGGCCACGACGGCCGGCTTCGCGGTGTTCGTCGGACTCGACGGTTGGCACGAACATTACGGCACCTGGGCGTCTGCGTCGGCAGGCGCCACCTCGGCGTTCGTCAACGGCGTGGGCGTGTTGGCTCAAGGCGTGGGGATCCCGCAGCAAGTGGCTGTGATCTTCGCCGCCGTCGTGGTGATCAGCTTCGCAGCCACCACCATGGACACCGGCGTGCGCTTGCAACGCTACATCATCACCGAGCTGGGAACCCAGTACAAGATCGAGGCCGTCAAGAATCGCTGGATCGCCACGTTCATCGCCGTGGCCAGTTGCGCCGCCGTGGCGCTGGGGATCGATCGCGGCGCGGGCGGCATGCGGCTCTGGGCGCTCTTCGGCACCACCAATCAGCTCACCGCCGGCCTGAGCCTCCTCATAGTGACGATCTTCTTGCTCAAGCTGGGACGCAACATCTGGGTGACCGTCATTCCCATGTCGTTCCTGCTGTTCATGACGACCTGGGCCATGATCGGAAACCTGCTGCGGTACTGGACCGATAGCCAGGCACTGCTCTTGGCCGTCGGCGGCGCGATCTTCGTGTTGGAACTCTGGTTGATCTTTGAAGCGGTGGCGGCATTCCGGCGCGCCCTCGCCGAGCGCGCGCAAGACGCGGTGACCGAAGAACAAAGGACTGCGTAGATGAAACTCCGCAACTATTTCTTGGCAGGGCTAGTCTGTCTGGCGTCGGCTCCCGCGGCCGTCGCCCAGGATGACGAGAACGTCCGGTGGACGCCCGATCTCAGCATGCAATATGACGTAATTCAAGGTGTCTCCATGTCCCGCGACGGGCAGTACATCGCCTATGTCCTGGGGAAGCCGATCATGGAGGACACGAACTCCAACCGCATTCTCATGTGGTTCAACCGGCACCTCCGCCGAGCAGTGCCCACAACGGATCACGACCGGGAGTAGCGTGCGGGCATATATCGGCACGAGCGGCTACTCATACAAGGAGTGGAAGGGGACGTTCTATCCGAAGGACCTCGCCGCGGCGAAGATGCTGAGCTACTACGGTCGGCATTTCAACTCGGTGGAAATCAACAACACGTTCTATCGTATGCCGTCGGAGCGAGTGCTCGCCAACTGGTACGACGAGGTGCCGGCGGGTTTTGGGTTCGTACTCAAGGCGTCGCGGAAGATCACGCACTTCAAGCGCCTGAAGCCGGAGTCGGAAGAAGAGCTTCGCTACTTGCTGAAGACCGCCTCGGTGTTGCGCGACAAGCTCGGGCCCACGCTCTTTCAGCTCCCGCCCAACCTCAAGGTCGATTTGGAGCGCCTCCAGACGTTCCTCGGCTTCCTCCCCCGACGGTGGCGTGCCGCGTTCGAGTTCCGGCACGCCTCCTGGTTCACCGACGAGATATACGACGCGTTGCGGGCAGCCAACGCAGCCCTGGTCGTTGCGGAGACCCAAGAGGATTGCGTCCCCAGGGTGGCCACGGCCGACTGGGGATACCTACGTCTGCGCAAAGCGGAATACGAGGCGTCCGAGCTGCGCGACTGGGCTGATTGGGTCCTGGCACGGGAGTGGCGGGACAGTTTCGTGTTCTTCAAACACGAAGATGAGGCAAGCGGGCCGAAATTGGCTACGAGGTTCAAGGAAGCCGTCTCCCCCTGATGCGGCCCCCCACCCCGCGATGTCAGAATCCTGTCAAGCCGCACCAGGGCGGCTGCATGGCTAGTCCGGGTATGCATACCTTATAGGAGGTAGCCGAGTAGCATGTAGTTGGAGACGAGCACTCCAAGTCGAACCAAGGTGTAGCCATCAAGAAGAGAAAATCCCGTTTCGACCAACGTGGACGAGTAACTCGCGGCACCTTCATCGTGGTGCTGCTACTGTCCACCCTGATCCTGGCCGGTGCGCTTGCCTACCAGGCGATCGACTCCGTCGCGTCACACCGCGCGACCGCCGAGTCCGTTCTGAACGACTACGCGGCCTTCGCCGCGGAGCAGTATGCCGGGCGAGTGAGTCAAGATCTGCAGTACTACGGCGTCTATCCCGCGTTGACGCGTCTCGTGAATCTACATCTCACCGGTGGCACCACCGGGGTACCGACACGCGTCACCCTCGGCCGGAACGCCAACCAGCAGCTGGAACAGTCCCTCGAGCTCGTGGGGTACACCTTTCGTTTCGATCCCCAAACCGGGGTGCTGGTCACCTCGCCGGACGCACGATACCCTCCGGCTGGGCTGGGCGACTCGCTCGCCGCGCACGCCAGAGACCACTACGACACCACCGCCACGTCGGCCATGGCCGTGCTGGACGACGGGTCGCGACTTCGTTTCTACATCTACACGCTCTACCGGGACCCCGGCACGGGGCCCGTCGGTTTGGGGTTCGAGGCCGACGGGAGAGTGCTTGCCGACTACTTCACCAATGCCCTCCGTCGCGGACCACTGCTGCCCCCCACTCTCGTCGGCGGCGTCTCGGTCGACTCGTTGCTATCGGTCCGCATTCGCACGGCCGGGGGCACACAGTTCCTGGATCTCGCGGGCCGGACCGCACCAGCCGAGCCACGAGGGTATTTCGGCTCCTATGGGCCGACGGCGTACCGATCGCTCCCGGCCCAATTCGGAGGTTTGAGCGTTATCGTGAGTTTGGATCCGGCCGTGGCCGACGTGCTGGTCATCGGCGGGGTACCGTCATCGAGGCTTCCCTACATTCTTGGCCTGTTCCTGTTGACCGCCGGCCTGATCGTGGCCGCGCTGATGCAGTTTCGCCGAGAGCAGGAGTTGGACCGACTGCGCACCGAGTTCATATCGAATGTCTCTCATGAGCTGCGAACACCCCTGGCCCAGATTCGCATGTTCGCCGAAACCCTGCTCCTGGGCCGTGTGCGATCGGACGAAGAGCGGGGACGCTCGTTGGCAATCATCGACAAGGAGACGCGACGGTTGACGCACCTCGTGGAGAATGTGCTGCTGTTCTCGCAATCCGAACGCCGCGCAGTACGTCTCGAACAGGTAGTCACCGACCTCCCGACGTTCCTTCAGGAAGTCGTGGACATGTTCCGACCCCTCGCCGCCGCGCGGGGCACGTCCCTGACGGTCAGGTCCGAGCCGATCCGGGTGCATGTCGACCGGGGCGCGCTGCAACAGATCGTTCTCAACCTGCTGGACAATGCCGTGAAATACGGACCGGAGGAACAGCGGGTACTGATTGAGGCCGAACTGCACATCGATCTGGCCAGGATCACCGTGGAAGACGAAGGGCCCGGCGTTCCCGAGGCGGATCGCAATCGCGTGTGGGAGCGATTCAGCCGGCTGGACCGCGAACGCGACTCATCGATCGCCGGGGCGGGGATCGGCCTCGCGGTCGTGCGTGAACTGACCAAGCTGCACGGCGGCCGCGCCTTCGTGGAGAATGGGAAAACCGGTGGTGCCCGATTCGTCGTCGAGCTTCCCGGCGCGAGCCTGATCCCCCCAACGTCATCGTCGCCCGACGCCGCACCCCAGGACGCAATCGCCGGATCGCCGGAGCCGTGATCGGAATGCCGACGATTCTCGTGGTGGAAGACAACGCCGACCTAGCGTTCGGCCTACGCAACAATCTCGAGATCGATGGCTACGAGGTCGTGGTGGAGTCGAACGGGCGGCATGGCCTCGATAAGGCTCGGCGCGACCCTCCCAGTCTGATCATTCTGGATCTGATGCTTCCGGGCATCGATGGCTTCCGCTTCCTGCGAGAGCTCCGTGAGTGCGGTCCCAATATTCCGGTGTTGATCCTCACGGCGAGAGGCGAGGAGGCCGACAAAGTGCGCGGCCTCAAGCTCGGCGCCGACGATTACGTCACCAAGCCGTTCGGGGTAATGGAGTTGCTGGCCCGGGTCGAAGCCCTGCTGCGACGCGGCGCCGCAAGCGGAACAGCGTCGGCGGCTTTGGCGACGATCGAGCACGTGGGCGATGTGCGAATCGACCAGGCGACGCGGACGGTCGAGCGGCGAGGGCGACCGGTGGATCTCACGCCCAAGGAGTTCGACCTGCTCATCGCCTTGCTGCAGCGCCGAGGCGCCGTCGCCTCACGGGTCGATCTGATGAAAGAGGTGTGGGGCTATTCGTCCGCCGTGGTGAGTCGGACCGTCGATACCCACATCGCCGAGCTCCGTCGCAAGCTGGAGGCGAACCCCGCAGTCCCGAACCACATTCTCACCGTCCGGAAGCGAGGCTACCGGCTCCGGACCGAGGTCAACAACACTCAGGCCCCTCACACACCGGACCGCTCGCCTCCGTCGTGACGTCGTAGTCCGTCCCCTTGGTTTCCCGCGGATGGCGGGGCGTGGTCCGGCCGGTTGGTTCCCGGATTGGCAGTACTCAGGGTTCAGAATTCCGTACTCGGTGGTTTGCGCGCGACAACACCAAACCGAGTACTGTCCACGGGGCGGTACCGGGCGGCGGCGCGGGCACTACTGCGCCGACACCCGATTGAGAAACGCCCGCTCGTCCAGGCTGAGGCTCGCAATGCCAGAATGCTCGATCTTGGCCAGGAGGCGCTCCACCTCGTCCCGGTTGATCTCGTGAAGGTTTTCCACGTGGATCCGGGTCCAGCGCTCGGCGTCCTGCCCATCACGCCTGGGCTTGCGGACGTCGTTCGCGTACATCTTGGAC
>JAPULZ010000035.1 GCA_027294455.1 Gemmatimonadota bacterium
CGATAACGGCGGCCTCGCGCCCCGCCAGACGCGCCCCAGGACGCTTCCAGCACCAAGGACGATACATGAGATAGGGGAAGCAAATTCCTGTCTTGCATGCAATACCTCCCTGGAGGGAGCATGAATCTGAAGCAGTGGACCCGATTCAGCGCGGTGGCGGTGACATCGGCAGCGCTACTGATGGCGGCCTGCGTGGACGAGTCGCTGACGGGGCCTCAGGTCGCAGAGCCTTCCGCCCCGCCGCTCTCTTCGCACGCGCCCGGCGGTCCCGGTGATCACATTTTCCTGGAATCCGGCGGCCAGGTAGTAGTCGAGGCTGAACACTTCTCCTCTCGGACAGCGCTCTTGCCGGAAAATTGGTTCATTGTTCCCACAGAGGCTGAAGGATTTCCCTCACTATTCTCGAATTATCGCGGCGACGGCTATGTCCAAGGATTGCCCGACATCCTGCTTGGTAGTAGTGGCCCAGGGGGCGGAGTGGGAAACCCACCGTATGTGGACTATCTGGTTCGGCTAGCCACTAGAGGGAGCTATCGCCTGTACGTTAGATGGGATAGTCATGACCGCAACAGTGATTCTTTCTACGCAAGTATCGTCGAAGTTTCTGATGATGTTGGAGGAAGTGTACCCGATTGGTATCGCTATGCTGGTCATTCAGGCGACCTCAACTTTGCAACACAACCGTGGCATGGCGACGCTGGGTTTGAAAGAACGGATGCCGCAGGAAACGAAACCGCCGCTGTTTGGATCATTGAAGAACCAGGTGACTATACCATACGATTTTTTGAGCGAGAGGACGGTGTGGCAATAGATGCCTTCATCTTGCAGCTTTCCGATTTGGCCGCGCCTACCGGCAATGGCCCCCCGGAATCAGAGACTGCGGTACCAACCGAGCCGCTCGAGGTAGCTGCGGACACCGATCCAGTCGTCGCGGACGAGGGCCAGACCGCTAACAACACCGGCACCGTCAGCGACGGCGACGGTGTCACGTTGAGCACCTCTGTTGGTTCGGTTGCGAACAACGGTGACGGTACCTGGTCGTGGTCCTTCGGCACGACGGACGGCACGGCCGAGAGTCAGATCGTCACCATCGACGCGGACGACGGAAACGGCGGGGCAGCTCAGACCTCGTTCACACTGACGGTCAACAACGTCGCTCCAACGGTCACTTCGGTCACCGTGCCGGGAGCACCGGTCGCCATCGGTGACCAGCCGGTATCAGCCAGCGCCACGTTCACCGACCCGGCTGGGACGGCGGACGAGACCTACACTTGCACCGTAGACTACGGTGATGGGTCCGGTCCGCAGGGCGGCACCGTTGGCGGCACGACCTGCACAGGGCCGAACCAGACCTATGCGGAGGCCGGCGTTTACAGCGTGACCGTTGCCGTCACGGATAAAGACGGCGGGACGGGCAGCCTCACGGCGGAGACGTTCTTCGTCATCTATGATCCAACCGGCGGATTCGTGACCGGTGGTGGCTGGATCAACTCACTCGCGGGCGCATACAAACTCGATCCATCGTTGACCGGCAAGGTCCACTTCGGGTTCGTGTCCAAGTACAAGAGAGACGCAACGGTGCCGACGGGTAACACGGAGTTCCGGTTCAGGGCCGGCGATCTCAACTTCCGCAGCTCGAGCTACGAGTTCCTCGGGATCACGATGGACGGCACGAACGCCATGTTCAAAGGACTTGGGACGATCATCGGCGGGCTCGCGCCTGCCGGATCGGAATTCCAGTTCATGATCTGGGCCAGAGACGATGGCCGTGACACTTTCCGCATCAAGATCTGGTACGAGGACGGCGGTGAGATGCTCATCTACGACAACGGCTTCGACCAGGCGATCGGTGGTGGCTCGATTGTGACTCACACCAAGTAGCGGACGTTTGCTAGCCGCCGAGCGTGCGTCAGCCCGCTTTGCCATCACGCTCAACCGGTTCGAGGAGGCTAAGGCGAAGGGGAGCGAGAGGATTGAGCCCGCCACCGCGCGAGCCTCCGGTCGAGGCGGAGCCGAGCCGCACCACCAGAACATCGGCGAGTCGCGACAGAACCCGGCCGTACGGGATCCTCTCGGCCTCACAGATGAGGACATCGCGGCGCTGGTCGATTTTCTGCGGTTCCTCACGGACCCAGGGAACGGGCTCGACGCGACTTTGGGTACGGTTTCGGCGAGTGGGCCCAGCGGCCTCATGCCGGTGTATGGCGTCGCCGGGAACTAGCAACCGAACTCGAAGTCGTCAGCCCGTCCTGCCCCGCGCGGGTGAGTCAGGACTGCGCCGCAGACCCCGTCAATGTCACCCCAACGGCCCGTCGCCGGCACGCCGGACACTGAACGTCCAACTCACAAACCTGCCAATCCGGGCCCCTCGGCAAGCGGTCGAACACACGGATCTCAGATTTGCGACCACCGGTTCGCTCCGCGCGCGATGCCGTCACCCGCATGACCGCGCTATCGCGGGGACAGCGAATCAGAGCCGCATCTCGACGCGCCTGCTGCGCGATCTTGGCTTCTCCGGTAAGAGTGTAGTCCGACACTTGAGCCAGCTCGCACCTCCTGGGAGGGATTCAGCGGAGGGACGTGATCACCTGGGTAGGCTTGCCAAATTAGGCGCGTTTGCGGTCCGCGCAAGCGCCGATGTTCCTTCGGGTTTTGCCACCTCGATGTGCACGCAATGTGGAAGGCAAACGGCCGTTTCCAGCGCGATAGGGCCGGGTTTTCCACGCGACGTGGAATTGTGCAAAAACGATTCTCCCCGTGTCCACATCGCGCGATTCCGCGTCTTGCGGTGCCGTGTCTCTGGCGTCATCTTAGCCTGGCTTTCCCCCGGAGGTTCATGAAGAAGGTTCGCCTCGCTATTGCCGCCGCCGTTCTCTCGCTACACTGTCCTCCTTGCCACTGCCGTCAACCGACCACCGCTACGCGTACATGGTCAAGAAGCAGGCGTGCCCAGGCAAAGCACTGTAACGTCCGCCAGAAACACCGGTGGGTCATGCGGAGTGTTCCAAGGTGACCAAGGTCGCAATTCTGGGGGCGGGATTCGTTTCCAAGCCTCTCGCAGACTACTTGATGGATCGTTGCGAGTTTCAAGTAGTCATGGCGACGAGAACGGTCTCCCATGCGGAAGCGATAATTGCGGGGAGGCCACTGGGCACAGCCGTAACCTGGACTGCGGATCAGCACGAGGCGCTCGATCGCTTGGTCCAGGAAGTGGACCTGGTCGTCAGCATGATTCCGCCCACCCTGCATATCCCGGTCGCCCAAGCCTGTCTGCGCCACTCCAAACACCTGATTACGACCTCGTACATTAGCCCACAAATGCAGGCTTTGGATTCGGAGGCCAAGGAAAGAGGCGTCCTGCTTTTGAATGAAATCGGCGAGGATCCCGGCATCGATCACATGGGCGCCAAGCAGATGATCGATGACGTCATGCATGAGGGCGGCAGGGTGAGCCGCCTTGCTTCCTATGGCGCGGGACTTCCGTCTTTCCGATACAACCGCAATCCAATGGGTTACAAGTTCTCCTGGAGCCCCAGGGGGGTGATGTCGGCGGCACAGACGGCGGCGGCGTACCTCGAAGAGGGCAGGACCGTAGAGATTCCGGCGGAGCAACTATTCGAGCATCACTGGTTGGTGGACATCGATGGCTTGGGCACCTTTGAGACCTACCCCAACCGCGACAGCGTCCGCTACCTGCCCCTTTTCGGCCTCGATGAGGACGTCAGCCTCTATCGTGGGCTGCTGCGCTTCGTTGGCTGGTGCAACACGATGCGAAGCCTGATCGCTTTGAATCTCCTGGAGGGTCAGGAGGTCAAGGACTTCTCCGGAATGACCTACCGCGCGTTGACCGCTTCGTTGATTGGGAAGAGTGAGCCCACGCTGGACGACCTAGCTGACTTTCTCAAAGTAGATCGCAAAGCCGAAGTCCTCGCGCGATTGAAGTGGCTGGGGCTCTTCGACGATATCCCCGTCACCGTGGCTCGGGGCGCGAACGTGGACGTCCTCGTCGACCTGATGCTCAAGAAGATGTCCTACGGACCCGGGGAAACGGACATGATCATCGTTCACGACGAGATCGTCGCCGAGTTTGCGGACCACCGGGAGAGACGGCTCTCCACAATGTGCGTGGAGGGAATCCCCAATGGTGATTCGGCCATGTCGAGAGCTGTCTCGCTGCCGGCAGCCATAGCGACTCGCCTCATCCTACAAGGTGAAATCGACGTCGCCGGCGTTCACATACCCACGCTTCCCGAAATCTACAGGCCCGTTCTAGCGGAATTGGAGGCGCTCGGCTTCAAGTTCCAGCACCGCACCGTTCGCCTGCAGTAGGTAGCCGGCGGATTTCCCCAGGCCGGGTGAGGTCGGCCAAGCAGGGCCGGCAACGGCGGCGGGCCGCCGTTCGTATAGAATACAACTGCCAAGGAGAAAATCATGGTCAACCGTCGTGAATGGTTGGGTATCACAATGGCCGCCGGTGGGGCGCTCGCACTCGACCCCCGGCTGCTGCGAGCACTGCAACAAGGCCAGCTGATCCAACGTCCCATTCCGTCCAGCGGCGAGATGCTGCCCGCCCTGGGCCTCGGCAGCGCCGCCACCTTCTCCCGCGTCGCCCGGAGCGACGAGGTGGATGGGTTGAAAGAGGTGCTCCGCACGCTGGTGGACAGGGGTGCAAAGGTGTTCGACACGGCGCCGGGCTACGGGGCGTCGGAGCAGGTCGCCGGGGACATCGCGCACGAACTCGGGATCACCGATCGGATCTTCTGGGCGACCAAGGTCAACGTGGCTGGTCGGGGCGGAAGCTCGGCCGACCCCGCTCGTGCCCGGGCGCAAATCGAGTCGTCGTTCGAGAAGTTCCGCGTGCCGACGATGGACCTCATCCAGGTGCACAACCTCGGGGATGTCCCCACGCAGCTCGGGATCCTCAAAGAGCTCAAGGAACAGGGGCGTGTCCGGTACATCGGTGTCACCACGACGAGCCAAAATCGGTACCCGGATATCGAGCAGGTCATGCGGAACGAGCCCATCGACTTCATCGGCATCGACTACGCGGTGGACAACCGCGAGACGGAGGACTCGGTGCTGCCCCTTGCGGCTGAGCGAAAGATCGGCGTGCTGGTCTACGCGCCGTTTGGCCGGACCCGCCTGTGGCAGCGAGTGGGCGACCGGGAAGTCCCCGAGTGGGCGAGTGAGTTCGATGCCACATCGTGGGCGCAGTTCTTCATCAAGTTCGCGCTCAGCCACCCGGCCGTCACCGTGGTGACGCCGGCCACCAGCCAGGCGCGACACATGGTGGACAACCTCGGTGGCGGCGTCGGCCGTGTGCCGGATGATGCCATGCGGCAACGCATGATCGAGCTCGTCAACGCGTTACCGCCGGCGCCGCCTCGTCGCAGGCGAAACATGCCATGAAGTATTCCACCGTCGAGGGAGGAAGAAAGATGCGTCATCCGCGCACAGCGCTCACGGCACTGGCGGCAATGCTCATTCCGATGGGCATCGCCGCACAGGGCGGCAAGATCATGGTGACCCAGCACCTGGAATCCCAGCGGTCCTACTACGGTGCGATCGCGCAGCAGATCTTCGACTGGGCCGAAGTCGGCTATCAGGAAGTCCGAAGCTCCGAATTACTACAGAGCGAGCTGCGGGACGCAGGGTTTACCGTGGAAGCCGGCGTCGCCGGGATTCCCACGGCATTCGTCGCCAGCTACGGCCGCGGCGGGCCGGTGATCGGTATCCTCGCCGAATACGACGCGCTTCCCGGCATTACTCAGGAAGTTGTCCCGGTGGTCACACGGCGCCTCGATGCCAGCGCTGGCCACGCATGTGGGCACCATCTCTTTGGCACCGCGTCGACCGGAGCGGCCATTGCCGTGAAGCAATGGCTGGCGGCGTCGGGTACCTCGGGGACCATTCGTCTCTACGGGACGCCGGCGGAGGAAGGCGGAGCGGGGAAGGTGTACATGGTGCGGGCGGGCCTCTTCGACGATGTGGATGTGGTGCTCAATTGGCACGCGGGCGACCGCAACCAGGCAAGTCCGTCGACGTCGCTGTCCAACAAGTCCGCCAAGTTCCGCTTCACCGGCGTGTCGGCCCACGCCGCCGCCGCCCCCGAGCGGGGACGCTCTGCACTGGACGGAGTGGAAGCGATGAATCACATGGTGAACCTCATGCGCGAGCACGTGCCACAGGAGACGCGCATTCACTACGTCATCACGTCGGGTGGCTCCGCACCCAACGTCGTGCCGGATTTCGCCGAGGTCTACTACTACGTGCGCCATCCCGAGTCGGCCGAAGTGCAGCGATTGTTCGAGCGGGTGGTCGAGGCGGCCGAGGGGGCCGCCCTCGGCACCGGGACCCAGGTTGAGTACGAAGTGATCCACGGTATCCACGCCTTGCTTCCGAACGATGCCGTGCAGCGCGCGATGTACCAGAATCTCGTGGCGGTTGGGGGCGTGTCGTACACGCCGGAGGAACGCGAGTTTGCTGAGACGCTAAGCCAATCGCTGCCCGAGGATGCGCTGTCCCTCGAGAGTGCGATGGAGGTGCAGCCCTACGAGTTCACGCGCAGTGGTGGATCGACCGACGTGGCCGACGTGAGCTGGGTGGTTCCCACCGCGGGCCTCCGCACGGCAACCTGGGTGCCCGGCACGGCGGCCCACTCCTGGCAGGCCATCGCGGCAGGCGGCATGAGCATCGGGGAGAAAGGCATGATCAACGCCGCCAAGGTGATGGCGATGACTGCGGTGGACTTGATCACCCGACCCGACCTGGTGGCCGAAGCAAAGGCCGAATATCGGCAGCGGGTCGGGCCGAATTTCGTGTATCAGTCGCTGGTCGGCGATCGCGACCCACCATTGGATTACCGACGGCCGGCAGGGGGGAATCGCTAGAACTCGGTTCCTCCGTTGGGGAGGGCCACGCCCTCCCCAACGGACACGAGGCTAGTTCACCGGTTCCAGGCGCACGACAGGTGTCAGCCCGCCCTGGCGGTCGTCGATGGCCAGGTAGATGTAGCCGTCCGGCCCCTGACGGACGTCCCGAATGCGACCCAGCCCGTGGACCAGCGTTTCTTCCAACTCGACACTCTGCCCATCCATGGTCAAGCGCGCCAGCTGCTGGCCGGCCAGCCCGCCGACGAACAGGTTGCCTCGCCATTCGGGAAACTTGTCACCGGTGTAGATCATGAGCCCCGAGGTGGCGATAGACGGCACCCAGAAGTGTGGAGGACTCTCCATGCCTTCCCGATGTGTTCCCTCGTGGATCGCTGAACCACTGCGGTAGTTGACCCCATATCCGATCACCGGCCAGCCGTAGTTCAAGCCCGGACGAATGAGATTGAGTTCGTCTCCTCCCTGCGGTCCGTGCTCTGTGGCCCACACGTCTCCCGTCTCGGGATGGATGGCCAGGCCTTGGGGATTGCGGTGGCCGTAACTCCAGATCTCCGGGCGCGCCCCCTCCCGATCGACGAATGGGTTGTCGGCGGGAACGCGGCCGTCGTCATGCAATCGGTTGATGGTACCGTGGTTGTTCGAGATATCCTGGGCAGGGTGCGCCTCCAGGTCACCCCGGGCCGGCACCTGGCGGTCACCGGTCGTGATGAACACATAGCCGTTGCTGTCGAACGCAATCCGCGAGCCGTAGTGCCCGTTGCCCCGGGAGACAGCCTCGTAGATCTCTTCGAGATCGGTGAGGCGATCATTCTCGAAACGCCCGCGCACCACGGCAGTAGTGGCCCCCGCGCTGTCGCCGAGCGGCTTGGAGTAGCTCAGGTAGAGCAGGCGGTTCGAGGCGAAGTCGGGATGAGGGACCACGTCCAGGAGCCCGCCCTGGCCCCGGGCAAGCACCTCGGGAACGCCCACCACCGGATCCGGAAGCAGGGTCCCGTCGCGCACGATGCGCAGCCGGCCCGGTCGCTCGGTCACCAGCATGTCACCGCCGGGCAGGAAAGCGATGGACCAGGGGCGCTCGAGTTCCTCGACGACGGTCACTACGCGGTAGTCGTGGTAGGCCGACCGCATGACCGGCGACTGGCCGAAAACGGGGGATACGACGGCCAGCAGAAGCCCAGTAGCCGTGAGTGCCAGCGAAGTTCGACTCATCTCGGTTTTCCTCTGTGCAGATTGGAGTTCCACGTCCCACCGGGGCGGGATTGCGGTGCGCCTAAAGTTGAATCGACGCCGCACCGAGCGCAACACAGAGCCGCGGGAGCTACTCCATCCGCATCGCCACCATGGGACTGACGCGTCCCGCTCGGACGGCCGGTATCAGCATGGCCGTGAGGGACACCAGCACCACGCCCGCCGTCACGAGGACCACGGTGACCGGATCCGATACGCCAACCTCGAACAACACACTGCGAATGTAACGGGCTCCAACGAAGGACAGGGACAGTCCGACGGCGACCCCGACACCGATCAGGCGAGCGCCCTGCAAGAGCACGATTCGGACGACGTCCGTGCTCGTCGCGCCGAGTGCGGCTCGGAGCCCAAACTCCGGCGTTCGGTGTCCCACGGCGTAGGACAACACGCCGGTGATGCCGACGGCCGCTAGAGCCAAGGCGATGGCGGCCAGGGTGCCGAGGATCAACGTCCGGAACCGGGGGCCGGATACATCTTCGGACGCCCAGCGTTCCATCGTCTTCAGGTTGGTGATCGGCGTCATGGGATCGACGGACCACACCGCTTGCCGCACGGCGCTCGCCACGGACAGGGGATCCACCTCGGTGTGCACCACGAGGTCCATCGAGCCGCGGATCCACCAGACAAATGGTTGTGCATGGGGCGCGTACAACTCCGGCCGAACAGGCGCCTCGACGCCGAATTGGCGCGCGTCACTCACGATCCCCACGATCTCGTGCGGCTGTCTCTGGACCACGATGGATTTGCCGATGGGGTCTTCGTCTTCAAAGAGGTGTCGTGCCAGCGTCTGGTTGATGGCGATGACGCCGGGGCCGGCCGAATCGTCGGCGGCGGTGAATCCGCGGCCTGTGACCACGGTGATGCCCATCGCATGGAAGTACTCAGGGGTCACCGCGCGCGCTTCGGCCCCCGGTGTTTGCCCCGGTTCGGGCACGGGTCGATCGACACGGTAGATGCCTTGCCCCTCGTAGCCCCCGCTCATCGGCAGGAAGCTCACGGCTCCGGCGCTTCGTACCCCCGGGAGCGCCGTCACGCCTTCGATGACCTGCTGCCAGTACCTGGTGAGGTCATTGTGCCCGGGCCAATTGGTACCGGACGGACTCACGCGCATCGTGAGGACGTGCTCGGTGCGAACGCCCTTGTCGACCTGTTGCAGGTTGAGGAAGCTTCGGATGAGCAGGCCTGCTCCGGTGAGCAGCACGATCGAGAGGGATAGCTCACCCACGACCAAGGCATTTCGCAGCGTCCACCCGCGGGGCGCGTCCACCGTTCCGTGTCCGTCGCGAAGGTGTTCCACCGGCGACCGGCGGCCCGCGAGCCACGCCGGGGCGAGACCGAAGAGCAGGCCCACCAGCAGTGTCACCGTGACGGCGAATCCCAACACCGCCGGATCGAGCGCGATCCGATCGGCCCGGGGAATCGCGGTGGTGGCTCCGACAAACGCGGGCAAGATGGCCCATGCCAGCAGCACGCCCGCGCCACCGCCCAGGGCGGCCAAGACGAGGCTCTCGGCGATGAGTTGGGCGGAGATCCGGCCGGGGCCGGCGCCTAGTGCGACGCGTATGGCCATTTCGCGCCGACGCCCCGTTGCGCGGCTGAGCAGGAGATTGGCCACGTTGGCACATCCGATCAGCAGCAACAGCGAGACCGCGGCGAACAACATGACGATGGCCGCGCGGCTCTCGCCGACCAACACGTCCATGACGGGCACGGCGAGCATCCCGTCACCCGTTTTCTCCGGATACTCGCGGACGAGATCCGCATTGATCTGGGCCAACTCCGCGTTCGCATCGTCGAGCGTGTATCCCGCGGCGATGCGGGCGGTGGGCCGGAAACTGTGTCCCGTGCGACTTTGTTGGGTGACATCGAAATGGGGTGGATCCGCCCGCCAGATGTCGTTGGGGCCGTCGGTGTCTTCGAAACCGGCCGGCACGACGCCAACGATCTCGTATTCCACGCCCGATAGCGCGAGCGTGCGACCAATGATGTTGGCGTCGGCGCCGAAGCGCACCGTCCAGAGGCGATGACTGATCACGACGACGGGCGCGTGACCCGGCGCGCCGTCCCCGTCGTCGAACAACCGGCCGATCACCGGTTGCACGCCCAGCACGTTGAAGAACGATGCGCTCACCGACCCGCCAGTGAGGCGGGCGGGTTCGCCCTGGCCGAGCAGTGTTGGAACCCACGACTGCCGGGCGGCGACTCCGGAGAGCGTCTGGGTCCGATCGCGTAGGTCGATCACATCGGGGTAGGACATGTTGCTGCGAATGCCCGGTCGTTGTTCCCTCGTTTCGAACAAATTCACGACGTTCTGGGGAGACGCGAACGCGGGAGGCGCCAGCAACACCCCACGCAAGACGCTGAAGAGGGCAACGGTGCCGCCAATGCTCACGGTCAACGTTGCCAGCACCGCAAGCGTGAACAACGGATTGTTACGCAAGCCGCGAGCTCCGTAGCGGAGGTCGGAGACCAGGTTGTGGATCGACATCTTCAAGCTCCCTGACGTTTGGTCACGACGGCTCGCTGTACGGATCGTGGGGGTGAGAAAAATCAATGCAGACCACGTGGCCTGGCGCCGATACCACCGGCGGGCCCGGCCCGGATCTTCGCCGGCACGTCGAGCAAAGGCCTCGTCGAGGTCGCCGAGAATGAAGCGCCTGTTCTTCTTCGGCGCACAGATACGGAGGAGCCAGCGAGCCACGCGTGGCGGGGTGCGGATCATTGCTGTCCGGCCTTCGGTTCAATGAGGAGGCCTTCCGCCATGCGCTCGGCCATCTGGCGGCTCGTGGCCAAGGCCCGTCGCCCGGTGGCTGTGATGTTGAACAGCTTGCGGGCGCGGCCCCCGGGTACGGGCTCGGGGGCCGAGACGCGGGCCCGCACCAGGCCTTTTCCTTCGAGCCGTTCGAGGGCGGCATACACCTGGCCGACGATGACATCTCGGCCGGTGTAATCGTCGATCGTATCCCGAATGGTCACGCCGTAGGCGTTTTCTTCGAGCCGGATGATGGCGAGGAGTACGAGCTGCTCGAACTCCCCGAGAAAGCTGCCTTTGCCCATGGTGCCCCTATATGGTCAGCAAACGTGAAGAACTATACGGCGTTTCACGACTCGGGGCAAGGGAAGGGGGATCATTCTTCTCGCAGGACGCTGATGGGCTCCACCCGCACGGCGCGTTGCGCCGGAATCGCACTTGCCGCCGCCGCGACGCCGCCAAACAGCACGGCGGCGATGGCAAACGTCGCCGGGTCGGTGGCACTCACCCCGAACAACAACCCTTCCATCAACCGGGTCATGGCCAATCCACCGACCAGGCCGACGGCCAGTCCGATGCCCACCAACGCGAGACTCCTGCCGACGATGAGCTTGCGGATGTCTGCGTCCGCAGCACCCAACGCGATGCGCACACCCATCTCGCGGATCCGTTGATTGACGCCGTACGACACGACACCGTACAAGCCGACCACCGCCAGCAAGAACGCCACCGCAGCGAAGCCCGACAGCAAGAGCGTCACGAACCGATCCGGGCCGAGGGACGCCTGCACGATCTCGTCCATCGTCGAGAGTCGCGACGCCGCGAGATGCGGATCCATCTCCGCCACCACGCCGCGCGCGGTCTCGATGAGGACGTCCGTGTCGCTGGAGGTGCGCATCACCAGGGTCATGAAACTCGTGGAGACTTGATAGTACGGTGCGTACATGGCGTTGCGGCTGCCCAGCTGGATGCCGAAGTTCTTTACGTCTTGGGCCACGCCGACGATCTGCCGCCACACAGGGTTCGCCTGGCCGTTGACGTTGATGCGCTGCCCGACGGGATCCCGATCCGGGTAGTATCGTTCGGCCAGCGTCTGGTTGATGATGACCACGCGCGGTGCCTCGCGGTCATCGCTCGTCGTGAAGGCGCGGCCCTGCACGAGGCGGATTCCCATGGTTTCGAAATAGGAAGCCGTGGCCCTGCGGAACCACGTGATGTTCGCTTCGCCGGGAGGTGGCACCGGCCGGCCTTCCATCAGGAAATCGACATCTCCGTTGTTTGCGGTGAGCGGCAGGGAGTTGACCGCACCCACCGATTCCACGCCCGGTAGCGCACCAAGACGCTCCTCGAGCCCGCGGAAAAACGTCGTCGTCGCTTCGCGGTCCGGATAGCTGGTGCTCGGCAGCCCGAGCTGCAGGGCGACCAACCCGTCGGGCTCGAAGCCGAGGTCGACGGAATTCAGCGCCTTGAGACTGCGCAACAACAGGCCGGATCCCACCAGCAACATGAGGGCGATGGCGACCTGCCCGACGACCAACCCGTTGCGGACGTTGTGGCCGCCCCCGCTTTGCCCGCGACCTCCCGCCTTCAACACCTCCTGCAAATCCGTGTGCGACGCACGGAGCGCGGGGAGGAGGCCGAACAGCAATGTCGCGATGACGGTGATGCCGCCTGCAAAAGCCAGGATACGCGCATCGACGGCCACCTCCCCGATGCGGGGCGTGCCAGGCGGTGCCAGCGCCACCAGAGAATCGGTACCAACGACGGCCACCGCGATGCCCAGGGCACCGCCCAGCACGGCGAGCACCGCGCTCTCGGTGAACAATTGCCGAGTGAGGCGTGTCCGCTCGGCGCCGAGGGCAGCGCGAACCGCCAGCTCGGCTTGGCGGGCCGTGGTCCGAGCGAGGAGCAGGTTCGCGACGTTGACGCACGCAATGAGCAGCACGAAACCCACCGCTCCGAGCAGCACCCACAAGGCTGCGCGCGACTGACGCACCAAATCGCCATGTGCTGGAAACAACGCGTATCCGACACCGGTATTGAATTGTGGGAACTCCAGTTCCATCCGTGCCCCGAGGGCATCGGCTCGGGCACGCGCGGTTTCGATGCGCACTCCCGGCTGCATGCGAGCGAAGCTCCTCAGGCACGCGTTACCCCTGCCACAAAAATTGTTGGTGAGGCTCTGCCGTATTGGGCGCCAGACGTCCGCATTTGGTACAAACGGCGGAAGGAATCCGGCCGGCATGACTCCGATGACGGTGTAGGGATTGCCATTGAGCGAGATGCCCGTACCCAACACCTCCGGATCTTCACCGAACGCGCGACTCCAGAATCCGTGACTCAACAACACCACGCCGGGTGCTCCGGGTTCGTCGTCTTCCGCGAGCACCGCGCGTCCCAACGCCGGCGGCACTCGCAGGACCCGTGAAAACATTCCGGCAGAGAACTGCGCGCCGCTGAGAATTTCGGCGTTACCGATTTCCGTGAGAGTTGGGTTCCATCCGCTCCACATACCCACCGCTTCGAACACGTCGGTTTCCTGCGCCAGGTCATGCAAGGCCGGGTAGTTCGGCCATTCGCGCAGCGGCCCGCCGCGCCGGGTGTAGTCCGCCCACACCGTCACGAGGCGGTCGGGATCGGGATACGCCAGCGGGCGCAGCATGATGGCGTCGACGACGGTGAAGATCGCCGTGTTGGCGCCGATGCCGAGTCCCAGGGTGAGGACCACCACCAGCGTGAAGACAGGGTTCTTGATCGCGTTGCGCAATCCGTAACGGATATCCTGCAAGACGCTTTGCATGGTGTTTCCTCGTCGGCGTAGCATGCGAACGATGAATGGCGTTTTCTGCCGGAACGGGCCGGCCAGGCGAAACGGAAAGCGAACGATGGGATTGAGGGTCCCCACGGCGTGGCTCCAGTACCATCGGCGAGCGGTCACCGGGTCGTGGGTTTCGGCCCGGTGACGGTACCCTTCGGCGAGATCGCCCAGGACGGCATCCCGGATGTCTCGGGGCAGGGACACGGCGACGAGGAACTCCGCCAGGCGCGGGGGGCGGTGGCGCTGGTTCGTCATTTCGAGGGCTCTGCCTTCAGCCGAACGCCCTGCCAAAGGAGATCGAGCATGTTCTGGGAGGCCTCGAGGGCGGCGGTCCCGTCTGGGGTAAGGCGATAGTATTTCTTGGCCCGTCCGCCCCGCTGGACGGTGGATTCACCCGTGCGGGATGAGACGTAACCCTTTTTCTCCAAACGATTTAGGGTGACGTACACCGCGGGAATGGACAGATCCCGTCCCGTGACCTCATGGATCTCTTCGAAGATCGTCATTCCATAGGCCTCTTCGTCCAGCCGGGCGAGGCCCAGCATCACCACCAGCTCGAACTCCCCCAGGTAGTCGCGGCGCGCCATTGAGCCACCATCCTTTTAAACAATGTTTTAAAACTTAGTGTAACTATAAGTCGCGCTCTCCGCAGGCACAAGACCCCCAGGGGGAGCGGCTCGTAGGGGTGTGGTGTGCGCCATGGCGTTTTGCCCTCGCCCGGACAGGGGAAGGCTCGAGGATTTCGATCGGGCGGCGACGCATCTCCAAAAAACATCGGGGGCGTTGTTGGAGACCGACGTCTCTCCGGACACACTCCTCGCCGGCCGGATTCGTGACCCATCCACGCGAGAGAGGACGCTGCGCGGTGGCGGACACCTCGCAGCGAGTCGCCCCGACCTGGCGATCTATCGAGCGCTCGGCGATCTGGACGCGATGATGGACCGGCTGGAGGAATCGTTGCTGGGCCCTGATTCCATGTACGTGTACCTTCCTGCCGTGTACATGGTCCTGGGGCCGGAATTCTCCCAAGACGAACGCGTCACAGCCATACTCCGGCGGTTCCGGGGTGAACCAGATTCACTCCAGCGGTAGGGTTATCACCCGGACGAATGAGACCAAAGTCCAATATCGCCTGTACGGAGCGCAGGTAATTTTGGCCAGACCCCTCAAAGGACACCGTGTGAAATCACCGCGCCAAATGGCTGGAAGCATCGTCCCTTGGGCAGCGGTACTGGTGGGTGGCCTTTTGGCAACGAGTCCAGGCCATGCCCAGGACTCCGATCTGGTCATCCTGCGGAGCGGCAATCCGGTCGTGGGCGAGGTCAAGTCGATGCGTCGGGGGTCCCTCCAGTTCGATACGCCGGAAATGGATGTCGTCTCCATAGACTGGAACGATATCGCCATTCTCATCAGTCCCAATTTCTTCGAGGTCACGCTCGTCTCGGGACAGCAATTGTTTGGCGGCCTCGGATCGGCCGATACGGCCATGCTCGTGATCGTGGGCGTGAGCCGGTCGGACACCGTTCCGTTCCGAGACGTGGCGTCGATCGCCGAGATAGAGCGAGGCTTTTGGGGCCGCACCAACGGATTCATCGACCTGGGTTCCAATCTGGCCCGTGCCAATAGCCTTGCTTCGATCCTGGTTTCCGGCCGCTTCAACTACCGGGGGACCAGGTGGGGATTCGATGTGACGGGCGAATCGTACTGGCAAAAGCAGACATCGGTCAGTAGCGCGGGCGACACGACGACGCAGCGAACCAGTCGCAACTCCGCGGCCTTGACCGTGAACCGCTACCTCGGAGGGAGATGGGGGATTTCCTGGTCGGTCCAGACCGAACAGAACGAGGAACTAGACCTCGACTTGCGCATGCTGGGCACGCTGCGGGGTGACCTCCAGATCATGCGCACCCAAGAGCTGGAATTCTACGTCGGCGCCGGGGGCACCATCAACCGCGAGCGGTTCGTCGGGACGGAGGGGACGACGAGCGGAGAAATTCTCGTGGTCACCGGCTTCGACGCCTTCGACGTGGGGGACCTCGACATTTATGCAGAGTTGACGAACTACGCATCAGCGGCGGACGGTGGTCGATTCCGTCTCAACTTCGACGGGAGAATCGCGTGGGAGATCTTCAACGATTTCACTATCGGTATCAACATCACCGAGCGATTGGATACCCGTCCGCCGTCGGCGACCGCGGAGAAACGCGACTTCCAGTACTCGTTGACCATAGGCTGGAGCTGGAGCTGATAATGCGTTTTTTGATCGTGGTTTTCCTCCTTCTTTCCTTTATATACAGGCAGCCGGCAGCTGCCCAGGAGTCGGAGGACACGACCCAGACCTCCACGGACTCGGTCGCGGTCGAGCAGGCAGAGCTCACCCGCGCCCGTGAAGCCGCGCAGCGGTTGACTTTGATCGGCGACACCCTCGGCGTTCTCATCTCGTCCAGTGGTCGCACCGCTGACAACGAGCAGCGGGAATTGCTACGCCTCCAGGCCATACGGCTGGTCGACGAGATGCTCGACTTGGGGGACGATTTGCTCGACCTTCTCCGCGGGCTCGACTCCACCCAAGCCGCCGTCGACTCGATCATCGTTTCGTTTCGAGCCTTTCTCACGTTCGTGATCCGGGAATACGACCGCTCGGTGGACGCGTATGCGGCGCGGCTGAGCGCGCTGCGAGAGCGTCGCCCTGATACCGAGCCCGCCAACATGGGAGATCTCGAGGCCGACATTCGCCTTGCCCAGTCGCGGTTGGACACGGTCCTGGTGGGCCAAATGGAGACGCTCGCCGCGGCGGATTCCATGGGTCTGGACGTGGCGGGCCGCTGGGACGACCTGGATCGGTTTCTCACGACGCGAGCCGAGAGCCAGGCCGGACGGTTGATGATCGCCGACGGCGAGCGAGACCGGCTTGGGGCGGAGGTCCGGGCTGCCGTGCGGGCGGGAACGTCGGAGGCCGAGGTGGCCTCCTTGCGAACCCGGCAACGGATCGCGGAGCAGCGATTGGAGGGCATCGTCTCCAGTTTGCGCAATTCCGCCGCTCTCCTCGATCGGCGAGGCCTGGGGACGGTGCCGTACCGCCGGGTCATCATCGAGGCCACCGGCGAGGTGACCAGCGACATCCTCGATGTCCGGGTGCTCTTCGGCGTGATCGGTAGGTTCGTTGCCCGCGGGTGGGAGAGCGTCAAGGCGTGGGCGCCCACCTTCTTCGTGCAAGTGCTGATCGTGCTTGGTTCCATCTTCGTGGTCCGTCGCGCGTTCCGTCTCGTTTG
The DNA here is from genome assembly GCA_027294455.1 of Gemmatimonadota bacterium. GTDB lineage: Bacteria > Gemmatimonadota > Gemmatimonadetes > Gemmatimonadales > GWC2-71-9 > B3T1B10. The sequence goes on from JAPULZ010000035.1 coordinate 16,981, forward strand.
GTGGGTTTCCCGGAGAAGGAATCGGCCGAAGCTGTCGAATCTCCTCGCCGACCTCGTGGGGCGGATGCTCGGCCCCATAGCGACGATCACCGGGGTGCTCATGGGTTTGTGGTTTACCGGGGCCAACCTGGGCACGCTCCTGGCCGGTGTCGGCGTGCTGGGCATCATCATCGGCCTCGCGCTCCAGGACTCCATGAGCAACTTGGCGGCCGGAGCCTTCATCTTGATCTACCAGCCCTACGAGCGGGGCGACCTCATCAGCGCGGGTGGGGTCGTGGGGAAGGTGAGGTCACTGGGGCTCGCCAACACGTCCATCGTGACTCTGGACAATCGGCTCTTGCACGTACCGAATCGCAAGATCTGGAGCGAGGTAATCGAGAACCGATCGGCCGAGAAGATTCGTCGTGTCGAGACCATCGTCAAGGTGAGCTATCGCGAGGATCTCGCCACGGTCTTCTCGTTGTTGCTGGAGTTACTCAAGGGCCACGAACAGATCCTCGAGGAACCGGAACCCTCGGTGTTTATCACGGAGCTTGGCGACCCCTGGGTTTCCATCAAGGTGTGGGGATGGGCCAAGCGGGATGATTGGTGGGGGATCACCATGGAGCTGCCGAAGCTCATCTGGGGACGCTTCCAGGCGGAGAAGATCGAGACGCCCTTGCCGCGGTGGGCCTGGCCCGAGGAGAAGCGGACTGCCGTCATGCCCGACGACGACGACTGACGGGGACCCGTTTCCTACCTATTCGCGTCCACCGACGAGGAAGGTCAACACCGCCGACATCACCACTGACCTGACCGTACCGGTGATCCCGGAACAGCTCGAGGATGACCGTGCCTCCGAAAGCTCGGCGGTTTAGCGAGGCGTTTGGTAGGTGCTTTCTTTCCGGTCGAACTCGTTGTGCCCACGTGTGAGCAGCCGCTCGGTGAAGTCGACACGTTCCGTCAGGTCGGCGACTTCGTCCCGTAACGCGTAGAGTTCCTCGAGGGCTTCATCAGGCAACTGGCGGCTGGTCCCGGCGCCTTTCTCGAACGCCTCGTCTTCCGTCCAATACTTGACCCGCCGGCCGTCAGCGTCGCGGAACGATCCGAACGTGATGATGATCATGTCGTACAGCCACCACAAACCGAGGCCGCCCATGGTGATGGTTTGCAGGACGCCGGTGCCGATTTTCCCCACGTAATAGCGGTGGGCACCGAGCGGGCCCAGTACGAACCCCAGTGTGAGGGCGACTGCGCGGGACTTTTCCGAAGCGTCTTCCGTAGGACTCATGGCGCTCCTGCACGGTGGGGGGCTGGCTCCCACAAATAAGGTAGGACGCCGGGCGGCCCGCAAGTCGCCCGGTGGCCCACCCGGTGGTGTAACGGGCCAGGAATGCCTCGCCCGTAGCCTCAATCGGTGACGTTGGCGACGGCGTGTTGTTCGTCGAGGAGATGACACCGAACACATCCATTCGTATGTTTGACGAGCCATGCTCGATCGACCCGCCGTCCACAGCCCTCCCGCCACCATCGATGACGTCATCGCCCGTCTCGACGAGATCCTCGCATGGTCCCGCCAGTCGAAGAGCCGCCTCGGCTACTTCGCCGCGCTCTACCGCAAGGTGACCGTCCGCGTGAAGGACGGCATCGCCCGGGGAGAGTTTGACGACGGCCCCCGCATGGAGCGCCTGGACATCATTTTTGCCGGCAGATACCTGGAGGCGTTCGACCGCTACCGGGCCGGGGAGACCCCGACGAAGCCGTGGCAGGTGGCGTTCGAAGCGGCGCCCATGTGGTGGCCCATCGTGTTGCAGCATTTGTTGCTGGGAATCAACGCCCACATCAACCTCGATCTGGGAATCGCCGCGGCCCAGACGGGCCCCGGGGCCGCGCTCTCCGGATTGCGGGGCGACTTCAACAGGATCAACGAGATCCTGGCGTCGCTGGTCGACGGGGTGGAAGACGAGCTGGGAAAGGTGTGGCCCCTGCTCAAGGTGCTCGACTGGATCGGGGGGCGGACCGACGAGCAGATCATCCACTTCAGCATCGAACGGGCCCGGGACGAGGCGTGGGCATTCGCCCAGCGCGTGGCGGGTGCCACCGAGGGCGAACGAGTGGCGGAGATCGCGCTGGCCGAAGCCCGCATCGCGGCTCTGGGACGATTGATCCGGCGTCCGGGCATTCTCCTCGGCATCGTTCAGAGACTCATCCGACTGGCAGAGCTTCGGTCCGTACGCCGCATCATCAACATCCTCATGTAGCGAAACGGCGCCGGGCCTATTCCGTGTCATGAATATCCGTGGTGAGTCGTTACGAGGTGACTCGGTCATCTCGGAGCGACGTTCATGGGGCGTGTGATACAACTAGCATCGACGAGCAGGGCAGGGTGGGCGGCAGCCTGGCTGGTTCTGTGTGGCACGGGGACCCTTCCCGCCACCGCCCAGACCGATTCCCTGGGAAACCGTTCGCAGATTTCGGGTACGGTGCGAGAGGCCGGCACGGGCGTGCCTGTCGTGAACGCCCAGGTTCAAATTGTGGAGCGCCGCCTGCGGGTGCTAACGGGACCAGACGGGCGGTTCGGGTTCGCATATGTCCCGCCGGGTTCGTTCACGGTGAGGATATCCCGCATCGGCTACGAACTCTCGGTGTCCCAGTTGGTCGTGGGGACCGAGGACGTGCTACTCGATTTGGTGCTCACCCCCGCCACGCTGCGTCTCAGCGACGTGGTCGTCACCCCCGGCCACTTCGGCGTGATGGACGCCACGGTGGTACGACAACAGCAGAGCCTCACCCGGGAGGACTTGGAGACGGTACCCCAGTTGGGTGAAGACGTGTTTCGCGTGTTACGCACCATCCCCGGCGTGGCCATGGATGACATCTCCACCAGGCTCTACGTGCGAGGCGGCCTGGATCAGGAGTTACTGGTACTCTTCGACGGGATGGAGCTCTACGAGCCGTATCACTTGAAGGACTTCGATGCCGTGCTGGGGATCGTGGAGGTGCAGTCCGTGGGCGGGATCGATCTCCTCACCGGCGGATTTCCGGCCAACTACGGCGACAAGCTCACTGGCGTGTTCGACATGCGGTCCCGCACCCCGCCCATCGACGGGACCAGAACCGCACTCGGTCTCAGCATCATGAACGCCAGCCTCATGAGCCAGGGGGGATTCGCCTCGGGCCACGGCCAGTGGATGTTTCAGGCCCGGCGAGGCTATCTCGATATCGTTCTGGCGCTCACGGGGAGCAACGACCCCGACGAAGACCTCTCGCCCAAATACTTCGACGTGTTCGGCAAGGTGCAGTATCAGCTGCACGCCAATCACCGCCTGAGCGTCAGCGTGCTGCATGCCGGCGACCAGCTTCGATTCGGCGACAACACGGGCCGGGTTGACAGTGATTGGACCAGCACGTATGGCTGGCTGGCGTGGGACACTCAGCTGTTCCGCCGAGTGTCGGCCCGCACCATGGGATTCGCCGGCCGGCTGACCCGCCGGCGTGACGGCATGCTGGATGAACCGGGCCGCATTCGCGGTCCCGACAGCCTCGTGGTGGATGACAACCGCAAGTTCCGCTTCGCCGGCGCCAAGACCGAAATCGAGGTGGAGCTGACCGACCGGGCCATGATCAAGTTCGGCCTGGAAGCCAAGTCGGTGGAGGCCGAGTACGACTACTTCAGCGCGGCCAGACGGCTCGTGGCGTTGCCCGACGGCAGCATCGGCAACAGCCACGACACCGTGGCGGTCGATGTCGATCCCACCGGCACGGAGCTCGGGGGGTACGTGGCGGCCCGCGTCAAACCACTGGACCCCTTCACGGCGGAGCTCGGTGTGCGGTACGATCGCATTTCCCACACGGGCGACGAGGACGTGGCGCCGCGGATCCTGGCGGCGTGGCAGCTCTTTCCCAATACGACGTTGCGGGGAAGCTGGGGTCGGTATTTCCAGTCCCACGGCGTTCACGAGCTGGACGTGGGCGACGGCGAGGAGCAGTTCTTCAATTCCGACCGGGCCGTCCAGGTTGCCCTAGGGGTCGACCATCGGTTCGAGAGCGACCTGACTGTCCGGTTCGAGCTGTACCGCCGGTCCATGGAGGATCAGCGGCCGAGATTCTTGAACGCCGATCGGCAGATCGACGTCTTTCCCGAGGCCGAGGGCGACCGCATCCGCATCGATCCTGGGGTGGGGCGGGCCAAAGGCATGGAGATTTCCCTGGGTCGTGACCGGGGGGCCCGGTGGGGGTGGTCGATGAACTACGCGCTGTCCGTGGCGGAGGACGAGATCGACGGGGTCTGGGTGCCCCGCACCCTGGACCAGCGGCATGCCCTGGGCGTCAACATGATCTACCGCCCCAACAGCAAGTGGCAGTTCTCCGGAACATTCCAGTACCACTCGGGATGGCCGGCCACCGAGTCCATCTTCGTCGTGGATTCGTTGCCGGATGGTTCCTTGGTGCTGGTCCGAGAGATTGGAGAGCTGAACGCCCTGCGACTGCCGGCGTATCACCGGCTCGATCTCCGGCTCACCCGCAACTTCTCGGTCGGGCGCGGAGTGCTGCAGGCCTATGTGGACATCTTCAACGTCTATGGCCGGGACAATCTCCGGGGCTACTTCTTTTCGGTACAGGTGAACGACGGCGTGGTCACGACCCGGAGACTCAAGGGAGAAACGCTGCTGCCCATGCTCCCGTCCATTGGTTTTCGCTATGAATTCTGACCCCGAGTACCTGCCTCAATTTGCAAGTCCGCCGCATGCAATCTGCAAGAATCCCGAAATCCCCAGGACATCCGTGGGCCGTCTTGGACGCTTGACCTAGAAAACGGTATTTGCAATCGTAGGGCGTCCCGGACCGGCGAATGCCTGTGGCTGTATCCCGGTTGGACCAACGCGCGATGGGACACATCGGTTACCGATTCGGAGACTCGGCGCGGCCGGGCCTTTACGTCTACGGTGGCGCTGGGGTGCTCTCGCATCAGTTCCGGTCCGAGTCTACCCCCGCATTCGAAGCCAGCCAGACCCAGTTCGCCTATACCGGCGCGGCCGGGGTGGACATCCCACTTGGGCGGGCCACTCTCTGGTTCGAGGCTCGATATATGGGTGGGGACACCCAATTCGTTCCGATCTATGCGGGATTCTCGATAGGCGGCGGGTGAGCGAGTCGTAGGCTGCACCGAGTGGAAAACGGGGAGGGCGATTCGCGGCCTCCCCGCTTTTCTGTAGGGCTGAGACGGCTGTTGTTGCCTATCCCTTGAGAGTCACCAACAATGCTTCGGTGGCGGAATCATCGGCGTGGTCGTGGGCATCAGTCGCTTCGACCCAGAACACCTCGCCGTCCGCGTGGCTCACCACGGTTTCCTCGTCGCCCACGCGATACGTGGTCGTCCCTCCCTTGAGGACTATCGCGATCTGGTTTCCCGCGTGGGAATGTTCACCGACCCATTGCCCCGGCTCGCTGGTCAACTTCTGGACGATGACGTAGTCGTTCTCGAACACGACCGTCGGATCGATATTGGGATACGTCTGGCCCGTGCCCATGCCGGCCTTGAGTTCCTTGAGCGTGACGAGCACGGCCGAGAGCCCCGCTTCTTTGACCATGTGGTCGTGGGATTCGATGGCGTCGACCCAGAAGGCCTCTCCCACCGCATACGTCACGTCAGTTTCTTCTCCGTCCACGCGGTACGTCTGTGTGCCGCCATCGATCGAGATGCCGAGCTGGTTTCCCTCGTGGCCGTGTTCTCCGGCCCATACGTCCGGTTCCACGCTAATGGTCTGGACGACGACGCGATCGTTCTCGAACGCGAGGGGAGCGGCCAAGTTGGGATAGCTCTGGCCGGCGCCTTCGGACGCGTCCTCTGCGGCCTGCTCGCCCGCACATCCGGCCATGACAAAGGCGAACGTGAGGAGTGCGGGGGTGATGTGGCGCGCTTTCATAGATGCCTCCATGGAGAGGAAGTTGGAGTGCCTGATGCCGACTCGCCGGCAGCCCAAAAAATACCCTCCGATACCGGGGGGCGATAGTCGAGAAGAGAGGGACTGGGAGACCGACCTAGCGAGCGGCCACTCGCTGCGGTTGCATGAGGAAGGTCCACATCACGCCGAACGCCAGCAACCCCAGCAGCGCCGCCTGGATGACGATGGTTTGCAGCGTGGGGTAGATGCCCATCCAGGGGACGTGGGGCGCCCAGTCGAGCAACGTCGTGTTGACGAGCCGGCTCTGCTGGAGCTCCGCGATCCCCTTGCCGGCGAACGTGAATGCCATGTAGAAGAGAATCGCGCTCGTGGCGCCGAAGAACGGGCGCATGGGGATTCGCAATCCGGCATACGCGATTCCGGCGTAAATCCCCACGAGACACGCGGTCGCAGCCACTGCACCGAGGAGGATCGATCCGGCCCCCTGCCCATCGGCGGTGATGATGAGGGCCTTGTAGAAGAGAATCGTCTCGAAGCCTTCGCGGTACACTGCGAGGAATGCGGCGCCGGCCAGCGTGAGTACGGAACCCGATGTGACGGCCTTGTGTGCCTTGCTCGTCACGAACGCCTTCCACCGTTGCACGTCGACCTTGGCGAGGAGCCAGTAGCTCACCCACACGAGTACGCCCGCCGCCAGCAACATGACGACGCCTTCGAGCGCCTCTTGCTCGGCCACGCCGAAACGGAAGACCGATTCGAGGAGAACGGCAGTCACCACACTCGCGGCCACTGCGGCTCCCACGCCCCACCACACGTCGCGTCGTCGCTCGGGCGCCCCGGCGCGCACGATGAGCGTCGTCAGCGCGCCCACGATGAGAATGGCTTCGAGGCCTTCACGCAGTAGCAAGATGAACGACTGTACGAACAATCCGAGCGTCGAGGACGGGCGATCCAATAGCGCCTGTGCCGTCTCGAGACCGGCGGTGAGCAGGTCGTGGGTGGACAGGAGGGCGGCCGGATCGTCGCCGCGACCGATCTGGCCGCGCAGCGTCCCGAACGTGGCTTCGAGGGTTGCGGCCAATGCGGGGTCTCGCAGCCGTACCTCGGTTTCCACCTCTTCGAAGACGGCGTACGCGTCGAACACCGTCGCTGCGGCCGCCTCCCACTGCTCTTCCCGAGCGCCACGAAGCGCCCTTGCCAGTTCCGTCCGCACGAGGGCGAACGTCCTGGCGGGACCGGAGGCGTCCTCGTGCGCGAAAGGCAGGGTCCGGAGGTAGTCGACCGCGGCCGACGCCTCGGCACTGTCGATCGCGACGCCGGCGACCGCCGCCAATCGGCTCACGCCGCCGTACAGGTCCTCGTCGGTGGACCGGGCGACCCGAGCGGGGTCGGCGAGCTCGCTCGGCGCGGCCAGCAGGGCGGATGTCGTCGAGTCGCCGTCGGTGCAGGCAGGGCACAGGTGGGTGAACACATCCTCACCGCGGGCACGGCTCGCCTCGGTGGCCCGGAAGCGGGTCACATACCACACCACCGCCCAGATCTCCTCATCCGCAAGGTGGTCCTCGAAGGCCTCCATGTCGGTGCCGGCGACGCCGAAACGAATCTTGCGGAAATGGTCCAGCGGGGATTGGTCCGCTAGCAGGACGGCGTCCGTGAGATCGGCCGGGGGCGGATCGAGATTGGGAGCGCGGAAGCCGTCACCGGCGCCGGATGCGCCGTGACAGTCGGTGCAGTTCTGGGCGAAGAGACGGCTGCCCCAGGAGAGGGAAGGGCGGAGCGACGGGATGTCGTCGTCGGTTCCCGGAACGGCGGCCAGCAGTCCGCTCGCCACCTCCAGGGCGAGGCGCTCGACCTGTTGGGCTGGGCCAACGCCCCGAACCATCGCCAGCGCCGAATCGATCAGCGCCTTGGTCGCCGCGGCAATGCCGTCGGGCAGCCGGGTCGTGGCCCGGCGGGCCTCTCCGAGGAAGGCAACGGCCTCGTCGACCTCGTCCGGGGAAACCACGACGCCGTTCGAGACGCCGTTGGCGTATTCCTTGGCCGCCAGGGACGACATGGCGATCACCCTCCGGGCCGCCTCGGCCGCGTCGTCCTGGGCCGCCAGCTGACGGGAGCCGGGAATCGGTGCCACGAGCAGTATGAAACCCCACCAGCACCACACCACAGGACGTAGGCGGAACATTTTCCTCAGTTGTAATTGAGAATGAGAATCAATTGCATTTAGCTTTCGCTTGCATTCTACACAGAATGACAGGGGTACGTCAAGGCACGGTAATCGCCGCCGGCCCGATCCCGATAGACAGACCAGCCGAAGCGCGGCATTATGATTTGAGCCGCTGACGACCCTACTACCCGGACAACCTGCTGATGCAAGAGTCCCAAGCTCTGCTCACGAACGACGCGGCCGTTCTCGGCCTGCTCGCCGTGACCCTCGGCGTCATTTTCTACACGGCGAGCAGCGACAATCCCCACTTCAAGAAGTTCTATCGGTACGTACCCGTCCTCCTGCTGTGCTATTTCATCCCGTCGCTCTACAACACGTTCGGAATCGTCGACGCGGAGCAGTCGAGACTCTATTTCGTCTCGTCACGCTACCTGCTGCCGGCCACGCTCGTCCTGCTGACACTCAGCATCGACCTGCAGGGGATCATCCGGCTTGGCCCCAAGGCCCTGATCATGTTTGCCACGGGCACGGTGGGAATCATCATCGGCGGGCCCATCGCCATATTTGTCTTTTCCTTTATAAGCCCCGACACGGTGGGAGGTGTGGGTCCCGATGCCGTGTGGCGTGGCCTCACGACGGTTGCCGGGAGTTGGATCGGGGGCGGGGCCAACCAGGCGGCCATGAAAGAGGTCTTCGATGTGGGCGACGACCTCTTCTCGGCGATGATCGCCGTCGACGTGCTGATCGCCAACCTCTGGCTGGCCGTCCTGCTGTTCATGGCGGCCGAATCCTCCAAGATCGACGCCAGGCTCGGCGCCGACACCACGGCGCTCGATGATCTCAAGCGCCGGGTGACCGAGTTCCACGAGAAACACGCCCGCATTGCCAGCATGCCGGACATCATGATCATCGTGGCCGTGGGGTTTGGGGTGACCGGTCTGTCTCATGTCCTGGCGGATCAAATTGCCCCATGGATCGAAGCGAATGCACCGGTGCTCACTCGCTTCAGCCTCAGCAGTCAGTTCTTCTGGCTGGTGGTGATCGCCACGACGGGCGGCTTGATGCTCTCATTTACCAGAGCCCGAGAGCTCGAGGGAGCCGGCGCGTCCAAGATCGCCACCGTCATGCTGTACATACTGATCGCCAGCATCGGCATGAGCATGGACATCGGCGCCGTGCTCGAGCGTCCGGGGCTCTTCGGCGTGGGGCTCCTGTGGATCGGCATCCACGCCGGGCTCTTGCTCGTGGTGGCACGCATGATCAAGGCACCCACGTTCTATCTGGCCGTGGGAAGCCAGGCCAACGTGGGCGGGGCTGCTTCGGCCCCCGTGGTGGCGTCCGCGTTTCACCCCAGCCTGGCGCCGGTGGGCGTGCTGCTGGCTGTTCTGGGATACGCCATCGGAACCTACGGCGCGTGGCTTTGCGGGCAGTTGATGCGGGTTGCGGCCGGCGGCTGATAGCCGAGCTTGCCTTTGTATCGGGAGCATATCTTCATGCGTTTTCGCAACCAAGTGACTCATCATTTCCGCCCGGAGGGCGTCGTGAAATTCCATCGTCTACCGACTCGATTGGTCATTGCCATCCTCGCCTTGGTACTCGTGTTGCCTGCGCGGGCGGCGAGCCAGCAGATCCCAACACCGGAGGAGTTCTTTGGTTTCCAGATGGGAGCCGACCGGAAGCTCGCGCGCTGGGACAAGCTGGTGGAGTACTACAACCTGTTGGGCGAACTGAGCCCGCGCCTACAGGTCGTGAACATGGGGCCGTCGACTCTGGGCAACCCTTTTCTCGCCCTGTATATCTCCTCGCCCGACAACCTCGCGAGACTCGAAGAGCTGCGGCAGATCAACGCGACGCTGAGCGATCCGCGTGGCGTGCCGGCGATCGAAATCGAGCGGGCCATCGCCGAGGGGAAGGCGGTGGTCGTGCAGTCGATGGGCCTCCACTCCACGGAGGTGGGGTCGTCGCAGATGGCTGCCGAGCTGACGTACGACCTCGTGACGCGTACAGACCCGGAGATCCTCCGCATCCTCGAGAACACCATCGCGATCATGATCCCCAGTTTCAATCCGGATGGGGAGATCATGGTCACCGATTGGTACAGCGAAACGGTGGGCACGGCATACGAAGGCGTGGGCCTGCCGTCGCTGTATCATCACTACATCGGCCACGACAACAACCGCGACGCATTCATGACGAACACGGTGGAGTCCCAGTACGGGGCCAAGATCTTGTTCCGGGATTGGATTCCCCAGGCTTACATCGACCATCACCAGATGGGGGCGTACGGCGCGCGGATCTACGTCCCGCCCTACGCGGAGCCGATCCGGCCCGCCGCGGATCCGTTGGTGTGGCGGGAGATGAGCTGGTACGGCGCCCATATCGCCTACAAGGAAGAAGAGGCGGGGCGGCAGGGGGTCGTGAACGCCGCGATCTATTCGGGTTGGGGGCACTTCGGATTTCATTGGATCACCCCGTTCCACAACATCGCGGGGATGCTCACCGAATCGGCGAGCGCGCGGCTGGCAACACCGCTCTTCCTGCATCCCGACCAGCTGGAGGGTTCGCGTCGGGGCATGCCCGAGTACGAACAGCAGACAACGTTTCCCAATCCCTGGCCCGGTGGGTGGTGGCGGGTGCGAGACATCGTCGAGCAGCAAGAAATCGCTGCCATTGCCGCCCTCGACATGGCCGCCCGCAACCGGGAGACGGTGCTGCGCAACGCCTATCTGAAGGCCACGCGCCAGACGCAGCGGGGGGCCGAGGGGGACACAGCCGCCTTCCTCATCCCGGCCGAGCAACACGACGCGCTCACGGCCCAGAAGATGGTGAACAAGCTCCTGGGGCAGGGGATCGAGGTGCACCAGGCGGCCGGCGACTTCACGCACGAGGGGCGGGTCTACGGCGCGGGCACGTTCGTCGTCTCCATGGCGCAGCCTAAAATGGGTTTGATCCGCTGGCTCCTGGGCCGGACCTTTTACCCCGATAATTCCTACACCCGCGACCGGGACGACAATCCCATCCGCCCTTACGACATGTCGACGGACAACATGGCGGAGTTCATGGGCGTCCGGGTCGATGCGGCCGGCACCGTGCCGGCCACTGACCTCACGACCCTCACTGCGCTCATCGAACCCCGGGGCACCGTGACGGCGGGTCGGTTTGGATACGTGCTGGACGGCCGGCTCAATGACAGCTTCAAGGCCGTGAATTTTCTGCTGGACCGCAACGTGGGCGTCCGCCGAGTGGATCGTGCGACGGGCGATGCGGCTCGTCCGGGCGACTTTGTCGTGTCGACCGGAGCACCGGAGGCGACGCTCACCGAGGTGGCCGAGGCCACGGGAGTCGATTTCTCCGCACTCGAGGTGGACGTGTCGGGTAGCAGTCACACGCTGACGAGATCCAGAATCGGCATGTACCAACGCTACTTCGGCGGCAACATGGACGAGGGGTGGACGCGCCTCGTGCTGGAGAATTTCGGCTTCCCCTACGCGACGCTCATGGATGCCGAAATCAAGGCGGGGGACTTGAACGACAAGTTCGACGTCATCATCCTGCCGGCCGACGGTGTGGCACGGATGACGGGAGAAGAGAGCGGCGGCGGCCGGGGTGGCCGGGCGGACGCGTATCCCCCGGAATACCGCAGTGGGTTCGGACAGGAGGGCGTCGACGCCCTCGAGGCGTTCGTCAAAGCGGGCGGCACGCTGCTCACGTTTGCCGAGGCCGGAAACCTCCCCATCGAGAAGTTCGGTCTGCCGGTCCGCAACGTCGTGGCCGGGTTGTCGTCCACGGAGTTCTGGTCGCCGGGGTCCACGTTGCGAGTTCATGTCGACAACACCAACCCCGTCGCGTACGGCATGCCGAAGAACGCCCTCGCCACGTTCCTCGGCAACAACCAGGTGTATCAGGTCGTGGCCACGGAGAGGAACGAGCGGGTCGCGCGGGTGGTGACGTTCGTCGAACGTGAAATTCTCCAGAGCGGCTGGTTGCTGGGCGAGGACGTCATCGCCGAGAAGGCGGCGGTGGTTTCCGTAAAGCACGGGGAGGGCAGGGTGGTGCTCATCGGCTTCCGGGCGCAACATCGGATGCAGACCCACGGGACGTTCAAACTGGTGTTCAACGCACTGGTGGGCGGCCAACCCGATCCGGACGACATCGCGGCCGGAGGGAGTATCGAATAGGACGCCATAGGACGACCGGCGAGGCGACGACGTGACAGATGTCATCGAGCGGCTGAGATCCGAGCTACGCGGTCGGTACGCCGTCTTGGAAGAGCTGGGGGCCGGGGGCATGGCCACGGTCTATCTGGCGGAGGATGTCAAGCACCGCCGCAAGGTGGCGGTGAAAGTGCTTCGACCCGAGCTGACGGCCGCGGTCGGGGCCGAACGATTCCTCAAGGAAATCGAGATCGCCGCCGGATTGCGCCATCCCCACATCCTCCCACTCCACGATTCGGGGCAGGCGGGCGAGTTTCTCTACTATGTGATGCCCTTCGTGGAAGGCGAGTCGTTGCGCGATCGCTTGAACCGCGAAAAGCAGCTCGCCATCGACGAGGCGGTACGCATCGCCCGTGAAGTGGCCGAGGCCCTGTCCTACGCCCATGCCCATGGGGTGATCCACCGCGATATCAAGCCCGCCAACATCATGCTCGAATCCGGCCACGCCGTCGTGGCCGACTTCGGCATCGCGTTCTCCGTCGAACAACTCGACTCCGGCCGGCTGACCGACTCGGGCCTCTCGCCAGGCACCCCATTGTACATGAGCCCGGAACAGGCAGGCGGTGAACGGCACCTCGACGCCCGCAGCGACATCTATTCCGTCGGGTGCGTGCTCTACGAGATGCTCAGCGGCGATCCCCCGTTTACGGCAGCCACGGTCCAGGCGATCATCGCCCGCAAGATGGTCGAGAGTGTTCCGAGCCTTCAAGTCGTTCGGGACACCATTCCCGACGCGCTGCAACGCATCACGTTGAAGGCGCTGGCGCGTACACCAGCGGACCGTTTCACCACGGCGGGTGAGCTTGCGTCGGCTCTCGCAACGGTGGAGGCCCAGGCGTCGGGGGCGCTGTTCGGGCTCGGAGGTCTCGCAGAACGGCAGTCCGGTAGCGTACCGGACGCGGCGGCCGTCAAACGGTCCGCGGCGGGAACCCCCAATGGCCGCGGTGGTCGCATGAAGCAGGTGGCCGGTTACGGGTTGGCCGGACTCCTGTTCCTCACCGTCGTCGGCTTTCTCAACACGCGGGTGGTCGACATCAAGCTCGGTGTTCCGGTCCAGTACACGCCGTCGCGCATCGACTTCCCCATCGTCGGCTTGCAGGCACTCGTGCCGCTCATCTTCTACAGTTTGGGTGTGGGGTTTACGCTTCATCGATTGCAGGGCGATGACTTCCAGAGCTTCTGGCACTGGTCGGTGCCTTTTCGCGCTCAGGCGCGGGTTCCAATCGGGCGGGTGTTTCGATTTCGTGGGGGAGTGAAACTTGATATCTATCCGCCGTTCGACACCGGCGATTTTGCGCCGCTGATTGTCAACGTGTCCACCGACAAGGCGGAGGCCGTGCTTGGGCTGTTCATAGGATTCGATCTCGAGCTGTTCTGAGTTCTGGCTGAACCGAGTGATAGCGGTTTCGGCCCCGTTCCTCGTTCTCCTCAGAGAACTCTTCTTCTTTGAGTCGGAATTGCTCGGCGAGGGCGGGGTCGTCCTCGATCTCGAGTACGGAGCGACGCCGCTTCAGGAGTATGAGATTTCGCCGCAGCCGGCAAATAATTGATTGCGATTGCATATTTGAGATGGCAGATTGGTGATTCACGATTCAGACGAGAAACGAGGAGACCTCATGGATACCCTGGAGATGATTCGGAAGATCGCCTTTACCGGCCTGACCGTGGCAGCTTCGGCTCTGGTCCCGTGGCATTCGGCCGTCGCTCAGGACCAGTCCGGCGGGGTGAGCGTCAAGGAGCAGTACGTTGCCGATATCGAGACTCTCGAGTCGAAGTTTCTGGATCTGGCCGATGCCATGAGCGCTGAGCAATACTCGTGGCGGCCGATGGAAGGCGTGCGATCGGTGAGCGAAGTGTTCATGCTCATCGTCGCCGAGAATTACGTGGTGCCGAGCGCGTGGGACGCTGTACCGCCGGAGGGCATGGAGGTTGGGCCGGAGCTGTACGGGTCCCTCCCCGAAGTGACCGACAAGGCCGAGGTGCTCGACTACCTACGCAAGTCCTTCGTGTACTACAAGAGCGCGGTCGGCGAGCTGTCGGACGAGAAGCTGCACTCCAGCATTCAATTTTTCGGGGGTGAGCGGTCGGTGAATGATGCGATCTATCTCATCGCGACCGACATGCACGAACACTTGGGCCAGGCTATCGCGTATGCTCGCGTCAACCACGTCGTGCCGCCGTGGACCGCGCGCAGCGGAGGGAACTAAGAGCGGCTGATTCTCCTCGGCTGGGTTAGCCGGGCCTGCCTATTCGATGCTCGCCGGATAGTGTAGCCAGCGGGGCGGGGCGACCGAAGTGATATCCCTGAGCCAAGTCGAAGCCGAGGGCGCGACATGCCTCGGCTTCTTCTGCATTCTCCACGCCCTCGACCACGGTGGTGATGTCCATGTCCTCCATCATCTTGACGAGACTGTGGATCATGTCGCGGCGTTTCTCCGACGCCAGATGGAGGTCCCGGGCGAAACGGATGTCGAACTTTACGTAGTCAGGAGAGACCTCGCACAGCTCCTCCAGCCGCGCCTGCCCCGTTCCAAAATCATCGAAGGCCTGTTGCACCTTGAGTTCGTTGAGCTGCTCGCGCAGTGCTCGGAACGTCTTTATGTCGGTGACCGAGGATTCGTGGATCTCGAGCACGATGGGCAGGGAGGCCTCGAGGCGCCGGAACGCCCGGAGGGAGTCGAGCAGCGTCTCCCAGTCGTCCATTTCGGCGGGGTGGGTGTTCACGAACAGGGCGGGCCGCTCCACCGCCGGGGACGGAGGGAGGTTCGCGGCCGCCAAGAGCTGTCGCTGCCGGAAGACAGCGCTCAGTTCTGCCGCCAATCCCAGGCCCTCGGCGGCCGCGAACAGTTCTCCCGGGGATGACGGCGCACCATCCAGGTCCCCTCGTCCCAAGCCTTCGTATGCCACGATGGCGCCGTCGGAGAATCGGATCAGGGGCTGAAACTCGACCCGCACGGCCCCCGTCTCCAGGAGGCGGACGAGGTCCTTGACCTGCTGGATCTTCTTGGGCCCGGGGCCTGCCTCGACCCCGAGGCGAAACGGCATGGTCTTGGACATGGGGCTCTGGGATCGTTCGGACTTGATCTGGAACTGCTGGTCGCCGAAGTGCACCACGTCGCCGTCGGTGAGGGCCTTCTCGGTGACGCGCTCGCCGTTGATGAACGTCCCGTTCGTCGAGCCCAGGTCCCGGATGACGAGGACGCTGTCCTGGAGGACCACCTCGGCGTGCCGCGAGGAAACGCGGTCGGAGTCGAGACGGAGGTCGGCGTCGGCGGCCCGGCCTATGGTGAAGGGGAGCGGCCGGAGGATGATCCGGGAGGCGCCACCACCCTCTTCGATCTGGCCCCGCAGGTACCATTTGACGCCGTTTTGCGGCATATCTGCCATTGCTTGCTGCCCCTGGGATGTCTTGTTCTTCCCGATCTGAAACCCCGTCTGGAGGCATAGTGCGGCTCGGGGAGCCCATTCTCTGTGACGCCCGCCCCATTTCGGGCAGATGCCCGTTCTGGCATCTGGGCGGACCGGACGCCATTTTGCTCCCCTACCGCCGCAAAGGTGTGCGCCATGGCATTCAGCATCGTGTGGAAGGTCGTTTTTCCGGTCATCGTGGCGGTCGGCTGCGGTGGGGGAGGCTCGGGGTCTCCCGCACCCGCCACGCCTCCTGCTCCTGTCCCCGGGTCGATGAACCTGGCCGCGCTGGTGGAGAACCAGAACGACTTCCCGGCCGTCATCTACGCCTATCGAGGTGGTCGCTGGACGCGGCTGGGGCTGGTGGAGGCCGACCGGACCCGCCGGTTGCGTTTCACCTGGGACCGGGCCGAGGTGCGGTTCGTCATCGAGCTGCAGGGCAACGATGACCTCACAGACATCCGTGCCGAGGAAGACATGCGCAAGACGTTTGCCGCCGACGTCCACGGCACCGTGCCCTGCCATCTCACGGCGCGGACCGCCGTCGAGGCCAATTTGACCCTGATGCTCACCGTGGATCGCGGGCTGGCCAAGAACCGGGGGGCGGGGCGGTGCCAGCGGCGGGCGGGGAATTGACCCCGCGGGGCGACCCTTCGCGTCGCTCCAACTTGCGGCATGCTGCGAAATGCCGATGATGTAGATTGTGCCGTGTGGCTCAGCTAGGTCCGATCTCTTCCCCGTGGGTCGCGGGTTGACTGCGGCTCACACCGTTTTGACATCGACTCATTCCTATCCAGGAACGCGCGCGTTAGTACGGCCCGGAATGCACAGTTGGATCCGGGTGGTGCCCAGGCTGGTGGTCCTCGCCCTGGCTTTCGTGCAACCGGCTAAGGCGCAGGACTCCGGCGACGGGGGTACCCGGTCGAACCCACCTGCCCGGGCGGTGGCGCGGTCGGGGGACATCCGGATCGACGGGCGCTTGGACGAGTCGGCGTGGCGGTCCGCCCCGGCCGCGTCGGGATTCGTGCAGCGCGAACCCGTCGAAGGCGCCGTGGCCGAGGAGGATACAGAGGTCCGCGTGCTCTTCGATGCGAGCTCGGTCTACGTCGGCGCGCGCATGCACGACAGCCGGCCCGCGCAGATCGCCGATCAGCTGGTCCGGCGCGACGGGCGGGGCCAATACGATTACTTCGAGGTGGCCTTCGATCCCAACCTGGACCGGCGCACGGGGTATTCGTTTCGGGTCAGCGCGGCGAACGTTCAGCGCGACGTCTATCTGTTCGAAGACAATGAAGACGACGAGGCGTGGGATGCCGTCTGGACATCGGCGGTGCAACGCGACTCCCTTGGATGGACCGTCGAGATGCGGATCCCCCTGTCGCAGATGCGATATAAGGCGTCGGACAGCATGCAGACGTGGGGCGTGAATTTCGTTCGCCGACGCCTGCAGACCAACGAGGAGACGCACTACGCGCTGATTTCCCAACTGCAGCAGGGAAGGGTCAGTCAGTTTGCGACGCTGGAGGGCATGCAGATCACGCGGGCGGCGCGGCTCCTCGAGTTCTTGCCGTACGCGCTCAGCTCCGCGTACACCGCTCCTTCGGTGCCGAGCGATCCGTTCTTCGATGGATCCGAACTGGATTCCCGCGTGGGCATCGATGTTCGCTATGGGATCGGCGCGCAGTTCACCCTCGATGCCACGATCAACCCGGATTTCGGGCAGGTCGAAGCCGATCCGGCCGTCATCAATCTCACCGCGTTCGAGACCCGCTTCGATGAACGCCGTCCGTTCTTTGTCGAGGACGCGCAGATCTTCGACTTTTCGCTGTCGGCTGGCCAGGATCTGTATTACAGTCGCCGCATCGGGCGTCCGCCCCATGGCCGTCCACCGTCCGGCTCGGAGTTCGCGACGATTCCCTCCGCGGCTACCATCGTCGGGGCCACCAAGCTCACCGGTAGGACCACGGGCGGCCTGTCGGTCGGCGGGCTCGTGGCCTTCACCCGGGAAGAATCGGGCAGGTCGGTTGACGAGGCGACGGGAGCCATCGAATCGTTTCGCGTCGAGCCACGCACCGGCTACGGCGTCGCCCGGTTGCAGCAGGACTTCAATGACGGTACGTCCACCTTGGGAGCCATTGGTACCGTCCTCCGGCGGAATCTACCGGGCGACAACACGTTCGACTTTCTCCCGCGCACGGCGATCTCCGCCGCGATCGATTTCGAGTACGGGTGGTCGGACCGCGCCTGGGCGGTTTTCGGATACTTCTCGGCAAGCCGGGTCGAAGGCGACTCCACGGCCATGATCCGGATTCAACGCTCCAGCAATCACTTCTTTCAACGTCCCGATGCCCGGCGACTGCGGGTGGACTCCACGGCGACTTCCCTGACCGGGGTGGACTGGCGGCTGACCCTCGCTCGGCGGCGCGGCGAGCACTGGACGGGGTCGATCTGGCTGGCGGAAACGACCCCGCAGTTCGAGATCAACGATCTGGGATTCAGCCGCAGACAGGAAGCGCTGGACGGCGGGGCTCGGGTGGAATACCAGGAGATTCGACCGGGGCCGCTGTTGCGTGGCTACAACGCCACGTTCTCGACTTTCCACAACTTCAGTCACGACGCCCTCGAAGATCCGTGGTCGTTCCGGTCGTGGCAGCGCGCGCACGTGTCGGGCTCGTTCAATCTGAGTACCGAGATCGAGCTGCTGAACTACTGGCAGATCGAGGCGGATCTCAGACTGCGTCCCCAGCAAATGGACCGCACCGCCACGCGCGGCGGGCCCCTCATGATGGCACCCCGCTCCCAGAGTGTGGCTGTCGAGATCAAAACCGACCGTCGCAATCGCTTCAATGCCGGCTTCAGTGTGGATCACGAGTGGATTCAGTTGAATGGCGGATCCAGTTTGGAATTGGGCTTGGAGATGGAGTTTCGTCCGTCGCCGCTGGTGCAGTTGGAAGTGGAGCCCCAGTTCAGCATTAGCAGCACGGCGAGCCAGTATGTCGCGACGACCGCCGTGAATCCTTATTCCCCCACGTTTGGCTCGCGTTACCTCTTCGGTGACCTCGAGCGTCGAGAGCTGTCGCTGGAGACCCGGCTCGACGTCGTGTTCAGCCCGACGCTGAGCTTGCAAGTGTTCGCCCAGCCGTTGCTGTCATCGGGGGACTACGTCTCGTACAAGCAACTCCTCGCCCCGGAGACGTTCGACTTCGACGTGTTCGCGGAGGGCACGTACGAGCGAGCGGGCCAGGTGGACGTGTGTGTTGGGGGACGGACCTGCGTCGAGAAGAACGGCCGCCGCCACATCGACTTCGACGGCGACGGTATCTCCGAGTACTCCTTCGACGACCGCGATTTCAACGTGCGCTCGCTCATCGGCAACATCGTACTGCGTTGGGAATATCGCCCTGGTTCCACGGTGTTTCTCGTGTGGCAGCGCAGCCAGGAGGATGAGCAGGGCATCGGTGATTTCGAGTTCGGCCGCGATCTGCGGGCTTTGATCAACGCCCCCGCCCAGAATGCGTTCATGATCAAGGTTAACTACTGGTTCGCGATGCCCTGACCCTAATGGCTGACGGGTCGGAGGTGGACCCACACCCATCGCGTTGATGATATGAATATGATATGATGACCATATCATTTAATTGGAGGTGGTCGTGGTAAAAGAGATCAATCGGGACGTGTCCTCCGGATATGTCGCGTTGCTGGCGCTCGTGTTGGCGACCGGTGGGACGATCTTTGCGATGGTGCGAGGGATCCAGACGGAATCTGTGGTGCAGCTCATCATCTCCTCGGTGGTGTTCACGTTGGTAATGATTGGCTTCGCGGGCTTTTTCATGGTCGACCCCAACGAGGCGCGGGTGTTGCAGCTCTTTGGCAAATACGTGGGCACGGCGAGATTGCCGGGGCTGCGGTACGCGAACCCGTTCTATGGCAAGAAGCGGCTCTCGCTCCGTGTGAGGAACTTCGAGACGGAAATGCTCAAGGTGAACGACGCCCACGGCAATCCGGTGGAGATCGCCGCTGTCGTCGTCTGGCAGGTGATCGATACCGCCGAGGCGCTCTTCGAAGTGGACGATTATCAACAATACGTGCGTGTGCAGAGCGAATCAGCTCTTCGCGGGTTGGCGACCAAGTACCCCTATGACGTGCACGAGGAAGGCGAAACCGCGCTCAGCACGCATTTGACAGAAGTGGCCGCGCACCTGCAAACACAGATTCAAAACCGGCTGGACAAGGCGGGCGTCAAGGTCATCGAGGCCCGTATCAGTCATCTGGCGTACGCGCCCGAGATCGCCTCGGCGATGCTGCAGCGGCAACAGGCCAGCGCCATCATCGCGGCGCGGAAGAAAATCGTCGAAGGGGCGGTGTCAATGGTGGAGATGGCGCTCGATTCGCTCTCGGATCGCGACGTCGTGCAGCTCGATGAGGAGCGCAAGGCGACCATGGTCAGCAATCTGCTCGTGATCTTGTGTGGCGACCGGGCCGCCCAACCGGTGATCAACGCCGGCACATTGTAAACGTAGGCGTGCCTCGTGTCGAAGAAGAAGTCTCTTCTCCGCATTGACAACGACACCGCCTTTGACTACCAGCCTGATGTCGCGCAGGGCGGAGATGTTCTGTGTCGGATCGTTCGTCACCGCGATGAGATCGGCGAGCTTGCCCGGCTCGATGGTTCCCAAGTCGTTGGCGACGCCGAGCATGGTGGCCGGCGCGATGGTCGCGGCGCGGAGGGCCTGCAAGGGCGTCATCCCCGCGGCGACATAGTATTCCGCTTCTCGGACCGTTGCGATCGTTCCGTCATTGGGCTCATGGGGAAGCTGATCGGTTCCCAAGGCGATCTGCACGCCCACCTCGATCGCGGTGCGCAGGGCCTCCCAGTGGCGCCGGCCCACCGCCTCAACCCGATCCAAATACCACTGCGGAGATCCGATCCGCTCGAAGAAGGGCAGGGTCGCGGGCTGGCTCACGAGAATCGTGGGGACGTACCAGGTTCCGTGCGCCTTCATGAGGCGAAACACGTCCTCGGTGAGGAAATAGCCGTGCTCGATGGCGTCGATCCCGGCTTCCACGGCGTCGATGGTCGCGGTGGGTGAACCGGAGTGGGCCGTGACCTTGACGCCGTGGCGGTGTGCGATGTCGGTCACTGCCTCCATTTCGTCCCGGGTCATGAACGACGCCGCAATGTCGCCACCAGGTGTGGCGATCCCGCCGGAGATGGCGAGCTTGATCCAGCTGGCCCCGGCGCGGATCTGCAGCCGGACGGCCTTCCGGAATTCCGCGGGACCGTCGTTGGCCGCCTCGCCGACGGCGGATCCGTGACCGCCCGTGACTTGCACCATTTCACCCGCGGAAAACATGCGTGGTCCCCGCACCTCGCCACGTTCGATGGCCCGCTTCATGGCGAGATCCACATGGCCACGTTCGCCGGTAACCCGCACGGTCGTCACGCCAGCTTCCAGGGTCGCGCGAGCCGCCGCCGCCATGCGAAGCGCCAGCTCGGCCTCGGTTTCATTCGCCAGAGCGGCCCCGGCGGCACCGGGAAGCACCAGCCCAAAATGCACGTGCATGTTCATCAGGCCCGGCACGAGCCACATGCCGTCGGCGTGGACGATACTCGCGCCCTCGGGGATGGGGGTGGATGAGGCCGGCCCGACACTCGTGAAGCGGCCGTCTTCCATGACCACCACGGCGTCACGGATCGGAGGCCCACCGCCCAGGTCCACGACGGACGCGCCCACGACGGCAACCGCCGTTTGTCCCATCAGCGGCGTGACGGGAACGACAAGACAGATCGAGACGGAGATAATGGTTCGAATCATCATCATGTGACCTTTAGGACTGGTGTTTGGTAGGCGGGTCGAGGTTGTCCGGTGCGGCCCGGTTCAGGTTGTACCGCATGATGGCGGCGTGGGCGCTCGCCGGCCGACGTTCCAGGGTGTACACGTCACCAGCAGGTCGGTTTGGTGCGGCGAGACCGTGGAGCATCGAGATGTCTTCCGGATCGAGCCGCAGCGCGAGGGTGCGGAGATTCTCCTGCACGTGCGCGCTACTCCGGGCGCCGACGATGGCCGCGCCTACCTGAGGCTGTTGCAGCACGTACCGCGTGGCGACGTCGCCGATGCTGACACCGTGCTTTGTGGCGATATCATTGGCAATCCGTAACAGTTTCTGGAACGCATCCCATCCGCCGAACTCCTCGATGATCAACTTGTATTTGGTCAGCGAACGATTGGGAAGGTGGGTAGCAGGCTCGGGCGCGCCCAGCCATCGGTCGGACAGGAAACCGCCCGCCAACGTTCCGTAGCAAAGCAGGTGAATCCGCCGTTCCCGGCAGAATGCCACCATGGTGGTCTCGGGCCGATGGTCGAGCAGGGAATACTGGACTTGGTGCGTGGCCACCGATACGCCGGCGTCCACGATCTCCCGCAGCCTCGGCACATCGAAGTTGGTCGCGCCGATGAAGCGGATCTTGCCTGCGTCGGTCAGTTCTTGCAGCCATAGGGCGGTCTCCACGTACCGGGGAACGGCATAGTCCCACCAGGCGAACTGCACGAGATCGAGGCGTTCGACGCCGAGCCGCCTCAACGAGCGATCGATGATTGCTTCCGTGTGGGTCTTGGAGATGTGGGGCAAAGCGTCGCGGTCCGGAACGAACTTGGTGTGGACTCGGATGGGAGGACCGTTGGCGAGTTCTTCCTGTCGCGACCGGAAGAACTCGCCCAGCAGTTGCTCGACGCCCGTGTAGATGTCGGCACAGTCGAACGCCGTGAGCCCGGCGTCGGCCAGAATCCCAAGGGTGTCGAGGGCATCTTCCCGCTCGAACGCGTCGACGTGGTGTTCTTCGGAGAACTGCCACGTGCCCACGATGATCCGGGGAATCTCGTATCCCGGGGCCAGATGCAGGGTGTGGGGTTCGCTATCGCTCATGGCTTTCTCGATGCCAGCGAACATATTGGTTGGGCAATCTCGAGGAAAGAGGAGAATCCGTGAGTTCCAACGACGAGTTCACCCTGTACGATTTGAAAGTCGAGGTCGCGGAGTGCCGGGCGGGATGGGAGATGGTCTGTAACCACGAGATCGGTGATTACTTCGAGTTGTCGGGCGAGAACCTGACGCTGCCGCCGGGGCAGTCTTTTCCACTCTATCCCCTGGCGGCGCTGTTGCCGCTGCTTCCGGCAAAGCAACGTGAGACGCATGTGCACGACTGGATGACCAGCGATACCGACATCGCATGCCCCGATCCGAATTGCGGCGCGATCTTTCGGATCACGCGCACCGGGACCACCACCTTTCGCCACGGCGACGTTTCCGCAGTTCCGCTTGCACCCCCCGCATGACCGAAGACGCGCAACCCACATTGCGGTTCCGCGGGGGCACCGCCGGCGCCCTGGTGCCGTTCGGCGTGTTCCTCGGCGGCGTGACGTGGCTCGCCCTTGCCGGCGCGCCGGACGAGAGGGGCTTTTGGCCCATCCTGCTCGCCGCGCTGGCCACGGGGCTGTTGCTTGCCCGCGACCGGCACGCCTACGCCGAAGCGGCGCTGGGAGGAATGAGCCAACGCATCGTCGCGCTCATGATCATGGCGTGGTTGCTGGCGGGCGTGCTCGGTGCGCTCATGAACGCCAGCGGTTTCGTCGATTCGCTCGTGTGGATCGCGTCTCGCCTAGGCTTGTCGGGCCGA
The DNA here is from genome assembly GCA_027294455.1 of Gemmatimonadota bacterium. GTDB lineage: Bacteria > Gemmatimonadota > Gemmatimonadetes > Gemmatimonadales > GWC2-71-9 > B3T1B10. The sequence goes on from JAPULZ010000035.1 coordinate 40,327, forward strand.
TGGTTCGTCGCGGCGGCCTTTGTCATCTGTTCCGCAGTGTCGACGTCGACCGGCACGAGCCTCGGGACCATTCTTTTGGCCGGGCCGCTCTTGTATCCGGCCGGGGGAGTCTTGGACGCGTCACCGGCGGCGTTGATCGGCGCCATCATCGGCGGTGCCACGTTCGGTGACAACATTTCGCCGGTGTCGGACACGACCATTGCGTCGGCTGCGTCGCAGGGGGCGGACATCGGAGGTGTGGTGCGCAGCCGGCTCAAGTATGCGCTGCCCGCCGCCGGCGTGGCACTTGTCGTCTACGTAGCCGTGGGTTCCGCCGCCGCCGACACGCTGGGCGCGCGGGGGGATGCGCTGCTATCCGGAGGACCGAAGGCTTTGGTGATGTTGCTCGCCCCGGGTGTGGCGATCGGGGCCATGCTTGCCCGGCGCCATCTCATGGAGGGGCTGATCTACGGCATCTTGACGGCCGTGGGCATCGGCTTGTTCGCCGGGCTGTTCGCGCCCACCGAAATACTCTTCATCGATGCCGACGCCTTTGCGGCTCGCGGCCTCATCGTGCAAGGCATGGAGCGGGGCATCGGCATCTCGATCTTCACGCTCCTGTTGATGGGGCTCGTGGCCGGGCTCGAGGCGAGTGGCGTCTTCGATCGGGTCGTGGGCTGGGCGCAAGCGCGGGCCACCACACCACGGCAGGCGGAGTTGTGGATCTTCGCCACCGTGTCCGCCGCGGTGGTGCTGACCACACATTCGGTCGTGGCGATCCTGACAGCCGGCAAGCTCACGCGGGAGGCGGGTGCCGCTCATGGTCTGTCTGCCTATCGCCGTGCGAACCTCTTGGATATGACGGTTTGCACGTATCCATTTTTGCTGCCTTTTTTCATACCGACGATCCTGGCCGCTAGCACGACGGCGAGCGGGGCTGCATTCGGGATGCCGCGGTTGTCCCCACTCACGGCGGGGCTGCACAACTTTCATTCCTGGGCGCTCTTGGGGGTGGTGCTCTTCGCCGTTGGGACCGGGTTCGGCAGGGAGCGCGACAATCGTATTGAGGGTGCCTAGTAGACATCCTACGCGATCTCTCGAACGGTGGGATCTTGATGGACTACGCCAAGCCGATCCAGGTCAACTTCGGCTACAACCTGGAGTACCTGTGGATCCTCATCGTCGGCATTATCGTCGGGCTGGTGTTCGCGTTGCTATACGGCGCCCGACGGCCGCACTGCCGAACGTGGCAGCGGCAGTGGGTGGGGAGCTCGTAGCGGCACTCGCGCTGCTCGTGTCGATGCATGGTGGTTGATGTGATGTACAGGCTGGATAAGACGAACGTGGGGCACCGCCCTCCAGGGGGGTATCGAAGATCGAGTTTCCCGGGGCGGCGCATCGTAGCCGAGCTTTCGACTCCATGGTGACGTTCGTCACCCTCGAGTGCGTTTCCCTTCCTTAACATACAGCGCCCACTACAAGTGCCGCGCACCTCCGGTTGAGGAGGGATGTCGGCTTGCGCGTACAGCGAGTCTTGCCCGTGACCAAGCCCATCGTCGCCAAAGTGTGTATCCCGCTCATTGCGCTTGTGGCGTGCGCCACGGGATGCGGTGGATCGGGCGTTCGTTATTGCTGGGATGCCGAGGCCGATGCCGGTGTCCTGCCGAATCTGATATACGACATTTCCATAGGCCAATCGGTCGTCCAGGTCCCGCCCGCCCAGATGCCGGAGGTGGTGCAGGGCGCCTACCGACTCAAACCCGACAGGCGATTCCTGCTGGCCATCGCCGAAGTCGATTGTCTCATGTCGCACGAAGCGGTCGGAGAGCTTCGAGTGACCTATGAAGACGGCAAATGGATTATCCGCTACCGAGACGAGTTGGTGGGCGACCTTCCCGAAGTGCCCGACTATCCCGACGCAGCGGGCCTGTTGGAGGGGTGGATCGAGCGGCTCGCGCAGCGTTATCCCATAGAATTTCGGGCGTCCCGCGTCAAGGACATCGAGGCCATTCGCGGCCGGCTGAACGAGTTCGAGGTGGTGAGTGTTGCCGAGGCGCTCGTCGAGGTGGAGGAGCGGTGGGGACACTCCAGGCCAGAGCTGGAGTTGTTGGCTCTCGCGTCGTCGGGGTTGGTGCGGATGACCTTGCAGAGTCTGGATTGGCTCGAATTTGACCGCGTGCCGGCGAAGGCGCTGGCAGTCACGATGATGGCACAGACGCTGACTCCTGTGGATGTGAGCCGCGAGGAAGCACTGCTCGCCTATCAGATGGGTTATGCGGTGCACGCGCAGCAGGTGGCCGAGTCGCTTCCGGATGGAGATCCCGTGCGGCTGTACGTGTGGAATCGTGTCGCGGAGCTCCGAGCTGTTGCGGAGGAACAAGACGCAGATCCTCTCACCCGCTACCTCTATCTGTTGCGCCTCTCCGACGGGGATGACGAAGGTATGTGGCGAACCTGGTGGGAAGCACACGGGTTCGGATCGAACCGAAGCCTGAGCACCCTGAAGCACCGGGTGCGGTTGTGGAGTTTCCGGTCAGGTACGAGCGTTCCCCGCGTCGTAACGCGTTCGGCCATCGCCGAGCTGTGGCAGGCTACAGAGGGAGGACACGCTTCCTTTCGGTTCGTCAACATGTTCCGCCGTGTTTTCTCCCGGTTGACAGCCATCGGTTCGGGGGCCGACGCGTCCGAGGTGCTGGACGAGATTCCCCTGTTCGTCGACGTCCCACCGAGGGAGATGGTGACGAGTTTCGAGGAAAGCGTGGCGGGCCTGCGCGCCAAATATCCCGGTCCGTTTTTGGATGCCGAGACGTACCGCTCGTATTTCGCGGGTCATTTCTACTCGGCCATCTACCAGGAAGGCCTGCACGTGTTGGACAGGCAGGCTCACGTGCCTTCGGCCGAGCGATTCCTCGAGAATCTCGAAGGTGCGCCCGTTGGCACCGGTGCGGAGATGTACCGGTGGTACAACCACCTCACCGAGTCGGAAGGTGGCCGGGAAAACAACGCAGAGCTCCAAGCCGACTTGACGCAGCTCAATCTGGGTGAGGCGATGCTGGATCGGACGCTGGATCAATTGCGCGACCGTCTCGGCAGGGAGGCGTTCACGGAAGCCGCGGCCGCGTACGCCCGGCGGCTCGATACCCGCCCCAGTCACCAGTCCTCGCTCGCGTCTATCGCGGCACCGAACCTGTGGGATTTGCGGACCAGTGACAAGTATTATCAAAGCCTACTCGCGATGGCGGGACCCGACTATCCGCGCACGTCCCTCTGGTGGGCTCGGTACAACGGCGACTATGAGACGGTATTGGCTGCCGTGGCAGATACCACGCTCGCGGCGGGAACACGGAAACGCGCCCTGGAGCTCATTGTCGAGGCCGATCTCGTTGATACGGAGGCGATCAAACGCGGTGCTCTGGCGTTGATTCGTGATCACCCGGACGACTACGCCATTCGCCGTACGTTCACCGATTTTCTCGAGGAAAGACAGGACTACCGCGAGGCGCTTCCAGTGCTGGACGGGTGGCTTGAGGAGCACGGGCCGAGCGCCGGATTCGACTACATCAACGCGCGTAACGCCATGGCGCGATTTCATTATCACCTGGGTGAGTACGAAACGGCGCTCGACTATGTGGCTCCGGTGGTCAACTCCTGGCAGGCAGGTGCCATCGGGCGCGCAGCCCTCGTGCTCGGTGCCATGGGGCGACTAAAGGAAGCTCGGGAGCTGGCCGATCGTTTGGTGCCGCGGTACCCCAACTCGGCGTGGGGCCGATCGGTGTTGGCGGAGATTCTCTGGCGTCAGGGTCAGTACGACGATGTTGTTCCCGTCCTGCGGCCGGACGGCTACCAGGTGTGGTCTAGCGATTGGGAGGAGCACGTCGCGAGAGCGTTCGTCGCGGCGTTTGGGAACAAACCCGTTTCCGAAGCTGAGGCAGCCTTCCAGGCACTGCTGGATGGGGGTGTTCCCCCGCATGTCCTCGAAGACCTCACGCCTGGCGTGTTCGCCGCGGGGCGTCCCGACCTGGCGTTCGCGCTCCAGTCGCGCCTTCCCACCGACAACACGCGCTACAGCCTGCGGTATCCCATGGTTGCGTACAGATATCTGAGGGCCTGGAGGGGAGACCAGACGGCGGCGCTCCGGTGGCTGCAGTCCAGGATCCCTCCCGCCCAGCTGAACACGGTGGCCTTTGAGATCTTCTCGCTGGGCCAAGACGAGCTTCTGTGGGACCTCATTACCCAACCAGAACGACGGCGATATGCCGAGTCGGTTTGGCTCACCCGCGCTGCCGCGTTCGTGCGATCGGGATCGCGATCATCCACACAACGCCAGGCGCTGCTGGAGCATTACCAGCAGGAGTCGCGCGATCCCTATTTCACCATGGGACGCTACGTGATGGGCCTGGAGAACGACGAGACCATGCTCGCGCTTGCGACCGATGCCCATCGACGCTGTGAAGTGGCCTTCTCCATGGGCATCCGCGCCCAGGGTGAGGGTCGCTACGGAGATGCCAACGATTGGTATCTCGTGGTGCGCGCGACGCAATCGAAGAGCGATTACGAATATGGCTGGGCGACGGATATCTTGGATGAGTGGGATGACCGGGACAGGAGTCTTCAGGTGTTGGCGAGGGAGCGGCGGCGATGATGTTGCGTTTTCGCAACACACCGGAATCGGCTCGGTAATACGCACCTCCGTGCGGCACCGTGCGCCTCGGCAAAGACGGGAACGATTTCGGCTCGAAGCTCGCCAACGTGGTGAATCCCGAATGGGAGGGGGGTCTTCTTCTAACAGAATGTCCAAGACTCAATAGTCATTTATCGAGCGGCTCCTATCGTGCGATATTTGCCACGGTCTTCATTGGGCGTATCCCAGCAGCTGACCTCCGCCTCGGGCGTCTCGGGTCTGCCGACTTGCAGTGATGGCTCTCCGAGCCACACGCCGCAGGTGAGCGATGGAGTCCATTCGGTGGTGGCGGCCGCGTCGAATGCTACGCTGTCGGCCCGCAGTAGCAGGACCTGAAGGCCCAACGTGGGATCGTTCGAGAACGGCCAATCGTCGCCGATCTCGTCCAGGGTGCCGTAGCGTGCGAAGCTGGCGTGGAACGCCTGTTGGGCCGAGACCAGGTTTCTCAGGTCGCTTTTCATGGTGGCGACCGGGGGGTATCGCATCCCACCGAACATGTCGAGCACCCGGGTCATACCCATGCCTGCCGTCGCGAACAGGAATGCCGTTTGTGCAAGCAGCAGCACGGCGTGGGTTGGCGGCCTCACACTCCCATTGAGTGGAGTAGCTCCATCGGAGCGTCTGTTGCCCTTCCGTCGCGGAATCACGAAGAGGAGCACCGTGGCCAGCAGAAGCAGCAGGAAGATCCATTGCTTGGCCGTGTCCAGGGCTCCACCGGCCCAACGACTGGGTAATAGGGAGGGCACGGCCACCATGAATCCCCAGGCGGCGGCCAGGCCGGCGACCACGGCAAGCGCGCGGGTCCAGGGACGATGGGTCCACGGCGTGGCGCCGGTGCGATCGGGGATCTGAGCGTCGGTATCCATGATTCCTCCCGTAGCGTCCGGTCCTGGGTGACCTACCAGGATCTCAGCAGACAGTAGGAATATCTGTGGCCTGAATCACGAGTCTTGTCTTACAGCGGGGGCAGCTAGTGCGACCGAAGCACGCGAAGGAACGGAATGTCCAAGTCTCAATAGTCCTCCCGTCGCTCGGGCCGTACCTCCAGCCCGATCCGAACGATCCGATCCGGGACGTAGTAGCTCGTGCCGTCGGAGGCGCCACCGATCACCACGTCTCGGCCGACGAAGCGGATTTCGATGGGATCGTGCACGACGAACCTGTGGTCAACATCGATCGTGATGGGCGCATCCCGCGGCAGGTCACAGAGCACGTATTCTCCCGTTTCGTCGGTCTCGGACTTGCGTTCCACGCCGAGTCCCCACCGTGCTGTGACCTTTGCGTTCGCCACGCCGCGGCCCTCCGGCGTTCGCACTTCGCCATGCACCACGAGGTTGCTCGTGGGGGGGGAGCGGGGGCACAGGTTGTGATGCAAGATTTCCAAGGACGGTATGTCCAGCCGGACGTTGAGCGTGTCGGCGGGGGCGAGATCGAGGTGGACTCTCCCGGATGGGTAGCCGAGCCAATCGAGGCGGGTCGTGGTGAGGTCCTGAGGTCCCTCGAGGAGGACGCGCATCTCGAACCGGCCCGCCCTGTCGACGGTCGCGCGATACTCCGTCCCGACGACCGAGACGACGTCACCGACGGGCGGGCCGTTCTGAACGCTGTCGAAGACGGTACCGCGCACGGTCACGAGCCCCGGCGCTTCGTAGACCCTGTTTCCCTCGAGCGTATGGACTTCCAGGACGCGGCCTCCCGTATCCCGGTATCCAGCAATGCGCGGCCGCCGCCGCCCCCGCCAACTAATATTGGGGATCAAGAGTTGCCAGCGGTCGAGAATCCAGGCTCCCGAGGGCATTGGCAGAAATGTGGCCCACCCCCCTAGATGGTCCTCGGAGACCCGCATTGGGATCTCGACGTAGCGGAACTCGACCGTGCGGAGCTCGCCCGTCTCCTCGTCCAGCCACAGGGTGCCCTCCACGTCGGGGACTTCCCGGTCGGGCACGGGCTCGAAAGCCAGGCCGATCAACCCCGTCCGGTCATCCTCGCCCCGCACTGCCCAAAAACAATGAGTCCGGTGAAAGCTCGGGTCCAGAAACACGTTGGCGTCGGGTCCCCACCAGGTCCAACCGTCATTCTCGTCCCCGACGACATAGCCGCGTTCCGCCAGCTCCAGAGGGTCCAAGCTCACAAACGGCAACTCGGTTTGGACGGAGAGGACCGTGATCTCCTCGGAGAGGACCTCGTCGCGCGACGTGTTGAGGTCCCGCCGGTGCCGATGTACCCGATGAACGTACATTTCCTGCTCGGCGCTCCACGAGGCGGCGATGAGGGCCTTGCGCGCCTCCTCCCACAGCAGTCCAGTGTCAGCGCTTTTGCGGTCTTCGCACTCCGACTCGCCGGTGATCATGATGGACGCCAGTCGACGGGGCAGCGCGTTGACGAGGGGATTCAACCGGTATGTTTGTCTGGCTGTGAGCTCGAGGTCGGTCGATTCCCACGCCCGGTAGCCGATGCGCTCTGAGCGGAGGCGGTATGTCCCGGCTCCCAGGGCGGCCAGGGAGAATCGACCGTCCGGCGTCGTGAGATCTCGGATCAGCTCGCGCCCGGTGGCGTCCAGCAAGAGGATGAATCCCCGTCCGACAGGTACCCCCGAGATGGAATCGATGACCTGCCCTTGGATCCTCTGTCCGGACGCGGGGGCCGCTCCGGCGATGGCGATGACGACGGCGGCGAACGCGGGCGCCTTGCGCAGGATGCGGAGGCTGTAGCGGAGATTCGAGCGGAGCGACATCCTCCATCTTATCGCTCAGCTGTCACCTTGCCTAGGCGCCCATCGGCCGGCGAATCGTGGTGTACAGGCCTACGGCGCCGATCACGAGGGCGAGTAGCGCCATCACGCTTTCGAAGGAGGAATCGCTACTCGAATCGGTGCCACAACCTCCCGGCCCCGGTTCGAACGAGCCATCGACTCCCACGTCGGCAAATCCCTTGTCGACCGCTTGGGCATCGGCGCTTCCGTCGCCGAAGAGGTCGGCGGCCGATTGGAGGGCGGCGGAGCGGGCATCTTCGAACGTCGACTGCGACTTGAGGTATATCGTAAGCGCTCTATAGAATATCTGCTCCGCTCGATCCTTACCGATTGCCGTGGCGACGTTGACGTACGCCTTGTTGTGAATCCCGCTGTTGATGTGCACGCCCTCGTTGTCCCCACACATGCCGCGCCAGTCGTCGGTGTGCCCGGGATGGTTGAACTCCGTGGGGTCCTCCATGTTGCGGATGGGACCGTTGGGGAGATCCTCGCCGATCAGCCAATTGTCGCGGTCGACCATGGCGGCAAAGATGTCCGAGAAGCTCTCGTTGAGGGCGCCGGATTGCCAGCGGTACTCGAGCCGGGCCGCATTTTCGGTGACGGCGTGCGTCATTTCGTGGGCCGCCACGTCTTTCACGGCATACCCGTCGCCGTAGACCATCTGCATGCCGTTCCAGAAGGCGTTCTGAAAATTGACGCGATAGTGGGCGGTGGACGACAGCGCGGCGCCCAGGTTGTCGTAGCTGTCGCGCCCGTGGGTGTCATGAAAATAATCGTACGTCTCGCCCGCGAAGTCGTGGACGTTGTCGACGTCTTTATCGCCCACCGGTCCGTCGCCTTCGCTCCGCCGTAGCGTGCCGGGCAAACCGAATTCGTGGTTGGCGGTGTGGGTGCGTCGGTTGCGTGCGACGTACAGACGATCGAGGACGTCGACGACCTCTCCGTCGCGGGCGCTCACGGCATAAGCCCGTCGTGCGGGTGCGTCGTCATCCCGCAGCTCGACCAACCACACGAGCCGGGCGGAGGATGCGCGAAGGCGTCCGGGATAGACCCGCAAATCGGACGACACCACCTCACCCCCCGGCATGAACCGACGGGCGACCCTCGTGGCCGCCATCACGTCGATGCGCGGCCGGGCGATGTCCACCTGCAGATCGGGAATCGTGCTGTTCGTGACCGCTACCACTCGTGTGCCCTCGCGATCCGAGTGCACGGTCATCTCCGCCTCGTATACCTCGATGGCCTGATGGAACTGCCTCAGGGTGACGTGGCGCGTCCCCAGGCTATCGATGGCCTCTCCGAAGTACTGCAGATTTCCCTGGACCATGTCGATGCCGAAGATGCCGGCGTACCGATTCATGAATACCTGCGCCAGGCTCATCTCGGCACCGCCCACCGGCCCCATGACCGCCACGGGAATCCGGCCGCGGATGAAGCTCGCGGTCCCCGTCAGGGGATTCTCCGTGATGTCCATTCGGCCAACCGCGTCCCGCCGCAGCAACTCGAGCCCCGAGGTTCCACCCGGGGTGCATCCGGCCACGAGAACCATGAGTCCGACGCCTGCCAGGGCGTGTGTGGCCGGCCACGGTACGAGTCGGGTGCCGCTACGGACGTTGTGGAGCATCACCCACCCTCGAGGATCCGGTCCAGCAACTCGATGACCGGGTACAAGGCTTGAGGCAAGGAGGCATCCTTGGCACGAACGGTATGCCCCTGGTACGTGATCACGTATTGGTACATGTCGGCGCCCCCGGCCGACGAGTCGTACTTGCTGCTGAGATCCCCGAAACCGGCCGCCTGCAGCCGGTTCTGCAACCGGGTCAACACTCCCGCATCGATGGAAATCGTCGCGGTGGAGCCGTTCCGGGTGAGGGTTGCCGCCCCGTCATTCTTGATGACGAGATGATCGTCGGTGCCGCGAATGCCGCCGGAACGGTGGTAGTCGATCAACGAAGCACTCTCCTGTGATGCCGAGTCGACGCACCCGGTGGCGAGGAACAACAGTATCATGGCCCGTGTCGCGGGCCGCCTGCCGGGAGACCTCATCCTATTCCTCATCTTACGGCGTGGTCATCTGTCCTGTTTCAGAGAGACCCACTCGGGCTAGATTGGTTCGGGTGGGAACACCCCGGGAATATTGAATGTCGACTGGAAATATCCAAACGCGGTCTTCGACGGTCCCAAAGTGAAAGTAGCCACGCGAGCGTCAAGACGAAGGTGGCCTCGAGCCATCGGACGAGCCCGCCCGGTGGCCCGTAACTGATGCATCCCGTCACCCATCTCCTGGCGGGTTGGACGGTGGCGAGTGCCGCCAAGCTTTCGCACCGCGACCGTGTGGTGGTGGGGATCGTGGCGGTGGTACCGGATATGGATGGCCTGGGTTTCCCGGTAGAGTTCGCCACCCGGAACAGCGCCGACCCTCTCCTATGGTATAGCGACTACCATCATGTCCTCGGCCACAACATCGGCCTGGCCTTGTTCTGTTGTGGAATCGCGCTGGTGATTGCGGACCGGCGATGGACCGCCGGCCTTCTCACGTTCCTCAGCTTTCACACCCACCTCTTGGGCGACCTGGCGGGGTCTCGCGCCGCGGACGGGTACCAGTGGCCCATCCCCTATCTCGAGCCGTTTTCCGACGCCTGGCAGCTCACGTGGTCGGGGCAATGGGGGCTCAGCACCTGGCCCAATACCGCCATCTCCATCGCGCTGATGGGACTGGTGGTGTACCTGGCCTGGTGGCGCGGCCACTCGCCGCTCAGCCTCTTTTCCCGTCGGGCGGACCGAGTCTTCGTCACTACGTTGCGTTGCAGGTTCGGGAATCCTGACGCGCAGTGACGAGCAGCGAAGCATCGGCCATGCCATCTTGTCCATGGCCACGACCGTCGAGCGGCCTGCGCCTTGGTGACTTTCCTCACTACTCCCCCGGTCGGGGATTCCCAACCCCACCCTTCTCGCGACAGATTACAGGGCACGTCCAAGTGGAGGTTGGAACGCAGGCTATGCGGAATGGTGTCCAATGAAATTGACAGTTCGACTTGCGCTCCTGGCCTGGCTCGCTTCGGCAGCCGCGCCGCTGGCCGGGTCTGCCCAGACGGCCGGAGTTGCCCAGGGCTTTACCGTGACCGGCATGGTGACCGATGGCCAGCTCGGCTCGCGGGTCGACGGCGTTCGGGTTTCCGTGAACAGTATCGTCAGAACGTGGACCGACTCGGCAGGCATCTTCATGCTCACCGGCGTGGATTTCGGCACGAATATCTTCGACCTGCGCCGCATCGGATATGAGAGTATCGCATTCGACGTGTGGGTCGACAGTGTGCTGGGGCCGCTGGCGGTGACGATGGCACCACTGTCGGTGCGGCTGCGTGATCTCACGGTGGTGACCGATCAGCCGAGACTCCATCCCATGTTCGGCTTCGACATGCGCCGACAGGAAGGCAATGGGAGGTTTCTCACCCGGAACGAAATCGAGGACAGGACGCCGGTACGTTTCTCCGACATCTTGCGCGGCATGCCCGGGCTTCGTGTGACGCCCGATCCACACTACTTCGGCAACACGGTGACGGCGACTCGCACGGGGGGGGGTCGGGACGTGCGCGCCGCTCTTGTTCCTGGACGGATGTTGATGGATCAGACCGTGCGGTTGGACAACGTGGTCAACTGGCGGTACGTGGAGGGTGTCGAGGTGTATGTTGGTCCGGCCCAGATCCCGCCGCGGTTCAATGTCACGAGTTCCGCGTGTGCGGTGATCGTCGTCTGGACCCGCTAGTCCATTGCTGACGGGAATCGCCGGCTTCATCCTTGGAGCGCTCCTGGGGCGGCGGCTGGCCACTCGTGGGATAACGGCGGTCAATGCGTTGGAAGACAGGCAGCTTCCGGCCTTGCTCCTGGTATTGGTCCTCGGCCTGGCAGGCGTGGTCGCCTACTTTCGCCATCAGTTCCCCTGGTTGCCCACCGTCCCCGTCCTCTACGCCGAGGCGCTGCTGATCCCGGCCCTCCGGTTTACTGTGAGCTTGAGCCTCGGGCTCGTGTTATGGCTCGAGTGGCCCGGCCGGAGTGACCCCGCCAGGCGGCGGGGCCTGGTGTTCGGGACGCTGTTCCTGACAGTGTGCCTGGGCATCGTCGTCCGCCAGTCGCTTCCGCTCACCAACAAGCTTGGCCCCGGTGCCCTGGTCGACGGGGTCGTGATCCAGACGACGGCCTTTACGTGTGCGCCGGCCAGCATCGCGACGCTGGCGCGGTTCGTGCTGGGCGATACCACGGTCTCGGAACGCACCGCCGTGGAACTCACCAACACGACCATGGGCGGAACCACGACGTTGCAAGAGATCTGGGCCATGGAGGCCCTGGGACTCGCGCCGGAGTTCGTCACGGGGCTCACCGTGGACAGCCTGGTCCAGCGGGCGCGTCCGGCGTTGCTGCACGTCAATGAGCCGGTGGCGGCAACCACCATTCGCCACGCGGTGGCGCTGCTGACGGTGGACGCGGCAGCGCAGACGGTGGTCGTCGGGAATCCCCTGTATGGTCGTCAGGTCAAGCGGTTCGATGAGTTGGAGGGATACTGGCTCGGCGAGGCCATCTTCGTGGGGTCACGGGGCGAGCCGGCCGGCGGGTGAGGCCGCGGGCGGATGTGATCTGTGGTACGGAAATCGGCTACCTCGTGGGCGTTCTTAAGCGAGGCCCGGTACCGATTTGCAACGTTTGCCGGACTCTTAGCGTAGGACCAGTGTTGGGACGGAGGATGCTCCAGGCCCGGCAAGGACACACCATTCGACCTCACGGTCTGTGACCCGATAACTCCACCAACCAAATTCTCGAGATCAAGTTGATTTTACGATATATCGGCCTCTCCGCCGCCAGGGGCGGGCTCGTCCTGGCAGCGCTGGCCTTGGTTTTCACCGCCGAGGCCCGCGGCCAGGCCTCTCCGAAGACCGCCCGCGCCACCCGGATCGAGGGCGACCGGCCAGTCATCAACGGCAGAATGGACGAAGCGGTCTGGGAGACCGCGGAGGTCATCTCGTCTTTCGTCCAGCGCTCGCCTGACGAGGGGGCCCAGCCCCTCCAGCAGACGCGGGTCTATATCCTGTACGACGATGAGGCGTTGTACATCGGTGCCCGGATGGCGAGCGACGACCCATCCGCCATTGCCGCCCCGGTCACGCGCCGCGACGGCTTCAGCAACGCCGAGCGGTTGACCATCTCGCTGGACCCGTATCTCGACCGGCGCACGGCCTATAGCTTCTCGGTCACGTCGGGCGGCGTGCGGTCGGATCAGTACCACGCCAACGACAACGAACATCGGGCCCAGTCCCAATACAATCCCGTGTGGCATGCGGTCGCCCGCGTGGACTCGGCCGGGTGGACGGCGGAGATGAAGATCCCGTATTCCCAGATCCGATTCACCCGGGCGGAGGAGCAGGTGTGGGGCATGAACCTCCGGCGGTGGACACCGACCCTCAATGCGTCGGACTACTGGGTCATGGTTCCCAGTTCCGAGACGGGGTTCGCGTCCCGCTTCGGCACGCTGGAGGGATTGAAGAACGTGTTGCCACCGAGGCGCGTCGAGCTGCTTCCCTACGTCGCCGGTGAAGCGACGGCGGCGAACCGGGCGCAGGACGATCCGTTCCGGACGGTGCTGGGCAACCGGTTCGGGGGTGACGCGAAGCTCGGGATCGGCTCGAACCTGACGCTCGATCTCACGGTCAATCCCGACTTTGGGCAGGTCGAGGCCGATCCGGCCGAGGTGAATCTGACGCAATTCGAGACGTTCTTCGACGAGCGCCGTCCATTCTTCATCGAGGGGAACGAGCTCCTCACCGGCCAGGGTCCCGATTACTACTACTCGCGCCGCATCGGCGCGCGGCCGCACGGCAACGCATCGGGGGATTTCGTCGACCGTCCGAACAACACGACGATTGCCGGCGCGGCAAAGCTCACCGGGCGGCTCGCATCGGGCTTGTCGGTCGGCGCGTTGGCGTCGGTGACGCCGCGGGAGTTGGCGCGCACGTTTGACCGCTCCAGCGACACCGTCGAGTTCGTGTCCGTGGAAGCGCCAACGGGCTTCGGCGTGATCCGCCTCCAGCAGGAGCTCGGGCGCTCGCAGTCGACTGTGGGAGCGACGCTGACCGGTGTCCATCGCGGCTTCGGGGAGCGAGACGGCGAACTCGGGGGCTTGCTGCACCGGAACGCCTATTCGGGCGGGGCCGACTGGAGACTGCGCTTCAAGGACGGCGAATACGAGCTCACCGGTTATGCGGGCTTCAGCCACGTCCGTGGGGACGCGGCGGCACTCGAGCGAACTCAGCGGTCGAGCGCACATTACTTTCAACGTCCCGACGCAGACTACGTTACCCTCGACCCCACACGCACCAGCCTTTCGGGGTACGCATTGTCGATCAGGGGAGACAAGAACGCCGGGCGCCACATTCTGTGGGGTGCCCAGATGAGCGCGCGTTCGCCCGGTTTCGAGATCAACGATCTGGGGCGTCTCAACTCCGCCGACGCCGTCGATTTCAACGCGGACATTCAGATCAGAGACACGCAACCGGGCAAGCTCTTTCGCAACTATCGCATCGGCACGTCGATCCGCGGCGGCTGGAACTTCGGCGGCGTGCGCCAGTCCACGGTGCTGCAGAACAACACGCGGGTCACGTTCCACAACTTCTGGGATCTGACCCTGAGGACGACGCGGACGTTGCGGGCGCAAAGCGATTTTCTCACGCGCGGCGGCCCGTCCATGGGGACGGGCAGCGGGTGGGGCTTCAATGCGCGCGTGTCCAACGGATACTCCGCGGCGACGCGGATGCGTGTGAGCGGCGACTATAAGAACGGCGAATTGGGTGGATGGAGCTACACCTTCGGCGGCGGGATAACGCTCCGGCCCATTCCCGCGTGGCAGCTGTCCATCGATCCCAGCTATACGCGGTCGGTCAACCCGCGCCAGTACATCGGGACGTATGACAACGGCAGGGACGTTACCTTCGGCAACCGCTACATCTTCGGGTTCATCGAGCGAAGCCGGATTTCCGCCAAGATTCGCATGGACTATGCCTTTACGCCGAACCTCACGGTCGAGGCGTATGCCGAGCCGTTTGCGTCGAGCGGCCGGTACTTCGACCATGGTGAACTGGAGGCTCCGCGGAGTCGGGATCTCATCACCTACGGCACTCAGGGCACGACCATTGTGGAGGAGGAAGACGGTTCCTATTCGGTAACTGACGGTGCGGAGACGTTTTCCATTCCGAATCGGGACTTCAACGTGCTATCGTTCCGGTCGAATCTCGTCGTGCGCTGGGAGTGGCTGCCGGGAAGCACGTTCTTCCTCGTGTGGCAGCAGAGCCGATCCGCGGAGGACCAGACCGGTGAGATTGTCGGCGCGGATTCGCTGCGCGATGCCCTGAGGGCGCCCGGACTGAACTTCTTCGCCGCGAAATTGACGTACTGGTTTTCCGTGCACTGAGCGAGCCATGTCGATTTCCCGCCGGCAGTTCATCGGATCGTCGGCCGTTGGCGTCTGGGCCGCCTCGGTTCCGCGAACGGCGACCACCACGGTGGGCGAGGAACCGCGGCGCCGCCAAGGCGGCATGCGGCGCATCCTCATCCTCGGGGGCACGGGCTTCATCGGCCCCCACATGGTGCAAACGGCCCTCGACCGGGGCCACACCGTCACGCTGTTCAATCGGGGCCGCACCAACACCCACCTCTTTCCCCAAGTGGAGAAACTTCGCGGCGATCGCGACGGCCAGCTCGATACCCTGCGCGGGCGCACGTGGGATGTCGTCATCGACAACACCGGGTACGTGCCGCGGCACGTCCGCGACTCGGCCGAGTTGCTGAAAAATTCGGTCGGCCACTACGTCTACACCTCGACCACCGATGCGTACCGGGACTACCACGTCGCCGGCATCGACGAGAGCTATCCCCTGGCGACCCATCCGGAGCCGGGGTCGGAAGACGCGCGACGCTACTACGGCCCGCTCAAGGCATTGTGCGAGCAGGCGGTGCGGGAGGTCTACCCGCAACGCTCCACGATCATCCGGCCGGGCTGGATCGTCGGGCCGGGGGACAACAACCATCTGTTCACCTATTGGGTGGTTCGTATCGATCGGGGTGGGGAAGTGCTCGCTCCCGGAACTCCGAACGATCCCATGCAGGTGATCGACGTGCGCGATCTGGCGGAGTTCTTCGTCGACCGAGCGGAAGCCCAGCGGACGGACACCTTCAATGCGGTGGGGCCCGTCATCACGATGGCCCAGATGCTCTATGGCATCCGGGCCGTGACATCTGCCAATGTCTCATTCGCCTGGGTCGATGCAGACTTTCTCTGGGCCAACGGCGTCAAGCCCTGGAGCGACATGCCCGTCTGGTGGCCGCCACGAAACGATTATGCCGAGCCGACCTTCGGAGGCATCACCGGCGGCGTGGGGGCGCTCAATCTGGACGGAGGCCACGCGCGAGGAAACGGGCTCACACACCGCCCCCTGGCCGCGACCGCTGGGGATACGTTGCGGTGGTACCACGCCACGTTCGATGATTGGCCGGAAGACCGCCGGCCCGGGCTGAGCGCCGCCCGGGAGGCCGAAGTGCTGGCCGCGTGGAACGCGTCGCGTCGCTAGCGATCGCTGTCAGGTCCGGAACGCAGCGCCTGCTCGACCGCCTCACGATACCGGTTCAGCGTGGCGTCGTGACCCATGATGAATCGGCTGACGAATCGAAATATCGGGTTATAGACCTCCCCGTCCTCCACAATCGTGACTCGCGCATGGAGACTGTCCATGGGTTCGATGTGGTAGGTCCACGTGCCTCCGAACGGGAGGCCTTCCTTGATTCGTGTGACGAGCTCGTGCGGGGCGTCTTCCTGTTCGACCACGAGAGGCAGCGTGCCGCCCGATCCGCGTTCGTTCCACGATGCGAGTCCGTTCACGTCGGGTAGCAGCTCGACCTCATCGACGTCGGGCCGCCATGCAGGGAAGTCTTCGACATCGGTAATCAGCTGCCACACCCTCGCGGCCGGGGCGTTGACCGCGAAGGACACCCGAGCCTGATGGTCGACCGGTAGGAGCAGGCCAATGCCGAAGACGGTTGCCACGAGCAGGGCGAGTCCGGCCATGGCGATCAGTGTCCACCGCTTCATTTGTTTCCCCCTTTATTCGCAGTTCTCCGTTTGACCATTTGATCGGCAGCCTGAGCCAGGAGTTGGAGACCATGAAGGGCCTGGCGTCGCTGCTCCACCGGCAACTGCGCCAACATGTGTTCGACGCGGCCGGCGTCGAGCACGCTTTGGGCGTCCCGTATCCGGACACCCGCTGCCGTGAGGCGGAGATGCACCACCCTGGCATCGGCCGGAGACGGTGTCCGTCTCAAGTATCCGCCTCGCTCGAGGCGGCTCACCATGAGCGACATGGTTGAGGCCGTGACCCCTAGGTGTTCGGCCAGCTCCGAGACGCTCGTGGGGTCCACGTCGTCCAGGTGACTGAGCACGCTGGCCTGGTGCCGGCTCAGCGTATTGCCCGTCTCGGGGTCGCGCACGTGCCTCGTGTGGCAAGCGAAATAGATCCGCGGGTACAGACGCAGCACCTGCTCGGCGTCTCGCTGGGGCATACACCTAATTGACGCATATTATTTGATTTGTCAAATCAAAATATCTTCACGTCGATATGGCCGAATCTCCGAAGGTCAGGGAAGGATGCGGAGAATGCGGTCGTCGTTGGTGGCCGCGGTGCCCCGGCCGTCGTGGTTACTCGTGGCCAGGTAAACTTCGCCTCCCGGGCCCACCAGCACGTCCCGCAATCGGCCGAACTCGCCGCGGAACAGGGACTCCTGCTCGACCACCTCGCTGCCGTCCTCGGACAGGACCAGGCGGAACAGCGTGCCGCCGCGGAGGGACGTGACCAGCAGACTGCCGCGCCAGCCGGGGATGAGATCGTGATCGTAGAAGTCGGCGCCCGAGACGCCCACCGTGGGCGTCCACACGGTCACGGGTTCGACCACGGTGTTGCTACGGCAAAAGGTCTCTTCGCCTCGACGATCCCCGTCGCAGAATCCGTGGACCTCGGGCCAGCCGTAGTTGCCGCCGATCGTGACACGGTTCACCTCGTCGTTGGTGTCGGGGCCGTGCTCGGCGATGTAGAGGGCGCCCGTTTGGGGATGGAAGACGATTCCCTGCGGATTCCGATGGCCGTAAGAGTACACGAAGGAGTCGAACGGGTTGTCGCGCGGCCGCCGGCCATCGAGGTGAAAGCGCAAGATCTTACCGGCCACCGATCCCAGGTCCTGTGCGCGGGCCGCACGGCCCGCGTCTCCCGTCGTCATGTACAACATCCGGTCGGGTCCCACCGCCAGGCGCGACCCGTTGTGGTTGCTGTTTCCCGGAATGCCATCCATCAATACGATGGGATCGCCGAGGGCAGCGCCGTCGAACCTCAAGCGCACGAGGCGATTGCGAATGCGGCCGAAGGAAGAGTAGGAGTGGGCCACGTAGACGTACGGCGTGCCGGGGAAGTCGGGATGAAAAGCCAGCCCCATCAATCCGCTTTCGCCGCGCTCCACGACGTCGATCTGGCCAACCGGAGTTATCGTGCCGGTTCGTGGGTTGACGCGCGATATGGTTCCCCCACGCTCCGTCACCCAAATGAAATTGTCGGGCCCCCACGCCAGGTCCCACGGCGTGTCGAGTCGCGCAACGACGGTTTCGACGCGGAGCTGCACCGGGGAATCGACCGACGCAGCGACGTGGCGGGAACGGGTGTGGGGGCCGAACGCGCCGAGCGCGGCGGCCCCCAACATCATCGGCGGCGCGATGCGTCTGAGCCGCCGACGGGCGCTCATCCCAATTCGGCGCGGAAGAAGGCGATCGTGCGCTCCCACGCGAGACGCGCCGCCGCCTCGTCGTACCGCGCGGGCGATGTGTCGTTATGAAAGGCGTGATTCACGCCGTCGTACATGTGTAGCTCGTAGCGAACCTCAGCCGCCCCGAGCGCCGCTTCATACGCCTCGATACCTGCGTTGATGCGCGTATCGAGGCCCGCATAGTGCAGCATGAGGGCGGCGCGGATGCGTGGTACGTCCTCCGCGGCCGGTTGCCTTCCATAGAACGCCACCGCCGCGGCGAGATCCGGCGAGCGCACGGCGAGTCGGTTGGCCATGGCACCACCCCAGCAAAACCCCACACACCCGACCCGGCCCGTCGTTTCCGCGTGATCCTTGGCGTAGGTGACGCCCGCCACGAAATCCCCGGTGGTCTGCTCCGCGTCGAGCCGGCCCATGCGCGACCGGGCTTCGTCCGTGTCGCTCGGCGTGCCACCTAGGGGGGAGAGGGCGTCGGGTGCGATGGCCCAGAACCCCGCGGCCGCCGCCCGGCGCGCCACGTCCTCGATGTGGGGGTTCAGTCCCCGATTCTCGTGAATGACGACGACGGTGGGGAAGGGCCCCGCGCCGCTGGGGGCCGCGTGGTAGGCGCGCACGTTCCCGGAGGCGCCCGGATACGTGACGTAGTCGGTTTGGATCCGAGCGTCCGCTGGCGACACGAGGCCCGACCGATCGTAGTCGTTCTCGAGCCGGGGAAGCAGCACCACCGCGGCCGACATGCCGCCGGCCATGCCGGCGAGCCGGTTCAGGAACTCCCGCCGCTCCAGACCGCCGTGCGTGAATCGGTCGTAGAGGTCGATGATCGTCTGGTCCATTCCCGTCTCCATCTCGTGGAGCGTGTGGTTAGTTCACCGTGACGTAGCGCTCGAGCCTCGCCACCTCATCGTCGTCAACATATTTGCCCATCTCCCGGCGAAATTGCGCGATGCCCACATAGGGTCGGTATTCTTTGAATTCGTGGAGCATGCGATTGCCGAGGCCGGGAATGCTCAGGATGTCATCATCACTCGCGTTGTTCAGATCGATGGGGACGAACACGAACTGTTCCATCCGGGCGACCTCGTCGTCGTCCACGTACTTGCCCATCTCCCGGCGCCACACGGCCAGCGCCACGTACGGTCGATACTCTTCGAACTCATGCGCCATGCGGTTGCCAACGCCGGGCACCAACAGGATCTCTTGCCGGGACGCCTCGTTCAGATTGATGGGGACGAACAGGCGCGGAAAAACTTCGGCGATTTGTTCGTCGGACAGGGTTTGGCTCAGCAGTTCGTGGAGGGCCGTGGCGCTCAGGAACGGGCGCGCGTCCATGAGCTGGCTGACCAGCGCCGCCGTGACATGCGGCACCCCTCCCAGCTCGTCCTCCCCGGCGATGTTGGGATTCAAGACGTCGGCGTTGTTTCCCACCTGGGCGTTGGCCGTTCCGCAAACGTTGAGTGCGAGGAAGAACAGGACGACGCCCGTTCTCGAGAACACGCGTGTGTGCATTGATTACTCCTTTGTCGTCGTCGCCGGTTTGGCGCGGGCCGAATCCGGATATCGGTACGTGAATGCCAGCCCCAGCAGCCCCAGCTGGAGCATGGTACCAGGTGCCAAGGCGGGCGTGGCGCCCCTGATGGCTTCCCAAAACAATTCGAACCCCGAACGCGTCGGGTACATCTCGATCTCGAATTCTACGTTACCCCGATAATGCAGAAAAAGACCCACGAACCCGCTCAGGACGAACAACGCCATCGTGGTCTGGAACGACCGCAGGCTCGCCCGGCCGCCGACCGCAACGAGCCACACCAGGACGACGGCACTGATCGCCATCAATACCAGCGGGATCCACTGCCACACGTCTTCGGTGTGCTCCAGGAGCAGCAGCTCGGCACCCGTGCCCAACACGCCCACCGCAAAGATGGCCAGGAGGGCGGCACGTAGTGTCCTCATGGGACCGGATTCGCTGCCGCGGGGTGGGGGGGTGGCTTGCATAGGGCTGATATGGGACACGATACTAGGCTGACCGGCCGCTGCAAGTCTTACGTCGAGCCGAGTCGGCGTGTTGACCGGGCTCCAACGAAGGACGTGAGACGCCGGATCGGGTGGGGCAGATGACAAATCCACGCCCCGCAATCCATATTGAGGTACTGGGGTACCCACCGGAGGTCTCGGCGTTCCGAGACCGAGGAGGCATCATGGCGCGAAAGAACGTCTGTTTATTCACGTTATTCACGGCTGCATTGATGATGCTCGGATGTAGCGGGGGCAGCCAGCCGGCGACCGGAGTCAGGCCGGTGGCATCGGGGCGCCGGTTGTCGGTTGAAGTCGAAAATCAAAATTTTTACGACGCGACCATCTACGCGTACGATCAAGGCAGCCGCAAGCGCCTTGGGATCGTCGATTCCGAGGGTTCCAGGTCGTTCACGTTTTCCTGGACCACCGGCAATCTCCGGTTTCTCGTAGATTTCTTCGCCAACGGATGCATTCTCACGGATCCCCTGTTCGTCGAAAGCGGCGACGACATCCTCGTGGTGCTCCAACCCCAGGACTTTCGCATGGCCAGCCAGGACGTGTGTAACATCTAACCCCCCGAGGAACCATGACGCGCACGTGCCTGACGAGAACCGGTATCTGCATCCTGTTGGCCGCCGTCGCACCACTGGCAAGCGTGCGTGCCCAGCAGGGAGCAAGCAGGTATGCGCTGGACGATTGGATGACCGTCACGAGCGTGTCGTCGTTCGTCCTTGCGCCCGATGGGCGGAGCATCTATTACACCAGCAACGCCGGCAGCAGCGGCACGACGGAGATCTTCCGTGTTTCGGTGGACGGAGGAGCCCCCGTCCAACTGACCACGAATCTGCCAGGCGTCCGTCCCGAACCCAAAGCCGAATTGGCGATCTCCACCGATGGCGAGACGCTCTACTATTCCTCGGCCCGGTACTTCCAGGGATACAACAACCTCTTTCGCGTGCCGACCACTGGCGGTCCGAGCACCGCGCTCACATTCAACGACGCCGTCATCGAGACCGCGCCTGCTCCGTCGCCGGACGGCCGGACACTCGCATACCTCGCCCATGTGCGCGCCGGAACGCAGATCTTCTTGCTCGATCTCGATCAGGCCACCAGTTGGCCACGGCCCCTGGCGCCCGCGTCTGACGGCGAACGGTCTCCGGTGTGGTCGCCCGATGGACGGAGCTTGGCATTTTCGAGGGGCGGCGACATCTGGATCAGGACGCTTGACGGCGGGTCGCCGCGGCGGCTGATCGAGGACGCCTACGCTGGGGGCAACAGGTCACCTGTATGGTCGCCGGACGGTGGCCGGATCGCGTTCCTGACGTCCAAGAGCGGTTATGCACAAGTGGGTGTGGCCGATGTAACGACCGGAAGCGTCACGCCGATTACGCGAGTGCCGAGAGAGCACAGCGCTCTCTCGTGGTCACCAGACGGGCGCTGGGTCGCGTTCGTGCAGGCCGATGAAATCGGTATGAGCACGCACGTGGTCGTGGCGCCGGCGGATGGCTCGCCCGCCGCGAAGTCGATTACGGATGGCAAGGGTGTTCGTCGCTCGCCACGGTTCCTGCCCCACGGTTCCCGCCTGGTCTACATCGAAGCCACCGGCAATCGCACCGCCGACCTCTGGGTTCGGTCGATGGGGGGCGGCGCACCCCGGCAAATCACCAACTCGATGGGGCGCATCGATCCCGCGGACATGAGCGTCCCCGAGGAAATTACTTACCCCGGACCGGACAACCTTCCGATTCCCGCGTTGCTGTACCTGCCGAAGGATTTCGATCCCGGCACCAAGTACCCGGTCATCGTGAGACTTCACGGCCACCCGGGGCAATGGAATCACTCCATGTCGATGGAGTGGCAGTACTTCATCCAACGAGGATTTGTGCTCATCGCCCCGAACCCCCGTGGGAGCCGAGGGTTTGGACAGGGGTTCCACGACCTCCACATCGCCGACTACGGCGGGGTGGAGTTCCAGGACGTGATGAACGTGCTGGGATATCTCGAGGGGCTGGGTTACGTCGACATGAGTCGAAAGGCCACTTGGGGTGGGAGCGGCGGTGGTTACATGAGCTTCGTTGTCGCCACGGAGGCGCCGGACGCGTTCCAGGCGCAAGTCATCCGCGCGCCTGTGTCATCGTGGAAACATCTGGCCATCGATCGCTATGGTGCATCAGGACGGCATTGGACGGCGACGCGCACACCGCGTCGGGAGCGCTCGGAGTTCGGAGGGTCGTATGACGAGATCCCGGAGGAGTATGAACGGCGATCGCCCATCAACTTTGTGGAAAGCGTCATCGTGCCACAGCTCTTATTTCAGGGATTGCGGGATGCATCGGTTCCGCCGCGCCAGTCGCAAATGTGGGTCGAGCGCATGAAAGAGCTGGGCAAGGCGGCGTTGATAGAATACGTTGAATACCCGGATGAGGATCACGGCCTTCGCCGCTACCGGGCCACGGTGCGCGATCGACTGATACGGATGGAACGATTCTTTGCCGAGCATCTCGGGCAGAGCAAACCGTAACCACGGCGGAGCCAAACACCGATGACATTCCTTTTTCTCCTGGCTCTGGCGGCGGCAGACACGACTGAAACGTTCCGAGTTTCGGTTGCGCCGGCGGAATCGTTGACGGTCACGACAGTTGGCGAGGGTGCTCCCGTGGTGCTCATTCCCGGCCTCTTCGGGTCGGCATTCGGCTTCCGTCACGTGATGGAATTGCTGGCCGAGGCGGGCTACCGCGTCGTTTGTATCGAGCCGCTCGGGATGGGCAGCTCCGGTCGCCCCGAGGACGCGGACTACTCGCTGACGGCCCAGGCCGACCGCATCGCTGCGGTGCTCGACTCGCTGGGGCTGCGGCAGGTGGTGCTGGTCGGACATTCCCTGGGCGCATCCATCGCCATGCGGGTGTCCTACCGCCGCCCCGAGCTCGCGCGGGCCATCGTCTCCCTGGAAGGGGGGCCCGGCGAAACCGCCACCACGGCGGGCTTTCGTCGCTGGATCCGCTTTGCCCCGGTGGCCCGCCTGTTCGACACCCGACGGCTCATGCAACAATTACTCTACCGCGACATGAAAGCGTTGTCGTTCGATGAGTCCTGGGTGGATGTGGATATCGTGCTGGCGTATACCGCCGGATTGGCCAAGGATACGCGGGGCACGGTGAAGGCCTACCAAGGGATGGCCAAGGCCGAAGAACCGGAGTTGCTGGGAGACCATCTCCACGCGATCGCGTGTCCCGTGGTGCTCTTGGTGGGCGAGGCCGAGCACAATGCGGGACCGCCCCCCGCGGAGATCACGCTGCTGACGGAGCGCCTGCCGTCGTTCAGCATGCGAACGATTGCCGGCTCCGGATTTTTTATCCAGGAAGAGCAACCGGCCGCCGTCGTCATGGCGGTACGCGACGTCTCCGGCGACGGGGATTGCGGCGCTGGGACCGGCGACGCGAATTAAACTCGCATGAGAATAGTTGGAGGTCGGTGGGCAGGTCGGGACCTCGTCTCACCGGCGGGGCGTGTGCGGCCCACCGCCGAAGCCGTGCGGGACGTGTGCATGACGATGCTGGGTGAGCGGCTCCGTGACGCTCGCATGCTGGATCTGTTCGCGGGGAGCGGCGCCCTGGGGCTCGAAGCTCTGTCACGAGGCGCTGCCACGTGCGATTTCGTCGAAAACAATCCGGCGGCGCTTCATAGCCTCAAGGCCAACGTCGCCGCGCTGCGGGTGCGCCGGCGCACGAGGATATTCGACCGCGATGCCATTCCGTTCGTCGAGCGTATCGACAAGATCGCCTACGACATCGCCGTCGCCGACCCGCCCTACGAATCCAAGAAGCTCGACCGGATAGTGCGCGATTGGCTCGATCACCCGTTCAGCACCTTCCTCCTGGTCGAGCACGCGGCAGGTCATGCGCTTCCCACGAGCGGGACCCGCCGCCGCATCGGGGATTCCGCGGTCACGCTCCTCGCCGCCGCCGCGACACCATGATCTCTTGCCAGAGCGACGAGATGTCGGCCTGCTGAACAGCGCGAAGCACTAGCCTGTATTTCGCATACCCGCCGCAATCCCGTTCACCGTGATCGCGATGGCCTCCACCAGGGAGGCGTCCTCTCCTTGATTGCGTAGTCGTCGCAGCAACTCCACCTGCACGATGTTGATGGGGTCCACGTAGGGGTTGCGCACGTCGATCGAACGCCTGAGCACCGGGTTGTCTTCGATGAGCTCGGTGTGCTCGGTGACGGTGAGCAGCGTGGCCGCGGTGTCTGCGCGCCGTGTTTCGAGTTCTTCCCCGATCGCTTGCCGCTCCGGCGCCACGAGTCGCTCGATGTAGCGAGCCGTGATGGTCGGCGATGTCTTGGCGAGTACCATTTCGATGAGATCCAAGGTCGATTGGAAGAACGGCCACTCCCGGTACATCTGCTGCAATTCCTCGAGGTGGCCGGCGCCGATGCTCGCCCCCAACGCATCGCCTACCCCCAACCATCCGGGGAGCATGAGGCGCGTCTGCGTCCAGGCGAACACCCAGGGAATCGCCCGCAGTCCCGTCACGCCGGTCTTGCCCGGACGCCGCGCCGGGCGGCTGCCGATGTTCAGGTCTGCCAGTTCGTCGACCGGTGTGGCCGACGCAAAGTACTCGAGAAACTCCGGGCGTTCGTATACCGTGGCGCGGAATCGCTCGCGCGAGCGATCTGCCAATTCGTCCATGCGTGCCCGCCACTGCGGGGCGGGATCGTCTCCCGGCGCGAGCGTGGCCTCCAGCGCCGCCGTGATGTACACCTCCAGTGTGCGATCGGCGATTCCCGGCAGGCCGAACTTAGACTCGATCATCTCTCCCTGCTCGGTGACGCGCAGGGACCCGTCGATGGAGCCGGGCGGTTGCGACTGGATCGCAAGGTGCGTGGGCCCGCCTCCGCGTCCCACCGAACCGCCCCGGCCGTGGAACAACGTCAAGTGCACGCCGCGAGACTTGCACACGGCCACCAGTGCTTCCTGGGCTTGATAGAGCTCCCACGACGAAGCCAGGCGCCCGCCGTCCTTCGCCGAATCGGAGTATCCGAGCATGACTTCCTGCCGTTTGGCGATGCGCTTGGCGTACCACGGGATGTCCAACAGGCGACTCATCGCAGCGGCGGCGCCCTGCAAATCGCCGACCGTTTCAAACAGCGGCACGACGCGAAGCGGCGGATCCACGCCGGCGACCAGCTGCAGGAGCTCTACGGCCAGAATGTCGGACGGCTCCGCCGCCATGGAGATGACGTAGGCGCCGAGCGAACCGTCCGGAACAGAGGCGGCG
Organism: Gemmatimonadota bacterium; assembly: GCA_027294455.1. Classification (GTDB taxonomy): domain Bacteria; phylum Gemmatimonadota; class Gemmatimonadetes; order Gemmatimonadales; family GWC2-71-9; genus B3T1B10. Next base: position 65,879 of record JAPULZ010000035.1, read on the forward strand.
ACCCGGAAGGTGTCGAGCACGTCCATCACGTCACCGGTGAAGGACGCTTCCTCGATCGTCGAGCGGATGTGCCGGCCGTCGTCCTCGAGATGCCGCAACAGAAACTCCAACCGTGCGGCTTCGTCCCGGTGCGCGAACGAGCCGTCTCCCATCGCGATGCTGATGGCGTCTATGGCGGCGGTGTGACGCCCCGATTCCTGCCGCAGGTCGAGGCGAACGAGTGTCAGGCCGAATGCCGCCACGCGCCGCATGAGATCGAGCAGGCGACCCTGAGCCACGATCCCGGCGCCGGTGGCTTCCAGCGAGCGATGGCACACGCGCAGAGTCTCCGCCAGTTCGGACGCGTCCCAGAGCGGCCGGATGTCAGACGGTCCCGGATCCCGGCCCTCAAGCGAGGTCTCCACGGCGTCCCGCGTAGAGCGAAGCCGGTCGCACAGGGTCCGGAGCAACGCCCGGTAGGGTTCGGGCTCGTCACCCACCAGCGCCCGCAGCTCGTCGCTGGCCGACCGCATCGAGAGCTCCGCCCGCAGGGCGGTGACCTCATGGAGGTACAGGTCGGCAGCCATCCAGCGGGCGAGTAGGCACGCTCGTCTCGTCACGTCCGGTGTGACGTTGGGATTCCCGTCCCGATCTCCTCCGATCCAGGATCCGAACGTCACGGGGGCAATTTCGTTCGGCAGTGCCAGGTCCGTCGCGGCCCGCAGGGCGGTGTCCAGATGGCGAACCGCCCGAGGCACGGCGTCCCACACGGTTTGCTCGAAAAATACCAACCCCCATTTGACTTCGTCGATCGGTGTCGGGCGTTGATGTTGTACCTCGTCGGTGAGCCACGCTGCCGTGATCTCGCGACGCAATCCTGTAACGATCTCCTGGTGTTCGTCGGACGTGAGATCGGTGCGGTCTTGTTCCGCGAGCAGATTGGCAATGCGGCGGTGCAGTTGCCGTAGCGTGCGTCGCACGACCTCGGTGGGATGGGCCGTGAAGACCACCTCCACCCGCAGATCACAAATTCCAGCCAGCACGGCGGTGGGCGCGATGTCGGTGCCGAGCAGCCGGGCGATCCCGTCGGCGAACGATGCCCGCTGTGGCGGTCCCGAGCGTCGCGCATAGTCGCGTTTGCGCCGCACTCGATGGTGCTGCTCCGCGATGTTGGCCAAGGTGAGGAAATGGGCGAAGGCACGTGCGACGTCCCGTGCGGTGGGCAAGGTCATCTCGCTCAACGTGGTTTCGAGTGACGCGAGATCGCCGCGGTCCCCCTGGCGCGCTCCCTTGGCCAAGGCCCGGACACACTCGACGGCTTCGTAGAGGTCGTCGCCCGCCGTGGTCCGTAGCGTGTCGCCCAAGAGGCGACCTAGGAGGCGCACGTCGTCGCGCAGCGGTTGATGGGGATCGGAAGGCACGGGAGTGGCCACCAGAGTCCGCGCTTAGTAGCGCCACTCCTCCGCACTCGCTCGTTGCCAATCGGCACGCCAACCGGCGGGCGCGTCATTCCCGTGCACTAGTTGTCCGTCTTCGAGAAAGTCGTACAGCTCGCGAAAGCTGTGTACCTGAAAATCATCGATACGGCGATAAACGTGACCTGGCCCGAGGTCGTCCGGGTGTTCGACTCCCATGGCAGCGAGCAGCTCGAGAAACCCTTTGACCGTAGCTGCATGGTAGTTTGCCACGCGATCGGCCTTGTCTCCCACGTCCAGACCCCGCGTCAAAGCCTGAAGCTGCGTGGTAACGCCGGTGGGACAATGGTTGGTGTTGCAGCGGAGCGCTTGAATACATCCGAGCGCGAACATCATGCCGCGGGCCGACACACAAACGTCCGCTCCAAGGGCGAGCGCCCGCACCATGTGAAACCCCGAGAGGATCTTGCCCGCGGCGATGATCTTGACGCTACCCCGCAGCCCAGCGCCCTTGAGCGCATTGTGGACGGAAATCCAGCCGTCCCGCGCGGGCATGCCGAGGGAGTTGGAGAACTCCAATGGGGCCGCGCCGGTGCCACCTTCACCCCCGTCCACGGTGATGAAATCCGGCGTGATGCCGGTCTCGATCATCGCCTTGCATACGGCGAGAAAATCCGTCCGACGCCCCACGCACAGTTTGAAGCCCACAGGCTTGCCACCGGAGAGCCCTCGCAATTGGTCCAAAAACTCCAGCAAGCCCCGCGGCGTGGAGAACGTTTGGTGCGCGGGCGGCGAGATTACGGTTTCGCCGACGGGCACGCCGCGGATGGCGGCGATTTCCTCGGTGACCTTTCTCCCGGGAAGAATGCCTCCGTGTCCCGGTTTGGCACCTTGTGACAGTTTGACCTCGATCATCCGCACGGTCTCGCGTGCCGCCTGTTCCTCGAAGCGGGCGGGATCGAACCGGCCGTCTTTGGTGCGGCATCCGAAATAACCCGTGCCGACCTGCCAGATGAGATCGCCACCCGGTTCGAGGTGGTGGGGCGAGATCCCACCCTCTCCGGTGTTATGCGCGAAGTCACCCATCTTTGCACCCTTGTTGAGCGCGAGGACGGCTTGCTTCGAAAGGGATCCGAAACTCATGGCGGAGATGTTCAGCAGCGACGCCGAGTATGGTCGCGCACAGTCGGGGCCGCCGATTGTTATCCGGGGCGGCTCCTCCAGTGGCTCGGCCGGCGCGATGGAGTGCGACGCCCACTCGTAGCCGATACGGTACACGTCGCGCTGCGTGCCAAAAGGCACGGTTTCCAGTTGGTTCTTCGCGCGCTGGTACACGAGGCTGCGGAATTCCCGCTCGATGGGGAATGCGTCGACGTTCGACTCGATGAAGTATTGTTGGATTTCCGGACGCAGTGCTTCCAGGAGGTAACGTGCCCGTCCTATCAACGGAAAGTTTCGCAGAATGGTGTGTTCGTTTTGGAGCGCGTCGTACAAGCCGATGGCCATCAATGGACCGAGAACCACCAGCGTCCACAGGACGGCGGGCTGGAAGAATGCGCCCACCGTCACCAAGACGAGCAGGCCCGCCGAAAGTCCGTAAAACCACTGACGTACCATGAGTTGCTCCTTTGCCTGGGGGCCGGCTTGCCAAACCCAACAGCACCAACCATATCTCCACGCGGCGGCAGCAGGCAATCCCGAGGGCACCATATTGCGTTCCAGAAGGTCGGAGAGTAGATGCTCTCTCGATGGGATCCAGCCTGCCAGCCGGCGCTACACCTCACGGACGGGACACTCGGAAAGGACACATGACCTCTCCTGCAGAGATGGAATCGGGCAAGAAGTTCTTCGGACACCCTCGGGGGCTTTCGACGCTCTTCTTCACGGAGATGTGGGAGCGGTTTTCCTATTACGGCATGCGGGGCATTCTCGTCCTGTATTTGGTAAACCAAGTCAGCGGGATGGGGATGTCGGACGCAAAGGCAGGGGCCATCTACGGCATGTACACCGCCGGGGTCTATCTCCTCGCCTTGCCGGGCGGCTGGATCGCGGACCGCATCATCGGACAACGACGCGCGGTCTTCGTGGGCGGCATCATCATCGCCATGGGGCACTTCAGCATGGCCATGCCGTCGTCGGTGACCTTCTTCCTGGGCCTCATGCTGATCGTGGTGGGGACCGGGCTCCTCAAGCCCAACGTGAGCGCGATCGTGGGGGATCTGTATCCCGAAGGCGGCCCGCGCCGCGACGCCGGGTTCTCCCTGTTTTACATGGGCATCAACGTCGGGGCGCTGGCCGGCCCTCTCATCGTGGGATTCCTCGGCGAGAACATCAACTGGCACCTCGGCTTCAGCGCGGCCGGCGTCGGCATGGTGTTGGGGTTGATTCAATACAAGATGGGACTCGGCCACCTGGGCGATGCGGGACACATCCGGGAGAGCCAGGTGAGCGGGATCCCGCAGGCTCGCCGACAACTGATGATAGGTATCGGGGTGACGGTGGGCATCCTGGCGCTCATCATGGTTCTGCAGTCGCTCGGCGTGCTGAGTTTGGAGCTCGAAACCGTGGCGCAGGCGACGGGCGTCATCATCGTCGCCCTGGCCGTGTCGTACTTCGCCTACGTATTGGGATTTGGGGGGCTCGACAGATCTGAAAAGAAGCGCGTGGTGTTCATTTTCTTCTTGTTCGTGGGATCGGCGCTGTTCTGGTCGGGCTTCGAACAGGCGGGGTCGTCGCTCAATCTGTTCGCTGAGCGTTTGACCGACCGTAACGTGTTCGGCTTCGAGGCGCCCGCCAGTTGGCTCCAATCGATCAATCCCCTCTTCATCATCATTCTTGCCCCGGTGGCGGGCGCCCTGTGGGTGAAGCTGGGAGATCGTGACCCGTCGATTCCCGTCAAGTTCGGCGCGGGACTCACGTTGCTGGGCATAGGATTCTTCGTGTTGGCCTGGGGCGCCACCTATACCGATGGCGGGAACCTGGTGAGCCCGGCATGGTTGGTGGTGACCTACTTCCTGCACACGACAGGTGAGCTGGCGCTGAGCCCGGTGGGCTTGAGCAGCGTGACCAAGCTCTCACCTCCTCGCCTGGTGGGTCAGATGATGGGGATCTGGTTCATGGGGACAGCGCTCGGCAATCTGATCGCCGGCTTGGTGGGTGGGCGCATGGAGACACTCCCGGTCACGCAGATTTTCGTGACCGTCGGCATGTTCGTCCTCGGCAGCGGCCTGCTGTTCTTCGTCTTCAGCCGCCCCATCAAGAACTTGGCGTCCGACGTGCGCTAGCAAGGGGGGTGGGCTTGGCGCGGATCCAGTCGCATTACCGACGCCGGGTGCAGGTGGATTGCCACCCGGCGTCCTCGTCGCCTGACCGCCAGTCGAATCCCTCCTCGGTGATATTGTAGAACGTGAGGCCGGGGCCCGTCGTCGGCCTCCCTGGCGCATGATCAGGCGACCCCCTTCCTGGGACACCTTCCCACACACCCGAATGGTACCCCGGCATGCGAAAGAACGTCACGCGCCACCTCGTGATGCTGGGATCGAAGATGCGGATGTGGGAGGTAAAGAATTGCGGGGTCCAATATTCGTCTTGAATGCCGAAATCGTTCAGGAATAGCGCGCGTTCCAGATGGCTCGAAATCTGACCACGACCTCTCGCCGGCGGATCTCGTCGATACAGTCGAATTCGCCTGCCATGAAAGAAAATTGGGCGAGTTCCGGAGGTGCGTCGGGATGCATGCGGCCGAAGGGAAACGCCGGACTGGGGCATAGAGTACATCGGGCTCAGCCGCGGTGTTGTCTTCCACTCCCTGTGCCTCGGCGGCGCGCGGCAACGTGAATGCGACCACCCATGTGACGATGATTGAAGAGCGAACAAAGGGGTCACCATGGGCATCTCCTGACGGGGTCGATGGGTAGGTGTACCCCGGGGTCGGGCGGCGTTTTCCGACATACTCCTCTTGACTAGCCTCGGCGATGGCTTCGATCCATCTTTGATGTACATACCAATCCCCCGAGGACCTCGGCACTGGATGGACACCTCATGACTGCACGACTCCGCTCCCCGTTCTTGCTGATCTGCTTGGTGGTGGGGCTGCCCCTCGGCGCCCTGGGCCAGAACCAATACGCCAGCGCGGTGGCGGCCGCTGGCGGAGATGTGCTGGTGTTGAAGCCCAGATACGGTCAGGGACCCGCCACCGTCTACGTGTATCGGTCAGACGGCATGGGCGGGTGGGAGCTGGTCGAGCAACTGCGGCCCGAGGCTGGGGAGTCCTCCGGCGAGTCGTTCAGTGCGTCCATGACCCTCACCGGCGACTTGCTGCTGGTGGGTGGCGCCGATCCGGCGGCCCAATGGGGCGCGCACACGTTTCGGCGCGGAACGGCGGGGTCCTGGTCGGCCGGCGACAAACTGGCGCTGGGCGTCCAATCGTCCGGGGAAGACGCTTGGGACCTCGCGGCCCTCATGCGCATTCTGCAGCCGCCACCGCGAGTGGTGGCGGCCGACGGCGCTCGCGCCGTGGTTGCCGTGGTGGGCGGGCCGGCGCGCACGAGCGGCGTCCGGATTTTCGAGCGCACCGGGGGAGCGGGCAGGTGGAGCGAGCAGGCGCGCCTCGAGCGGACCGAAGCGGAAGCAAGCGATCGATTTGGATTCGCCGTGGCCATCCGCGGCAACCACGCCTTGGTGGGAGCGCCGGGACATGGCGCGGCCGGCGCAACGTACGTCTTCACCCGAGATGAAGGATCGGGAGCCTGGCGGCAGGACACGATCCTGGCGGTGCGTGCTCCCGCGGGAGGTGGATTCGGCAGCGCGGTCATGTTCGACGGCGACGTCGCACTGATCGGCGCGCCCGGACATGCAGAGGCTGCGGGGTTCGCAGTGGCGTACGCGCGGGATGACGCCACTGGCGTGTGGGCGGAGCGGAGTCGCCTGTTGCCCTCCGGCGGAGCGTTCGGCGATCTGTTCGGGACGGCATTCGCGTTGGCAGGGGAGGAGCTCTTGGTCGGCGCCCCGGGAGCGGATGACCGGCGCGGGCGCGTGCATCGATTTTCCCGAAACGGCGCCGATGGTTCGTGGCAATCAGTGGGCGGGATGGTGGTTCCGGACGTCGAACCCGGGTTTGGCGTGGGTTCCTCCATCGCAGTCGATGCCGACGTGGCGGTGGTTGCGGCTCCGGGGGCGGATGCGCGCAACGGACGAGCCGCCGTCTTCACGCGCTCGGCGGATGGGGGCTGGACGCACGACACGTGGTTGAGTCTCGACCGGAGTTTCGAGGTCATCGCCGGCGAGGAAGTGCGCTGCGAGGAGGGGCGGGCGGCGCAATTCGAATGCAGCGACGTCGACCTGCTGGCGTTTCTGCCGGTGAGCGCGTTGGGCGGCGGCCCCGGCGCCGGCGTGTCCGACCTGTGGGGATGGACGGACCCCACGACGGGGCGTGAGTACGCGTTGGTGGCGCGGACGGGAGGCGTGGCGGTCGTCGACGTCACTGAGCCGTCGGCGCCCGTCTATCTCGGCCTGCTTTCGGCGGGCCTCGGGTCGGCCCTCGACGTGAAGGTCTACCAAGACCATGCATTCTTCATAGGCGGCGGCGCCGCCACCGGCGGCATGCTCATATTCGATCTCACGCTGCTGCGAGACGTCACCAATCCTCCGGTGACGTTCGAACCGGACGCGGCTTACGAAGGGATCGCCAGCGCGCACAATCTCATCATCGACACGTCCAGCGGATTCGCCTACATCGTGGGCGCGAACGGCGGTCGCGAGACGTGCGGTGGGGGGCTGCACATGGTGGACATTCGCGACCCGGTAGATCCGACCTTCGCCGGGTGTTACACCGACACCGAAGGACTCCTCTGGGCAGGGCGCACCCATGACGGCCAATGCGTCCAGTATCACGGCCCTGATGAGAATTACCGAGGACGCCAGGTGTGCTTCGCATCGAACGAGACGGCGTTGCGCATCGTGGACGTGACTGACAAAGCGAATCCCGTTCCTGTTGCCGCGGCGACCTACCCCGGCATGGCGTATGTGCACCAAGGGTGGTTGACCGACGACCACCGGTATTTCTACATGGACGACGAGCTGGACGAGCTCACCGGCCTGGCCGAAACGACGCGCACGCTCGTGTGGGATGTGGCGGAGCTGGACGATCCGATACTCGTCGGACAGTATTTTGGCCCGACCAAAGCGACGGATCATAATCTGTACGTGAAGGGCAACCGGATGTATCTGGCCAACTATCAGGCGGGGTTGCGGATCATAGACATCAGCGATCGGCAGAACCCGGTGGAGGTGGGGTTCTTCGACACCACACCGTACGAGGGCAATCCACCGACCATGGGAGGCGCGTGGACGGCGTATCCGTTCTTCGAGAGCGGAACCATCGTCGTCTCGAGCATGAACGAAGGACTGTTCATTCTCCGACCGGCGCAGAGACCCGTGCTGGTGCCGTAAGGGCACACCCATGGCCGAGCGATCCTTCGCAAAAGAGGTGCAGTCGCTGCGGCTTGGTGCCGGGGAGGTGTTCCGGGGAGAGGGAATCCTTGGCGTCACCAAGGCGCTGCTCGAGTCCGGCGTGGCCTACGTCGGCGGATATCAAGGCGCGCCAATTTCCCACCTGATGGACGTGTTCTCGGATGCCCGGCCGATCCTCGACGAGCTGGGCGTCCACTTCGAGACCTCGGCGAGCGAAGCGGCGGCCGCGGCCATGTTGGCGGCGTCGATCAACTATCCCATTCGTGGCGCCGTGACTTGGAAGTCGACGGTCGGGACCAACGTGGCGTCGGACGCCCTCTCCAACCTCTCGTCGGCGGGGGTGCTGGGCGGCGCGCTCATCATCTTGGGCGAGGATTATGGTGAAGGGGCCAGTATCATCCAGGAGCGCACCCACGCGTTCGCCATGAAATCCCAGATGTGGTTGCTCGATCCCCGTCCGAATCTCCGCAGTATCACGAGCGCAGTGGCGGATGGCTTCGATCTGTCCGAGGTGAGCAATACCCCCGTCATGCTCGAACTGCGGATCCGCGCGTGTCATGTGTACGGCCGTTTCGACGCGAAAGACAACAAGCGGCCGGCAATGACGGTTCAGGAGGCGCTCCAGTCTCCCCGCCGCGATGCCAGCAAGATCAACCTACCGCCGTTCACATTCTTGCACGAACAAGACAAGGTGGCCCGGCGTTGGCCCGCGGCGGTGGACTTCGTCACAAGACGGGGCCTCAACGAGATCTTCGACGGCGATGCAAGCGACGTAGGCATCATTCTGCAGGGCGGGATGTACAACTTCGTCGTCCGCGCGCTCGAGCTCCTGGGGTTGTCCGACACCTTCGGCGCGACACGGATTCCCCTGTACGTCCTCAACGTGACCTATCCGCTGGTGGAAGCCGAACTCACCAGGTTCTGCTGCGACAAGAAGGCCGTGCTCGTCGTCGAGGAAGGCCAGCCCGATTTCATCGCTCAAGCCGTGAGCCGGCACCTCAACGATGCCGACCTGCGCACCACCGTGGTGGGTAAGGACGTTCTACCCATGGCGGGGGAGTACACGGGCGCGGTCGTGCTCGACGGCGTGCGACAATTCGTGGAGCGATGGGCGCCCGAGACGATCACGATGGCGGTGGCGACCCCACCGGCCCCGGCGGAATCCTTCGTCGAGTTGCAAAGGGCAGTCCCGGCGAGGCCGCCCGGGCTTTGCACGGGCTGCCCCGAGCGGCCGCTCTTTACCGCCGTCAAGCTCCTCGAGAGGGAGCTCGGCCCCGTGCACATCAGCGCGGACATCGGCTGTCACTCGTTTGCCACACTGCCGCCCTTCAATCTCGGCAATACGATTATGGGTTACGGACTCGGCCTCGCCGCCGCATCCGCCTTCGGAGGATCGGGGGACCACCGTGCGCTCACGATCATGGGGGACGGTGGGTTCTGGCACAACGGGCTGAGCAGCGGCATCACCAATGCCGTGTTCAATGACGACAACGGGGTCATCGTCGTGGTGGACAACAGCTACTCGGCCGCCACGGGCGGACAGCCGGTTCCTTCGTCGAAGCTGTCGGCCACGGGCCGCAAGGTCCGGTACTCGATTCAGAACGCCGTGAAGGGCGTGGGCGTGCGGTGGGTGCGCACCGTCCGGACCTACGACATCGCGAAGATGCTCGCGACGCTGCGCGACGCGATGACGACCCGGGCGACGGGCCCCAAGGTCATCGTCGCCGAAGGTGAGTGCCAACTGAACCGGCAGCGGCGGATCAAGCCCCTGATCGCCGCGGCGATCAACGACGGGAAGCGGGTGGTGCAGGAACGGTTCGGGGTCGATGCCGATACGTGCACGGGTGATCACTCCTGTATTCGGCTGTCGGGCTGCCCCTCGCTCACGATCAGACCCAATCCCGATCCCCTGCGCGAGGATCCGGTGGCGTACGTGGACAACAGTTGTGTGGGGTGCGGGGTGTGCGGGTCCGTCGCCCACGCCGCGGTACTGTGTCCCTCGTTCTACAAGGCACAGATCGTCGTGAACCCGAACCGGTGGGACCGCTTCCTCGGTGCGGTGCGACGCGGCGTCATCGGCTTCCTGCAGCGGAGCGCCGATCGCCGCCGAGCGGTTCGGGAGTTCTGACGGTCTTCCATGGCCGAGTCCTCCCCTCGACCGACGACCATCGTGATCGCCGCCCTCGGGGGGCAGGGCGGCGGCGTGCTGTCGAGCTGGATCGTCGACGTGGCGGAGCATGCCGGGTTCTTGGCGCAGGCCACGTCCGTGCCAGGTGTGGCGCAACGGACGGGGACCACGATTTACTATCTCGAGTTGTTTCCAGAGGAAGCGGCTACCGCTGCGGGCCGTGATCCGGTGTTGGCCCTCATGCCGGTACCAGGTGAAGTCGATATCGTGGTGGTATCCGAGCTCGTCGAAGCCGGGCGGACCGTGCTTCGCGGGCTGGTCACCCCCGAGCGGACGACGGTCATCACCTCGTCGCACCGGGAATACTCGGTGGTCGAGAAGGCGGTGATGGGAGACGGGATCGTCGACGCGTCCGGAGTGCGGGCGGCGGTGGAAGAAGCCGCCAAGGCGTGCGTGGTCTTCGACATGGCGGCCCTCGCCGAATCCACGAGCAGCGTCATCAGTTCCGTGATGTTCGGCGCCTTGGCGGGTACGGGGGTGCTCCCGTTTCAGCGGGAGCAGTACGAGCAAACGATCACGCGGAGCGGCATTGCGGTGGACCGCAGCCTGACAGGATTTGCCGCGGGATACGCGGGGGCGGTAGGCGAGCGCGACGCTGACGCGGCCGACGAGCCACCCCTCATGGTCGTACCTGTCGCCGTTGAGGCGGAGGCGCTGCTGGCCCGCGTCGAAGCCACGTTTCCCGTGCCGGCACGCGAACGCATCATCGATGGCATGCGTCGGTTGGCCGACTACCAGGATCTGCGATATGCGGCCGCCTATCTTGACCGGCTGGACGGGATACGCGAGCTGGATGGGGGAGGGGAGGACGGACAGTACCGGCTCACCGCCGAGACAGCACGCTACCTCGCGTTGTGGATGTCGTATGAGGACGCCATTCGCGTCGCCGACCTCAAGACGCGCTCGGCCCGTTTCGAGCGTTTTCGGAAAGAGGTCGGTGCCGACCCCGAGCAACTCGTCTATGTCGTCGAGTACCTCCATCCCCGCGTCGAGGAAATCTGCGATATTCTCCCCGCCCCCCTCGGCGGCTTCGTCATGCGCCGGGACGGCCTCCGAAAATTGCTGGACAAGGTCGTCAGTCGAGGCCGACACGTCCCCACGGCGAAGCTCGGCGGATTTCTCCTGTTGTACATGATCGCGGGCCTGCGACGTTGGCGCCGCTGGTCCTATCGCCACGGCCGCGAGATGGCCCTCATCGACTCGTGGCTCGGAAGAATCACGGCGTCGGCGTCAGCCGATTACGCCCTGGCCGTGGAGATCGCCAGATGCCAACGCTTGATCAAAGGGTACGGCGACACGCACGCGAACGGCATGAAAAACTTCAACGCCATTATGAACGTCGTGGATCGGATCGACCATGGAGCGAACGCGTCCGACCGCATCGGTGCGCTCCGCGATGCGGCATTGGCGGATGAAGACGGTCGCGCCCTGCGGGACGCAATTTCGGTTATCTTCGAGTAGCGTTTGCGGTGAGGTAGAGTTGAAAGACCCGTTGCCCTCTCGCGAGGCCCGGAAGCTTGCGGTACGAGTCGACGCCGGCAGCTCGGTGCCGTTGTACCGTCAGATCAGCGATTTCGTTTGGGTCGAGGTGGCCGGCGGTTCCTTCGAGACGGGAGATCGGCTCCCTACGGTGCGTCAGGCGGCCATCGATCTCGGTGTCCATCCCGACACCGTGTCCCGCGCCTACAAGGAGTTGGAGTTGCTCGGGGTGGTGGTCCAGCGCGGTGAGGGAACCTTCGTGGGCCTCAAACCGTCGGCCAAAAAAGAGCTGGAGGGTCGGAAGCGCCTCGAGGGCATTTGCCGCGAGGCCGTGTCCCGGGCCGAGCAGGCGGGTTTTTCGTTCGATGATATCGTCGATGCCCTCGCGGATTTGCGGCCGACAATTTCCAACCAATCGAGGAACCTATGACGTCCAGTTATTTGCCGGTTTCGAAGGCCGCACCGCCGCCGGCCGTCTCGCCGGATGACACGCGGTATCCGTTGCCCGGACTCGTCGCGGGGATGCTCGGGGCGGTGGCAGTCGCGGGCCTGACCATGCTGTTGCCGCTGGGAGCCGCTCTGGCCTGGGTCGCGCCCACCGCCGGGGCCCTAGCTGGCATCCTGCTCGGGTCTTCCATGAAAATAGCCGATGAGTGGGAGAAGGCGGTGGTCTTGCGCATGGGCCGATACCGCGGCCTGCGAGGCCCGGGGCTGTTCTGGGTCGTCCCGGTCATCGATAGGGTGACTTATCACATCGATCAACGCATTCGCACCACCGACTTCGGCGCCGAGTCGTGCCTCACGAAAGACACGGTACCGGTCAACGTGGACGCCATTTCGTTCTGGGTCGTGTACGACGCCGAGCGCGCCGCCTTGGAAGTGCAGCAGTATCAGCAAGCGGTGGTGCTGGCGGCGCAAACGGCACTGCGGGACGCCATCGGGAAGCACGATCTCGCCGAGCTGATTCAATCACGCAAGGAATTGGGCCGCATCCTCAAGGATGCCCTGGATGCGAAGATGCACGATTGGGGCATCCAGGTGCAGTCCGTAGAAATCCGAGACGTCATCATTCCCAAGGCCTTGGAGGAAGCCATGTCGCGCCAGGCGCAGGCCGAGCGGGAGCGGCAAGCGCGAATCATCCTGGGCACGGCGGAGACCGAGATCGCCGCGAAGTTCGTCGAGGCGGCGGACACCTACGCCGACAAGCCCATCGCCCTCAACCTCCGTGCCATGAACATGTTGTACGAGAGCATCGTCAAGCGGGGGTCGCTCATGGTGGTGCCATCGGGGCTGGCCGATTCCCTCAACGTGTCGAGCGTCATGGGGCTCACGGGTCTGGCAGCCGGCGCGGGCGTGGTCAAGCTGCCGGCGGTCGGGGATGAAGAGGCCGAGCGCGCGGAAGACAAAGACAGGACCAAGAAATCGGACTGAACTCGATACGAAGGAAGTTCGTCGATGACGCCCGACAACGCTGGCCCGCCTTACGTCATCCCGACCTTGATCCAGTCAGCATTTTCCTTTGCTTCATAATCGACATACTTGATTTCCACCGTGCGGCCGACCTGTAGATCGGCCACGCTCCCGGTGGTTGCCGCCTGTTGCAGTTGTGACCGATCGAGCCAGATCCGTGTGTCGTCCGTGAGCCGGATCGTGCGGCTTCCCTCGTCGTTCCGCACGATGACGGTCCGGTCTTGTGTGTTCACCGACACGACCTCCCCGATCATCGAGTACATGCCCGACATGCCGGGGGACTTGCCGATGGGAATGAACTGTTCTGTCGATTCTTGTCCCTGAAGCGCCGAGACGCCGAAGATGCAAACCGCGGCGGCGAGGGCGCTCACTATGCGAATTGTCATGACCAGCGTCTCCTTGCGTGTCCGGTCCGTCGATGTCGTCATTGAGATCCTACCATCGCGTCCCGCGCCTGTTCCAGCGCGGCTATCGCCTGGTCGATACGCCCGGCGTTGTACTGGCCATCCAGCTCTTGAATCAAGTGGATGGCATTTTCCAAGTGGATGACCGCCGCGGGATGGAGCCCCCCTGCACGTAGCCCGTTGCGCGCGTCCATCGCCTCTTCGCTTGCCAGGAGCAAATCCCGGCTCGTGCTGCCGAAACGGCCTTCATTGCTGTTTCGCAACAGCGCGATGGACTGATCGATGTTGTCCAAGGCGTTGATGACCCGTAGGAAAGCAGCCACGGCCACGACCTGCGTCGCGTCCAGATTGATGCCGCCCCCCGTCGCGCCGGCGATGAGCTGGCCCGCCGGTGAGTTGTTGAACGAATCCCCGTTGTAGAAGGCCACCGCGCCCTCGATCGTCTCCACCGAGTTGTTGTGGAAGAACGGTCCCGTGTCGGCGGCCTCGACCAGTGACGGGGTGTTGAACTCGCCGGCGCCGGGATTCCCGAAGCCGTCGTCCGGCGGCACGAGTTCGTCGGTTAGATCCGCTGGTTGATCGGGGAGATTCTCCACGCCGGTGTTGAAGTTCAAATTGCCGGCGGTCGGGCCGAAGATGGTGGGATCGCCGTTGGCCCCGGCGTTGAAATGGCAAGCGTTGCATTTGCCCGCGGCTCGGTCCATGAAGAGCTCTTGACCGCGGGCGGCAACGAGGCCGGTCAGCGGAAGCGGAAGGTCCAGATCTTCCTGCCGCCCGAGGGAGAGTTGAAAGGCCTCCAGGTCGTCCAGTTCCTGATCGGTGGGCAGCCGGAAATCGACGCCGGCGATGCGGTTGGTCGTCTTCGTGAAATGTTGGATCACCGCGCCGGTGGCGAACGAGCGCAGGCTTCCGTCGCCGGGTGCTCCGTCTCCCGACCATCCCGTCCGCGGACCAGCTGCGCTGGCGATGGACGTGCGCAACCCCAGGGTATGGGGAATGCCGCGCATGTTGAAGTTGCTCGCCAGGTCGCCGAACCCGTCCTGGTTCTCGAGAATCAACCCGAAGGCCCTCATCAACGTGGGATTCTCGAAGTTTGCCGCGAGGTCCGGATTCGTCTCGGCGACGAACAACGGATCATCGGGTGGCAGCCTGGCGATGAACTCGGCCGACAAGGTGAAATTTTCTTCGGCCCGATGGCACGACCCGCAGGTTCGACCATTTCCATCGAACGTCTCGTTGAAGAACAGGTCTCGACCCCGGGAAATCGGATCGGGCGGCGCCGGCGGCGGCTTCGGTTGGCACGACGCTACACCAACGGTCAGGGCGGCCAGCGGGGCGGTGCGGCAAGCGCGTTTCCAGCCGAGGATTGGGTTCATATGCTCCGTCTGTGGTCAGTTGAAGGAAGAGCCCGGCGCGGCCTCCGTCCAGGAGGGGGAGAGGACGGAAGCGGTGTCGGTACGGCGTGTCGTGTGGCCTGCTCACATAATTCTGACTGCTAGTACGGCGTTGGACAAGAGCGGGTCCAAAACTGGACGACTGAGAATCACGGCCGTCCCGCCCCCACGGTACCCCGCTGGGGCGGCTGAAACCGGCGGAACACGAACCCCTTTCCAGGCGGCCTCAGTTTGGGTACTCTCCGCCCAGTTCAACTCCAGCGAGCGCCATGAAACACGACGCCATCGCCGTGATCGACTTCGGCGGACAGTATGCCCACCTCATCGCCACCAAAGTCCGCCGGCAAGGCGTCCTCGCCGAGATCCGCCAGCCCGAAGATCCCATCGAAGCCTTCGCCAACTACCGGGGCATCATCATTTCCGGCAGCCCCAGTCTCGCCTCGCGGGGGGAGGACGCGGCCTATACCAAAGAGATCTACGATCTGGACGTGCCCATCGTGGGATTCTGTTTCGGGCATCAAGAAATCGCGAAGCACTACGGCGGCACGGTGGTCCACGGCGGGCGCGAGTGGGGCAAGGCGGATCTTCACGTGGCCGCCGACCACGAGCTCTTCCGCGGGCTCGGACCGGTGGAGCAGGTGTGGATGAGTCACTACGATTCGGTGACCGCGCTGGGGCCCGAGTTCCGAGAGATCGGGTTCACGGCCACTGCCGAAGGCTCGCCGGACCATCGGTTCGCCGCCATCGGCTCCGATTCCCTCAAGCGGTACGGATTACAGTTTCATCCCGAGGTCGATGACACGATCCACGGCGACGAGATGATCGCGAACTTCGTGCTGAAGATCTGCGGATGCCGGCCGTCGTGGAGCATGGAGGGATTCCTCGCGGAGCAGGAGACCGCTATCCGGACGCAAGTCGGTGACCGGTCGGTGTTCCTGCTCGCATCCGGCGGGGTGGATTCCACCGTGGCGGCGGTGATGATTGGCCGGGCCCTCGGTCCCGACCGGCTCAGTCTCCTGCACATCGACAACGGACTCATGCGGAAGAACGAGAGCCGCCAGGTGGTGGAGCTCTTCGCGCAACTGGGCTTCGGCGACAACCTGCACTTCGTCGATGCCGGAGACGCGTTTCTCGCAGGCCTGGAGGGGGTGGTGGACCCAGAGGAGAAACGACGCATCATCGGCGAGACGTTCGTGCGCGTCTTCCACCAGGAAGCGGAACGTCTCGGCCTCGAGTCGCACGTGCTGGGACAGGGGACGATCTACCCGGATACCATCGAGACGGGCGCTACCAAGCGTGCGGACACGATCAAGACGCACCACAATCGCGTTTCCATCATCGAGCAAATGATCGCCGATGGTAAGGTCATCGAGCCCTTGGCCGAGCTGTACAAGGTCGAGGTGCGCGAGCTGGGGGAACGGCTGGGCGTCCCTCACGAGCTACTCTGGCGGCATCCCTTCCCGGGTCCCGGCTTGGGCGTGCGCCTGCTGTGCGGGACTGGCGAGGAGGATCGGGAGGGGTTCGACGAGATCGCACCGCAACTCGGCGAGCTGGGTCGCAGCTTCGGCTTGGCGGCGATGCCGCTTCCGATTCGCTCCGTCGGCGTGAAGGCCGACCTGCGGGCCTACGAGCATCCGGTGTTGTTCAGTGGTTCCGTCCCGTGGGACACCTTGTTGGAAGCCGCCTCACGAACGACTGCCGATGTTCCGGGCATCAATCGATGCATCTGGAATCTGGGACCCACCGCTCCTGCAGCGGTCCGGCCCGTGGCCGCCACGGCCACCCGGGACCGCCTCGACCTCCTGCGCGAGGCGGATCATCTGGTCATGGAGGGTCTGTCGCGTCATGGGCTCTACGACGAGATCTGGCAGTGCCCCACCGTGTTGGTGCCGCTGCAGTTCGACGACAGGCCGGGCGAGCTGGTGGTCGTACGTCCCGTGCAGTCGCAACGGGCCATGACCGCGTCGGCGGTGGAATTGCCTGGGGCGCTGCTGAACGAACTGCGCGAGACGATTCTCAGGTTACCGGGTGTGTCGAGCCTGGCACTCGACCTGACGTCCAAGCCGCCGGGGACCATCGAGTGGGAATGACCCGGGCACCCGTCATTCGAACAAGACGGGAAGCGCGTCGATAATCGTTGCTTCCTTCAGCGACACCTCACACCGATACCCCAGCACCATCACGCCGGCAGCGTGGGCCTCACGCAGCGCATCCGCGAACGCGGGATCGATGGCGCGAGCGGCGGTGACGCTGCTGGCATCGCGCCGCTGCACCACGAACAACACCGCCGCCGCCAAACCGTCCCCGACGGCCACCGCCAGCTCGCGAACGTGACGGGCCCCTCGCGCGGTGACGGCGTCCGGAAAAAGAGCACGGTCTCCCTCCACGAGCGTCACCGACTTGACCTCCAGCAACAGCTGTTCGGCGGTGTCGTTGTGCAACAGGAAGTCGAACCGACTCCTGCCCCATGTGACTTCCCGACGTTCGACGGTCCAGTCGGCGAGTTCCTCGATGTGGTTCAGCGCCAAGGCCTCGGCCACCATCTCATTGGGAAGGGTGGTCACCAGCGACACGAATTCCCCTGATGGCGCCTCCACCAACGTGAGTGTGTAATCCGTTTTTCGGGCGGGCCCCGACGCTTCCCGGACCCACACCCTGACCCCCGGTAGCAACAGTTCCTTGAGCCGGCCCGGATCGGGGAGGTGTGCCTCGACCGGTGTCCCGTCCAGTTCCACGACCGTGAGGAACCGGTTGGGGCGGGCGATGAAACTGGCGAGATGGAGGGGGCCGGGCAGGTGCATACTGGACGATCTCCTGTTCACGGGTGCGTTCTAGTCGACCACTCCAAATTCGCGATCCGTGGAGACATGGCAGACGACAGGATATCCGGGCGTTCTTCTACTTGCCAGGAGACCCGGCACTTTCTGGGTTCACGAGGGTAACATCGCCGACTTTCCCGCCACGAGGCCGCAACTCAAACTTCCGTCATGGCGTCTAAATGTCGTCAAACCCTGCCATCGAGGTGTAAATGAGATTGCCGATGCTCAAAATCCTGCCGTGGTGTCTGTGCGTCTTCGTGCCGGGTGCGGCCGCCCTCGGCCAAGATGCGGATCCGGCTCAGCCTGGCGAAGCAACCCTGCAGGTGTTCCTCGACTGCCAAACGTTCTTCTGCGATTTCGACCACTTTCGCCGAGAGATCTCGTTTGTGAACTGGGTACGCGACCGCCAGGACGCTGACGTGCACGTGCTGGGCACGGGGCAGGCCACAGGCGGTGGCGGGCGAGCACACACCATCGCGTTCATCGGGGTGGGGCAGTTCGCCGGCCGCACGGACACCCTCCGGTACGTGTCGGGCAACACGGACACGCCGGCCGAAATCCGGGACGAATTGGTGCGGATCGTGAAGCTCGGGCTGGTTCCGTTCGTGGCCCCCACGCAGACCGGTGAGCGTCTGGACGTCATCTACCGCTCCCCAACCACGGCGCGGCCGACGACCCGAGCCGACGAAGCAGACCCTTGGAACCTCTGGGTCTTTACGGTGGGCGTCGGAGGCAACGTGAGCGGTGAAAGCGAGCGCCGCAGCATAGCCGGCAACGGGTCCATCAGGGCAAACCGGACCGCGGAAGACTTCAAGGTGGACATACGCGTGACCGGTCGGGCGAGTCGGGACGAGACGGATGTCCCCGAACTGGACACGACGTTCGTCAACACCCAAAGGCGATTCAACTTCGACGGCCTGTTCGTGTGGAGCCTAGGGGATCATTGGTCCGCCGGGATTCGCACGTCGGCCCTCCACAACAATTTCATCAATCAGGATCTCACGCTGCGCGCCGGACCCGCCCTGGAGTACAACCTGTACCCATATGACGAATCGACGAGGCGGCAACTGACCTTCCGCTACAGCCTCGGCGTGTCGGCGTTCGACTATGAGGAGGTGACGGTGTTCGGGCGCACGTCGGAGGTACGGCCCAACCACCAGTTGGAGGTAGGGCTCGCGGTCCAGCAGCCCTGGGGGTCGATCTTGGCTTCGGTGGACGCGTTCCAGTATCTCCACGACCGGAGCAAGCACAGGGTCAGCCTGTTCGGAGGTCCTCGTATTCGCTTGTTTCGCGGCCTCACGTTCAACGTCTTTGGGAGTGTTGCACGCATCAAAGATCAAATCTTCATTGCGGACAGCGGATTGACGTCCGACGAACGATTGCTGCGAATACGTCAGTTCTCGACGGATTTTCGGTACTTCGTGAATCTCGGCTTGAGCTACCGGTTCGGATCCAAATGGGCCAACGTCGTGAACCCGCGGATGGGTGGTGGTGGCGGGGTGTTCTTCTTTTTTTGATCGGACGCAATGGGAATCTTTAAGGGAGGAGTCGACTGGTATTCCTTAGTAAGGGCGCCATATTCTGCTGTGATGGCGTTGGGGGGGCTGGTGCTGCAGGAGTTTGGATCCGGCATGGACCAACCCTTGCGAAACGGTTTGGGAAACGATTGGTTAGGAACGGACCCTTCGGGAGAGTGGCAAGCATGGCGGCGATACCGAGACTGCACGTCGAGCGGCGGTCTTCGCCGGAGCGCGGGTGCGAAGTGTGTCTCAAGGGCGTGTATGTGACCCGGTTGGAGACCGACTCGTCTTCGGGCGCCGGGGCGCTACGGCAGTTGGGTATCGACACATCGGAACAGGACGTCCTGTGGCATGTGGAAGGATGCAACCACTGCGGTCACGTGCTGATCTTCAGGCGGGATTGGCGGAGCCCCAGCGAATCCGCCTCCGCCGAGGATGAGCACGACGAAGAAGACGAAGAGGGGTAGGACGAGGATTAACCACCGTGCGGCCCCCGAGGCGCGGGTCAAGAGGTCGATATGGTGCGGAGGGCCTGACCGGCTATATTAGCTCGTTGAGACTCACCCCTACATCGAGATGACCCCGCGCTTGGCAAACCCCTGTAATAATTGTGGTAGGGAGATCCCGGCCGGGTCGCAGTTCTGCATGCAATGCGGAGCTGATGTGACGGCGCAACAGGGGAACCTGCAGACCCAGCGCATCAGTTTGGGCAAGGGCAAGAAGGCGCCCAAACTGATCGACGTGTTGCGACGCGCCACGCTGGGGGAGTACGAGATCTTCACCGAACTCGGCCGGGGCGGTATGGCGACCGTGTACCTGGCCCATGACATCGCCCTCGACCGCAAGGTCGCCATCAAGGTGATGTCCCCTGAGCTGGCCATGATGGGCGATGATGTGGTCAAGCGTTTTCAGCGGGAGGCCCGCACGGCCGCCGCGCTGAGCCACCCCCACATCATCCCGATTTACTCCGTGCGCGATACCGACGAGCTCGGGTTCTTCGTCATGAAGTTCGTGAAGGGCCGTCCCCTCGAATCCATCGTGCGCGAAGAAGGCCGGCTCCCGGTGGGTGTCACCCGCACGATCCTCAATCAGGTTGGCAGCGCGCTGGGGTACGCGCATCGCCACGGCGTGATACACCGCGATGTGAAACCCGGCAACATCATGTTGGACGAAGAGGGTTGGGCGGTGGTGACCGATTTCGGCATCGCCAAGGCGGCCGAAGCCGAGGGGCTGACGATGACCGGTGTGGCGATCGGTACACCCTCCTACATGAGTCCCGAACAGTGCACCGCTGAGGAGTTGACCGGTGCGGCCGATCAATATTCGCTGGGTGTCGTCGCGTACGAGATGTTGACGGGCAAGTTGCCGTTCGAAGGCGAATCGGCCATGACGATCATGTATATGCACACCCATGAACCGCCGCCGCCCCTGTTCGAGCAGTGGCCCGACTGCCCGCGTCAGGTGTCGGACGCGGTCATGCGCATGCTCGCCAAGGATCCCAAGGAGAGATGGCCGACCCTCGAAGAGGCCATCGCGGCCATTGGCTTTGCCCCGGCCCAGGACGAAACCAATCGGACCCAGATGATGACCATGGCGAAGAACGCCGGCAATCAGGCGATCCTCGCCCAATTCCAAACACCTCGCTCGCCCGTGCCCAGCAAGATCCAGACGGCCAAGCGCAAGTCCCTCGGGCGCAAGAAGTTGTCTAGCTCCGAGCAGCTGGAGGACACCGATACGGGCCCGGCCGTCAAACGAGGAGTACGGTGGGTGGTGTGGGCCGCACCCACGGCTCTCGTCGCCGTGGCGGTGGGGTGGTTCATGGTGGGGCCCGGACGGACTCCCGTGGAGCCTACCGCGAGCCCAGCCGAACCTGCACGGGTTGCCGCAGGCCCCGTGGCGGTGGCGATTCGGCTCGATCAGCCTCCGGTCTTGGATGTTGGGGGAAGCGTGCAGCTCACCCAAGCCGTGGTCGATTCCAGCGGCGTCGCGCTGTCGGGCATGACGATCCGCTGGGAGACCGATGCCGCTCAGATCGCGTCTGTCTCCCTCTCGGGCGTCGTAACCGGCGTGTCCGCGGGTACGGCGCGCATTACCGCTCGACACGAGACGCACTCGGCGAGCGTCTCCGTCACTGTTCGTGCGCCGGTGGTCGCCGAGCCGACCCCCAGACGCCCGACTCCGAGGCCAACCCCTACGCCACCCACGGTGGCGGCCGTGAACGTGTCGCCGGCCACCACGAGGGTGTCGGTGGGCGGCACGACACAGCTGAACGCCACGGCGCGGGATGCCTCCGGAAACGCCGTCAGCGGCAGGTCCGTCGCGTGGGTGTCCAACAACACCCAAGTGGCCACGGTGTCCAGCGACGGGCGCGTCACCGGTAGCAGCCCTGGCGACGCGCGCATCCAGGCGACCATCGACGGCGTGACGGCCACCGCGAACGTGACGGTGACCCCGGTGGCCGTGGCATCGGTGACAATCGGTCCGCCCGGCGGGCAGATGACCGTGGGAGAGCAGCTCACGCTGACGGCAGTGACCCGGGGAGTCGACGGAACCGCGCTGTCGGGCCGTCCGGTCTCTTGGGCACCGAGCAACGGCTTCGTTCGGGTCAATGCGCAGGGCGTGGTCACGGCGGTGAGCCCCGGGAGGGTGACGGTCACGGCGACGAGCGAGAGCCAATCGGCAAGTGTCACGATCACCGTGAATGCGGCGCCGCCGGCCCGACCCGACTCGGCCGCGGACCGACGCGAGATCGCACGGATCATTCAGGCGTATGGTGATGCTTTGGAGAGCGAGAACATCGGGCGGCTGCGCCTGGTTCACCCGAGCATCACCCGGCAGGAGGTCGATAGCTGGAGCCGGTTCTTCGACACCGTGCGGGATCTCAGCGTCCGGCTCACCATCAACGACGTGGAGATCACGGGCGATGCGGCCCGCGTCGTCGTGGATATGGTGCAGGAGTATCGGACCGATCGCCGCGCCTCACAGTCGGGCAGGTTTGTCGCGAACCTCGAGCGGACCGCGACGGGATGGCGGCTGTCGCGCGTCGGTAATTTACCCTTTCCGGAGAAGCCATGAAGCGCTGTCTGTTGACCCTATGTACCCTCTCGGCGATCGCGACGCCCGCGTCTGCTCAGGGTATTCGAGGTTTGATTTCGGAGCTCTTTATTTTCGGCACCGGACAGGACCCCCTGTTCCTCGCCGGCACGGCCGGCGCGACGACGGTTGAAGCCCATGCCGGTCACTTCATTCCGTCGGCGGTGGAGAGTAACGGGAGTCTCATCTCCTTTCTCACAACGGCAATCGGCACCAACGTTGCCAACATCCCGCTGAGCTC